>CAYUVR010000088.1:0-1019 GCA_964448225.1 uncultured Faecalibacterium sp. | reverse complement strand
TTCAGTATTTATTTAGCTTTTGCCTCAACCGTTACAATCTCAGACCAATAATTCTTTCCGTTCACCTTTTGCTTTGTCTTTACGGCGAATTTATATGTTGTGCCTGACTTTAAACCGTCAATAGTATATTCGGTCTTTTTGGTGTCACCGAGCTTTTTCCATTTACCGTTCTTCTGAATATAAACCCTATAACCTGTTGCACCGGAAGCCTTACTCCAAGAAAGAGTAATTTCCTGTGAAGCAGATTTAGCTGAAAGTTTTGATGCTTCATTAACATTGGTGGAAACAGTAATAGCTTCATACTGGGGTGCAAAAATTTTCTTTCCGTTTTGAGTGTAATAAGACCTTACCGCATAGGAATATTCCTTTTCTGGCTCCAGATTTTTGATGGTATATTTTGTTTTTGTTATGTCGGTTATTTTCTTCCAGCCGCTTGAGGTCTTCTTATAAACTCTGTAACCCGTTGCGCCCGATGCTTTGCTCCAGGAAAGAGTTACAGAATCAGCTGTGTTAGCAGTTTTTAAGTTCTTAACAGGTGACTGATACTTAACGTTATAATCAACCTTACTGTCAAACGCACTTACGCCGCTGCCTTTTTTCACTTTGCCGTATTCGGCTTTTGTGCCTTCATAGTTGATATCAGAAAGCTTTTTGCAGTCTTTAAACGCATTCTTGCCAATCTTTTTTATTCCGTCGTGAAGATTAAGCTGTTTCAGCTTTGATGCACCTACGAAAGCCTTAACGGGAATTTCCGTTACACCTTCGGGTACGGTGAATTTTTCAAGTGAAGTGCAGAAGCTGAAAGCGGCTTCACCGATTGTTTTAACGTCAGCAAGATTATATATTCTTTTCAGCTTTTTGCAGTTTTTGAAGGCTCTGGCTCCGATTTCAATTCCTTTTTCAACCTCGGGAAGCTTGATTTCAACAAGAGCTGTGCAGCCCTCAAAGGTGTTTGCGGGAAGCACAAAATTATCAACTTTGCCTGTTGTTTCAAAAACAACTTTTTTGAGTTTTTTGCA
>CAYUVR010000087.1:0-1422 GCA_964448225.1 uncultured Faecalibacterium sp. | reverse complement strand
GCCGATTGCAGATATGCTCAGCAGCCTCACAGATGGCGGACTTGCATCACTTATGTCATCAGTCGGTACTCTCTTCAACAGTTCAGGTATTGACCTTGCTTCAGAAGAAGTTGGCGAATTTGACATCGCAAGCCTTTCAGTTAACGGCAACGCAAGCGTAGAAAATGCTGTTGCCGGTTCAACAGATCTTGCTGCAAGCTTAACAAATCTTACAGCCGGTCTTGCTGATACACTTGTTAGCACACTCGAAACACTTGGCCTTGATTCTTCAACAATCGAAGGCTTACTCGACAACGAAATCGTAAACTTCTTCGCAAATATGTACATCGGCTTCATCGGTGAAGTTGAAGAGAGCACAACTGCAGCTCCCACAACAGCTCCGACAACAAAGCCTGCTGTTGTTACAACAACTACTCCTAAGACAGGTGATACATCTGCAGTAATCGTAGCACTTTCAACTCTTACAGTAGCTTCCGCAGCAGCATTCGTTTGCCTCAAGAAGAAAAAGGAAGTATGATCTTCCGAAAACATATTTTAACTTTTTATAAAAAGCTATAAATTGAAAAGCACTCCGTCAAGGGGTGCTTTTTCTATTGACATTGCCAGATAACCGTGGTAACATTTTTACTGTAAAAAGTAAATGAGAGAATATGGGTGAGATGTGAAACAGCAAAAAGAAAAACTTGCAGCATATAATCTGTATTAAAATAAAGGAGTAATTAAAATGAAAAAATTTTTATCAGCAATTTTGGCGATTATCATTGTAATATTGTCAATGTTCATTATGACTGCTTGCAGTAATAGTGAAGGTGAAACAACCACAAACGCTGTGGAAACAACAGCGGTGCAGTCGGTAACTGCACCACCGGGAAGTAAGGTTGTGGGTGAGGGTGAAACAAATTTTGTGTTCACCGTTGTTGACGTTGAGGGAAATGAAACCTTTTTTGATGTTTACACAAACAAAACAACCGTCGGCGGTGCGCTCACCGAACTTGAGCTTATTCAAGGCGAAGAAGGGGACTACGGCCTTTATGTTAAAACAGTTAACGGAATTACACTTGACTATGATAAAGACGGCAAATACTGGGCTTTTTACGAGAACGGTGCTTATTCACAGACAGGCGTTGATGCAACTGAAATCATTGCGGGTACATCATATTCCTTTAGGGCTGAATAACCTATAGGGCATCCGCAAGGTTGCCCTGTATAATTTTTCAGATGAAGATAAAATATGTTGACAAAGCCGCAACTTTGTGTTAAAATGCCATAGTAGTGACAAATGGGGGCGTAGCTCAGCTGGGAGCCCAAAGCACTCAGAAACGCACCCCACAAAAAACTTAATAAATAAATTACTCAGTGTGCCCTTTTATGGGGGCGTAGCTCAGCTGGGAGAGCGCTTGAATGGCATTCAAGAGGTCAAGA
>CAYUVR010000086.1:0-1863 GCA_964448225.1 uncultured Faecalibacterium sp. | reverse complement strand
ATTGCGGCGTGTTATGAAAACGGGCTGTCACACTTTCGTGCAACAGCCCCTTTTTTTATGATTACTGTTTTGCACCGTTGTCAAACATTTCGAGAACTTTAACACTTGCTGCAAAGCAATCTGCAAGGCAAGCTTTGTTCAATGCATCGGGAGTATCCAATCTTGTGTGATAGAAATCCGGAAGAGCGTGGTTAAGAGCTGTTATACCTGTTGAACGCATACCTGCCTGAGCAAAGGCTGCTGAGTCGGTTGCACCGCCAAGGGGAGGAACCATACCCTTGCCGCAAGGAATTTCAAGCTCCTGACAAGCTTCATAGAACAAGTCAGAAACATCCTTGTCAACTTTAACAGTGCCGTTAAGGTCACGGTAGTTTATGCTGAGGTGTTCGGACTGTGCAATTGTGTCATAGGAATAAATGAATGTGGGTACGTCGTTGAACTCGTCCTTGTGCTTTTCACACCAGGCTTTTGCACCACGAAGACCTGCTTCTTCAGAACCTGAAAGAACAACACCGACCTCTGTGTTTTCAAATTCAATACCTTCATCCTTAAGCATTTTAAGAATTGCCATACCGATATAACAACCTGTGAGATTATCATTAGCGCCGTCAACGATTCTTTTGCTGTTCCACATAAAATAAAGACCGAACCAGAAAGGAACAAATACAAGCCCGATAAGTCCGAGCGTTTTTGCAAGTTCGTCACTGAGTACACCCGTAAGACGAACGATAGAAATAGCAAGCAGATAGAATGCGCCGATAAAGCAAGTGAGCATATGAATATCAAATCCGAGATATGTAAACTTGTATTTGAAAGGCCACTCCCAAGCGGCATCCGGATGACCGTTGAAGATGATTCTGCGCTTCACTTCACCTGTAGGCTTTTTGAAGCCGGTTGCATTGTGTCCGATTTTTTCTTTGAAGCATTTATCAACAGCTTTTTTGTAAAGACCGAACTGCAGGAAGCAAAGAAGAAGTCCGAGTGCTATGAATACGATTGAAAGGGCGGGAACAAAGAAATATGACACAAAAGCAAGGAAACACAAAGTGATTGTAAAGTAAATCCAGCCGAAGAATGAACCGGGATTTTCCTTGAATTCGTCAACATAAACACGGTCGCAGCCGTATTCCTTCATTTGTTCAGCTGCATAATCGCAAGCCTGTTTTTCACCCGGTGAGCCGGGGGCACGCTTTTCAAACTTGGTGCAGATATGAGTGATTTCATCAATCATATACTGAGCTGCCTGATCTTTTTTGTCAATGATTTTTTGCAGATTCATTTTTTCTCTCCTCTTTAACTTGTTAAACTGTAAAAATAATGTAACATATAGAAAAAGATAATGTTTTAACAAAATATTAACAAAAAATTGTGAAACATTAGATAAATGTCTGATTTTTGTTAAAACTGCGGATAACCGACCGAAATGAATTAAATTTTACTTTATAGGGAAAATTTTTTGCTTAAATTGTATTTACAACCTGACAATTAAGTGTTACAATATCAGGTGGTAATTTCTTTAGCAAATTATTATTTGAAAAAATTAAAAATATCAGGAGGAAAAAATCCAATGGCCAGAAAAATGAAAACCATGGACGGTAACAATGCCGCTGCTCACGTTTCCTATGCGTTCACAGAAGTAGCAGGTATTTATCCCATTACCCCGTCAAGCCCTATGGCTGACTATGTTGACCAGTGGTCTGCACAGGGCCTCAAAAACATTTTCGGAACAAAGGCAAACGTTGTTGAAATGCAGTCAGAAGCAGGTGCGGCAGGCACAGTTCACGGCTCACTTGCAGCAGGTGCTCTCACAACAACCTACACAGCTTCACAGGGTCTTCTTCTTATGATCCCCAACATGTACAA
>CAYUVR010000085.1:0-2051 GCA_964448225.1 uncultured Faecalibacterium sp. | reverse complement strand
CGCCACCTTGCCAAGGTGGAGGTAGCGAGTTCGAGCCTCGTCATCCGCTCCATAAAAAACTCTTCACAAATGTGAAGAGTTTTTTTATAGGATGTGTTTCATTTCACACTTGCCAAAGGCAAATATTTCATTATAGATGATATATCTCTGCGAAGCAGAAAATTTTAAAGGCTGTTACGTTTGTAACAGCCTTCGTTTTTTATTCACCCTCAATCAAGAATCACTCTCTTGTCCTTACCCTTTTTGTTCTTCGGGTATTCTCTGATTCTGACAATATAATCCGGGTTGATAATCTGCAGTTCATTCTTTTCTTCAATCAGAATTCCGCTGTCGCTGACTTCTTTGATTGTTCAGGTAATCTGATTTTAAAAAGTGTAAAACAGACACTTTTGCCGATAAAATTCTTTGCTAAAGAGAGCATTTCTTTTTTCTGACGATTTTTCTCACAATCTGCTGTTTCTTTTCGGTGTAAAAAATCACAAACAGCAATATTATAAATACTATCCGATAGTTGTTTTCCATTCTGTCACCCCGCCAACGTGTTCTTGAAATAAAGTATTTCGCCTGTTGGATTGAACACAATGCCGGAAACATCTTCACCTATACCGTAATAAACAGGCTGTTCGTATAAGGGAATGATTACACAAGAGGAAATCAGATATTTTTCAGCTTTCAAGGTGGCATTAACGGTTGATTTTTTTGTGCCGGCAGTTTTGATTGAATTTATGATACCGTCGTACACCTCATCAGAAAAGTTTGCGATATTATAAGCATTGTCCGTTGTGAAACGCAGAACACCGTTAAAAGCTGTCACCGATGAATAAGATACGGGGCAGAAAGCCATCTGATAGTTACCCGATTCAACTCTAGTCTGCAGCTCGCTGCTGCTGACAGCTTCAACAAAAACATTGAACTTGACTCCGAGCGTTGCCTGCCAGGATTGCATAAGCGTTCTGACCGTTGTCTCCTGTTCCGTCGAACAAAGAACCGTAACCTCGATATCGCTTTTTTCAAGTTCACTAAGACCGGTATTTAAAAGACTCTGCGGATTGTCGTCAGTGAAAAGTGTCAGCTCCTTCGCCTGCTGTCTGTAGGATTTTCCCGAAAGAATCATTGAAGAAGGCAACACGCCCTCGGCAGTTCTTTCTCCAAGCACGGAAGAAAGAAGCTGAGTATCAAAAGAGGCGGCAACAGCACGTCTGATATTGACGTTTGAAAGATTCGCATCTTTGCAATTGAACACAAGGGACAAAACAGAGCTTGAAAAAGATTCTGCCGAATATTTTTTGCTGCCTTCAAGCTCAGCCGCCTGCTCACTTGTCAGCGGTGTAACCTCATAAGTCCCGTCTTTAAGCTTTTTGAGTCTTGTATCCTGCTCGTTGTTGATTGAAAAATAAACAGATGCGGGAATTACGGGATCTGTGCTGCGATATTTGTCATTTCTTCTGATTGTGATTGCTGAATCGTCAACCCAGTTACTGATATAAAACGGTCCGTTATAAAGAAGATATTTTATACCTAAACCGTAACGTCCTCCCGTGATTTCAAAAAAAGTTTCATCGCAAGGCATACAGGCAGGCTCAAGAAGTGTATAAAGGAAGTCAGGGTCTGCCCACTCGAGGGTGATAACAAGTGTGAAATCATCAGCTGCCTTCACGCCCAGTTTGCTTTCCTTCATTTTTCCCTGATTAACCTTCGCAGCATTTTTGATGCTGTATAAATTCTTGGCTCCGGGAGATTTTGTTTCAGGGCGCAGTGCCCTGCGAAAGCCGAAAACAAAATCCTCTGCGGTGACTTTTGTGTCAAAGGTTTCCATTTTTTCTTCACCAATGAGCGCTTCAGCATAAGAAGATACACGCCACTCACTGTCTTTTCTTAATTTGAAGGTATAAGTAAGTCCGTCATCTGAGACTGTCCAGCTTTCGGCACAGCCGGGAGCAATATTCCCCTCGCCGTCAATTGTCACAAGACCCTCAAAGCAGTTCAGAATAATATTCTTTGCCCCCACATCTGAGATAATCTGCGGGTCAAGATATTCTGGATCTTTATCA
>CAYUVR010000084.1:0-2397 GCA_964448225.1 uncultured Faecalibacterium sp. | reverse complement strand
TCGAGAAGGCTTACAGGGAAACAACGGCAGAAAAAAACACCGCTGAGGGCGGTGTTGAGATTAAGTATAGTTTGTCGTCTAATGCTAAAAGTGAATTGCATAAAGCGCTTTATGATAAAAATTATCGTAATGAGGTTTTATTGCGTGATGAAACACCCTCAATAATGCTTTCTCAAAAAGGTGTGCAAAATCACAAAATGGTGATGAATGCATCACATATAAGAGAAAACATATTTACTGCGGACGAAGCACGCAAACTCGGTCTAAAAGTTGATGAACATACTCATTATCACGGAATAGGTGAAGATTATTTTTTAAAGATAATCGATAGTCTTGATAATGTTAAAGAGGCATATCGTGGAACGAAAAATGCAATTGATTCATCGAGACGTGAAAATTATTTTTTACTTGTAACAGAGTTCAAAGACGAAAAAGGTAATGTTATAAATGTACCTGTTTTTATCGATGAATTGGCACAGTGCAATCGAGTGTTCATTCAGACTAATAAAATTGCTACTGTTTTTGGACGTGAAAATTTTAGAGATTATATCAACCGACAAGTAAGAGAAAAGAATCTTATTAAAATAAATAACAAGAACAGTGCTTTCAGTGAAGGTGATGCACTAATCGCACCAGCTTATAAAAGTACTGTTCTCAGTAATAGTATATCCGATTCTTCCGAAAATGTCAAGCAAAGGCAACTTGAAATAATCGAAAAGGTAAATCCTGCACAAGGTATGTATGCGAATATAGCGGAAAATCAAAAAGTTCAATTTTCTTTGAGTGACAATCTTGAAAATGCAGAGAAAATATTGTATAATAAAAACAGTCCATTAGCTATTGTCGACAGAGCAAAAACTAATAATAACAGTAGTTTGAATTGGGTATATAAGTCAGAAATATTTTCCGTTAATGAAAACAGACTATTTCACGAAAAGATAAGTGAAATAAATCAGGGCAGTCAAGCTTTCAGTAAAAATTCTATTGGTGAGTATATGATTCCAGTTGAAAATAAAATTATTTTCACTGACGGAAACTATGATTCACCTTATGTAAGAGAGATTGTTGAAGTTTTGACAGAATATCAAACAGAGTTTGAAGAAATAAAGGAGTGTATCTACAATGTTGAAAAAGGAAAATCCTCTAAGCAGGAAGAGATGCTCTTTTGCGAGAAAATGTTCGGAGCTGGGCGTATCGTCACGTACAAAAGTGGAATTAGTGGAGTGTATGGATGGGAAGACGGACGAAGAAAAGGAAAAACTCGCAGAGCAGTTATTAGAAATCATCTCAACAAGCAGCACAGAGGAAGAAATGATAGAACGAGCAAAGAAACTCAGATAAATGAAATAGCACCTATTAAGGAGACATCATCAGAAGATGGTGTCTTTTCTCTTTCCTCAGACAGCACAACATCTAAAAAATACGGAAACTTCTACGGTGCGGATGTTATGCTTCAGCCTTCGGAAGATATTGCACCCGTCAGAGATGATGTTCAGCCTGTTAAGCAGTTTGAGGCGGTGACAGAGGATATAGCACCCACACGGGAAAGTATCGCCGAAAAGAAACAGGCGGCAAAAGATAATAAATTCCCGATGCTTGATGAGAATGGTATAGCGCCTGTAGCAGAAAATAGCAACAATGAGAGCAACAGTATTAAAGAACAGCTACGGAGCAGTCAAGATAAACTTAATTCAATGGAAACAGTCGGAAAGCTAAATGACAGTAAGGTCTTTGATAGTAGACAAGATGTGGTCGGCTGGGTACTTGATAAGATTAAAGATGCGGGATATAAAATCAAAAGAAGTAATTTTGGCGAAATTATATTTGACAGAAAACGCATACAAAACGGTTTGAGATATCTTAAAACAAATGACGAAAAGTTGGCTTTTGCATTAGTTCTCACTGTTTTAGAAAAAGGTACACAAATAGGTCATTATACTGAGCATAAAGGAAGGAATTATGATACAACCACATTTGCGGCACCTGTTGAAATAAACGGAGTGCGGGGGAATATGGCTGTCGTTGTAAGGTCAGCGGGTGAAAATTATTATAAGGTTCACCGTTTGGTTTTGCCCGACGGAAGTCAATTTTCTTTCAATAAAAAAGGAGACATTGCTGAAAGGGTGGGCGGAGCTGAAAGCAGCTCAGGCTTGTCACCAACAGACAATATCTCTGTAAACAGTATATCAAATATTGATGAAAAAGCAATGCCGAAAAGAGTTGCAAGAGAACCGGAGTTAATGCTTAACTTTTTGTTTTACCGCAAATACTTAATTTTTTTCGAAAAATGGCTTGACAAATATACTCTTGTTTGATATACTATCTCAAGTCAGCAGATATCAATGGGCCATTAGCTCAGTTGGTTAGAGCAACCGGCTCATAACCGGTCGGTCCGGG
>CAYUVR010000083.1:0-2714 GCA_964448225.1 uncultured Faecalibacterium sp. | reverse complement strand
CGCCACGGCTTTCAGGGTCATATGTGCAATGAACTGCGGTAACTTCGCCGTTTTCGTCTGTGTCATAGCCGATACATTTTACGAAATAAGCTCCTCTTAAGCGGACTTCATTGCCGGGGAAGAGTCTGAAATACTTTTTCGGCGGCTCAATCATAAAGTCCTCTTTTTCAACATAAAGCTCTTTTGAGAAACGGGTGATTCGTGTGCCCATTTCAGGTCTGTCCTGATTTACGGGGAGCTCAATTTCTTCCACCGAATCCTCAGGGTAGTTATCGATAATAACCTTTAAGGGACGAAGAACAGCCATACATCTGGGAGCGTTTACATTAAGATTGTCTCTTACGCAGGCTTCAAGAAGTCCGAAGTCAACAACTGAATAAGCCTTTGAAACACCGACTCTGTTTATGAAATCACGGATTGCCTCAGCGGGATAACCTCTTCTTCTCATACCGCTGATAGTGACCATTCTCGGGTCGTTCCAGCCGTCAACGATGTTCTCTGTCACAAGCTGTAAGCATTTACGCTTACTTGTGAGGCAGTAGTTAAGGTTAAGTCTTGCAAACTCAATCTGACGTGAGGGTGTTTCAAAACCAAGTTCACGCAACACCCAGTCATAAAGCGGTCTGTGATTTTCAAATTCAAGTGAGCAAAGTGAGTGAGTTACACCCTCTTTTGTGTCTGAGATAGGGTGAGCGAAGTCATACATCGGATAAACGCACCACTTGTCACCGGTCTGGTGATGGCTGATATGGGCAATTCTGTAAATTACAGGATCACGCATATTGATGTTTGGTGATGCCATATCAATCTTTGCACGAAGAACTCTTGCACCGTCGGGAAATTCGCCGTCAGTCATTCTTTTGAAAAGGTCAAGATTTTCTTCAATGCTGCGGTCTCTGTAAGGGCTGTTTTTGCCAGGCTCTGTGAGAGTACCTCTGTATTCACGGATTTCGTCTGCTGTGAGGTCGCACACATAAGCCTTACCCATTTTGATGAGCTTCACTGCACATTCATATATGAAGTCGAAATAGCTTGAAGCATAAAGCACCTTGTCCCACTTGTAGCCGAGCCATTCGATATCCTCTTTGATAGCATCAACATACTCAACATCTTCCTTTGAAGGGTTGGTATCGTCAAGGCGGAGGTTGCAGGTGCCGCCGTATTTTTCCGCTGTTGAAAAGTCAATCTGAATAGCCTTGGCGTGACCGATGTGAAGGTAGCCGTTAGGCTCAGGCGGAAAGCGGGTCTGAACGTGGGTATATACGCCTTTTTCCAAGTCCTCATCAATGAAGTCGTGGATAAAGTTAGAAATTTTAGTTACTTCTTCCATTGATATTTTCCTTTCAAAGTGAATTGATTGCGTCAAGAAGTCTTGCCTTAACTTTGTCTTCGCCAAGAAGACTCATAATTGCGTGAAGGTCGGGAGTGTTCCTTCTGCCTGTCACAGCGATACGGATAACCGTTGAAACATCACCGACGTGACCTTTGAAGAGCTCAGGAGTTTTCTTATACTCCTTAACGTTGGGAGTGTAGCCGAGAGGCTCACAAAGAGCTTTTATGCGGTCAAACCACTGCTGCTTGTCATCCGCACCGTCATACTCCTCTATATAAGCTTCAAGAATTTCTTTTGCCATATCGGGAGTGATATTTTCGGGAAGGTCATAGTTCTTTTCATATATTTCGTCAAAGAAATAGCTCACATAGTCCTTGATTTCGTCAAAGCAAGCGATGTCTTTTCTCGGCTTGGGAGTTTCTCTGTCGATGTTGAGGATATTGACAGAGTATTCCTCATCTCTTGTCAGAAGCTCATAGAAGTCCTTGTCATAATCCTTTGCCCGGGCGGCTGCATAATCGTAAACCTTTTTTGCAGGCATAAGGGAAATGATGTTTTTGGAAATGTCATTCAGCTTTACCATATCAAACAAAGCGCCGGAGACGCTCATTTTTTTGAGGTTGAAGGGGAAGGTGTTGATATCCGCATCCTTGTTGGTTTTTCTCCAATCTTCAAAATTGGAGTTCATAAGTGTCATAATGTATTCGTTGACGCTTTCTTTCGGGTAGCCCTTTTCAACATAGAAGGTAACAGCTGCTTCAGGGTCTTTACGTTTTGAGAGCTTTCTTTTGCCTCCGTTTTCCTCTTTCATAATGGGAGCAACGTGGGCATATTTGGGCACCTTGAAGCCGAGACATTTGAAAAGCTGCAGGTGAATGGGGCAGCTTGACATCCATTCGTCACCTCTGACAACGTGGGTTGTGCGCATCAGGTGGTCATCAACTGCGTGTGCAAAGTGGTATGTAGGAATACCGTCAGATTTGAGAAGAACAACGTCCTGCACATTTTCGGGCATTTCAACTTTACCCTTTATCATATCGTCGATATAGCATTTTTTCTCCATATCACCGGGAGATTTGAGGCGGAGTGTCCATTGCTTTCCTTCAGCGATATTTTTCTCAATTTGTTCATAAGAAAGATTGCGGCATTTTGCATATGAGCCCCAATAGCCTTTTATGGGCTCGTTTTCCTGTGCGGCTCTGATTTCGTCAAGTTCTTCAGCAGAGCAGAAGCAGGGATAAGCCAAACCCTGTTCAACAAGGCTTTTTGCAAAAACGTGGTAGATAGCTTTTCTCCGGCTCTGATAATACGGGCCGTAGTCGCCCTTTTCAATGCCTTCGCCGACAACACCTTCATCGGCAATTACGTCAAAAGCTTTAAG
>CAYUVR010000082.1:0-2738 GCA_964448225.1 uncultured Faecalibacterium sp. | reverse complement strand
TCAAATTATCTTGATTTTTCACTTGAAATGTGATATATTATTATTGCGACATAAATTTAATAATTAGGCTAGGTATCACAAGTGTGTATTTTATTTGTAAAAAATACATGCTCATTTTCGCATATCAATATACTTGTGTGCCTGAAATTAAATTTGTGTCGCAACAAACGGAGCAATGTATTTTTAGTGCGTTGACTTCGGTGGGCGCACTTTTTTATTTTATAGTGTGCATATTAAATTTAGCGTGAGGAGGAAAACGTGCGATGGTATAATAATATTTAATAGTTTTATAGTGTTACTTTTTTGATTTTTGTTAACTAAGTATATGAAAGGGTAACTTGAGCGTAATTATATAATGGATTGAAAAAATATTGCCTGGTTGCCAAATATAAAATCAAAGGAGGACACTCTATGAAAAGAACATTCAAAAAAACATTAACTCTCGTTATGGTAATCATAACAATTTTTTGCAGTTTTACCACAATTGCCTATGCAGCTGTAAGTGTAATTTCAAATGTTACAACGAAAGAAATAGCAGAAGTCGACGATGTGGAATTTGTTGAAGGAGTACAATACTATAATATTGGTGGATTAGCAACAGGCAAAGGTAAAAACAGCATGTTTGTAATGAAGGCAACAGATGATGAGCAATTTGCAGCTTTCTATTATTATCCGGATATTGATAATCCTTCAAAATATGGTGTTTATCGGTTACGTCATGCAGGCCATGCTAATGCTATGGCTATTGATAATAATAATGTTTATGTTGCAGGTTGGGCAAAAGACAATAATGGGGTTGGTTATCAAGGAAATAATAAATACAACAATTGGATACTTATGATACCAAGACCAACCATAGCTGCAATGGGTTTAACAAAGACAGGTAAACATCTTCCTAAGGATGATAAATCTACAGAAGCAGTGGAAGGATTTACAGTTCTTTATCCTAAAGTTAAAAAAGTTGCTTCCGACGGTACAGTTACGTATAGCGATTTTAAGAAGCCGATCACCAATATTTCAAAGTATAAAACCAATGGCTCATTTTTAATTCAGATTGATATCTCTGGAATAAGCGGAGATTTTGAATTTACAAAAGCGAAGTTAGAAACATATAATGGCAAGACTCTTTTTGTGGTGTCTGAAGATCCTAATGATATGTTTATTGTTGAAGACAATGTTCAAGATACCTTATCTGTTAGTCAAGATATTTGCTATTCTCCGAACTGCGGTTTGTTTATTCCCCGCTGGTACGGTAATTCAAAGAGCGAATACTATAATCCAAATAAGAATGTAATTGCTTGGGCGGATATTGATGGAGACGATTATACTCTGGTTACGGCTTCCAACGGTAAAAAATATAAAAAGTTTACGCCAATAAAAATCAATGTTAATAAATCAAATGAAAAGGTGGACGGCATTAAAAAATATTCAATGTTTGAAATCGAGTCTATAGCTTTTACTTTGGATGATACATTGTTATTTTCTTGTAATGTGCAATACACGGCTGACTATGCAAAAGCAAATAATATAGAAGATAAAGATAAGGATAATAAATATGAAGCTGATGCAATATTTAAGTTGACTTATGACGGAAATAAAAAATTCGTTTTGTCAAACATACAAAGTTAAATCTTATATTTAAAGGAGGCACACGTTTATGAAGAAACTATTTATTCTGACAAGCACATTTATTTTCAGTTTATTCTTGTTCTGTCTCAGCGCAAGTGCGTGGGCTGATTGGAGACCCTATAATGAAGAAAAATATAAAATAATTGATAACGTTGTTTATGATATTGAATATGATAAAAAAACAAAAGAAACATATTATTATGTTCTTGACTACTTCGCAACTCAGGAAGCTGCAGAGAAGTCAACAGAAATCAATATTGTCAGTGAAATTGACGGCATTCCTGTCAAAGAAATTAAAGTGTTTAATGATGATGCACAGTTTGCAAGTTACTATTTAAGAGAAGAGTCATATCCTAATGTTAAAAAAATCACCATTCCTGACTCAATTGAAATAGTTGGAGATGCCGCCTTCGGTATTTTGGATGGACTCACAACTCTTAAATTGCCCGAGTCGGTTAAATCTGTCGGTGCTTATGCTTTCAGCGGTATGGAAAAGCTTGAAACCGTTACGTTACCCTCAAAAGTAACTTCGATTCGTGAGAATCTGTTTAGCGGCAGTAAAAAGCTACATACTGTTAACATTAAAGGTAAAATTACCTCTATCGACCCATATGCTTTTTCGGGATGTGAAAGCCTGATATCATTTGAAATTCCCGAAACTGTTGAATCTATATGGGAAGGTGCTTTCCGTGGCGCCGGGCTCAAAACCATAACTATTCCGGGAAATGCAGAATTCAAGTCTTTTGTTTTCGAGGGCAATGTATTTGAAAATTGCAAATCTCTGAAAACAGTAGTTTTTGAAGACGGTGACGGCTATTTATGGATTGATAATGAATTTTTCAAAGGTTGTACGGCACTTGAAGAAGTGCAATTGCCCGAAAACAAGGAAGTCATAATTGGTTTTGCTGCTTTCAGAGATTGTGTTAAGCTGAAAAAATTACACAATTCAATCAATATTGCCGAAATCGATGATTATGCTTTTCAAAATTGTGGATTAACCGAAATAACACTCTCCAATGAAGTTGTCCTTGAAGATAAATATGCTTTTAAAAACTGCAAAAAACTCAAAAAAGTTGTTTTTGAAACAACAGGCAAAGTTGATAATTTTG
>CAYUVR010000081.1:0-2756 GCA_964448225.1 uncultured Faecalibacterium sp. | reverse complement strand
TAACATTGCGGCGTGTTATGAAAACGGGCTGTCACACTTTCGTGCAACAGCCCCTAACTTTTTTATTCTGATAATTCGGCTGTCCAAGTGAAGTTGAAGGTTTGTTCAGGTTCAACAGAGTTGATAGCATCTTTTTGAGAAAAATCTGCCTTTTTAACCTGTGAGTCATTTACGCCGAACCAAGGTTCAATGCAAACATAGGGTGCGCCGGGTTTTGCCCATATGCCGAGGTAGGGTGCAGCTGCAAGATTGAATCTTACTGTTCTTTCATGGCTGTCACTTCTGAGTGTAATATATTCGGACTTAACCCCACTGAGAATAAGAGCATCTTCGTTGAAAACATCTTTCGTAATAACAATATCCGTTTCGTTTTTGAGAACAGGATATTTGTCAGGCAATCGCAAAGATTTTTCAAGGTCGATTTTTTCTGTGAAAAGTGTTTCTTTTTCATCGAAAACAAGCTTATCATCGATTTCGCAGTTAAAAGCCGGATGGGCGCCGATTGAAAAATACATCAATTTACTGCTTTTATTGACAACGTCGTGAGAAACTCTGAGAGTTCTGCCCTCAAGAGTAAAAGTTACAATGAGATCAAAGCAGTAAGGGTATATTTTAAGTGTATCCTCATTTTGTGAAAGGACAAATTTCATTGAGTTTTCGTTTGCTTCAAGAAAATTCCATTCATTTCTTCTTGCAAAACCGTGCTTGGGCATCTCATATTCAATGCCGTCGAGGGTGTATTTGTCATCAATAAGGCGTCCGATTATGGGAAAGAGGATAGGTGACTGACCTGCCCAGATTTTTTCGTCTCCTTGCCAAAGATACTCAAAGCCTGTCTCTTTTGATTTTATGCTTGTTAACTCACATCCGTAGCTTTTGACACTTACACTTAAAAACTCATTTTCAATGGAATGTATCATTCTGTTTACTCCTTATTCGGCTCTTTTAGAGCTGTAATTTATGCTGACGCTCTTTTTGAAAAGCATATAGTCGTATTGGGGACGCCAGTCGTCGCCGGTTTCAACTGATTTGAATTCTTCTTCAGTTGCGCCGACATTGATTTCATTGACACCCATAATCTGGTTGTCCTGCTTATAGCAGGTATCCCAGAACGCATGGTGACCAATGTGCTTCACACTTGCGGGAATATACATATATGTAAGAGCTTGACACTGTGTAAATGCGTCTGAGCCGATATATTCGAGTCCCTCAGGTAATGAAAGGTATATTTCACCAATAGCCCCGTCGGAAGTATAATGAGTATCCGTCACTTCATCTGAAGGAACATAAGAGTATATGTTTGCAAGCTTCGGGATTTCGTAGAAGCCGAGAGCCTCAATTGTTGTGAGTCCTTCAGGGATATAAACAGTAGTCATATTCGCATAGTTGAAGCAAAGTTTACCAACAGTTTTTACGGTTGACGGAATCACATATGTAAGGCAATCTCTTTCATAATCAGCATAATTCTCGTCTTCAACTGCGGGTTCAATTCTTGAGCCGTATTCATCATATTCTGCATAACCGTATTTTTCGGCAAGGTAAGTATCACGGTCGGTAGGAACACAGATGATTTCTGTTTTATCCTTGTTGTAGAGAACACCGTCAACGTCACAATAATTGGGGTTGTTTTCATCAACCTCAATACGTTGAAGTGCCCAACAGGAATAGAATGATTTACCATCTATTTCAAGCACATCTGCACCGATGTTGATAACCTTGACCTTTTCATCGCAGTTGAGTGCATACTCACGAATACTGACAACAGGTTTGGATGTATCCTTTTCAAGTGTGAAATTGGTTGCTACATCGGGGTTGTTTTCATCATAAACAACATCCGTAACATAGTCAATATCAAGCTCGGTAATATAACCTGTGTTGCTGAATTTATCAAGCTGATATCCGCTTTCAATCTCATTATATTCAAATGTATCACTCTGAACCGTGCGGACTGAGAAATACATTGAGAGAGAAACTGCAACAATAATAACAAGGGCAAATATAACCTTTTTAATCCCATAGTGCTTATAGGGCTTGTTAATATGAGGTGCAGCTAGGCCTTCAACCTGATATGTCCAGATTTCATCTTCGGGAATATTAAGAACTATAGGCTCATCCTGAGTGAGATTATTTACTTTCTTTTTCTCTTTTTTGCTCATATTATTCACCTCCGATTAACCCTTGTAGCTGCCGGCAGTTGACTTGCCTTCTACAGCGGCATGTCTTTCTGTCACTTCTGCACGGCGTTTAAGCACTTCCATAACCATATTCTGCTTTTTGCTGTCGTAATCCCAGAACAGATAAGGAATAGTCATAAGGAAGAAGCCGATGACGTCAACTAGAATGGGAATAACAATAATGTTTCTTCTTGACTCGTCAATGAACAGAACGTCCCAGTTACTGTTGAAGCCGTACTTGAGGAGCATAAGCGGAATAATAAGACCTACGAAAGAGGTGATGGGGCCTGTGAACCAACCGAATACGCCCGCAAAGCTTTCAAGACGTTCACCTGAAAGATACATCTGATAGTCGCCGATACGAACGTTCATATCGTGACCGGCAGTTGTAGGAACAGTCTTTGTCATTTCCATAAAGAACAATACAACTACGCAGATTGTACCGCAAAGTGTAAGGTTTTCGCCGCAGAACCACATAGCACAGGCAATAATACCATAACCGATTGCTCGGCTGAGCTGATAGAAAATCATACACTGCTTATATGAGAATCCCTTACGGAAATACGGTGAGACCAAATCAGG
>CAYUVR010000080.1:0-2846 GCA_964448225.1 uncultured Faecalibacterium sp. | reverse complement strand
CTCACACTTCAGAAAGCAGTTGAAGCAGGTGCAGACGTAATCGACACCGCAATTTCCTGCTTCTCAGGCGGCACATCACAGCCACCCACGGAAACTCTTGTTTACGCTCTCAAGCAGCAGGGCTATGAAGTTGATGTCAACACCGACTCAATCAAAAAAATCAACGATTTCTTCAAGCCCGTCAGAGCAAAAGCTCTTGAAAGCGGTCTTCTCAATCCCGTTGTTCTTGCAACAGATACCGACGCACTTTCATATCAGGTACCCGGCGGTATGCTTTCAAACCTTGTGGCACAGCTCACGGCAGCAGGTAAGCTCGACAAGTTTGAGGAAGTTCTTGCTGAAGTGCCCAGGGTACGTGAAGACCTCGGCTATCCTCCCCTCGTAACTCCTATGAGCCAGATGGTTGGTGTTCAGGCAACACAGAACGTTCTTGCAGGTGAAAGATACAAAAACATTTCAAAGGAAATCAAAAACTATTTCTTCGGTTTCTACGGCAAAGCTCCCGGTGAAGTGAATGCAGAGCTTGCAAAGAAAATTCTTGGTGACGAAGAACCTGTAACCTGCCGTTTTGCAGATACCCTTGAGCCTTATTTTGAAAAGGCAAAGGCAGAAATCGGAGACAAAGCAAGATGTGACGAAGATGTGCTTTCATATATTGCATTCCCTCAGCAGGCAGAAGCTTTCTTCAACAAGCGTGAAGAAAAAGAAAGAAACACCTTCAAATACACCATCAGAGAAGTATAAGGAGGTTAAAAGAAAATGAATTTTTCAATGAATTTGCTCACAGCTGTGGCAACAAGCGCAGATACACTTGCCTCTGATTTGGCAGAGCTTCCCCCTTTGCCCGCACTCACACTTGTTGCCGTTATGGTTATCGCTATTCTTTATGCTTATATCAGCAAGGCGATAAGAAGCCGAAAGGGTGCAGCTGCAACAAAAGAAAATACTGCAGTTGAAAAAGAAGCCCCTGTAAGCACACCGATGCCTGCAGGCGCAACACAGGGTGAGCTTGAACTCATCGGCACAGACGAAAAAACAGCCGCAGTTATTATGGCAATTGTTTCAAACAAAAGCGGCATTCCCCTTAACAGACTCAGTTTCAAGTCAATCAAACTTATGGAGGATAAATAACAATGAAATATGTAGTTACCTTAAACGGAAAAAATTATGAAGTTGAAGTTACTGAATCAGAGGCAGTACTTGTGAATGTTTCCGGTGCAGTGGCAGCACCCGCTCCCGCGGCAGCTCCTGCAGCTGCACCCGCAGCAGCACCCGTGGCTCAGGCAGTTTCTGCTGACGGCACAAAAATCGCAGCTCCCATGCCCGGCTCAATTCTCAATGTGAATGTTACTGTCGGTCAGGCTGTTAAAGCAGGCGATATCCTTATGATTCTTGAAGCTATGAAAATGGAAAACGATATCACAGCTCCCTGTGACGGTACAGTTAAGCAGATTCTTGTTACAAAGGGCTCAACCGTTAACACAGACGAAGTTCTTGTTGTTATCTGATTCGGAGGTAAAAAAATGGAAGTATTATATGAAAACCTGATGAGTGTCACCTGG
Organism: uncultured Faecalibacterium sp.; assembly: GCA_964448225.1. Lineage (GTDB taxonomy): Bacteria > Bacillota > Clostridia > Oscillospirales > Acutalibacteraceae > UBA6857. The sequence goes on along the minus strand of CAYUVR010000080.1, from coordinate 1,284 downwards.
GGACAGCTCGCAATGTGGGCAATCGGTGCTCTTCTCATCTTCCTTGCAATCAAAAAGGAAATGGAGCCTACACTCCTTCTCCCCATGGGCTTTGGTGCAATTCTTGTCAACCTGCCCAATTCCGGTGCCGCAGCAGTTATTGAACACCTTTTTGAAATCGGTATCAATCAGCACGAATTATTCCCTCTCATTCTTTTCATCGGTATCGGTGCAATGATTGACTTCGAGCCGCTTCTCACCAACCCGAAGCTTATGTTCTTCGGTGCAGCAGCTCAGTTCGGTATCTTCTTCACACTTTGTATGGCATCACTTCTCGGATTCGAACTTAACGACGCGGCATCAATCGCCATCATCGGTGCAGCTGACGGTCCGACATCAATTTTCGTTGCCAATATGCTCAATTCAAACTACACAGCCGCAATTATGGTTGCCGCTTACTCCTATATGGCTCTTGTACCCATCGTTCAGCCGCCCATCATCAAGCTTTGCACAACAAAGGCTGAAAGAAAAATCCGTATGAACTACACAGGCAAGAAGGTATCAAAGAGAACAAAGATTCTCTTCCCGATTATCATCACAATCATTGTTGGTGCAGTTGCTCCCGATGCTGTTGCTCTTATCGGCTTCCTTATGTTCGGTAACCTTATCCGTGAATGCGGTGTTCTTGATTCACTTTCAGAAACTGCACAGAAGGTTCTTGCAAACCTCATCACAATTTTCCTCGGTCTCACAATTGCTTCACGTATGACAGCAGACCAGTTCCTCAGAGTGGAAACTCTCCTGATTATGGCTCTCGGTCTTGTCGCATTCATTTTTGACACCTTCGGCGGAATTATGCTTGCTAAATTTATGAACCTCTTTACAAAGAACAAGATAAATCCGATGATTGGCGCAGCAGGTATTTCTGCATTCCCCATGTCAGCCCGTGTTGTTCACAAGCTCGGCCTTGAGGAAGACAACCAGAACTTCCTTCTTATGCACTCAATCGGTGTTAACGTATCAGGTCAGATTGCTTCGGTTATCGCCGGCGGTCTTATCCTCGCATTCTTTGCAGGCTAAATAAGGAGGCTAAAAAATTATGGAAATCAATTTTGATTATTTTCTTTCTTCACTGCCTATTATGGGCAAAGGTATGCTCGGTATTTTCATCGTGACAGCAATCATTGTTGTTTGTGTGAATGCACTTAACAGCCTTCCCGATAAGAAAGACAAAGAAGATAAATAATGACAAAAAGGGGCTGTTGCACGAAAGTGTGACAGCCCGTTTTCATAACACGCCGCAAT
>CAYUVR010000079.1:0-2884 GCA_964448225.1 uncultured Faecalibacterium sp. | reverse complement strand
AATACCCAAGAAAAAGCTTTTAATGTTTCGTTGGTTACTTGGCTGAATGTAATATGTATGATAGCCGTTCAGGTTGTTCACTCGGAGAAAGCAAAACAAGACTGATATATTCGTGCATAGATTCATCTGTCGCCAAACAATTTTCAAGCAATCGGAAAGATATTACCTTGCACAATAACCTGCCGGAATTTGCGATTTTACCAAATTCACAGAATTATTATGCATAGCAAAACAAAGGCATAATCCTTCTTTAGAAAAAGAAAAAATATCCCTACGATTACTTATGAAATTTGTTTGGCACAATTAGCATATCACAACAGTTTGCAATATTTCAATACTTAAATAAAAAAATTCCACTTGACATCTTTGCAGTTGTAAACTGAAAGTGTCATATTAAATTATATACTTTGATATGAAAATATAAAAAATTGAGTATTCACAGGTTAAATCCCTTATGAATACTCACTATGGTACGGATGTTCATAACACAAGTAGTTCTCCGGCAATACATATTCTATCTTTCACACTCTACTATATTTCCTCGGATACGGAGGAATGCATAATGTCAAATATCATCTTGAAAAGCACAAAAAACCTATTTTTAACTCACTTCTTATAAAAGGTAACTTTATCAGCACTGTGCCAAGGTTGAAAAGCAAGCAAATGAAATGTTTGATATGCTTATGGAGCAGATGAAAGAAAATGAAGGTGTTACTGAGCAACTGAAAGAACACGACCAATGGGAATAGGTGCAACGAATGGGTAACATTCAGCAACGTGCAAGAGAAACCGTCTGTGCGGAACTGATATATGTATAACTAAACAGGATAAGGAATGCCATTACAGTGGTCTTTATTTTTGTATGTAAAAAGAAGTGCAAAGGTAAAATCCAGTGCACTTCTTTAGTTTTATTCTTCGATTGTAACTCCAGTATCTGCCTTTTCGTGCTTATTTGATAAGAGATATGAAAGTATGTCTAATGCCGCCTCAACAAGTAAGGCTATTGCGATGTACTTCCATACAAACTCTGTCGAAGTAAACGGATTGGTTATAATCATAACCGAGGAGAAGATTGTCATAATGGCACCGATAAGATTTATGTACCAATACTTCATTTTAAATCTGAAAGCATCTGCCGAGCTTTGAAATTTGACAACGCCCAAAAGAAGCATAAATACTCCGTACAAGACTGTTGAAATCGGAAATGTCTTGATGAACCACTTTGAGTTAAAAGCAAAGAACATACCACCGATAAGACACAGCAGTCCTTTCGACAGAAGATTTGTTTTCATTGCTTCACTTTTTTCGGTACGGAAATAGTTTACGGTACTCATTATTCCGAGAAGTATCAAAATGATACCCAAGCACACAATTATAACTGAAGTAAAACCTTCGGGTCTGAATAAAAGTATAATACCTATAATAAATTCTACGGCACTCATAAGGGTGCTGTTTTTTGTACTTTTTATATTAGTCATTGTTTTTTCCTCCTGACTTTTTCTTTCTGAGAGAGCCGAACTGTCTGAAAACATCAGGCAGATAACTGAAAAATGCAACGAATGTCAGCACTGCGGCAATTGAAACAAGAACCATCATAACAGTATCAGGTAAGCAAAAATAATTTCTGAATGCACCAACCTCAGGTCCGATTGCCATAATGATAACCATTACAACATAAAATGCTGTTGTTGCAACTTTACCGAAAATTTCTGCTGCACAGGGTTTCAGCCCCAGAAGAATCATAATAAAGGCAAAGAATATCATTACAAAATCCTTTATTATAAACAGCAGAAATACCCATGAGAATGCATTCAATGCAGGGTTTAAAGCCTTACTGAATTTCAGATAAAGTATTATTGCTATTGCAAAGACCGTCAGCTTATCTGCAACAGGGTCAAGAATTTTACCTAAGTTGCTCACCTGATTATACTTTCTTGCTATTTTTCCGTCGACAAGGTCAGATAGTCCCGACAAAGCGAGAATAACAGCTGCTGCAACCGTTTGACCGTTATTAAACAAAACGGCAAAAACAGGTATAAGTAATATTCTTATAAAAGATATCAGATTCGGAACGGTTTTCCAGTTTTCAAAGTAAAAAGATAGTTTTTCTTTCATCGTTACACCTCATCAGAACTTTTTTTGATATGCATTGCCCAAGGCACGAAATCTTTGGCACAGCCAATTTTTATCTGTATATAGAATAATTCTATTGCGTGAATGGTGGCTATGGTGCAAATTATTGCCATCCATATTTCATGTGGCATAATTTGCATTGCGAGAGGCAGAACAAATACTGACCCTCCAAATAATTTGCCCAAATATGTGTGCGGCAGATAAAACTTTTTAAATCTGATTTTTGAAATAACAGCATCAATACCAAATACCGCCCCGGCACTGATAATCCACACAAAAATCCACATCGGTACCAAATTCTGTGAGATAAGAATTTTCGTAAGTGCTAGATAAGTCATAACATCGCCTATGGTATCAAGAGAAGCTCCTAAAACGCTTGAACTATTGGTTTTTCTTGCTATCGGACCGTCGATAAGGTCTGTAAATGCACAAAGCACATAGATGATAATAAATGATGTTGATATTTCTTTAAATGTAAACAGGACAATAGCACCTACTATACGGCTTGCCGTTACAATGTTAGCAATATGTTTTTTCACTAAACACACCCCTCTTCTGTTTAACTTTTAGCTATGATTTTTGTCCCGGATTTCTTCTGCATAGGGAGTCCATTTTTCTGCATACGCCTTGCACTTACCGCAAAGATGCTCTACGAGTTCGGGTGACTCCAGGTCTGTGCTTTCTGCTCCTGTTTCAGCAATGATTTTTTCAAGACATTCGGGGTTTTCAAGCATAGGACAGGGTCTGAGGT
>CAYUVR010000078.1:0-2998 GCA_964448225.1 uncultured Faecalibacterium sp. | reverse complement strand
CCGGTGTCATCACCATCAACGGTCGTGACATCGACGACTACTTCGGTCTGGAGACCCTGAAGCTCATCGTCAACCAGCCTTTCGGCGTTACCGCTACCGAAGGCAAGTTTGACATCATCGCAAATGTTCGCGGCGGCGGTTTCTCCGGTCAGGCAGGTGCAATCCGTCACGGTGTTGCTAAGGCTCTTCTCCAGGCTGACGAAACCTTCCGTCCTGCTCTCAAGAAGGCAGGCTTCCTCACTCGTGACCCGAGAATGAAGGAAAGAAAGAAGTACGGTCTCAAGGGCGCTCGTCGTGCACCCCAGTTTTCCAAGAGATAATTTATCCCGAACGGGATGCTCAGAACTCCTCTGCATTTGCAGGGGAGTTCTTTTAAGAAAATAAATAATTATCAGATGTTTTAACCTGTAGGGTAGGATATCATCCGTCCTTGAAAAACACAGAACAAACCCATAAGAAACGAATTTCCTTCTTTCCCCTAAACCTATCCCCTGATAAACTAAAAAGGCTGTCTTTCGACAGCCTTTAGTTTATTTATTTTGTAAGTTCGTATGTATCCTGAGCGATGAGGAATTCTTCATCGGTGGGGATAACCAGAAGTTTGAGTGCGGAATCTTCTGTTGAGATTTCGATTTCCTGACCTCTTACTGAGTTAGCTTCTTCGTTGATTGCTGTGCCCATAAAGCCGAGCTTTTCAGCAACTCTTGTGCGGTAGTGAGGATTGTTTTCACCGATACCGCCTGTGAAGACAACAGCATCAACGCCGCCCATTGCAGCAGCAAAACCGCCGATATACTTTGTCAGCTGATGGCAAAGCATAGATTCAACAAGCTGAGCTCTCTTGTCTCCGTTCCTTGAACGACCTTCAATTGTTCTGTTGTCGCTTGTTGCTGTGCCGGGGATTTCATTCCAGTTTTCGTCATATTCTGCCGTGAGACCGAGCATACCTGACTTTTTGTTGAGGATATTGTCAACTTCCTTTGCTGTGAGGTTTTCTCTTTCGCAAAGAACAGCAATAATTGCAGGGTCAATTGAGCCTGAACGTGTACCCATCATAATGCCTTCAAGCGGAGTGAGACCCATTGTTGTGTCAAAGCACTTGCCGCCCTTGATTGCGGAGATTGATGAGCCGTTGCCGAGGTGGCAGGTTACAACCTTAAGCTCGTCTGCGTTGTACTTGCCGGGGTACTTCTTCTGAAGGAAATCAGTTGTTCTTGCGCTTACGTATCTGTGGCTTGTGCCGTGGAAGCCATAGCGTCTGATACCGTGCTGAAGATAATACTTATAGGGAAGAGCATACATATAAGCATAGTCGGGAATTGTCTGATGGAAAGCTGTGTCAAAAACAGCAACCTGAGGAATACCCTTCATAATGCTTTCGCAAACTTCGATACCCATAAGGTTTGCAGGGTTGTGAAGAGGACCGAGAGGAATACACTTTCTGATAGCTGCCTTAACATCTTCTGTGACAACAACTGAGCCGCTGAACTCTTCACCGCCGTGAAGAACTCTATGACCGACTGCTGAAATGTCGTTCATTGATTCGAGAACGCCTGTTTCTTTGTCTGTGAGTGTTTCAAGAAGAATGGAAATGGCATCGTGATGGTCTTTTGCTTCAACTGCCTTTTTGTCAAGAACCTTAACTTCTTCGCCGTCCTTGTCAATTTTGTGAGTGAATGTGCAGGCTGTTCCGATCTGCTCAAAAATACCCTTTGCAAGCACCTTTGCTTCAGGCATTTCAAAAACCTGATACTTAAGTGATGAAGAACCTGCGTTGATGATTAATTCTTTGAAACTCATTTTTTGCACCTCTTAAATATATTTTTACGCTGTGTGTCTCAGTACTTAAACATTAACTTAATAAGTATATCACACATTTTTTCATTTTTCTACTGATTTGGCAACTTTTATCCATATAAATTTTAAAAATTCTGTCTGTTACAAAACCTAAAAAGCCCACATTTGTACATTTTATACATATTAAAATTCGAAAACTGTTGAACTTGTCCTTAAACCTAAAAATACCACCAAATTATTAAGAATTTGTTTGGTGAGTTTGGATATTGATAAACATATCACAAAGTGGTAAAATACATAAGCAATCAAAAAGAACTTTCAGCAATTCGGTTTGCTTTTAAATTGAGAAAATAAATATGTATGAAGACAAAAAAGCTGTCGCAGTTGCGGCGGCTTTTTTTGTTGCATTTTGTTTTTCGGCAAAGAATTAAGGTTGCAGAACCTTGGTGTAGAACTTTTCTGAAAGCAGAAATGCAGTGATCTGCAGTCACACGTGACTGCTTAACGCTTGACAAATGTCTGTTGTTTTAAACAGAGCTGTTTAATCTGCCTTGAAGCAGAAATAATTGCAGCAATGTAAAGGCTTGCCGTGAAACGGCAAACTTTATCTTTTGCGACCGGGGGGCACTCCGAGCGTGCTTTTGCTTACTTTTGTCACAAGCGACAAAAGTAAGTGTCAAGCAGCATGAGCGAACGAGCGTAAAAGAAAGATATAAAACCCGGCCTTTAACAGTCATTGATATAAAAGCAAAGAAAAAACACAAAAATTCACATAATACCACGTAATTTTTACCGTTATCTATTGATATTTCTTGCAAAATTTGAGATAATATACTGAAATATACCCACATTGAAGGAGGATTTATTTTGAGTGATAACTTAAAGCTCGCTGAGCTTCTGTTTCCCGATATAACACAAACCCCTGCTGATATGGAAGAAAAGTTCCCGCCGAGAAATCTCAAGGAAGGCGCAAGAGTGACAAGACTTGCTCCCAGCCCCACGGGCTTTCTCCACTTCGGCAACCTTTTTGCCGGCACAGTTGCATACAAAACAGCAAAGGTTACCGACGGTATCTTCTATGTCAGAGTCGAAGACACAGACCAGAAAAGAAAAGTCGAAGGCGCAATTGAAGTTATGCTTGAAGGACTTAAAGCTTTTGACGTAATTGCCGATGAAGGTGTTGTCGGCGAAGGCATTGAAA
>CAYUVR010000077.1:0-3479 GCA_964448225.1 uncultured Faecalibacterium sp. | reverse complement strand
TGAAGTCCATATCGCCGAAGAAGTCTTCAAGCCCCTGAATGTCAACCATTGTCATGAAACGGTCGCCTTCTGAGATAAGACCGCAGGAGATACCTGCAACGGGAGCTTTGATGGGAACACCTGCTGCCATAAGTGAAAGTGTTGAGCCGCAGATTGAAGCCTGTGATGTTGAGCCGTTTGAAGAAAGAACTTCTGAAACGAGTCTGATTGTGTAGGGGAATTCCTCAACTGAGGGAATAACGGGAACAAGAGCTCTTTCAGCGAGTGCGCCGTGACCGATTTCACGTCTGCCGGGACCTCTTGAAGGCTTTGTTTCGCCAACTGAGTATGAGGGGAAGTTGTAGTGATGGATATATCTCTTTTCCTTTTCGTTGTCAAGGCCGTCAAGAAGCTGAGCGTCGCTCATAGGGCCAAGTGTTGTCACTGTGAGAACCTGAGTCTGTCCTCTTGTGAACATACCTGAGCCGTGTACTCTGGAAAGAAGGTCAACCTGTGCGTTGAGAGGACGCATATCGTTGATACCTCTGCCGTCAACTCTCTTGCCTTCGTCAAGAAGCCAACGTCTTACAACATACTTCTGAAGCTTATAGAGACATTCGTCAATCTTTTCGATTGTGTCTGCATATTCTTCGTCAAATCTTTCATGCACCTTTTCGTATACGGGCTTGAGTCTTTCGTCACGTACTCTCTTGTCGTCTGTATCAAGAGCTGCCTTAACATCGTCAATGGCAAATTCCTTGATTGCTTCGAACATTTCGGGTGCCGGATCCTGTGACTCGAAGGGAACCTTCTCCTTGCCTACTTCAGCCTGGATACCCTTGATGAATTCAACGATTTCCCGGTTAACCTTGTGAGCGTACATAATACCGTCGAACATTGTTTCGTTGTCGATTTCGTTTGCGCCTGCTTCAATCATTGCAACAAGATCTGCTGTTGAAGCAACGGTAACAGCCATTTCGCTCTTTTCTCTTTCTGCTTCTGTGGGGTTGATGACAAACTTGCCGTCAACAAGACCTACTGAAACACCGCTGATGGGGCCGTCCCAGGGAATTTCTGAAATTGAAATTGCAACTGAAACACCAATCATAGCTGTGATTTCGGGAAGGCAATCCTGGTCAACCGACATAACTGTTGCAACAACACCAACATCGTTTCTCATATCCTTTGGGAAAAGAGGACGGATGGGTCTGTCGATAACTCTTGAAGAAAGAGTAGCCTTTTCAGAAGCCTTGCCTTCTCTTCTCTGGAAAGAGCCGGGGATACGGCCGACTGAATAGAGCTTTTCTTCATAGTCAACTGAAAGAGGGAAGAAGTCAACGCCTTCTCTGGGCTTTGCTGCCATTGTGGCTGTGCAAAGAACTTCTGTTTCGCCATATCTGATAAGACATGAGCCGCCTGCAAGACCTGCCATTTTGCCGGTTTCTACAACGAGAGGTCTGCCTGCAAGTGTGGTTTCGAATTTTCTGAATTCAGGAAACATAATTTTTACCTCGCTTTTCTTGAAAATATATTTATCTTAATACGAGGCGGTTGTGGTTTAGCAATAAATTCAACCTTGACATCTTTCAAAGCTCAATTTAGTGCTAACCCAATGTTTTTGCCCCGTATCAAATTACGTTTTTTTCCGTATCAAATAACGGAAAAATGGCAGACACGAGTTTTTCATGTCTGCCAAGGAATTGCAATTACTTACGGATACCAAGTCTTGCGATGATTGAACGGTATCTTTCGATGTCGTTCTTCTGAAGGTATGCGAGAAGGTTTCTTCTCTGACCAACCATCATAAGAAGACCACGACGTGAGTGGTGATCCTTCTTGTTAGTCTTAAGGTGCTCTGTAAGGCTGTTGATTCTGTAAGTGAGAAGTGCAATCTGTACTTCCGGTGAACCTGTGTCGCCTTCGTGTGCAGCATATTCCTTAATAATTGCTGTTTTCTGTTCCTTTGTCATCATGGTTTTTCACCTCATAAAAAATATTTCATACGCCTGACCCCCAGCATGCGGCAGGTGAAAAAGCCCACAGGGCAAATACCCGCAAACCGAGAAATCGGCATAATGCTCAACGATTATATCACAAGAAATGTGAAATGTAAAGCATTATTTCGAAAAAATTACAAAAAACGTGAAATGTGTTTGTATTATTGTTTGCTGGTTTTTGGGAGTTATACTAAATTATGAAAAAACTATTGCGGAAATCGCAATAGTTTTTTCTCGTTTATTTAATCTTAAATTTGTAATTATAACCGGGAAGCCAACATTCAGCAGCATAGTTTCTTGCTCTGAAAACAACCTTGTCGTCATAAACCTCAACGTTGCAGCCCGTACCGCCGGTCATCTGTGTGTATTCCTCGTCGCCCCAGGTTACGGGAAGTCCGTGAGTTTCATTAAGCGGCCAATGAGAAATTACAAGAAGAACCGAAATTATTGTTTTAAGGACAGATGCTGCCATTGATATGGTTCTCTCTCCCTTTTTAATGTTTTTTAGATTGTAGCACTAACTGTAAAAATTGTAAACATTTTTCAGTATTTAATATTGCTTAAAGTTTGCTTTCATCTTTTTTTACAAAAATATTTTATCATTTCTCTCACCGAACGGGACATTTCCACACTGAAATCGCTGTTCCATTTTCTCTTGCAGAAGTTTGTGAGCCAATTAAGATAGCTTTCCTTATCTTCATATCCTTGCTTTTCCGTCAGCATTTCGTCAATTCTGTTCGCCTTATTCATATCATACCCGTTTTCGTGAACAATATCGGAAAGACTGAACCTCGGCGGCTTCTTTCTTTTTATCTGACTTTCGGCAGGATAGCCGAAGCAAAGCATACAAGCGGGTACAACATAATCCGGCAACTTCAGAATTTCACGGTGAATTTCAAAATTCTCCGTTATGTCGCCGATATAACATGAGCCGATGCCAAAGCTTTCGGCGGCAATAACGGTGTTCTGCGCCGCAATAATTGCATCTGCCTGAGCCAAAAGAAAGTCCCCTTCTTCGGGCTGTCTCACTTCGTCGATATTGTTTTTGAAAGCCTTGTACCAGCGGTAATAGTCAGCAAGAAAAACCAGCACCATCGGTGCTTCGGCAATAAAGGGCTGATTATCGCAGGTTACAGAAAGTCGCTTTTTAAGTTTTTCGTCGGTAATATCGAGAATGGTATAAAGCGTCATATTTCCCGCTGTTGGTGCCTGAAGTGCAGAATCAAGAATCGCCTGTTTGATTTCGGGCGGAATCGGTTTGTTCTCATAAGCACGGCAGGATTTTCTGCTTTTGAGTTGTTCAATTGTTGTATTGTTCATTTTCATACTTCCCCCCCCTTGATATTATTAAGGTCATTCAATTATACCATAGATTTTTTATCTGTTCAACCGAGAATTTTTCCGAACAAACAAAGAAAATGCACAACCGTTAAGCTGTGCATTTCTTGTTGGCGGAGAAGAGGAGACTCGAACTCCTGCGCCGGTTACCCGACCTACGCCCTT
>CAYUVR010000076.1:0-3864 GCA_964448225.1 uncultured Faecalibacterium sp. | reverse complement strand
CCCGTTGAAAACGGTCGTTATACTTCCTATTTCGGCTACCGCACAAATCCGATAACAGGCGAGTGGAGCTTTCATACAGGCCTTGACATTGCCGCTACTGAGGGCACAAAAATCCGCTGTGCGCTGAACGGCACAGTCACCAAAGTGGGCGAGGATGAAAGGGCGGGCAAATATATAATTGTGACGCACTCCGAGGGCTTTCAGACCTTTTATTGTCATTGCAGCGAGATTCTGGCCGAGGTTGGTATGAATCTTCTTAAGGGCGAAACTCTTGCTCTCGTCGGCTCAACGGGCTGGTCAACAGGCCCACATCTGCATTTTGAAGTGCGACGGGACGGCATAAGGCTCAATCCCTTGTGGGCGCTTGAAAATGACTGTTGAGTTTGGCAGTACCGAGCTTCGTTTGCGTTTCTCCTTTGCGGCAATTGTGACACTTATGCTTCTTTTCGGTGATGAAAAAATCGTTCTGATGTCCCTTTTTTCTTCTCTTATTCACGAAAGCGGCCATCTTATACTGATGTGCCTTTTCGGCGAAAAGATATACTATGTTGAACTGGGCCTTTTCGGTATGCGGATTGAAAAGCAAGGTTCGCTTTTGTCTTACGGAAAAGAAGCGCTGATTGCAATGGGCGGAATAATTCTCAATTTTCTGTTTTCCGTCTTCGGCTTTGCGATGTATTTTGCATCAAAAAGTGCGGACTTTCTGTTTTTCGCCGTTGTTAATGGCTTTATCGCCCTGATAAATATGATACCCGTCAAAGTGCTTGACTTCGGGCGTTGTATACACGCTGTGCTTGAAGGTGCATTAGAAGAAGAAAAAAGCGAAAGGATAATGGATGTTCTTTCGGTGGTATGCACCTTGATTTTATGCGTAATTTGTGCTATTTATTGTATAACGGTAAAAGTAAACCTCAGCTTGATTGCTGTGACTGTATATCTTTGTATAATAACTTTCAGAAAGAAATGGAGTTAAATAATGATAAGTAAAGAAGTCGAAAAAATATTACCTCTTGTACAAAAGCCGGGCCGTTATACAGGCGGTGAGCTGAACAGCGTTGTCAAGGAGAAAGAAAAGGTTGACCTTCGCTATGCGTTCTGCTTTCCCGACAGCTATGAAATCGGTATGTCACACCTTGGCATAAAGATTCTCTATTCAGGTGCAAACGCAAGGGACGATGTGTGGTGCGAAAGAGTTTTTGCGCCCTGGCACGATATGGAAAAGGAAATGAGAGAGAGAAATATCCCTCTTTATGCACTTGAAAGCGGTGACAGCTTAACAGAATTTGACCTCATTGGCTTCACACTTCAGTATGAGCTTTCTTACACCAATGTTCTCAATATGCTTGACCTTGCGGGTATCCCCATAAGAGCCAAAGACAGAACAGACCTTACACCCATTGTTGTGGGTGGCGGCCCCTGTGTCTGCAATCCTGAGCCTATGGCTGATTTTTTTGATATATTCAGTCTCGGCGACGGTGAAGAAGTATCAGATGAAATTTTTGACCTTCTTATTGAATGTAAAAAGAACGGCTCAACAAAAGATGAATTTCTGAGAAAAGCGGCACAAATCAAGGGAGTTTATGTTCCCTCACTTTATGATATAGAATATAACGAAGACGGTACAGTCAAAGCAGTTGTGCCAAAAGAAGGCGCCCCCGAAAAGGTGACTAAGCGTGTTGTCTCAGACCTTGATAAGGTACACTATCCCGAAAAATTCATTGTTCCCTTTGTTGAGGTTGTGCACGACAGAGTTGTTCACGAAATTCTCCGTGGCTGTATCAGAGGCTGTCGCTTCTGTCAAGCGGGATTTATTTACCGCCCCATCAGAGAAAAGAGTGCCGACACAATCAACAGCCAATGTCAAAGACTTTGCGAAAGCACAGGCTATGACGAAATTTCTCTTTCCTCGCTTTCAACAAGTGACTATACCCACCTTGAAGAGCTGATGGAAAAACTGCTCCGGTGGACAGAAAAGGATAAGGTCAACATTGCACTTCCATCACTTCGGGTTGACAATTTCTCCGAAAAGCTTATGGGATATCTCAGCCGTGTCAGAAGAAGCGGTCTTACCTTCGCACCCGAAGCAGGCACACAAAGGCTTCGTGATGCAATCAATAAGAATGTCACAGAAGAAGAAATGCTCTCCACCGCAAGGAAATCCTTCTCCGGCGGATGGACTGCGGTTAAGCTTTACTTTATGCTGGGTCTTCCCACCGAAACCTATGATGATGTTGCAGGCATTGCAGAACTTGCACAAAAGGTTGTGGGTGAATTTTATAACAATCCCGACAGACCCAAGGGCAAGGGAGTTCAGGTCAGCATCAGCGTTGCATCATTTGTGCCAAAGCCGTTCACACCTTTCCAGTGGGAGGCTCAGGACACAATAGACGAGCTTATCAAAAAGCAGGAGCATCTTTTATCTTCTGTCAAAACAAAGAAAATTTCCGTCAGCTATCACAAGGTCAACATCAGCTTTCTTGAGGGCGTGTTCGCAAGAGGCGACAGAAAACTTTGCGATGTTGTTGAATATGCCTGGAAACGCGGCTGTAAGTTTGATTCATGGGACGACAGCTTCCTTTTTGATGTATGGCTGGACGCATTCGAAAAATGCGGCATAAATCCTCTTTTCTACACAAGCAGAAAGCGTGATTATGAGGAAATTCTGCCGTGGGATCACCTTGATTACGGCATCAGAAAGCAGTTCCTTATTAAAGAAAGCAAGAAGGCTTACGAAAGTGAAACCACACCCCATTGCAGAATCAAGTGTGCAGGTTGTGGCTCAAATATGTTGAACGGAGGTAAATGCGATGCGCTGTGTCAGAGTATGGTTTAAGAAAATGGGTATGAGCCGCTATGTCTCTCACCTTGACCTTATGCGGGCTATGACAAGGGCAGTCAGACGTGCAAGGATACCTCTTTGGTACACAGAGGGCTTTAATCCTCATCCCTATATCACCTTTGCGCTTCCTCTTTCTCTCGGTATGGAAAGCCTTACAGAAAGTATGGATATGCGAATTGAAGGAGAAAGCACAAACGAAGAAATTTTCCAAATGCTTAAAGGCTCAATGCCGCCGGGAATTGAAATAACCGAGGTAAAAGACCCTGTATATGACCCGAAAAAAATTGCTTTCGGTGAATTTGATATTTTCTTTGACTGTGACAAAAATGCTCAAAAGCTTATTGAACTCACAGAAGAAATGCTGAAAGCGGAAGAGCTTATCGTGCAGAAGCTCGGCAAAAAGGGCAGACACAAGGTGCTCAAAGACATCAATCTGATTGAATTTATCAAGGAATATAAAATCGGCAAATTAGGTGACAGAGTGAAGCTTACGGTGATTCTTCCCGCAGGCAGCACCACAAACGTCAACCCCTCACTTCTTGCAGACGAGATTCAGAAGAGAACGGGCGACACGGTCAGCTATTCAATTGTCAGACGCCAATTGCTTCTTGAAAATATGGAGCAGTTCAGGTGATGTGTGCACCTACTTGACAAAAATAAAAACCCTGTGTATAATAAAGATACACAGGGGAGCGTACCGATAAGCGGTTGCGCCCAAAACGAAAGTATATTTAAGAAATAACCGTCAATTTTGGTCGATTGGGCGGTTATTTTTTTTATATGAATTGCGTACATATGTAGCAAGAGCGATTAGGACCATAGTAAATGCAAAAAGCATTTCGTATGTAACATAACCCATTTCACATACCCCCTTTCAGGGGCAAGATTGCAAACCGCCTATCCGTTATGGTATTGCTCGGTTTGAATTGTAGCACAGGTGTTGTTATTTGTCAAACACTGCCGAAACAACAAAGGGGCTGTTGCACGAAAGTGTGACAGCCCGTTTTCATAACACGCCGCAATGT
>CAYUVR010000075.1:0-3955 GCA_964448225.1 uncultured Faecalibacterium sp. | reverse complement strand
CAAAATCGTGAATTGTCATATCAAGGAACATACCGCCTGAAACTGCTGCATATTCAGCTGAAGGAGGCTCAGGGTCACGTGAAGTGATTTTGATAAGTTCAAGATTACCAACCTTACCCTCATTGATAAGTGAACGAACGTGTGCGAAGTTGTGGTCAAATCGCCTGTTGAAACCAACCTGAAGCTTTACACCGGCTTTTTCAACAGCGGCGATAACAGCCTTAACCTTTTCGGGTGTAAGATCAACGGGCTTTTCGCAGAATACGTGCTTACCTGCTTCAGCAGCCTCAATTGAAATGTCAGCATGAGTGTCTGTTGAAGAACAAACAAGAACTGCATCAATTTCGTCATCCCGGAGCATTTCCTTGTAATCGTTATAAACCTTGGGGATACCGTACTTGTCAGCAAGTTCCTGAAGTCCGTCTTTAAAAACGTCAGTAATTCCGAGAACTCTTGCTGAAGGTACGTTATATGTAATTGACTGCATATGTACCTTACCGATACGGCCTGCGCCGATGATGCCAATGTTTAACTGTTTCATTATTTTTGCCTCCGTTAATTTGAAAAAAATATCAAATGAGCGTACCATCTCATTATTACGCTAATTATAGCACAATGAACTGCCATATTCAAGAAAAATTTGGCAGTTCATTGTAAAAATTATTATCAATTTTTTATAAATATCGGCAAAATCAAAGAACAGGTATAATACAGAAACCAAACTTCAGCTCATCTTTAAATTTGATTCTGTATTTTGCCAAAGTATCCTGTCCGCAGCTGTTTGAGCCGCTACCCCTCATGAAGCCGTCGATGTTAAACGAAACAAGCTTTTCATTTTTGAGGTCTTCTATGTGCTTTGCCTTTCTGAGAGAGCTTTCACTGTAATTATGAGCACTGAAAGAAAAAGCTTTTTCCGTTGCCGCAACTTTAATACCCATACCCTCATTATCAGTCAGAACAACCCATCTTGTACCTCCGTGGTTGCCGTTATCCTGAGGCTTAATGTAATCCTCTTTCATTTCATCAACGCTTGCTTCATAAATTCCGAGCTTGCTTTGTGCCTTAAAGTCAGGCAGGTTCTCACATTCACCAAGACCGTAATATTTTACGTTTTGCAGACTTTCATCAAGATTTATATTGAGTCCGAATCTCGGTAAATCGTATTTTTTGAAAATAGCCGTCTTTTCAATCTCTGTTCTGACTGCAATCATGCCGTCAGAATAAACTTCGTATTTGATTTCAAATTCAAACAGCTTTTTGCCTTCAAAAGTAAGATATCCTTCAGATTCAACTTCAACATAGCCCTTATCATTTATAAGTTCACAGTCAAAAGATTTCTGCTCATATCTGACCTTGTCAAAACCAAGCTTTTGCCAACCTTGAACAATGTTTCGGTCATTATCAAGATATGCTCTGTAAATACTAGGAACAAATCCGTTTATATCATTAAGCATCTCTTTGCCGTCAAGCATATAGCTCATAAGAGCGCCTGATTTCTTTGAGAAAACAACCGAGCCTCCATTGAAACATATCGTGACCTGATCCTTCTTTTCGTCAAGGCTTATATTTCCGCTGACAGGCATTTCCTGCTTAACGATTTTTTCGCTGATAATAATCTGCTCAAATGCAACCTCTTCGCCCTCAGCATCGGTATAAATAAAGTTAATGTAAATATCTGCGTCATCGGATAGATT
Organism: uncultured Faecalibacterium sp.; assembly: GCA_964448225.1. GTDB lineage: Bacteria > Bacillota > Clostridia > Oscillospirales > Acutalibacteraceae > UBA6857. Next base: position 2,261 of record CAYUVR010000075.1, on the reverse strand, counting down.
ATTATGTGCAATAACAATATTCTTCATTGCCATCGGTTCAATATCGAGTTCAACATTACCCGTCTCAACAACTGTACCGTTTTCACAAAGTTCATATGTAACCTTATATTCATTCGCATTTGTGAAACGGTTAGTGTTTTTGAAAGAATAAAGATTATCACTGATACGTTCTGCTCTGACCGGACGATAAACATTTTTCATTTCATAAGCTCCTGTGTGAGGCGTTCTGTCAGGATAGAAAAGTCCGTCTACACAGAAATTATCATCGTGATATTTTTCGCCATGGTCGCCGCCGTAGGTATATTTATACTTTGCCTTGCTGTCATAAACACTGTGGTCAGCCCACTCCCAGATGCATCCGCCTGTAAGGTTATCATGAGCATAAATCGAATTCCAATATTCTTCAAGTGCACCGGGACCAACACCCATAGCATGGCAATATTCACAAAGGAAATAAGGTTTACCTTTGTATCTTTTCAAGAACTTATGCTGACCGATTTTCTCAACAATTTCAGAATGTTGATACATTTCAGACACAACATCATAGCCTGTTCTGGGTGTTCTGATAGCAGCTTCATAGTGTACGGGAATATCCGTCACGGTTTTGAGCAGGTTATAACATGCATCCTGATTTTTCCAACCACCGGATTCGTTACCGAGACTCCACATTGTGATTGATGCGTGATTTTTATCACGCTCATAAAGTCTTTGCACTCTGTCTAAAAATCTCGGAAGCCATTTTTTGTCATTACTGATGATGTTAGGCTTCAACGTAATCTTCAAATCAAGGTTAAACTGAGTACCGTGTGTTTCAATATCTGCTTCATCAATAACGTAAAGGCCGTATTCGTCACACAATTTTATGAACATAGGGTCAGGAGGATAGTGCGATGTTCTCACGGCATTGACATTAAATTTTTTCATCAGAAGAATATCTTTTAAAAGGTCATCCCCTGTCATCACATAGCCTGTTTTTTCGTGGGTATCGTGATGATTTACACCTTTGAACTTTATAAGTTTTCCGTTAAAAAGGAACTGTTCACCTTTAATTTCAACGGTTTTGAAGCCGATGGACTCTTTGATGCACTGAACTTCATTCCCGCCTTCAAAGATAGTCAGATATAAATCATAAAGTACAGGCTTTTCTGCATTCCACTCGATCACGTCAAGCGCTTCAAAATCAAAGGATACTTTGCTTTCAAGGTCTTTTTCTGATTTTGCAGCAATCTCGCCTTTACAGGAAAGTTCGGCAACAATTTTTTTGTCAGCAAAAAAATCACCGTCAACATCTGCATTGATGCTGAGACTATATCCTGCCTGAACTTTTTTGGTCTTGACTGAAAAATCAAAAATATACTGTTCAGGATTTTCCGTTATATAAACATCACGGAAAATACCGTTTTCTCTGAACATATCCTGACATTCAAGATACGTACCGTTACACCACTTTGACACAATTGCCATAAGTTCGTTTTCACCTTCGTGAACAAGGCCTTTGAGGGCAAATTCAGCGCTGTTATGACTGCCTTCACTGTAACCGACAAACTGTCCGTTGACATAAAGCGTAAGAGAAGAACAAACACCGAGGAAAGTAATTATAGGATTTTTGCAATCAGGTGAAATATTGAACTTTTTAACATAAACACCCGCTGACATTTCTGACGGCACATTGGGAAGAGTCATAGGAAATTCATATCTTGTATTGAGATAACAAGGCTGTTCATAACCTGTTCTCTGCCAGGTGGAGGGCACTTTCACTATATCCATCGAAGCTTTTTCGGTGTCGTAATTTGAAGGAAGACGGGAAATTTTTTCATAATACTTAAAATTCCACTCACCTGAAAGCACATTCACCATTGAGCTGTTATATCGCTCGGTCAGGGAATTAACCGAACAAAAATCATTTTTTGATTTGTTGGGTATGAAATAGCTTCTCGGACGAAGCTTGTTCTTTTCATACACGCTGAAATCGTTGATGTCAAGCTTTTTAATCTGATACTTCATTTTTTTGCCTCCTTCAGTTAACTGCACAACTGCGTGCCGATTAAAAACAATATAACATAAATTAGAAAAAATTTCAATTACTAAATGCACATATTGCAGCCAATACTTATCTCGACAGGATTTTTTATTCGTGTGGAGGTAATTTTTTTGTACTACAACAAGGTTGAAATCTGCGGAATTGACACATCAAAGCTCGAGCTTCTTAAGGAAAGCGAGAAAATTGAATTGTTGAAAAAAAGCCACTCAGGCGACAAAAA
>CAYUVR010000074.1:0-4028 GCA_964448225.1 uncultured Faecalibacterium sp. | reverse complement strand
TCTCATTCCTTCACGCAGAGTTTTGATTGGCTTAAAGAAGTGATTTGATAAAAATCTTGCGGCAACCATTGCAACAAACAGACTAAGAATATTAAGTTGAACAAGATACGGTATTTCAGTTGCAGCAGGAACAAAATATTCAAATGCCGCAGATATTCCCGATGAAATAAGAATACTTGCAAATACCACACCACCAACCATAAGTGTCAATCGGGTATTAAGAGAAAACTTATCTTTTTTCTTTATTATTATTTCTCTTTTTTTCATATCTTACTCACCTTATATCCTACGCCTCTGATGGTAACAATTTTAAAATCCTTATTATCCTTGAATCTGTCCCTTAATCTGCCGATATGAACATCTATAGTGTGGGTATCGCTTTCAGAATCGTATCCCCAGACATCATCCATAAGCTGTTGCCGGGTGAATATCCGACCGGGATAAGATGCCATTTTATAAAGAAGCATAAACTCCTTCTGAGGTAAGGATACACTGCCGTCAAGGGAGTGTACAGTGAAAGTGTCACATTCGAGAATAGTGTCACCTATGGTTTGCCTTCTCTCGTTTATCATCTGAGCACGGCGTAAAAGTGCCTGAACACGGATAACCATTTCATTGACATTGACAGGCTTTATCATATAGTCATCGGAGCCTGAAAGAAACCCGAGACGCATATCATCAAAGGCATCCTTGGCCGTAATCATCATAACAGGTGTATTGTTTCCGTATTCACGAAGGGTACGGACGAACTCATAGCCGTCCATTACAGGCATCATAATATCTGAAATTATAAGGTCAAAGTAATCGTTCTCCGTGGCATTAAGGGCTTCTTTGCCGTCAGAAACCTCTTTGACAGCATAGCCGTTTTTTATAAGCACGTGAGCAAAAAGTCTTCTCAGCTCACGGTCATCTTCTGCAATAAGTATTTTGAACATTTATTCTGCCTCCTGAAACATTCTCTTATTATTCTATCTTTCTTAATTCAAAGTGTCAATACTCAGAGCTTTACAGTTTATAATAACTCTTATTTTTCAACTGTTATTCAAGCCAACTTCAACATCCGTTGAGAATGACTTGAATAAGAGTTGATTTTTTTATTTTATACTGTTATTTAAAATGATATATACAAAAGGAGAAGAACAATGAGCTGCTATCATATTCTTTATAATCCCTATGCAAATGGTGGAAAAGGAGAGGAGAAAGCAAAGAAACTCTCTCACTTGCTTGACCAAAACAGCGTTTTTTATTATGATATGACAAAAATTGAAGATATGGGTAGGTTGGTAAACAGTTTTGACAACAGAGAAAATATTGTTATCTGCGGCGGTGACGGTACACTCAACCGATTCATCAACAGCGTAGATACAGATAGAATAGAAAACGAAATTTACTGCTATTGTACAGGTAGCGGAAATGACTTTCTGCGGGACATTGGTGCGGAAGGCAAAAAAGAACCCGTACTGATAACAAAATATCTGAAAAATCTTCCCGAGGTAACGGTCAAAGGAAAAACTTACAAATTTCTCAATAACGCCAGTTTCGGTCTTGACGGTTACTGCTGTGAAGAGGCTGACAGACAAAGAAACGAAAATGGCAAATCATCAAACTACGCTCTGCTTGCCATAAAAGGACTTTTATTTGCATATAAGCCAAAGAATGCAACAATTATAGTTGACGGTGTTAAAAAAGAGTATAAAAAAGTATGGCTTGCTCCCACAATGAACGGAAGATATTTTGGCGGCGGTCTTATGTCTGCACCAAATCAGAACAGACTTAATGAAAGGCATACCGTATCCGTAGTTGCCATGTATAATGTCAGTAAGATAAAGGCACTGTTTATTCTTCCTTCCATGTTCAAGGGTAAACATATTAAGCATAAGGATATTATCGATGTCACCGAAGGACACGAAATAACAATTATATACGATAAGCCTGCACCGATGCAGATTGACGGCGAAACCATACTTGATGTTATAAGATGTGATGTCAAAGCAGGAAAACTCTTGCAGGAAAACTCTTTATAACCGAAAACTGTGTACCACACAAATTGAGTGCAGGTACACAGTTTTTTTAATAGTTTTCTTTTCCTTTGAGGTATCTTATCGCAACAACAAATTTTATTGCCGAGCGAGGATGCTTACTGTGAATTTCATAGTAGCAGTTATCTGTTACAATAAGAAGATTCATTTTAGAAGCTATGCTTATCTTTTTAATTTTTTCTATCGGTATGCTGTCAATAGAGTTTTCAGCAGTAATTTCTATTCTGTCACCATAAAGTGCAATATTGCCGTTTTCACTCTGAAGCACGCTGTTTTCATTTACGAGGGTATAAACTATCTGATCTGAGTCGCCGAAAAGAAGTTCATCGGTGCCTTTCTTGCTGTCAGTAAGTTCTTTCAGTACGCCTTTCTGAAACTTATCCCAACGGACGATGTCATCAAAATACATATCCTTACTGTGCCAGAAGCCGTAATCATCAACCCTTGCTTCAAAACCGCATTTGCAGAAAAGCTTATCGTTTTTACTTGTAAGTGTACCGATTTCTTTACATTTCGGGCAGGCATAAAGTATTATTTCAGCACTTTCGGCAGGGTTATCAGCTGAGTATATCTGTGGATTGCTTTTCTGTTCATCATAAATATTAAAACTTAAATCTTCTTTAATATGTTCATAAATTTCATCAACACTCATTTTATCGAGTTCTTCTCTTGAATAAACTCTTACAACCTCACCGCTGATTTTTCCGCTTCGTTTATTCTCTGCCCAACGGGGTGATTTAAGATAACCGCCTTTGTTTCTGTATGTAACAAGGGCACAGTTACCGTCTTTCACCATCTGTGCATTACGTTTTGATATATAACCCGTTTCACCGTTGCTGGTTTTGCCGCCCTCTATATGTATTGCTACATTAATACCGGCATTAAGGTTGTCAACAACTTCGTTATAAAGTGAATCAGAACCTTTTTCACGGTGATAGATAATGGGCGTTGCAAGGAAATTAAGCAATACACGCATTATTGGTTTTCTTGTCAGATGGTCGCTCATAACAAAGCGCATAAAGTTTCTTACACCTGCAAGTTCTGCGGCGGCATCAAAATTATGTCCGTGGTTAGCCATAAGGATAAAGGGTTCTTCTTTTATTCTGACCTTATCACACTCAATGCCGCACATCTTCTTAAAGGGCGGACCGATAATGTTCCTTGCCGCAAAGACTATAAACTTTGAGCGATGATAACCTTTTCTTTTTTCTTTTCTTTTATTTTTCTCTTTTAAATATTCATTCAAATCATATGCAAGTTCTGTCATTTTAACCTCTCTGTTTTTATAAATTCAGATATTCTTTCAGTGCTTCAAAATTTCTTTTTGCGTCTTCAATGCCTAAGAAATAGAGTTCACCGAGCTTTTCCATATCAGGCTCAAGTCTTCCTATCGTTACAGGTTTTGAAGGACTGATAACAAAAATTCTGCCTTCATCTTCGAGTTTATCAAGTCTGTCGCACTGTTTATTGTAATTCACATCGTTATATGGAAGAACCTTTGCAAATTCGGGATACTCTTTATATATAAGATTTGAAATTTTCACCTGTTCTGTTTTGACTTCATCGGGCTTACGGAAGGAGTCTTCTCTCGTTTTGATAACAATTATCTTTTCATAACCCTCATTTATCGCCCAATCGAAAGGTATTTTACAAACACTGCCGCCGTCAAGGCAGGGAGTGCCGTCAACAAAGACGGGCTTTGAAACTAAAGGCAGACTTGCCGAGGCTCTTATTGCCTGAAAAAAATCAGAGCACTCATCTCTGTCGATATATTCTTCCTTACCGGTCAGAAGATTTGTTACAACGGTAACAATACGCTTTCTTTTATCATACATTTTTTCTCTGTCAAGAGGCTCAATCTTTTCAAGGTCGTTATAAAGGAAATCAAATCCGATTATACCGTCATTTTTTCTTATAGCCCCTAAGCCCACATAATCACTGTTATGACGGAAACGCAGATTTGTACGGGCACTTCTGCCAATCTGTCCC
>CAYUVR010000073.1:0-4378 GCA_964448225.1 uncultured Faecalibacterium sp. | reverse complement strand
TAAGGGATTTGACCTGTGAATACTCAATTTTTTTGCTTAAAATAGAGTTTTGTATTTAATTTAATAGTTTTATGTATCGTCGCATTCCTTTCGGAGTGCGACTTTTTTGTTATGCTGACTTTTCTATGGGTTTTGAAATATAACCTATTCCTAAACATCAACATGGTCAGTGTAATAACATGATAATTGATAAAATAGGTAGTTTTGTATGTTAATAATATTGATAATATTATTAAAACATGGTATGATTAACCAAAACAGTCAAATAATATCCCATATTAAAAATCAAAGGAGCGTGCTTCTATGAAAACCGCAAAAAAACTATTGGCATTTTTTCTTTCAACAATAATGGTGTTTTCTTTGTTTACTGTTTCTGTTGGTGCAGTTTGCGGAACTGATGATAAAAAAGATCAAACCAAAGAAGCATCCAAAACTACACTTTGTATATCAGACACAAAATGCAGTTTGTTTACTGCATTTGAATCCGCATTACAAAACATCATAGAAATGATAAAAGCTTTTTTTAAAAAAATTGCTACATTCTTCGGATGCTCAAAAAATGAAGAGACTATTCTCGAAAAACCGCTTCAGGATATTTCTATGAATGAAGTTGAAATTCTTGACAGTTATGAAACAAATGCCTTTTCTCTTGAAGTACAGTATCTGAAAAAACTTGATGCCGATAAATTGCTTAAGGGCTTTTGCGATATTGGCGGCATTGAAAGTGATGCAGAAAAATACGGTGGTTGGGAAGATTCTTCCATACAGGGACACACCTTGGGACACTATCTTACGGCTGTTTCACAGGGCTATAACACTTCTGGTGATGAAGAACTGAAAGCCATTGCAGACCATATTATAGATGTTCTTGCACTTTGTCAAAACAGCGAAAGCGGTTATCTCGCCGCCATACCCGAAAGTCATTATATCCGGCTTGAATCAGGCAACACCTCAGGCACATGGGTGCCTTGGTATACTATGCATAAAGTTTTAGCGGGACTTATTGATGCTTATGAACTTACAGGAAATCTTAAAGCCCTTGACATAGCTTCAAAGCTTGGCGATTGGGTATATAACAGAACTTCACAGTGGGATGAAAATACGCAGAATACTGTACTTAATATTGAATACGGAGGCATGAATGATTGCCTTTATCAGCTTTATAAACATACAAAGAAAGAAAGCCATCTCTCAGCGGCTCACAGCTTTGACGAAATGACTCTTTTTGAATCTTTATATAACGGGCAAGATGTTCTCAACGGCAAACATGCAAATACAACTATCCCAAAAATAATCGGCGCTCTCAACCGTTATATTGTTCTTGGTGAAGAATATTACCTTAAAGTTGCTCAGAATTTCTGGGATATTGTTGTAAACAGCCACAGTTATATTACAGGCGGCAACAGCGAATGGGAACATTTTGGTGAGCCGAATATTCTTGATGCAGAACGTACTAACTGCAACTGTGAAACCTGCAATACATACAATATGCTTAAGCTCACCAGAGAACTTTTCAAGATCACAGGAAATATTAAATATGCCGACTATTATGAAAATACTTTTATCAACGCAATTCTATCTTCGCAAAATCCTGAAAGCGGAATGACAACCTATTTTCAGCCGATGGCAACAGGTTTTTTTAAGGTTTACAGTTCCGAAACCGAACATTTCTGGTGCTGTACCGGTTCAGGCATGGAAAATTTCTCTAAACTTGATGACAGCATTTATTATAAAGATGATACCGGTCTTTATGTTATCAGATACACTTCATCAACGGTTGAGTTTAAAGAAAAAGGACTTACAATTACACAGCTTACCGATTTACCAAATGTAACTTTCACAATAACCGGTACAGGTCAGGCAGATATTGTTCTCAGAGTTCCTGATTGGTGTGTAAATAAACCGAGTTTGAAAATCAATGGAACAGATATCGATACAACAGCCGAAAACGGTTTTATCCGTTTGTCCCGTGAATGGCAGGACGGAGATACAATTGAATATACAATTCCTATGACTGTCACCGCTTATGGACTGCAAGACAATGAAAATGTTGTTGCTTTCAAGTACGGTCCATGGGTACTCAGTGCAAACCTCGGCAATAATGATATGATTACAAGCACAACCGGTGTAAATGTTACAATACCTCTTCTTGATTCTTCTGTCAGCGATATTATCGTCATTAAAGACGGCAGCATAAAAAATTGGCTCAGTAACATTGAGGAAAACCTTGTTCGACAAGGAGACACCCTTAATTTTACGCTTAAAGGAACTGACCGTGATCTTATATTTTCACCTCACTATATGCAATATCAAAATCGTTACGGCATATATTTCAGATTAGCCGATGCTGATACTGAGATACCTGAAAACGAGGCAGATAAATATATTGTAATTGATAGTTTCCCTGTAGGCAATGATCAGTATGAATTTTCACACAATCTTAAGTGTGAAAATTCAACTTCAGGCAATCATATGGGACTCATTTTCAGAGATGCTTCCCCCGGAGGTTATTTCAGCTACGATATGATAATAGAAAAAGGTGTTACAAATTATCTCAAGGTCAAATATTTCAGCGGCGATGTCGGAAGAACCTTCCGTATTTTGGTTGATGAAAAAATTCTTCAGGATGTGACTATTGAAAATGTAAATCCCAACGGATTTTACGATGCTTACTACAAGATACCGGAAGAATTTATTGATGGCAAGGATAAAATTACAATCACCTTCGAAGCAAACGAATACAGTTATGCAGGCGGCATTTTTGATAAATTAAGTATTGTTAAAGAAAAATAAGATTTACGAAAGTGCAAAAAAACACCTCTGTATCTTCCAAAGATTCAGAGGTGTACGGAGCGTTAAAGTCGGTATGTATACTTAAAAGGTACTGCACAGTTTGTCTTGCATATTTGAATTACAAAGGTTACAGCTTTGTCACTATTTTAAGTTTATTTTAAGAAAGTGGTTTACAACAAAATTGTTCCTTGTATTTTCACAAAAAAACAAATTATGAAAGGAAGTTTTTCAATGAAAGGTTCATTCATTAAAGGAAAGGTAATTTCTATCCTGTTAACAGTAGCTATGCTCTTTAGTATAGCTGTATGCTATGTTTCCGCGGCTGACAGCGACCTTGGCTCATATACCTCTTTCGTTTTTGACGGAAAAAGTGTTACGGTAAGCGAAGGCACAAGCAAAAACTATGAAGTTCTTGTAATCGACCAAGCAGAAAACGAGACTCTTCCAGACGAATCTAGCGAAAACGGCAAAACGATTTACTCTCTGCCTGACGGTTCAGATGGTATTCTTCAGGTTTCAATCAAGAAAAAAGGCGGTTCTTATGTTTTCAGCGGTGACGGTACAGGCGCAATAAAAGTTGCTAAAGAAGGAACTGCAGATGCGGTAATCTATCTCAACGGACTTACACTCAATTCTGATTTTACGTCTGCCATTGTTGCAAACAAGAATCATACGGGAACAGTTACTGTTCATGCAGTAAAAGATACTGTTAACACGCTTTCCGATTCGGTTTATAACAACGACGATGTATATACTGACAACGCTGTTGCTGAAAAAGCTGTTATCAAAGCAAAGGCGGGCACAAACCTTGTCATTTGCGGTGAAGGTACACTCAATATTTATGCCAACGGCAAAAACGGTATTAAAGCGGCAACCTCACTCACAGTTAATGATGTTACCCTCAATATAGATGCTCTTGATAACGGTATCAGCGGGGAAAACACTGTTACAATAAATTCAGGCATATTCAAAATCAAATCAGTCGGAGGTGACGGTATCAAATCCTGTGCTGATGACACACCTACAGGCGACATAACCATAAACGGCGGTACTTTTGACATTGATGTTCCCGGTGATGGCATTCAGGCAACAATGAATCTGAATATCAACGACGGTATATTCAATATTGTTACATACAACGGATACAATGACAAGAATTATGACGGTGACAACGATTCTTATCCCAGTGCAAAAGGACTCAAAGCATCAGGTTCATATGTAGTGACTGATGACAGCGGAAATGAGGTTGAAGTTGATGCAACAGGCTGTCAACTCAATGTTTCAGGCGGCACATTCACTCTCAACTGTGCTGATGATGCCGTTCATTCAGACGGGGACTTAACAATTACAGGCGGTGCCTTCACAATTTCAACCGGCGATGATGCCATTCACAGTGAATATGTAACCACAATCGGTGCTGAAAATGCCGACAACTCAACACTTTCAATTGACATCAATAACTGTGTTGAGGGAATTGAAGGTGCAAAGGTTGACATCTACAGCGGTACACACAACATTTTCAGTACAGATGATGCAATTAACGCCGCAAACAGCGAGCTTAAGAATTATTCTTATCAAATCAATG
>CAYUVR010000072.1:0-4686 GCA_964448225.1 uncultured Faecalibacterium sp. | reverse complement strand
ACATTGCGGCGTGTTATGAAAACGGGCTGTCACACTTTCGTGCAACAGCCCCTTTCTTTTTTTAGCAAATTATATTAAAAGGAAACGACCAATTTCCCACGTGCCGAGACTTTACAACTCATAACATTACTCACCGCAAGTCATTTTTCCTGATAACCTTTCCTTTCAGAAGAGGCAAGAATCAAAATAACTTTACAAATTAAACAACTTTAACTTACGCCGCTTTAAATATCTCCGCCAACGCCTTGCCGTCAGCCACACGTCTGACAAGCGCTGCTCTGCAGGACGAATAACGTCTGAAGCTTTGTCTCGCCTTCTCAGGGTTGCTGTATACCTTCCATTCACCCACAAAAAGCAGTCCCGTGTCTTTGTGATTTATAAAGCCGTATATATCCTCAATCGGGTAACCTAAAAATGCTCCGATTTCGTGAGGAAAGTCTGCATTTTTCATCCTTTTCCTGAGTTGTTCAAGCTTTTCATAAAGCCCACCGTTTTCCGGATATCCGCAGGAAGAAAGAAATTCTTTTATCTCCTTCTTTTCCAGATAAATTTCAAGATTTTTCGGTCTGAACACAAGAACGAGTATTCTTTTTTCACATTCGCAAATAACATCAAAGCACACACCTATTTTGTTAAAATCATCGTTGAGCCTCATTATTTCACTTTCAGCGTCAGGATATTTTGCCTTATCGATGGATACAATGTTCGCCGGCTTGATTCCGGCAAGGGCGGGAGCGCATTGCCGTGCTATTATTTTTTCCATACATATCACTCCTGTCCGGAGTTAGTTGAAGCTAACTGATTAAGGGTAAAAAAATACCTTTAAGGTGGATAAAAGCCATTGAAGGAAACAACAGTTAGAAAAAAGGAGTTCTCGGTTAGTTTCAACTAACTTCATGTTGATTATATTATATTTATATTCATATGTCAATACCAATTTTGAAAAAAATATATGAAATTTATGCTTCAGCATTTCACGGGCGGATAATATACACCCCTATTTACTGCTTACTACTTTCTACTCTCACAACAACAAGCTCCTTACCCTCAACCTTGAAGCCGATTTCATACCCTGCAAAACAAAGGCCGTATTCTCTTTCCGGGTCATTTTGATATGACGGTCTCGGGTCACCCTCAAGAACAGATATAAGCGAAGATATTTTTTCTTTCGGGAAGTTATCCGTCAAAGATTTGTCAATTGTCACTTGGAGCTTTCTTTCGTCGAGATTTTCCGTAAAGCCTCCCACTGCATCGGGAATACTGTCCGCATAGGGAAGGTAGGGCTTGATGTCATAAATCGGTGTGCCGTTCATCAAATCCGCACCGCTGACCAGAAGAACAGGCCCGTCATTTTTTGTATATTCCACCTTTTCCAGCTTAACGGCAGAAAGACCTATGCTGTTCGGGCGGAAGGGTGAACGAGTGGCAAAAACACCAACTCTTTTATTGCCGCCAAGAAGAGGGGGTCTGACAGTGGGGCTCCAGTTTTCACGCACAGCTTCAGAAAACTGCCACAAAATCCAAATGTGAGAGAACTCCTCAAGACCACGGAAAGCCTCCGGCACCCTGTATTCCTTTCGGAAAACAATTCTGCCCTTGACCTCCTTGTTGAGACCGCTCTGGCGGGGTATTCCGAACTTTTCCGTGTAGTCCGTTTCAATGTGTGCTATGATGTTCATAAAAATCCACCTTTATTGCATTCTCAGTTTTATGATATTATATTTTTTATAATATTTCAATTAAATTTTCAGAAAACCCTTGACTTTAACCTTAGGTGGAAATGTAAAACTAAAGCAGAAGATACAAAAAAGCCGCCTGCTTTTTTAGCAGCTTACCTTAAAAACAACCTTATGACATTTCCCGGCCTTACCGTTTGTTGCGACACCGGGACAATGCAAATCATTGGGATACAAAACCATAAATGAACCTGCTTTAAGTGTCAGCGGCTCTGTTTTGCAGTCATAAAACCATACGTCGTTTTCCGGTTTTGCTTCAACAAGTGTCTTTTCTGCGGAAATATCCGCAATGCCTATAATTTCCTCACCTTCAAGCATACATTGAATATCAATATACTTTCTGTGTGCTTCCGAAACTGTTTTATCAGGGTCGGAAGCATAGCTTTGCACCATATAGAAAATATTGTCACCGTCAAGCTCATATCTGCCAAGGTCTGTTTTTGAAAAATCCGTTTCTGCAAGAAACTTAAGGGCAGTATACACTCCGCCAAGCCCTTTATAGTTATCGATGTTTTTAAGTGTGTCAAAGATCATAATGTCACCTTCATCTTTCATTATTGAAAAAATTATACATCAGCAACCCCATTAAAGTCAACAAGCATCTGCTCATAAAGAACGGTTGTCATCTTTGTTTGAGGGTACTTTCAGTAAAATTGTTGACATGGCTTTCATTTGTTTGTTATAATGTAATTATCGAATCAGGAGGTGTATTTTATGATTTCAATTTTATCCAAAATTATCAGAATGCTTGTTTCGGTTTTAATGATAATTTCCCCAACATTGCCGCATATGTTCAGCCTTCCCGCAATTCCGAGCGGACAGGATTTAAATCTTGATGCCCGCTTTGAGCTTGTTTGGAGTGATGAATTTGAAGGCGACAGTCTTGACAAAACAAAGTGGCAGACAAATTGGTGGGAGACCGAAAGAAAAGGCGGCTACTGGCACGATGATATGGTAAGTGTCAAGAACGGCAATCTTGTTATCACCACTGCTTATTTTGATGAGGGGCTGGAAATTCCCGATAAATATAAGGGATATTTTGCTACTCACGACTATGAGGAATATAAAGAAGGCTGGTACACAGGCTGCATCACCGGTCAGGGAAAGCAAGATTTTCTCTACGGCTATTATGAATGCCGTGCTATCCTTCCCAAGTCAACAGGTATGTGGTCAGCTTTCTGGATGATGAACAAAAACGTTGGGAATGTTGATAATTCAGGTAAAGACGGCACTGAGGTCGACATTTTTGAATCAATGTACTACAAAGATGTATCATGGGGTGCAGGTGATGCTGTTGTCAGCGGTATAGTCTATGACGGCTACGGTGCAGACTCAAAAAATGACAGCATCGGCAAATGGTTCTGCAATAATCCTTATGAAGAATTTAACACCTACGGCGTTGAGTGGAATGAAGACGAATATATTTTCTACATAAACGGTGTTGAAACCGGCAGACTTTCCACCGGCGGTGTTTCACAGAATCCCGAATATCTCCTGCTTTCCTGCGAGGTTGCAGGCGAAAACGGCGTTGCAAATGCGGACAGTCACGGCACAGGCAAAATGAATATGCAGCCCGGTGACACCGCAGAATTCATTGTGGATTATGTAAGAGTATATCAGTATAAATAAACAAAGCATATGCCACTTCTCTTTTGAGAAGTGGCATTGTGTATTATCTGTCAGATTATTCTTATCTTTTTGGCAAGCTGCTCACCGTCAAAAAGGATCTACCTACGACTTACATTACTGCAACACACATTGTCAAGAATTTATCCCAAAAAACTATCGGCAAAGTGATTAACAAATCTCAGCAAGGATATGACCATATTGAAAAAAGAAGAGCAAAGCTTGCAATTGAAGATTTCAAAAAGCTCTGCGAATTTTACAATGCACTATTTCTTTGCAATTACAATCGGTTGATAAAAGCCCGTTTCTTTTGGGAACCTCCACACTACTTCGCTACAACCATTAGAAAGAAGTAGATTTGTCAATTCTTCCCTGCGAGTTGCTCTGTATTCACATTCAAACTTGCTTATTTTAAGAGTTTCATTATCATCAATAATATATTGAATAAGTTTGTAATAGTCTTCTTTCCAATCCCAGGTTTGAAAAGAAACCCTTTGTCCTTTATCTGTGTTATGTATATAAGGCGGAGAGTACGGCGGTTTATCTTTTAACAAACTATCATAATCTCGAATACTTGCGACAAAAAGACCTCCCGGCTTGATTTGATTTACAATGCTTTTGACAGCCTTTTCTAACGCTGTGCTTGAAAGCATATGCGGTAAGGCATTGTCCATTGCAATAATAATGTTGAACTGTCCTGCAAAGGTTTCCGATAAGGCACAAAAGTCCGCAATCTCAAAACGGATTTTTACATTGGCATTTAATGCCCTCTCTTTTGCTTCGGCTATCTCGCCATTACTTATATCGGAAGCAGTAACATTATATCCCAAAGCAGCAAGACCGATTGCTTGTGTTCCAATTCCACAAGCACAATCAAGAATTTGTGCCGTATTATCGAACCCGTTATCTACAAAGATATTGTTTAGAATTGTTGCTTGCTCGTGTGTTGTGAATTGCCAATCAAAAAAAAGCTTATCATATTGAGAAGCCAAATTATCATAGAAAGTTTGTGTTATATTCATCGTAACATACCCCCTCAAAATCTTTTTCTCAAGATAAGTATACTATCATTCCGTCATAAAAGCAATGAAATTCGTATGTTTTCATACTCATCAATTGCACTGTTCGTCGGCGAAGCTTCATCGTCCACCGGCAGCGGGGCACGACGAACCAGTTAACAGCCGAACGAGTCTGTTGAAGTACGGTGACAAAGGTTCGAATCTATCTGAAAGGTAAAAATTAAAAGGACATCCGAAGATGTCCTTTTAATTTTGGCGCCTCAAACAGGACTCGAACCTGTGACACCGCGGTTAACAGCCGCGTG
>CAYUVR010000071.1:0-4930 GCA_964448225.1 uncultured Faecalibacterium sp. | reverse complement strand
AACATTGCGGCGTGTTATGAAAAGAGGCTGTCGCACTTTCATGCAACAGCCCCTTTTTTGGTAGTAAGAGGAAAGGGGACAGGAGTCAGGAATTTGTCATTTCCCCTTGAAAATCTGACAAAAATACTATATAATATTTATTTAGATTTGAAACTACAGGAGATTATCTGATGAGTAAAAAAGTAATCGTAGTCGGTGCGGGGGCGGCAGGCCTTATGGCATCGGGTGTGGCAGCTGAAAACGGCAATGATGTCCTTTTGATTGAGCGTAATGACAGGGTAGGCAGAAAGGTTATGATAACCGGTAAAGGTCGTTGCAATGTGACAAACAACTGCACAATGATTAACGAGCTTATAAATGCCGTGCCCACCAACGGCAGATTTTTATATGGCGCATTTTCACGCTTTATGCCCATTGACACAATGGAGTTTTTTGAAGATATGGGAGTTCCTCTCAAGGTTGAGCGAGGTAACAGAGTTTTCCCCGAAAGCGATAAGGCAGTCGATATTGTCGATGCCCTAAATGCCTTCAGTCAGGACGGCGGTGCAAAGCGCATAAAAGGCAGAGTTACTGAGCTTATTACAGATGATGGTTCAGTCAAAGGTGTACGCCTTGAAGACGGCGAAGAATATGAGGCAGACAGCGTCATTGTTGCAACAGGCGGAGCTTCTTATCCGCTGACAGGCTCAACAGGCGACGGATATGACCTTGCAAAGCAGGCAGGTCACACAATTGTGGATTTAAAGCCTTCTCTTGTACCTCTTGTCTGTCACGAGGGCTTCTGCTCGGATTTGCAGGGACTTTCCCTTCGCAATATTGAAATCACCGTTCTTGACAGCGAAACGTATAAGGAAGTGTATAAAGACTTTGGCGAAATGCTTTTCACACATTACGGTGTATCAGGTCCTGTAATTCTTAGTGCAAGCTCACATCTCAAGGATATTAAGCCCCGCAGATATGAAATTCATATTGACCTTAAACCTGCAATCACTTATGAACAGCTTGACAAAAGAATTCAGCGTGATTTTCTTGAAAATACAAACAAGAATTTCATCAATGCTCTTGATGCACTTCTTCCCAAAAAGCTCGTACCCGTTATCGTGAGACTAACAGGAATCAAGCCTTCAACAAAGGTTAACCAGATAACAAAAGAGCAAAGGGGCAGACTTGTCAATCTTCTCAAGGATTTGAGGGTTACCGTTATGAAGTTCCGTCCCATTGAAGAGGCTATCGTTACTTCGGGCGGTGTTTCCACAAAGGAAATCGACCCGAAAACAATGGAATCCAAGCTTTGCAAAGGACTTTATTTTGCAGGTGAAGTTATTGATGTTGACGCATACACAGGCGGCTTTAACTTGCAGATTGCATTTTCAACGGGCCGTTTGGCAGGAGAGAGCGTATAAGGCAAAATCTTCCTATGAATATGAATTAAAGGAGAAATAATATGAAAGTAATCAACGTAGCAATTGATGGCCCTGCCGGTGCAGGAAAAAGTACAATTTCAAGAAAAGCTGCTGCCGAAATGGGGTATATCTATATCGACACAGGCGCACTTTACAGAACAGTCGGTCTCAATGCAATGAGACAGGGCGCAGACCTTGAATCAGACGACTCAATCATCGCAACACTTACTTCAGACTTGAAGGTTGAACTCAAATTCATTGACGGAGAGCAGAGGATGTTTCTGGGCGGCGCTGATGTTTCATCTGATATCAGAACCCCCGAAGCTTCAATGGCAGCTTCACGTGTTTCGGCTGTACCAAAAGTCAGAGAATATCTTTTCGATTTGCAGAAGGATATGGCAAAAAACAATTCCTGCGTTATGGACGGCAGAGATATCGGCACTGTTGTTCTTCCCGATGCAGATGTTAAAATTTTTCTCACCGCTTCACCTGAGGCAAGAGCCCAAAGAAGATATAAAGAGCTTACCGAAAAAGGTATGGATGTAAAACTCGAAGACGTTTTAGCTGATATGATAAAGCGTGATTACGATGATTCACACAGAGCGATTGCACCTTTGAAGCAAGCGGATGATGCTATCCTTTGCGACACAAGCGAGCTTACTTTGGAAGAATCTATCGATTTAGTAATCAACACCATTAAGAACAATATTTGATTGTTTGCTGAGTTATTAACTTAACTACTTATTTAATAATAAACAAAGCAATTAAGGACAACCTATAAACATAAATATGTTTATAGCGAGTTGATTTAATTGTATTTTGACTATTCAAAAATCAAAGACCATAAGGTTTATCCCTTTGTTGTGCCGCCTTTGTGGGTGCTTTCACGCATTGTATATGAATCCCGTTGCTACGGTAGGGAAAACGTACCAAAGGAAGGCAAACTCATAATAGCTTGTAATCACGTTGCTTTTTCAGACCCTGCCCTTATTGTGGCAAATTGTCCGAGAAAAGTTCACTATATGGCAAAAAGTGATTTGTTTGAAAATCCCTTCGTATCTGTTATTCTCAGAAATATGAATGCTTTTCCTGTCAGAAGATGGAAATCTGACAGAAAAGCTCTCAGATATGCCAAGGAAGTATTGGACAGAGGCTGGGCGCTGGGAATTTTTCCCGAAGGCAAAAGAGTTCGTGGCGGAGTTCCGCCCACAGAAGCAAGGACGGGCATAGGCTATCTTGCGAGAGTGACAGGTGCAGATGTTTTGCCCTGCTGCATATACAAGGTGCAAAGACCTGTTCATTCAAAAGCTATCGTGCGTTTCGGCACAGTCATCAAAAACAGCGAACTCGGCTTTGTCGGGGAGGATAAATCAGCAGAAATGAAAAGAGCTTCAGAGCTTATTATGAACAGAATTAAAGAACTTTGGGAGGAAGAAAGGTGCAGATCGAAGTAGCAAGAACAGCAGGCTTTTGTTTCGGTGTAAACAGGGCAGTTGATATGCTTTATAAGTTGGTCGGTGAGGGCCATAAAGTTTGTACACTGGGCCCGATTATTCACAATCCTGTTGTTATTGAGGAACTGCGGAAAAAGGGCGTGAAAATCATTGACTCACCTGAAGAAGTACCGGAAGGCTATGAGGTCGTTATCCGTGCTCACGGAGTGACTAAGCAGACCACTGAGAGATTGCAAGAACTTTCAGTAAGTTATATTGATGCCACCTGTCCCTATGTTCTTAAAATTCATCGAATTATAAAAGAAAATTCCAAAGAAGACAATACCGTTCTTATTGCAGGTGACGAAAATCATCCTGAGGTTTGCGGATTCAGAAGTCATTGCAAAGGGGAATCCTTTGTTTTCAAAAATGAAGAAGAGCTTACAGAAATACTCAAAAACAACAACGATTTTTCCAAGCGGGAAATTATAGTTGTCGCTCAGACAACTTTTTCGGTAAAAGAATGGAAAAAATGCGCAAAAATTATTCAAAAAGTATGTACAAATCCAAATTCTTTTGATACAATATGTAGAGCTACCCAAGACAGACAGAACGAGGCGGCTGAGCTTTCAAAGAAGAATGATGCGATGATAGTCATCGGAGGAAGATTCAGTTCCAATACCGTGAAGCTGAAAAATGTCTGCTCTGAAAATGCACAGACTTTTCTTATTGAAAGGGTAGAAGAACTGAAAGATATAGATTTTGACTCTTTCAAAAAAATTGGTATAACAGCGGGTGCATCCACACCTGCACGTATAATAAAGGAGGTTGAAGTCATTATGACCGAAAACTTTAATGAGCAAAAAAATTCAAAGGAGACTATGGATCAGGAGTTGTTCTATGCAGCAGTAGATAGCATTGACGATACAAGTGATAATCCGAATGTTGTTGGCATCGTTGTTGGCATCGCACCTAATGAGATTCAGGTTGATATCGGCAGAAAGTACGCCGGATTTATCCCTGTTGAAGAGTACAGCAATGATCCCACAGCCGATCCCTCAAAGGAACTTAAGATCGGTGACGAACTCAACCTTATTATCATGAAAACAAATGATAATGAAGGTACTATGAAGCTTTCAAAGCGTCTTTATGACAGAAGAGCATCATGGAAGAACATTGTTGCAGCAAAAGAAAACGATGAAATCGTTGAAGCTGTTGTTGCAGAAGCAGTAAGAGGCGGCGTTATTGCTTACCCCATGGGTGCAAGAGTATTTATTCCCGCTTCACTCACAGGTCTTGCAAAGGACGAAGATCTCAGCCAGCTTGTAAAGCAGACTGTTAAGTTCAGAATCATCGACCTTGACGAGCAGAAGAAGAGAGTTGTCGGTTCGATCCGTGCTGTTCTTCGTGAAGAACGCAAGGAAGTTGTTGAATCCTTCTGGGCAAACATTGCTGAAGGTCAGGAATTCACAGGTACTGTTAAGTCACTCACAAACTACGGTGCATTCGTAGACCTTGGCGGCGTTGACGGTATGGTACATATCTCAGAGCTTTCATGGAAGAGAATCAAGCATCCCTCAGAAGTTGTTAACGTAGGTGACACAGTTAAGGTTTATGTTAAGGCTCTTGATGCTGAAAAGAGAAAGATTTCTCTCGGGTATAAGAGAGTTGAAGATAATCCCTGGGAAATCCTCAAGAGAGATTATCCCGTTGATTCAGTTGTTGATGCAACAGTTGTTGGTCTCACTTCTTTCGGTGCATTTGCAACCGTTATTGACGGCATTGACGGCCTTATTCACATTTCACAGATTGCTGACCGTCACATTGCCTCTCCCAAGGAAGTTCTTTCCATCGGTGAAGTTGTTAAAGTTAAGATTACAGAAATTGATTTTGACAAGAAGCGTGTAAGCCTTTCAATCCGTGCCCTTCTCGAGCCCGCAGCAGAAGCTGAAGAGGTTGTTGAAGAAGTTGCTGAAGCAGCAGAAGAAGCAGTTGAAGAAACCGAAGCTGCAGACGCTGAATAATTCAAAGTTAAACACAAGGGGCTGTTGCACTAAGACAGCCCCAAAATAAAAAAATAAAGCCACTGAGAAA
>CAYUVR010000070.1:0-5093 GCA_964448225.1 uncultured Faecalibacterium sp. | reverse complement strand
ACTTCACATTCGTTACCGGGGTCGTGGATTTCGTCGATATCGGATACACGCCAAGCAAGCTCGTTGATAGCTCTTGAAGTGAGCTTGATTGTCTTGCTCTTGCCTGTTGTACCGCCGCCGTTGAGGTATACAGCAATGTCATCTGCATTGTTCACGGCAAGTTCGGGATTGTGATACATTTTGATTGCATCTTTATAATACGTAGGCTTGTTATACTTGGGATAAATTTTCTTGATAAGACCTTCACCGATTTTGCAGCCGAAGCCCTTGATGCCGTCTGAATAGTCTGAGCTGTTGCAGATAAGGCAGGGAAGTCCGCTGTTGTTGATGGTTTCAATATGGTCTTTAACAAGAAGGTCAAGGACCATAACACCCTTTGAGTGTACAAGCTCAAGCTGTTCTTTGAGATAATCCGCACCCATAAGGGGATGAACAAAAGAAGCGATTACACCAATTTTGTTAAGTGCATAAAAAGCAATGATGCTTTGCATTGTTGTGGGCATAAAGATTGTGTAAACATCGCCCTTTTTGAGACCGAGTCCCTTCTGAAAATAAGCAGCCAGGTTGCTGACATCTCTCAGAATTTCTGAGCGAAGATACTTGATTCCGTAATGCTGCATCATATAGACGTCATCAAAACGTCCTGTGCAGTATTCCAGGTATTCAAAGCAGTTCAAATTATTAGGTGCCGGTATCATAGTTAATTCTCCTTAAAAAAACATTTTCTTCACAATGCAACAAATTTCACAAAAAATTCAGACTTATTGCAGTTATAATTATAACATATACAACACCTATTTTGTTAAATTATTTATTCTCATTTGTTAAAAAGATATTAAAATATTAAAACCATTAAGCACATATTGTCACAAAAACGTATCATCTCATAATTTCAAAAAAGAAATTCCGCAACGACGAATCTAAACATATTTAAGAAAGTGTTGCACACCAACTGCCGTTCAGACAAAAAACAGCACCCGCCAAAGTGAGCACCGAGATATTATTATTCCGTTCAAGACAGAGAAGTATCCATTTTCAACTTATGTCTTATAAGCTATCGCAAGCAATAGCATAATAACAACCGACTTGGTTCAATGGTTTTATTTTCAGGTGTTAACGGTGATGTTTTCACGCTAACTGTACCTGTGTTACTGTTAAATGAGGAACAATAGTTTCTAATTATAATTATATTTTTTTAAAACTTATTGCATATGCTTTAAGATAGTGTTATCATTATAAATGATAAATGGCGGTTTTATATGCCGTTAAATAAGGAGGATAAAATATGAAGAAAATCGTTGCGCTGGCACTTTCCCTTATTATGATGTGTTCGGTGTGCATACCTGCCACTGCTTTCAGTTACGGCTGTATTGAAACACTCAGACTGGTTGTTCCCGAAAACTGGGAAATGAACATCGGCGACTCAAGAACCGTTGAAACGGTTTTCTCAACAGGAGTCACAAACCGTGTTCTCACATGGAGTACCGACCCCGGCGATGTGGCATCCGTTGATGCATGGGGCAGAGTTACAGCTCTTAAGGAAGGTACGGTTACCGTTACCGCACAAACAAGTGACGGACTCACTTCTACCGCTGTTCTTAACGTAACCGCAGAGTCAACAAAAACAGAAAAAGCAAACAAAGAAAAACTCGACTACGAAGGCGAAGCTACAGAAGAAAACGATGTTCTTCAGAAAATCGTTACACGTTATGCTACAAATGACAGTGCAGCCGTTCCCTCATCTGTGAAGGACGAAAGCACTTATCAGAATGCAAAAACCGCAACCACCGCTGACGGTGCAGTATGGACAATCACCGACTACGGTGTTCTTCGCACAGACAAAAACGCAACCAACTCCCGTGATATCGAACAGCGCTTCATGGGTGACAGATACTTCTATAGTGCAGACTCAGGCGACGGCAAGGTTCTTGCTATCTTCGCTGACGGTGAAAACGGTATCTGGACAGTTATGGCTGAAGGCTATACCCATATTGAAATGGTAGAAATGAACGGCACAGACAAGGCTGTGCTTATGAGCGACAACACCCAGGATAATGTTGCAAGACGTGGAATGGTATCAAATGCCTACTACAACGAAGCTCTCGGCGAGTTTGTACCCGATGAAACCGATAATGACGGTCTCTGGACTGCTATGTATGGCGCAGGTGAACTTATGCGTTATGCTGTTCTGCGTGACGATCCGACAGCAACAGCTGATGAAATTGAAGCCGCAAGAAAAACTGCAACCCTTTCAACAGAAGCAGTTCTCTTCCTTACATATGTTTCCATGCGTCAGGGCACAACAGAAAGCTATGTCAGAGCCCAGAGAAACGGTAATGTAACAGATCTTGACCTCGGAAAATACTACACGAATGAAGCGCTTATCGAAGGTGGCGACTATTCACAGAATATCCCCGGTGTAAGCCCTGCAGAAGCTTTTGAAATGATGAACAACTCCTATATGCTTTTTGGTGTGCGCTCATATATTATGTCAAGCAACAACCTTTCTCTTATGAATTCAAGTGATTGGGCAGATCCTTCTGTTGAAACAGATAATCAGTATGCAAAGAGAACAAGACTTCTTGACGGCTTCTGGGCAAGAACCTATTCTCTTAAAGATGAAGGCAACTCAATTGACGGCAACATTTACTGGAGCCACAACGGTGACGGCACTGCAACGGGTGTTTCAACAAAAGATCCGGACGATGACGAATATCTTCTTCACGGTGAAAACTTAAGAGGTACTGTTGTTGATGCTTCTGCCGAAATGCCCGAAAGGCTCTGGAATGACCTTATCGGCAGCGGATACGATGTCAGCGATGTTGTTTATAAAGGTGACACAAGTTCAGACGAAGTTATCGGTCACCTTTTCATATACAAGCTCGCTTATGATATTCTCGGCGACGAAGACCCTGAGCTCAAGGCACTTATCGTGAACACAATGGAAAAATTCGCACAGCATCTTGTTGACAACGGCTATTCACTTTGTGAAGCAACAGGTCAGCCCACGACATGGGGCAAATATAACAGAACATATCTTCATAACGGTCAGAACCTTGGCGGCGCTCCTCTCCAGTCTGCAGTTCTTCTGTCAGCCTTCAAGCTTGCAGCCTATGTAACAGGTGACCAGAAATGGGAAGACGAATACCGTATGGCAGCTCTTGACCCCGCATACGAATATGCAAAGGTTATGACTCAGAACTGGGAACGCTATAAGATGGCTATTATGGAATATGCCGCAAGCGTATCAACAGTTATCCCCTTCATTCTCAGACCTCTTATGAACACACAGACCGTCAAGGCTGTTTACCGTATGATTCTTAACTATTCTGACGAAGAAATGGGTATGCTCGCCTACTACCTTCTTTTCCAGATGGAAGACGATGAAGAACTCCTTTCTTACTACAGAGAAGGCCTTGAAGATTGGTGGTATTCAATCAGCTTCAGTGAAAATCCCCTTTGGTACTATATTTATCAGCTTGCATATCCCGACGAAGTGAAGACCGACTATTACGGCAACAACCTTGTTGACACTGCCGCATGGTCACTTTCACGCCATCCCATTGATACAAGAAAATATCTTGCCACCAACGAAAACAGAGATGATATCAAGGAGCTTGATCTCGAAGAAGATTGTGGAATCGGCGGAACAAGAGAACTCAGCTATGATCCCAATGTAAGAACGCCCTGGTTCTCGGAAAGCGATAATGAAATCATTAGGCTCATAGGCATTGTGCTTACCGTCGGAAAACTCGAATGGAAGGTTGCGGCTCCTGATGAACGAGCACTTCACAAGTTTAACAACTCAACCTACAAGCTCGACAGTGACCATTCGCCCTATTCAATGGAAGGCTCAACGACCTATACACTTCCCTACTGGATGGGCAGATATCACGGAATGCTGCAATAAGTGTAGAATGTGAAATGCACAATTGCTCCGAAAACCGTGGTTAAGTTTAAACAGTGCCCACCAACCTGAGCTTATTTAATAATTCAACCACCCGCTGACATAATGAACAAGTCCGTTAAAAACGGACAATAGAAAAAAGAACCCTCCTATGGTAGAATAAACTATCATAGGAGGAATTTTTATGCCCAGAAATTACAGACATATATAAAGAATATGAAAAAGAAATATTAAAACTGTAAGAATAAGGATTTACCAAAAGAGAAATCGGAGACAAATTAGGCTTTAGTTTTGAACAGATACACAATTTCATCAGTAGATATAACGAAAGACAAAGGCGTATATCTGCAGGGATTGCAATTAAGAGAAAAGGCAGACCACCTAAAAATTACGTTGTCAGAGAAGAAGACAAGGTAGCAGAACTTCGATAGAACACAAGGGGACGGTCAGACTTTAGTAATCTTCTTGATATTGAAGCGAATTTCTACCTTGCCGTCCTTTTTCGGATAGGGACTATCGGCCTTAGTCAGCTGACCGCTGCGTTTCTTCTCAATGATCTCCTGTACATAGCGATAGATAGTTTCCACCTGCTCCTTGCTTTGGACACCGCTACCATGACCGGTATGGGCGGTATAGCCCTGCTCCATGTAGCTGAGGATCAGCTTTGCACTGTCCATCCACTCCTCCAGAGTAACAGCACCGTGGCGGTGCATCCAAAGATGGGGATTTACATTGTCTCCCGTAAACAGGAGTTTGCTTTCGTGGTCTATGAACATAACCGAACCGGCAGTGTGTCCGGGAACGGATCTGACTTCGATTCTGCGGCCACCAAGGTCAAAAGTTTTTCCATCCTTCATGGGGATAGCCTTGATCTTTTTTGATTTCCGGGTTTTTCCGCCGGAACGAATAATTGCCAGCTTACTCAGGATCGGAAGCTCAAGAGTTCTGTTGAAAAGGGTGTTGTCATTCTCATGGGCGAAAAAGTCACCAAACTGGTGTGCGCCGCTGGTGTGATCCGGATGTCGGTGGGTCATGGCCACGATAACGAGCTTGTCAGTCAACTGCCTGACACACCCATACAGGTCTCCTGCGCCCCAACAGGTATCAATCAGCAGCGCTTTTTCGTCGCCAATTACCAAATAACAGTTGGCAGCTCCTTTTTCGTCAATGCGGTAGGTACGCTCAT
>CAYUVR010000069.1:0-5332 GCA_964448225.1 uncultured Faecalibacterium sp. | reverse complement strand
CAAAAAAAGATTGTAAACAGGTTACAACATATTATTCAAGTGATGATGAAGCAGACGATGAAACACCTGTTTCTGATTACGGATATGTTGCAAAAGACGGTGATATTTGGATTTATACAGGTGTAACATCTGTGAACGGTGACAGCTCAAACATCGGTTTTCTTTTGGCTAATGAAAGAACGGGCGAAAGCCGTTACTATTCAATTGCGGGTGCTGATGAGAAATCAGCTATGGCAGCCGCAGAGGGTGAAGTTCAGGAAAAAGGTTATCAAGCTTCTTTCCCGTCACTTATCAATATTGACGGATATCCCACATATATTATGGTTTTAAAGGATTCCGGTGGCTTGGTAAAGCTTTACGCTGCTGTAAATGTTGAACAGTATAATATTGTAACAACAGCTACCACTCAGGCTGAATGTATTAAAAAATACAAAGCTGCACTCGGTATAGAAAGTGATGAATTAACAGAAGAGGTAAAAGAAAAAACAATAACGATTACCTCAATTAAATATATTGACATTGACGGAAATACTTACATTTATCTGATTGATGAAGATAATAACATATTTAAAGCAAAAGCAAATACCAATGAAAATATGCTTTTATTAAATGTCGGTGATAAAGTTAAGCTTTCATATTCCGGAAAAACAATAATTTCTTGTGAAAAAAATGATAACATCTAAAATATGGAAAACTCCGAGTAGAGCAAAAAACTCTACTCGGTTTTCTCTTACGCCGCTTTATCAATCCCCACCATAAACTGCTCAAAGTCGATATTAAACTCCACTTTCAACTTATACCCTCTGCAAACCTCAATCCGATTTATCAGTAATTCACAATCATTTTCTTTTTCTCAAAGCTCGCTTCATCATAAAGCTCTGCCTATGAAATCAGTTTACTATATTTAAGTAAATAAAAAAGGGAACGTTTTTTCGTTCCCTTTGCTGTTGTTTTAATAATGTGATATACCGCAGTCGCAGGTTCTGTTTGTGCCGAAGAGCTTATGAAAGAATCTGAGTATTTTCCAGATAAAGCCCATAAATCCTGATTTATGGCAATTGCAGGAGCAATTTTTAGAGGGATCAACCGATGTATCAGGTGTATCAGGTGTATCAGGGTCGGTGGGTTCCTCATCTTCGAGCATACATTCAGTATAGTAAACGGTCTGATGAGTGTAGTTTTCAATATCGTTTTCGTTGAAATCGAAAATACGTGCATATCTTTCACCGGGATCACCGTAGGTAGCAAAGCCGAATCCGCCATTGTAGCCTAGTTCAATTCCGTCCGTTGTTTTTCCCACAAAGGTGTTTATATGGTCGTGACCGAAATACGCACCGAGAATATCACCCTGCTCCAACCAGGCTTCATATTGACCGGTTATTTTTTCGGGATGCTCACATCCGGGAATTTCTCTCATTATGTTTCTGTCGCCCGTCCAGTCGGCATTTTCATCAAGAACATAATAAGCATCGTAATATCTGCTTTTCAATGCTCCTTCGGTTCCTTCGGGAACCTCTTTAAGGAAGCTTCTTATTTCCTTGACGGGAATGTGCTGGAACACAAAGGAGGGAACAATCTCTCCTCCGTTAATTTCTTTAAGGCTGTTGCTCGTGCTTATATACCAATTTACCTGATCTTCAGTAACACCACTTGTCCAGCCCGTGCCGTTCCAGTGCTGCGTGTCCATCATATAAATGTTCAGGCGCGGTGTGGTGCCGTCCTTACCGTAAATTACAGTGTTGTATGTACCGCCATCGGCTCCCTCCGTGTTGGCATAGCAAGAGGAAAACTCACGGTAGAAAGCTGCCTGTTCTTCCATCGGCATAATACTTTCATAATCTCTGTCGTGGTTGCCGAAGGTGAAGAGGAAAGGAATACCTCTTTCTTCAATAGGGGATAGCTGATTCGAAAGCGCAATTTTGATTTTTTCTACACTTACATTCGGAAACCAGTCACTGAGCTGGTCTCCGACAATAACAACAAGATCAGGTTTGTATTTATCAAGTACCGCGTTTAAAAAAGCAAGGGAATCCGCATTAGTGGTGTCTCTGTCCTGAAAATCGTTAATCTGAAGGATTCTGAAGTTTCCGTCTTCATTGAACTTCAGGGTTTTGTCCTGTGCGGATGCAGGAAGCAGTAATGCCGAAAACAACACTAATAATGCTGAGAGAAAGGAAATAATCTTTTTAAACATAATTCATCCCACCTTGTATTTTCATATCAAAGCACAGAAAACCTAATATATTATGAATTGTATTATAATGCTGATTAAAAGTCAATGCAAATAAAGGATAATA
The DNA here is from genome assembly GCA_964448225.1 of uncultured Faecalibacterium sp. Taxonomy (GTDB): domain Bacteria; phylum Bacillota; class Clostridia; order Oscillospirales; family Acutalibacteraceae; genus UBA6857. The sequence continues at coordinate 3,035 of CAYUVR010000069.1, read as the reverse complement.
TGTGAAAATATAAATAAGAATAAGTTTTTTCGGTGCTGGCGGGAATACTGTTTTAAAAAGGAGGTTTGATATGGAGATATTAAATGTTGTATTAACTTCGGTCTTATCAGCAGCATCTTTGTTTGTTATTGCAAAGGTTATGGGACATAAACAGATGTCGCAACTTGATTTTTTTGATTACATTACGGGTATAACAATTGGTTCGATTGCAGCTGAGCTTGCAACAGAGCTTGAAGAACCTCTTAAACCGCTTGTTGCAATGGTTGTTTACGGCGTCATAACCGTTATTCTTACTGCAATAACATCAAAGCTTCCGAAGATGCGAAAGTTCATCAACGGAACACCAACCATAATTATGAACAACGGAAAAATCTATCGCAAAAATATGAAAAAAGCCAAGCTGGATTTAAGTGAATTTATGGTAATGTGCAGACAAGAGGGCTATTTCAATTTAGCTGATATTCAAACGGCGATATTTGAATATAACGGCAGACTTACTGTTTTACCTGTCAGTACAAAACGCCCTCTCAATCCCGAAGATATGAAATTAACACCTCAATCTGAATATATGAGCACGGAAGTTATTATGGATGGCAGAATACTTGAGGATAACTTGAAACGCATGGGACTTGATGCAAAATGGCTGCACAAACAGATAAAAGAGCAAGGATTTAAAAGTGAAAAAGAGGTTTTTCTCGGTATCTGTGACCAAAATAAACAGCTTTTACTTTATAAAGCAGAATAGCGCCGCTATATTCTGAATATATTTTTCATGGGTGATTGTTTGAAAAGGTCATTGAAGTTTTGGCAAATCGGCGGTTTTGTTTTTACCGTAATATTAGGAGTTCTGCTCCATTTCCTTTATGATTGGACTAATAAGAGCATAATTGTTGCACCTGTTTCAGCCGTTAATGAGTCGATATGGGAACACATGAAACTGCTGTTCTTCCCGATGTTTATATTTGCATTGGTTGAATATAAGTTTATCGGTAAGAATTATGAAAACTTTTGGTGCATCAAACTTATCGGAACAATGACCGGATTGTTTTTGATTCCGACTATCTATTACACCTATACAGGCATGCTCGGCGTTAATGCCGATTGGTTTAATATAGTAATATTTTTCATAGCGGCGGGCTCGGCATATTATCTTGAAAATTTGTTTTTTAAAAACAAACTCAACTTATGCAAATCACCTTTTATTGCTTTTACGGTTTTATGCTTGATTTTGGTGTTGTTCATAGTAATGACTTTTGTGCAACCTGAAATACCGCTGTTTCAAGATATGACAACTGGTAATTACGGTATATAAACAGCGTTGGCAAGGTTTTCCTTGCCAACGCTGTTATCAGTTATAAAAAAGTTATGTATTTACAAATTCGTTCCACCTTATAAATGAGGATGACTGTATGCAGTGAGCTTATATAAAAACCGGGGTTCGTTTGTGGGTGTATTGTGAGAGTACTTGACAGGCATTGGCAGGTCAAGAGTTCGATCCTCTCCGTCTCCACCATGGAATACTGAGTAATTATTTTTTTGCCCGCTTTTAAGGTGGACATTTTTGTTTTTATGGGCGTGTTTGTGGATTGGTTGAAATTTTCTTTTGTTTATGATATAATTACAAACAGAAAAAAGATTGTGAGGAAAGGATAGTTTATGTATATTTTAGGCATTGATATAGGCGGTACAAAGTGTGCGGTAATAACTGCCGAATACAGCGACGGAAATATTGCTCTTATAAAAAAAGAAAGGTGTGATACCGACCTTGAAATACCGCCTGTGCAGATGATTGACATACTTATCAACCTTGCAGAAGGTATTCTTAATAAAAAGCCTGATGCCATCGGTATTTCCTGCGGCGGCCCTCTTGATTCAAAGAAGGGGATTATAATGAGTCCGCCAAACCTTCCGGGTTGGGATAATGTTGAGATTGTCAAACAGATTGAAGATCATTTTGGTGTAAAACCTAAATTACAGAACGATGCCAACGCTTGTGCAATGGCTGAATGGAAATTCGGTGCAGGCAGGGGATATGACAATATGATTTTTCTCACCTTCGGCACAGGACTCGGTGCAGGACTTATTCTTGACGGCAGACTTTACAGCGGAACTAACGATAATGCAGGTGAGGTAGGACATATACGTCTTGATAAATTCGGCCCTGTGGGCTACGGTAAGTCAGGCTCTTTTGAGGGCTTTTGCAGTGGCGGAGGAATTGCACAGCTTGGCTACGCAAAGGCCATTGAGCGCGTTCAGGCAGGAACATATCCCTTATACTTTGAAAAAGGTATGAGTGAACAAAACGTAACGGCAAAAACAGTTGCCGAAGCTGCGGATAAGGGAGATGAAACTGCGTTAGGGGTTTACAGAACCTGCGGAGAATATCTCGGCAGAGGGCTTTCGATTATAATTGATATTCTTAATCCGCAGGTAATAGTAATAGGTAGTATTTTTGCCCGTGCGCATCATTTATTATGGGCAAGTGCGAAAAAAATAATAGAAAAAGAGGCTTTGCCGATCTCGGCAAAATGCTGCAGGATTGTACCTGCAGGGTTAGGTGAGAGCATAGGTGATTATGCATCAATAGCCACAGCTTTGGAGTGATAATATGTTAAATGAATTATTGAAAAGATACCCTGCTTTAGCTGAAATAAAAGATGATATAGAAAAAGCTGCAAAGGAGCTTGTTGCCTGCTACGAAAACGGTGGCAAGGTTCTTCTTTGCGGTAACGGCGGAAGCTGTGCCGATTGTGAGCATATTGTGGGCGAACTGATGAAAGGCTTTTTGAAAAAACGTCCTGTCAGTGATGAAAAAAGAACTCAGATGAAAGAAAAAGCGCCTTATCTTGAGGATGAAATTCTGTCAAAACTTCAATGCGGTTTGCCTGCCGTTTCTTTGCCGTCGATGACAGCACTTAATTCTGCTTTTTGTAATGATGTTGACCCTGAACTTATTTATGCCCAGCCTCTTATGGCTCTCGGAAACAAGAATGATATTTTAATTGCAATCAGCACATCGGGAAATTCAAAAAATG
>CAYUVR010000068.1:0-6202 GCA_964448225.1 uncultured Faecalibacterium sp. | reverse complement strand
TGCTGCCGATTCCGCCACTCTCGCATATTTACTTGGTACTCTCTCAAGTGCCTATTTACTATAACACCGTGAAAGACAAAAGTCAAGAGTTTTTTTGAAATATTTTAAAAAATTTACTCACTTAAAACGGATACGATTGATGTGTCTTCGAGAAAGGTGTTTAAGTTGTATAAATAAAGAATGTGCGTGAAATCGTTGTCACTCATAATAAGGTCCATACTTTCTGTCAGATATCTGAAATCTACCACCACAATTTTTGAAAAATAGGGAGTTAGCATAGATATCATACAGTTGGCATATGAGTCCTTGATGATGAGAAGAGCCGCTTGATTTTCATTTTTAGAAGTGATTATTACTTTGTCAAAGTTGCCGCCGAGAAAAAGCTCATACTTATTCTTTTCGTTAAGCTTGCTTTCATCAAAAACAGATGCTGTTTTCTTCTGATTTGATTCATAGTTTACAACATAACTTCCGGGCATGGCTGTGCCTGGTACACAAATTTCTATTGTGTCAGTGACATCGTGTACGCCGGATTTTGAAGAGAGTGTACCTTCAAAATCATTGGTAACAGGCAAAAAATTATATTCGGTTTTCGAAGTGTCAAGCTGCCATTTTTCAGCTATGCTCTGAAAAACATAGTATGCCGCTTTAGTTGTCCAGTGGTGGTCGGTTTTATAATATAGCTGAACACCGTCTTCCTTCGCTTTTTTCAGAGCAGCTGTAACATTGACTTTTATTAAAGCCTCAGACTCAAAGCTTTTATATATTTTTTTCAATTGACTGTACTGATTAGGCAACTCAATTGAATAAGGCAAATATTCACTGTACATATAGCTTGCATTAGGCGCAATGGCAATGAGCTGCTTCAAGTTCGGATATTTTTCAGAAAACTTGTCAAGAGCCTCAACTTTTTGTTGTGTTTTATCACTGTCGTAAACATTCTGCGTGTCAAAAAGGAAGTTTTCCTCGCCGATATATACTCCGTTTTCTTCTCTTTTGCCTATAATTCTGTCCGTTGCTGTTTTAAGTGAAATCATTTCATCACGTAGAGGAAACTGGTCTGTGAGATATGTTTCAAAATCTGTCATAAAACTGCCGTCAACAAGACTGTTCCAACTGAATTCGGGCATTGATGCAAGCACTCTGTTTTCGCTTTCAGAAAACTCTCGGTCTTCAGCAACAAAACCGAATATACCGATTCCTGCTGTAAGGATACAAAACAAAATCAGCAGACCAAAGCAAGCCCGTTTTAGTTTTTTGTTTTCACGGGTAGGGATATTAACTTTTGGGTATACAGGCTTGTAGGAATTCATATTGATATTCACCTTAAAATCTGAAATATAAGAAGGGGTTGTAGGTTTCGCTGATAAGATAGGCAACACATAAAATGAAAATTACAATATATCCGAAGCTCTTGAGTCTTGTGGCTAGAGCTTCATTTCTTATTGTCGGAGTAAGCTCAAAAAATCCAAAAGAAGATATACTCATCAAAACAATTGCAAAGCCGTTTGTCATCAGAAGATACAAAGCAGTGTTGTCAAAGAAAGCATTTCCGCATGCGCCAATCATAACCGAAATATATGAAAGTGCCGATGAAAGGTCTGATGAAGAGAACAGTACCCAACCAATCATAACAACAATCATTGTGAATATATGCCTTAATATTTGGGGTATATGAGGCAAAAGGTTTTTCAGAACGTATTTTTCTATAATAAGAAGCACACCGTAAAATGCTCCCCAAGCAATAAAATTCCACTGGGCACCGTGCCAGAGCCCCGTAAGAGACCAGACAATAAGAATGTTGATTATGGTTCTTACTGTACCTTTTCTGTTGCCGCCGAGTGGGATATACACATAATCTCTGAACCAGGAGCTGAGGCTTATGTGCCATCTGCGCCAGAAATCGGTTATGCTCTGCGCTGTATAGGGATAGTTGAAGTTTCTCACAAAGTCAAAGCCCATCATTTTGCCGAGCCCTACTGCCATGTCAGAATAACCGCTGAAGTCAAAATAAAGCTGCAATGTGTAGCAGATTATACCAATCCACGCAGTAACAACGGACATTTCTTTAAAATCGAAGCCTGAAATTTCCGTATACACTGCGCCGATAGTGTTTGCAAACAATACCTTTTTGCCAAGACCTCTGATGAAATATATTATACCGTCAGCAAACTTTTCGACAGTAACATTTCTGTCTGTCAGCTGTTTTTCAATGTCTGAATACTGAACTATCGGGCCTGCAATAAGCTGAGGAAACATTGTAATATATGCCGCAAAGGGAATAAGCTTTTTTTGTGCTTTCACCTTGCCGAGCCAGACATCCACAACATAAGAAAGAATCTGAAATGTATAAAAGGATATACCAACAGGTAACGGCAGTTCCCTGTTTTCAATTGACAGACCGAAAACACTGTTGAGATTTTCGATGATAAAGCCTGAATACTTGAAAAAACCTAAAACAAAAAGATTAAAAACTACACCGCAAATGAAAATAAACTTTGCCCTTTTGTGCTTGCCGTTACTTTTCTTGTGTGCAATATCCAATCCGATATTATAGTTAAAAAAGATGCTGATGAGCATAAGAATTATGTATACCGGTTCACCCCAGGCATAAAAAATCAAGCTCATTACCAAAAGAATGAAGTTCTGCTTTTCAATTTCCTTTTTACGGTTTTTATAAAGAGGAACGAAATACAAAACAAGGGTAACGGGCAGGAATATAAACAAAAAAACAGCACTGCTGAATACCATTATTATACCTCTGAATAATTACAAACTGTTTTGGAACTGAGTGAAAGCTGAATCTGCTTCTTCTCCGACTGCATAGAATACGAATCCGCCCTCATTTGTGAGAACAGCCTCCTTCAATAGTGCGCTCTGCTGTGGTGCATATGATTCAAAAAGAGTTTTTTTGTCTGCAAGCCGGCTGTCAACGGCAGAAATCAGGCTGTCAGCCCTTGTGCCTTCTGGCAACTTGATTATAAGTATTTCTCTGACATCCATCACCGAATCGCTGTAATAATAAACGAATGAGTCAATTTCTCTTTCAGAGAAGCCGAATTCTTTTTTGAGCTTATTCATATCGGCCTTGATAAGACCGTCAATGCTGACAGCGGAAATAACACTTTCTGCCATTTCTTCTGCATTTTTTTCACTGACTTTTCCTTCTGAAGAAACGAACATTATGAATGCTATAAGACAGACTATGCTGACAAATTCGCTGAGTTTTACTATAAACTGTTTCATCCCACAATCTCCAATTTCTCTATTATAAAGCGGAGCCAGTATTTCTCATAGAAGGATTTTGAAAGATGTATACCGTCAGAAGCGTAACATTCCGGATGCTCTTTCAACACAGACGAACTGTTGAGAAACTCAACCTTCTGTTTTTTGCACATACTTTTAAGCGCTTTGTTATAAGCACTTATATTCTTAAATCTTTCTGCCTTTGCGATATCTCTGTCAACGGGGAAAAGACCGCTGACAACAATTCTTGTTTCCGGCAGATTTTTCTTCAATTCCTTTATTAACTTTGCATAAAGAGAAATATAACTTTCAAGATGAGCATCTTTTGTACCGATCATATTTATTCCGTAGTGAAGAATAAGCACGGGCGGATTAAGTCCTACTATCTTTTCCATATTATCAGAAAGATGATAAAGACTGGCACTCACCTGGGTGATAAGGTTGTTGCTGTTGAGAATGTCATACTCATTAAGGCCGTGCATAAGGGAGTCGCCGACAATATATACATTTTTGAAAACCTTGCGATAAGTTGTTTTTCCGCTTTCAAGCTTCTTAAGAGTTTTTGTCACCTTTTTGGAAACTGACTCCTGTGCAAGCTTTTCCTGTTCAATCTTTTTGTAAAATTCATTTATATCGTTTTCAACTGTCTGCACATCTGAGACAGAGTACAGACTTAAAATGTCTGTACCTTCCTTAAGGTCCGCTTGTGTGCCTTCAACAACTTTTGCCGAAGAAAAGAAATTATACAAAGGATAAACGGAAAGCACCAACATAACAGAAAAGAAAATCAGTAGCTTTTTCACGAATTTCCACCTTTACATATATATAAATCCTAAATAGTCTTGATTTTTGCCTTATTTTATATTTTACATCTTTTTATGCTGTAAATCAATAGAGAAAATGACAATATTCTGCATATTTTGTAAAGTATTTCAAGTCAGCACTTTTAAGTAATTTAAAGTCTCGTGCATTATATTAAATCAAATATGAAAAAAAGGTCTGCTTGACTAAAATGCATAATAATGATATTATAAATATATATGTCTTAACTCGAAAAGGAGTTGGTAAAATTGACGATTGAAAAACTCAAACAGTCCGAGCCTATTTTCGGCTCATGGTATGTTGAATCGAAAATTGCCGAAGGCAGAAGCTCAAAGGTTTTCAAGGTGAGCAGAATTGAGAACGGTGAAAGCGAGTATATGTGCCTTAAGGTGATTAAATTCCCCCGCAGTAATACAGAGGTCAGTAACGCAATCGCTTCCGAAAAGTATCAGACTGTTGATGAATACTTATCTGCATTGCAGAAGGAAGTTTCACTCAATATGGAAAAAATGCTTGAACTTCAGGGTAACGATAATATAGTCCGTTTTGCAGATTTCGGTATTTTGAAGGAAAATTCCTGTTTCTATGTTGTTATGCTTATGGAACTTCTCACCCCGCTCAGTGATTATCTTAAAGCTGACAGTATTAAGCCAAAAGAGGTCATCAAAATCGGTTGGAATTTATGCGGGGCACTTGAAGGCTTCCGTCAGGCGGGAATTATGCACCACAACATCAAGCCTGATAACATCTATGTTGATGAAAGGGGCAACTATAAATTGGGTGATTTCGGCATCAGCGAAATCGGTGAAACAAAACTTGAACCTGGTGGATATTCTGCTCCCGAACTTTTCGCCGGTGCAGGTGTTGATTCAGCTTCAGATATATACTCTTTGGGTGTTGTTTTGTATAAGCTGCTCAATAATAACCGTGGGCCCTTCCTTCCGCAATTTCCTGCACCAATCTCTCTTCAGGACAGAGAACAGGCTACAGTCAAACGTCTCAGAGGTGACCTTTTCCCGACTCCGTCAGGTGCAGACTATAACCTGGCAAAAATTATTTTCAAAGCTACCTCGTTCAAACCGCTTGACAGATATGAGACTCCGTTTCTGATGCGTCGTGACCTTGAAATGTATATCAAGGCACTTGCAGCTTCCCCTGCACAGCCGCAAAACAGCGCAGCGGTGAAAACTCAGCATGTTGCAGCGCAAGCTCCCCATAGACCGCGCCCTGACGGTGCTGAGAGTGTGACGGCAGAGGATAAAAACGATTTTGCTCTTGCATTCACCGATGACGAAGCAGATGAAGAGCCTAAGCCGGAAAAGAAATGGTATTTCATTATTATGGCGTTGGTTATTGTCCTCGCCCTTGTGATAGGTCTTGTTGTGAAAGGCGCATCGGACCGCAATAAAGATATACCCTCGACGGAAATAACGACAACTGAGGCAACAACTGTTACAACAACAGCTGTAACCACCACAGAAACAACTACTACCGAGGTCACTACGACGGAAGAAACAACAACTCAGGAAACCACAACCGAAGCTTTAACCACTGAGGCAACCACGACTGAAGCCACAACCGAAGAAACTACTACGGAAGTGACAACAACCGAAGTTACAACCACTGAATCAACTACCACAGCAGTTGATTCCGACGAATCAGATGAACCTATATTGGTAGGCTCAGCAAATGTGGCGGGAACAGAAAATGAAGACGGTAAAATTTATATGAATCTTGATAATTACGCTATTCTTCACAGTCTTCCCGATACCGAAGGCAAGGAAATCGTGCTTGAAATCAGTAATGATTTAGGCTCGCAGGTACAGATAAACGATGACGTCTATCTTTATATGATGATTGGTGATGTTACCGTTCAACGGGTAACTCCGACCGCTTCTATTGAAGAAGGCGATGACGGTACTTATGTTTGCACCGTAACCATTCACGATGAAGATTTCTACTACGAACCTGAGCAGTATCAATATTACCTTTGTTTTGAAGAAGGCGCAATTGAATCTGATTCATCAGTTATTCTTCCTCTTCAAATCGCAGTTTAATCTTTTCCCCTCGGCTAACCGAGGGGATTTTTATATAGAAGGGAGAAAAATTTTTTACAAAATCTTTCTGAAATAAT
>CAYUVR010000067.1:0-6218 GCA_964448225.1 uncultured Faecalibacterium sp. | reverse complement strand
CTCGGTGGCTTTATTTTTTTATTTTGGGGCTGTCTTAGTGCAACAGCCCCTTTTATTGCTGAAATATAAGTCATTCCGAACGCAGATTGTCTTTGACTTGAAGCTGCATTCATCCGTTTTTTTTCTTTTATATTTCGTTGTGATACTGATTTTTAAGAACTGTAACATTAAATTTTCTAAATTACAGCATTTTGTGTTGACGATTTTATTTTTTGGTGTTATTATAAATATGTATAATTGTAACAATTACAAAATGATTGTTTGGAGGTAGAAATATGAAAATGACAAAAAGAGTGCTTTCTCTTGTTTTGAGTTTAGTGCTTTGCTTTTCAGTTTGTTCAGTCGCATTTGCAGCAAGCTCAGAAACTGAATGTGAACACGTTGCAGGCAGATGGGTAACTGTGAAAGAGCCGATTTGTACCGGCGATACACCGGAGATGGGTGTTCAGACAACAACTTGTACACTTTGCGGTGAGGATATGACCAGAGAATTCGGTCCTCACAGCTTGGGTGAGTGGGAAATTACAGTACCTGCTACATGTGAGCAGGAAGGTCACAGAGTTCAGAAGTGTACCTCTTGTCTTAATGTAATTAACGAGGATACCGTTCCTTCACACACCTATATTGAAAACACAAGAATTGAGCCTACCTGCGTAAAAGACGGCGTTTCATATTATGTTTGTTCCGGCTGCGGTCGCAACGAAACCGTGCGTCATTATGCTGATGGCGAATCTCACAGAATGGGCGAGTGGGTAGTTACAAAAGAAGCAACCTGCACAGATTCCGGTGAGAAGCAGAGAGTTTGTCTGAACCTTGGCAATGACAGAGCTACTCAGTGTACATATGTTGAAACCGAGACAATTGAAATTGATGAAAATGCACATCAGTTTCTTGATGAATGGGAAAGAGTAGAAGGTGCAGATCCAACTTGCGAACAGGAAGGTCTGGAAGTTAATGTTTGTTTTGTTTGTGAGGAGACTGTCACACGTGCAATTCCAAAGCATACAGATACATATGTTGAATATGACAGAAAAGAAGCAACTTGTTCTCACGAGGGTATCAGCTATGTGAGCTGCACAGGCTGCGGAAATGAAGCTGAAATTGCTATTCCCTGCAATGATGCACACAGCTACTTGTGGGAGGTTACTCAGGAGCCTACTTGTCGCATCAGAGGCTTCAAAAAAGGCACTTGCGTTTATAATAAGGAACACACAACAATCGAAGAGGTAGAAGTTATCCCTCACGTTGCTGAGGATGAATGGACAATTATTAAGGAATCTACCTGCACAGAAGAAGGCGAAAGGGTAAAATACTGCAAATATGACAACTGCGACGAAGTTGTTGAAAGAGAAACAATAAAGATGATTCCTCACATTGCAAGTGAATGGATTATCGAAACAGGCTCTTGTGCCGAAGGCGGCACAGCTGTTAAGGTTTGTGTTTATCCTCACTATGATGAAAACAGCAACCGTGTGAATTATGTTATGAACCGCACGACTTTCCTTGCAGGTGTTCATATCGGTAGCCGTACTCTCAAGGTTGATGAAACTTGCATTGAAGACGGATATACTGTTGAATGGTGTACAATTTGCAGGAAGGAGCTTTCTGAGCGAAATGTTATTCCCGCATCTCACAAACTTCCCGACGACTTCACAGTCGTTGAAAAATCAACCTGCACAAAGCAAGGCTATCAGGTTAAAAAATGCGAGAACTGTAAGTATTCAATAACGGATAATCTTCCGCTTAAAGCACACACTTACCTCACGGTTGAAGAAGCTGTTGAGGCAACTTGCACAGAGGACGGTACAACAGCTCACGTTTATTGCATAACTTGTTATGACGAAAAGTTCAGCGAGGTTGTTTACGCAACAGGTCATATTGACGAGAACGAAGACGGCTGCTGTGACAAATGCTATATCTATTATGTTGAAACAGATAACGGAATAGTAAACTGCAGTTGTATGTGTCACAATAAGGATGGTATTGCAAAGTTTGTGTTTAAAATTCTTGTTTTCTTCTATAAGATTATGGGTTCAAACCAGACTTGCGATTGCGGAACAGTACACTATGAAGGCAGCGGACTTTTCGCAGGACTTTTTGGCTGAATTGAATGATTATTTAATAACAAAAATACTGCTCTCAATTGTGAGCAGTATTTTTGTGTTATAAGCTCATTTTTTCAAAAGAGTGAGACTTTACATCGGTCAATTCTTTGTTGTTACTAATAGAAAACAGACTTTGCCGTTAAATATAAAAAGCACGGCAATATATTAAATCAGAATAATAATATTTACAAAAAATACGCATTTTCTATTGCAAAACATCATAAAAAACAGTATAATGTTTAAGAATAGTAGTATGGAGTACAAGGAGTAATTTTAGGCTACTGACCAAATTCTCTATAAAGAAAGGAAGATTTATTATGCTTAAAAACGCACCCACAAAGAACAAAAGCGTTCTTGAATGGCTTGGAGACAAGCTCAATCTTGTAAATCCCGATAAGGTAGTTTGGATTGACGGCAGCGACGAACAAATCGAAGCTCTCCGTGCAGAAGCTTGTGCAACAGGCGAAATGATCAAGCTCAATCAGGAACTTCTCCCCGATTGTTACCTTCACAGAACAGCAGTTAACGACGTTGCCCGTGTTGAAGGCAGAACATTCATTTGCTCAACCACAAAGGAAGAAGCAGGCCCCACAAACAACTGGATGGATCCCGCAGAAGCTTACGAAATGCTTTACGGCATTGCAAAGGACAGCTACAAGGGCAGAACTGCTTACATCATTCCCTATTCAATGGGCCCTGTTGGTTCAAAGTTCTCAAAGGCAGGTATTGAGCTTACAGACTCAATCTATGTTGTTCTTAATATGTGTATTATGACAAGAGTAGGCTTCAACGTGCTTGATTGCCTCGGCGACAGCAATGACTGGGTAAGAGGTCTTCACTGCCGCTGCGATATCGACGAAGAAAAGAGATACATCTGTCAGTTTCCGCAGGATAACACAATCATCTCAGTTAACTCAGGTTACGGCGGAAACGTTCTTCTCGGAAAGAAGTGCTTTGCTCTTCGAATCGCATCAAATCAGGGCAGAAAAGAAGGCTGGATGGCTGAACATATGCTTATCCTCGGTATCGAAAATCCCGAAGGCGAAGTTAAGTATATCTGTGCTGCATTCCCCTCAGCTTGCGGCAAGACAAACCTTGCAATGCTTATTCCTCCCGAAGGCTACAAGAACAAGGGCTACAAGGTATGGTGCGTAGGTGACGATATTTCCTGGATTCGTAAGGGCGAAGACGGCAGACTTTATGCTATCAACCCTGAAAACGGCTTCTTCGGCGTTGCTCCCGGCACAAATATGAAGTCCAACCCCAACGCACTTCTTTCAACAATGAAGGGTACAATCTTCACAAATGTTGCTCACAATCTTGACAACAACACAGTTTGGTGGGAAGGCCTTGACAAGAATCCTCCCGAAAACGCAGTTGAATGGACAGGCAAACTCTGGAACGGTAAGGTTGACGAATGTAAAGGTGCTCATCCAAACAGCCGTTTCACAGCTCCTGCAAAGAACTGTCCTTGCATAAGCAGCGAATTTGAAAACCCGAACGGTGTTCCCGTTTCAGCAATCGTATTCGGTGGCCGTCGTGCGAAGCTTGCTCCGCTTGTATATCAGTCAAGAGACTGGAATCACGGTGTATTCGTAGGCTCAATTATGGCTTCAGAAACAACTGCTGCAGCTTCAGGTGCAGTTGGTGTTGTTCGCCGTGACCCCATGGCAATGCTTCCCTTCTGCGGATATGATATGGCTGACTATTGGCAGCATTGGATTGACATCGGTGCAACACTTGATGCAGACAAGGCTCCCAAAATCTTCAATGTTAACTGGTTCCGTAAGGACGATGAAGGTAACTTTATGTGGCCCGGTTTCGGTGACAACCTTCGTGTTCTTGAATGGATTATCAACAGATGTGAATGCAAGGTCGGCGCTCAGGAAACAGCAATCGGTTACCTTCCCAATGCAGAGGATATCAACCTTGAAGGTATTGAAGACGAAGTATCACTTGAACAGCTCAATTCAATTCTTGATGTTGATAAGGCTCTCTGGGCAGAAGATGCTAAGGGTATCGAAGAATTCTATGCAAAGTTCGGCGACAAGCTTCCCAAGGAACTCAGAGCAGAACTTGAAACTCTTAAAAAGAACACAGCTGAATAAGCTCTTTCAAAAAAATCCTACCGAGGTTTCGGTAGGATTTTTTTAGTAGTAAGTAGTAAGGAACAAGAAAAGTTCTTTTGATTCATGCCTTTCCTGAAAGGAGAGGTGGCAAATGCGAAGCGTTTGACTGAGAGGTTTTCAAGAAAAGATTGCTATGTGGCGAGGGAAAAATACAAAATAATGTAACCAAATCTCTTTTTTATGTGTTTATATATATGAAAGGCCTTTTAAAAGCAAAGGGAAGAGGTGTAAAAATGCAGTCCCGGAAAACGAAAGACGAAGAGAACAGGCAAATACTCCGCCTTGTATATGAAAAATACAAAAACAGAATGTATATATCTGCCTGTAGGGTACTCAATGATCCTATGCTTGCTGAGGACGCAATTCACGATACCTTTATAGCACTTGCACGGAATATAGATAAAATACAAGATGTGGATTCAGTAAGCACAGTATCTTATGTAACAAAAGCGGCAAAGAATACGGCATTAAATATGATAAGAAAAAACCAACAAGAGACCGTACTGCCGATTGGGGATATTGATGAGGTGTTTGATGAATCAATGCTTGATATGATTTGTTCTAAAGAAACCTTCAACACCATTGTGAACTCTATTATGGGGCTTGATGAAAAGTACCGTGACGTGCTGAGTTTGTATTATCTGAATGAATTGACTGTGAGTGAAATTGCCGATGCTTTGTCACGCAAAGAAACCACAGTCAAGCAACAACTTGTAAGAGGCAGACGAAAACTAATAAATATGATATCAAAGGAGATTGACGGTTATGGAAAAAAGGAATCCTATGCTCAAAAAAGCGTTTGAAGAAGCGGCAAGAAAAGAACTTTCCGCACTTCCCGAAGAAAAATTTGTAATCAGACCTTATTCAGACAAGTTTGATGAAAGAATGGAAAAGCTTTTCAGTAAAGAAAAGGGAATTAAAGAAATCAAGAAAAAGACTTTCCGCTTTAATCGAATAGCTGTTGCTGCAATTGTTGCAATTATGTGTCTTACAGTAATAACAGCCGGTGCAGCAGGAATAATCAAGACCTTCAGCAGCGAATGGCGTGAAAGTTTAAAAGAAAATATCCTAAACGCTGAAATCGGAGTGGGTGTGAAAGCGTTTGACAAAGAATTTGAAAAATCTACAGACCCTTTTGCTGTTGCTGCACGTGAATCGGGTTCAGGTGCATATATGCTTCTTGAATATTCTGACAGTATAAAGTATGGTATTACTTCAAAAGACCGTGAATACAAGTTTTACCTTGACAGTGTAACCAAAGCACAGAAAAAACATCAAATAATGACGGGTGGTTCTCTTGAACAGGGCACTGCAACTTTTGAGTGGGTTATGAGCGATGCTTATTATGCAATTGTTGAATTTTCGAGAACAGACGGCAAAAAACTCAGCGAAGAAGAACATAATATGTTTATTGAATGGAATTTTCTTATAGAAGGCTATGAACCTGAAAGTACTAATATATGTTTCAGGGGGGCTGCTAATATAGTGGAATATTCAGACGAATACAAAAGATATTATGCGGTAGAAATTACTGAAATGATGAAATTTGCCGGTTGTGATTTTGCACTCGTTCCTTTGGAGTTGGGCTCAGATATTAGCGATGAAACGATTTATGCAGACAAAGATGGTGCAATGGAACTGAAAAGTATTAATGGGGTTGGTGCTCTTATCAGATTTTCTGTTGACAAAAAGTATGCCGATAAAAAAGCAGTTAAAGAATTTCTTGATTTATATTGTATGAACGAGATAAAATAGGACATATTTGATAAAATATATAAAAGTCGCCCTTGGGGCGACTTTTATACCATTCCGTTGCAAACACACGGACTCGTGTTCAAGTTCTTGAAAAAATGTGCAAAACTTGTTGACAATCATCGTTTAAAGTGATATTATTATCAAGCTCTCTCGCAGAACTGCGGTGAGCGACGAAAACATGTCAATAAAAAAATTGAAAAAAGTTTCAAAAAGGTATTGACAAGGAAGA
>CAYUVR010000066.1:0-6276 GCA_964448225.1 uncultured Faecalibacterium sp. | reverse complement strand
TTCTTTCTGCGAAAATGTACTGATCCATTTTCGGGTTCCATCTTCTTGTCTGGTGACCGAAGTGTACACCTGCTTCAAGAAGCTGTTTCATTGATACTACTGACATTGTTATGTCCTCCTTTTGTTTTTTAACCACCGCAGGTTCAAAAGTATGCGCACCCGATAAGGGCGAAACGGGCATACCAATCCCCATACGTGCGTTATCCTGAAGAGTATATCACACAAAAAATCAAAATGCAAGTATTTTTTTAAAAAAGTTAATCTTTTTTTGCCTTTTTAAATATTAACCTTTGTTTTTCGGCAATACGCATTTTTCTTTCTGTTGCTTTTTTTGTGTCGATAACATATTCTGAGCCGTTAAAGAAAAGAACGATCCCCTCTTTCGTGCCGTGCGGCAAGGTTGCAAGAGATACTTCAATGTGGCTGTTATCCTCATTTTCGAGAACGGCTATATTATCTGTTATTCTGTCAACGGAGAAGTACATCAGCTTTCAACCCTTTCATAACCGCTTTCCGTACACTTGAAAACAATATCACCTTCATAATCGGTTCTGTAAAGTGTCATACTGTTTTCTTCAATATAATTAAGAGCTTCTTCATGAGGATGTCCGTATGAATTGTCTCTGCCACAACTTATAACGGCAACATCAGCATCAACTGCATTAAGAAATGAATTATAAACAGATGTGCTGCTTCCGTGATGGCCCATAACAATTACATCAGAGCTGAAATCAGCTTTATAATTCAATTCGCTGTATGAAGCTGAAAGCGCAGGCTTTTCTGCATCAGCGAGAATCATAAATTCTGTTCCGTTAACGGTAGCCTTACAGATAATCGACATATCATTCAAATCATCAAACTGTTCCACAGGACCGAAAATCTCGAGTTTAACACCTTCCATGCTGTACTTATCACCAACTTCAGCTACACTTACTGTCAGTTCCTTTTCAACAATACTGTCAAGCAAATCTTCATAAACTTTAGTTGACGGCATGTTTATATCAGTAAGCTCGGGCATCAAAACCTTATCAATCTGATAATCGTCAATAACATCGAGAAGTCCGCCGATATGATCCGAATGGGGGTGTGACGCAACGACCAGGCTAATAGTGTCAATACCGCAAGAGTTAATATAATCCGACACATAATCACCGTAATCACGCTCGCCTCCATCTATCAGAATACCTTTATTGCCGACTTGAATGAGTGTTGATGAACCTTGACCGACATCAATGAAATGAACATAAGCATCACCGGATGAATAGTTATTGAAATTATCATTATCAGTTTTTTCAAGTCCGGCACCAAATGCAATAACGATAAGAACTAACAGAATTAACGATATCTTCCTTTTATTTTTATTTTTATTTTTTATTTTTCTTTTTCGTCTTCTGCTTTTTGACATAGTTATATCTGTCCTTTTTGTTGTTTCTTTGGTTGTAGTTTCCTTTATTTTGTATGTGCTGATTTCTGTCATCAGCAACAAGGCACTTTTCACCTTTGCCGATTAAATCATATCTCCCTGCCTTTTTCAAAGCTTTAATGATAATTTGCTTATTGGCGGGATTATAATATTGTAAAAGAGCCCTTTGCATAGCCTTTTCTTCCGGCGTTTTTGCTACATATACTTCTTTCATCGTATATGGATCAAGACCTGTATAGAACATACAGGTTGAAATTGTGCCCGGTGTAGGATAAAAATCCTGCACCTGCTCAGGACGAATTTTTCGTTTCTTGAGAAAAAGAGCAAGCTCAATTGCATCTTCAAGTCTTGAGCCGGGGTGCGAAGACATAAGATAAGGAACAAGATACTGTTCCTTACCGACACTTTTACTCAGCTCAAAATATCTTTTTGAAAAGTCAACATAGGTATCAATGTAAGGCTTACCCATTTTTTCAAGCACCATAGCAGAACAATGCTCAGGCGCAACCTTAAGTTGTCCGCTGACGTGAAATCTGATAAGCTCCTTAAAAAAAGTGTCATCTTTATCCTGAAGCATATAGTCATATCTTATACCCGAGCGTATAAAAACTTTTTTGACACCCTTGATTTTACGCATTGAACGAAGAATATCAACATATGCCTCGTGGTTAGCTTTTAGTGCCGGACAAACCTTTGGTGCAAGGCATTTTTTGCCTTTGCAAAGCCCCATAGTATTTTGCTTCTCGCAAGAAGGTTGTCTGAAGTTTGCCGTCGGACCGCCAACATCGTGAATATAACCCTTGAAATCGGGAAGGGTTGTGAGTAGTTCCGCTTCCTTTAAAACAGACTCTTTGCTTCTTGAGGTGACGTATCTTCCCTGATGAAAAGCTATTGAGCAGAAATTGCAACCGCCAAAACATCCTCTGTTATGAGTGATTGAAAAACGTACCTCTTCAATACCGGGAACTCCGCCCTTTTCTGCATAAGAAGGGTGATACGTTCTCATAAAGGGAAGAGAAAATATTTCGTCTAATTCTTCCGTTCTCAGCGGAGACATAGGAGGATTCTGGACAAGCATTTTGTTACCGTGGCGTTGCTTAATCAATTTACCCCTGATATGATCCTGCTCATCTTGCTGAATACGGCAGGAAACAGCATATTCTTTTTTACTGCTGACAATGTTTTCAAAAGAAGGACATTCAGCTCCCGTAAGCGGTGTATCCTTAACATCACACACATAGCAAGTGCCTCTGATGTCACGCATTTCTGAAATCTTTTCGCCGTTGCGAAGCCGCTCTGCAATTTCCACGGTCTGTTTTTCTCCCATACCGTAGGATATCAAATCCGCCTGAGAATCAAAAATTATGGAGCGACGAATCTTATCATCCCAATAGTCATAATGTGCAAAGCGTCGCAAAGAAGCCTCTAAACCACCGATTATAATCGGAATATCACCATAAGCTTCACGAATTCTGTTACAATAGACAATGACTGCTCTGTCAGGTCTTGAACCGGCTTTTCCACCGGGAGTATAAGCATCTTCACTACGCTTCTTTTTTGCGGCGGTATAATGTGCGACCATTGAGTCAATATTGCCTGAAGATACGAAAAAGCCGAGCCTCGGCTTTCCGTATTCCATAAAATCCTCTGTGCTGTGCCAATCAGGCTGTGAAATAATGCCGACAGTAAATCCGTTGTGTTCCAGCACCCGTGATATAATTGCCGGGCCAAAAGAAGGATGGTCAACATATGCATCACCTATAACATAGACGAAATCGACTTCATCCCAGCCTCTTTTCAGCGCATCTTTTTTTGTAAGCGGTAAAAAATCAGTCATAAAAAATCCTTTTGTGAATTGTTAATTAATCTGACAAAACATCAAAATCGTCATTACCGACATTGTCGGCGCCTGCGCGCATTTCAAGATATTGCGCTCTTGAAACAAGCACACGTCTCGGTTTGTTGCCTTCTGCGGGAGAAATGTAACCGAGCTGCTCGAGCTGATCCATAATTCTTGCAGCTCTGGCATAACCTACTGAGAGCTTTCTTTGAAGAACGGTTGTTGAAGCTGAATTAAGCTCAGTGACGATTCCCATCGCTTCTTCAATCAGAACATCGTATTGATTGTCATCGTCATCACCAACTGAAGATTGTGATGATTTTTTCTTTGTTTCAACAACAGCATTTCTTTCAATCTCTTCCATAATACCGTCATCATATTCTGCATTTTCCTGTTCTTTTATAAATGTAACAATCCTGTCAATTTCAGTATCAGAAAGATAAGCACCCTGAATTCTGACAGGCTTTGACATACCAACCGGATTAAACAGCATATCACCGTTACCGAGAAGCTTCTCAGCACCGATTGCGTCAAGAATTGTTCTTGAGTCAACCTGTGATGAAACTGAAAGTGAAATTCTTGAAGGGATGTTAGCTTTAATGATACCGGTGATAACATCAACTGAAGGTCTCTGTGTTGCAACAACAAGATGCATACCGGCAGCTCTTGCCTTTTGCGCAAGTCGACAGATTGAATCCTCAACTTCTTTTGGTGACACCATCATAAGGTCATTAAGCTCATCTATGAAAATAACTATCTGCGGCATATACTGAAGATTCAGTTCGGGATGCTCCTGAGCATATCTATTATAAGAGGATATATCTCGGACTGCGCAGTTTGAGAAGGTCTTATAACGGCTGTCCATCTCCCCTACCGCCCAAGCAAGTGAGCCTGCGGCTTTTCTGGCATCGGAAATAACGGGAACAAGTAAATGGGGAATACCGTTATAAACTGTAAATTCAACCTGCTTAGGGTCAATCATAAGAAGCTTGACCTGTGAAGGAGTTGCGTTATAAAGAATACTTGCAATCATAACATTAAGGCAAACCGACTTACCTGAACCTGTTGTACCTGCGATTAGAAGGTGAGGCATCTTTGAAAGGTCGGCACAGGTGATGTTACCTGTGATATCCTTTCCTAGAGCTACATTAAGAAGCTTACCGCTGATTTTACCTTTTTTATATTCTTCCGAAGACACCATTTCTCTCATAGTAACCGTAGCACGACTCTTATTGGGGACTTCAATGCCAACAGCAGACTTATTGGGAATCGGAGCTTCAATACGCACACCCGATGAAGCAAGTCCAAGTGCAATATCATCGGCAAGATTCGTAATCTTGCTGATTTTAACACCGGGAGCCGGTGAAAGCTCATATCTTGTTACGGAAGGTCCTCTTGAAACACCGATAAGCTTTGTTTCCACACCAAAGCTCTTGAGAATATCAACAAGCTTTCTTGCTGTTGTTTTCATTTCAAGTGCATAATCCTCATCGCTGCCGAACTTCGGCTCGTTGAGGCAATCAATAGGCGGAAGCATATATTCCTTTTTAGGTTTTACTTCCTCGACATAGTTATTAACTTCATCAATATTTTTCTTTCTCACAGCAGCCGCAGTATTTGCAGCATCACGAACAATTTTCTTAGCATTCTTGGAAAGTTCAGCTTTAGGAGCTTCAAAATCATCAACGAAATCATCAATAATTTCTTCTGCATTTTCTGTTATTTCTTCATAATCAGAAGGTAATTCACGTTCAGGAACTCTAGCCTGATTTATCGGTTGAGCAAAAGGTGAAGCAGCTTTGTTGGAACCCTTTGAAATGAGATCGTCTTCCGTAAATTTAATATCGGCATTGTTAGTTCTTGCACCTGCATTTTTATCGGGATAGGTGAAAACATTTTCGTCAGGTCTGTAAGGTCTGAATGACCTTTTGTAAGTTTCTCCTGAATCAGTTCTTTGCTTTGTAGAACCGGCCGAAGTATCCGCTTTTTTTGAGAAATTGCTTGATTTATTTATAGGATCGTTTTCAATTTCTGTTTCATTAAAATCAAAAACATCACCTTGCGAAGAAACACTTTCTTCTTGTATTTCTTCTTCTAAG
This sequence comes from uncultured Faecalibacterium sp., assembly GCA_964448225.1. Classification (GTDB taxonomy): domain Bacteria; phylum Bacillota; class Clostridia; order Oscillospirales; family Acutalibacteraceae; genus UBA6857. The sequence continues at coordinate 914 of CAYUVR010000066.1, read as the reverse complement.
CTTTCAGCTTCCTGCTGACGCAAAAGCGCTTCCTGCTCCAATTGAGCAAGTCTGAGTTTTTTTCGTTCCTCACGTTCACGCTTTTTTTCACCCATAACAATCTTTGTCTGTTCGCTTGTGGAATCAATTTTTTCCTTGCTGCCGTTGATAAAACGAGAAACAAGATTGCCAACAGAATTAAGACTGATGCCAAAACAGATAAATAAGCTGACAACAAGAAGGACAACTATAACAACATAAGCCCCTGCTTTGCCGAAGGCGGCGAGTGAAAGCCCACCGAATACAGCACCTACAATGCCGCCTGTCCAATGGAATGATGTCATTCCCATATCCCAACCTGTTTCCATTGCGTCAACGAACTGCTCTCCCCATTCAGCAAATCCGCCATCACCGAATGAATAGCTGAAAAGGTGCAGCAGTGATGCCGACATAGCAACAAGAAATGCAGCTGAAACATTAGTTTTCAAAAGAGAGGACTTCAGAGTACCTAAAGCAATCTGAATACCTGTAACAATCAAATAAGCTATAAGCAAATATAAGCTTACACCAAAAAAAGCAAAAAGCGCAGACCTTATTGTTTGCCAGATATTTGAGCCTTGAATAAAAGCAAAGCAGCCGAGAACGACACCCAATGCAAGATAAATGAGCATAACTGCATTGCGGTTGGTTTCGAGAAGGCCCGGTTTTTTTTTGCCGTTTCTTCCGACACTTTTCTGTTTTGATTTTGTATTAGTTTTTTTACTTCCACCTTTTTTCTTTGAGGAAGTATTCTTTTTACTGTTTGAATTTGCCATATATTATTTCGCTCCGTAAATCATATAATCACAAAAATTACTCCGATGAAAATTCCGAATACTACCGAATAAATGCTGAAGAAACCGAAAAGCTTTCTCATATTTACTTTGCCGGCAAGT
>CAYUVR010000065.1:0-7105 GCA_964448225.1 uncultured Faecalibacterium sp. | reverse complement strand
TTTTGTGGGTACTGATGCTGTTGCAAAAACCACCTTCTTCAAAATTATTACCGGTGAGCTTGAGCCTGATGAAGGCTCATTCAAGTGGGGCATCACAACCTCACAGGCATATTTCCCCGCTGATAACTCCGCTTTTTTTGACGGTGTTGAAGAAAGTCTTATCGACTGGGTGAGAAGATACTCGGATTTGCAGTTTGAAACCGATGTCAGAGGCTGGCTCGGCAGAATGATGTTCTCAGGTGAAGAGGCAACAAAAAAAGCCAAGGTGCTTTCCGGCGGTGAAAGAGTACGCTGTATGCTTTGCAAAATGATGCTCAGCGGTGCGAATGTACTTATTCTTGACGAGCCGACAAACCACCTTGACCTTGAATCCATCACATCACTCAACAATGCACTCATCAGATTCAAGGGCTCGCTTCTTTTCACTTCTCACGACCATCAGTTTGTGCAGTCCGTTGCAGACAGAATTATTGAATTCAGACCTGACGGACTTTATGACAAGAAAGAAACCTATGACGAATTCCTTGAAAACAACGAGCTTCTCATCACTAAATGAGTAGTAAGCAGCAAGCAGTAATGGCGCCTGCGGAGCAGTTGTGCGTCATTCCTCTCTGTTTCCTACTTATCTTCACACCTTAAATTAAGAAAGGAACTTAACAATGACATATGTAATCGGTGATATACACGGAAACAAGGAAAAATACGAACAGATGCTTGAAAAGCTCAGCCCGAAGGAAACTGATGCGGTTTTTGTTCTCGGTGATGTTATAGACATCGGTGACGAAGGAATCGCAATTTTGCAGGATATGATGTACAGAGCCAATGTGTATCCTGTTCTGGGTGAGCATGAATATATGGCAAAAAAATTCCTTCCCGTTATCGGAGAAAAAGGCAGTGCCGAAAAGGCTCTTGAAAGCCTTGAAGGTGAAGAAAAAGACCTTCTTTCAAAATGGCTGACAATGAAAAGTGAAAAAACAATTGACGGTTTCCTTTCTCTTGACGAAGAAGGCAGAGAAGCCATACTTGACTACCTCGGTGAATTCACTGCTTATGAAGAACTGGAGGAGGGCGGAAAGATTTTTATTCTTGTCCACGCAGGCATAAACAATTTCGATGAAGACAAAGAGCTTGACGATTATGACGAAGAGGATTTTGTTTTTGCCGCAACGGATTACAGCACACCTTATTTCAGCGACAAATATCTTGTGACGGCACACACTCCCACGGTTACAATCGGCAAGGAGTTTGCAGGTAAGGTTTACAGCAAAAAAAGGCACGTTGCAATTGATTGCGGTGCTGCTTACGGCGGCAGGCTTGCGGCAGTATGTCTTTCACCGCTGAAGGTGTTTTATTGTTAATTCGGAATTGCCCTCTCAGTCACTTCGTGACAGCTCTCCCAAAGGGAGAGCCGAGAGTACATCTTTAAATATTTATATATCAAGTCTTGCCTCTCCCTTTGGGAAAGGTGGCAAATGCGAAGCATTTGACGGAGAGGGTTTATACGGGCGGATACACTCCGCTCGTTTTTTTATATCTTTGCAAGCGGTTATATATACAATTATAATATACACACAAAATCCGCTGTCATAACCGGCTGCAAAGGGAAATAAGATTGAATACAGACACTCAAAACACATTTGGGTGTTGACAAAGTCTCGTTACTGTGATATATTGGAAAAAATTGAATCGCTTTTAGGTAGAGGCGCATTGTTCAAAAGTACCGGAACGGGGAACAGGCTATATCTTTTCCGGAAAAGGGAACGATGCCGAAGCGATACGGCAAAAACCTGTGAATCCGTATTGCTGGGGCGCCGGGAAATACCCGTCGCACTGTCACAATTCTTTGTGGAGCGCTATCGTGAGTAAAAGCTTCGTTTTGCTTGTTACTTTCAGAACCGCTTGACAAAGCGGTTCTTTTTAATTTTATTATCCCGAAAGGGAAAGAAAGGCGATTTGAAATGAAAAAGATTCTCGCAGTTCTTCTTGCTGCTCTTATGCTCTTCACTCTTGCAGCTTGCGGCGGCACAGGAGACGACACAACCACAACATCAGGCGATGCTGACACAACAATTCAGGGCGTTGAAGACGGCGTTCTCACAGTAGCAATGGAATGTGCTTATGCTCCTTATAACTGGAGTCAGAAGGATGATTCCGACGGTGCAGTTCCCATTAAGGATTCAAACGAATATGCAAACGGCTATGACGTTATGATGGCAAAGAAGATTTGTGAAGCTAACGGCTGGGAGCTTGAAATCGTACGTCTTGACTGGGATTCACTTGTTCCCGCTGTTCAGTCAACACAGGTTGATGCTGTTATCGCAGGTCAGTCAATGACAGAAGAAAGAATGGAACAGGTTGACTTTGCAGGTCCTTACCTTTATGCTACAATCGTTTGCCTTGTTAAGGAAGGCGGCGACTATGCTGACGCAACTTCAATTGCTGACCTTGCAGGCGGTAAGTGTACATCACAGATGAGCACAATCTGGTATGACAGCTGTCTTCCTCAGATTGAGAATGCTGATATCCAGTCAGCTAAGGAAAGCGCACCTGCAATGCTTATGGCTCTTGAAACAGGCGCAGTTGACTTTGTTTGCACAGATATGCCCACAGCTCAGGCTGCAATTGTTGCATATCCCGATATGAAGATTCTTGAATTTGAAGGCGAAAACGGCTTCAAAGTTGATGAAGGCGATATCAACATCGGTATCTCTGTTATGAAGGGCAATGTTGCTCTCAAGGATGCTATCAACAGCGCTCTTGAAGGTATGACAGCAGAAGACTTCAACGATATTATGGCAGAGGCAATCAAAATTCAGCCCCTCAGCGAATAATCAGACCTTTGAATAATTCAGAAGCACCCCGAGTTTTTACTTCGGGGTGTTTTGCAGAAAAAGTTTTTTGAGAAAGGAACGGTGAAAAATGGAAGTTTTACAGAAGCTTTGGGCGGATATAGTAAAGCTTATCGCAGAAGACGGCTCAAGATATCTTGAAGGCGCATGGAGTACGATTGTTCTTGCTGTTGTTGCAACGGCAGCGGGCTGTGTAATCGGTTTTATCTGCGGTGTTTTGCAGACTATTCCCCAGAGCAAATCAGACTCGGTTTTCAAAAAGGTTATTCTCACCGTGATAAAAGCATTTGTCAGAGTTTATGTTGAGGTTTTCCGTGGCACTCCGATGATTCTGCAGGCAGTTTTCATTTATTACGGTGTGCCTTATTTCACAAGTGCGTTTTCCGGAGGACCTGTCAATCTTGATATGAATCTTGCTGCTTACCTTGTTGTTTCAATCAACACAGGTGCATATATGGCAGAGACGGTGCGTGGCGGTATTCTTTCAATTGACCCGGGACAGACCGAGGGCGCTCAGGCAATCGGTATGAACCATGTGCAGACAATGCTTAATGTTATCATTCCTCAGACAATGAGAAACATTATGCCTCAGATAGGTAACAACCTTATCATCAACATCAAGGATACCTCAGTTATGTTCATTATCGGCTATACAGAACTCTTTGCAGTTCACAAGGGTATCGTCGGTGCGAACTATCTTTATTTCCCGTCAGCAGTTATAACAATGGCAGTTTATCTGTTTATGACGGTTGTCTGTTCAATTATTCTTCGCTTTATTGAAGGCAAAATGGACGGTCCTGCAAACTATGACGTGAAAACAACGGATACCCTTGCACAGACAAGCGGTACATATAACTATCCCGACAAGAAAGCGAAAAAGGCCGGAGGAGGTAAGAGAGCATGAGCGAGAGTATTTTAAAAATCAGTCATCTTTCAAAATCCTTTGGTAAAAATGAAGTCCTGAAAGATATCGACTTTTCCGTAAACAAAGGTGATGTGACAAGTATCATCGGTGCATCGGGCTCGGGCAAGAGTACGCTTCTGCGCTGTATCAATTTGCTTGAAACTCCTTCATCGGGTGAGATTATCTATCAGGGCAGGAATATTCTTTTGAGCACAAAGGGTATTCCGCAGTACCGCAGCAGAGTAGGTATGGTATTTCAGTCCTTTAACCTTTTTAACAATATGACAGTTCTTGAAAACTGTATGGTTGGACAGACAAAGGTACTTAAGAGAAAAAAGGCAGAGGCGAAGGAAATTGCGCTCAGGTATCTTGAAAAGGTAGGTATGCTGCCTTATGTTGATGCAAAGCCCAGGCAGATTTCGGGCGGACAGAAGCAGAGAGTTGCAATTGCAAGAGCGCTTGCGATGAATCCGGACATACTTCTTTTTGACGAGCCCACTTCGGCTCTTGACCCTGAAATGGTGGGCGAAGTTCTGCAGGTTATGAAACAGCTTGCAGATGAAGGTATGACAATGCTTGTTGTTACCCACGAAATGGCTTTTGCAAGAGATGTCAGCAACCGTGTTGTTTATATGAACGACGGTGTTATCTGTGAGCAGGGCACACCGGACGAAGTGTTCGGCAATCCTCGGAAGCAGGAAACAAAGGATTTTCTTGCAAGATTTATCAATAATTAAGGGTATAGGAAATAGGATATAGTGAATAGAGAAAGAGCAATCCGAAGAAAAGGGATTGCTCTTTTGCTGTATATAATGAAAAGAATTATTTTTCCTCCGGCACATATTCTGCAATATCTTCAAGCCTGCAGTTGAGAATTTCGCAAAGTCTGTCAAGGGTATATGAATTGATGTTGCTGTTCTTTCTCAGCCTGTCAAGCTGTCCCGTGCTGAAGCCGTGTTGGTTAATCAGAGTATATTGGGAGATGTTTTTAATCTTCATGGTTTGCCAAAGTTTATCATATTTTATCAATCATATCACCTCTGTAAAATTGTAAAACAGCAGAAAACTGTTGACAATTGCCCGTAAACGGGCTATAATTTTAAAAAGATTATTAGTGGAGGGACGTTCAATGAAAAAAACAAAATATGAATGGCCGAAAAAACTCGAATTGAAAAATGAAGAGGAAAGAAGACAGCTTTGGGATGAGATAAATTATCAGAGATACCGTGATAATGTAAGAAGAGCGAATGCAAAAATGCGGCCGCTTCTTGTTTTACCTTATTTCCTGTTCAGCACATTATATACACTTTATTTATCATTTTATGTGCCGTTTTTTGAATTTAAAAAGTTAAGTAAAATTAAGTTTTTGATTGATATTGAAGGTCTTAAGCCTCTTGTTGCATGGATAAGAAAAATATTCAAAGCAATTGAAATTGACGAGCCGATTTTGTCTGTTATAGGTTTTGTTGTTTTTGCCGTGGTAATTCCTACGGTGTTTGCATTTGTGATTAAAAAGCTGATTGCAAAGCGTAATATGAAAAAGTATGCAGGCTCTGAAAAAGAATTTGCAAAAAACGAGAAGGAACAGCTTAAAGATATTCTTGATTGCAGAAGTGCAATGACAAATATCAAGTCTGAATATGAAAGCAAATTGTTCAAAATTGGCGTAAATCTGGTTTCAATTATAAATCTTATTCTGTTTGTATCAGGCAGATTGATGGACGGAACTGCGTCAAAAGACTATGACGGCAATGTGATTCTTATGTTGGTTATTGTTTTTATCGTGTTGAATTTAATTACCCAATTTATATATAAAAAGATATTCCGTGACAAATCTGTTGGCGTAAAAAGTGAAATTCTGAGGTCTGTTGAAGAGGCTGATGCCCGTATTTTTGAGATTGGAGAAGAGGAAGATAGGATAGCACGGGAAGAAGCAGAAAAGAAAAGATGCAATGAATGGATTTCAAAGATAGAAAAAGGATATGCTTTTTTAGAGAATAAGGAATACAACAAAGCCGAAAATGAACTGTATAAAATCAGAAGACTCTATGATAAAAAGCATAGTGAAATCTGCCGTTGGGAAGACAAGCGCTCTGAGGCGTATTGGGATAAGGATGACGATGAGCTGTACCGTTGTATGGACGAAGCAAGGAAAATCAAGAACGAAATATCCTCCATTGAAGAAAACATTGCAGATATAAGCATTGCCTTGAGTATCGCAACTTTTGAAAAGAGAAAGAATAAGTCAGAGGTAAGTATTGCAGCTGTTTTAGGTATTATTGATAAAAATCAGAAAGATATGAAAAATAGTATCGTAAAAACGGCAGCAAAAAAAATTACTGATGAATACAAGAAAGTGTTTTTGGAAATTGCGGAAAAAGAGTACGCTGTTGCGACAGATTTCTTATCAGACGGAGATATGGTCAAAGGCAAGATGCATCTTTTTATACCGAACCTTATGAATTACAAGGATTCAGAGCCGCTTTATGCTATGCTCAGGCTGATTGTCAATAATGAACCTTCGGAATATAATGAAATACAATCAATACTTGTTAACACAAAAGACAAGGTAATTTCAGAGACAGACAAGGGAGCTGTCGAAGATGCTATAGCAGAGATTGCAAGCTGGAGAAAGGCAAGTGGAAAACTGGATTCTTCACATTATGATACAATTGAATTCAATGCTGCATACAATGTACTTGGAAATGCCATTAAAAGCACGACCATCAGTTCGCGGCAAGCAGGTTGTGCTTCGCAGGATACAGCTGAAAATGATACATACCGTGTATATGCAGGTCGGAATACGAAAACCTCAGCTTCTGTTTCTGTTGACGAAGCGGAATTTATGGATTGGACAATCAAGAAACATAATGTGCAGCACAAGAATGACAAGTTGAGAGAAAAAGGATATAAAGGAAAGCTGAACAGCCCGATGGGCGATTCGGATTTTCCTGAGGATGTGGAAACCTTCCCAAAAGATGTCGAATCGTTCCCGAGCTCAGATGAAATATGGTGAAAATAAAAGGCAGTCTTTGGGCGGCACTCCTCAAGGAAGTTAAGGTTTTTATCGGCTCTTTTCTGCCAAAAGATTATGAAAAAATCCCGTAATACGCAACTATTGCGGGATTTTTGTCATTTCCTTTTAATCAAAAAATATCTCGATAAAAATTGCTTCGCACCTTAAATTCCTTACGAAGTGCCGCCCTTTGGCTGGCTTATTTCTTACCCACCACATATAGAACAAAAAGAAGGAAGGGACGGCGGCATACAACATATGGTGTAGGCTTATCGAGAGGGCACAAACACGCCCGGGCAGGTGTACAGAAAGGGAGTGAATTAGTTAAAAATGCAC
>CAYUVR010000064.1:0-7467 GCA_964448225.1 uncultured Faecalibacterium sp. | reverse complement strand
ACCGGTAATAATTTTGAAGAAGGTGGTTTTTGCAACAGCATCAGTACCCACAAAAGCGACCTTTTCGTTAGGTCTGATTGTGAAGGAAACATTGTCAAGCACCTTTCTGTCACCCACGGTTTTTGAAAGGCCCTCAACAATCAGCATATCGTTGCCGATTTCTCTGTCGGGCTTGAATTCAACAAAGGGGAAACGTCTTGAAGAAACAGGCATATCCTCAAGCACAAGGTTGTCAAGTAATTTTTTTCTGCTTGTTGCCTGCTTTGACTTTGATGCGTTTGCGCTGAAACGGGCGATGAATTCCTGAAGCTCTTTCATTTTGGCTTCGGTCTTCTTGTTCTGCTCACGAAGCTGGCGCTGTGCCATCTGTGTGTATTCATACCAGAAATCGTAGTTACCGACATACATTGTGATTTTGCCGAAGTCACAGTCTGCAATATGAGTGCAGACCTTATTGAGAAAATGTCTGTCGTGGCTGACAACGATAACCGTGTTTTCAAAATTCATAAGGAATTCTTCAAGCCAGTTGACAGCCGCAACATCGAGGTGGTTTGTCGGCTCGTCAAGAAGAAGGATATCGGGATTCCCGAAAAGAGCCTGAGCCAGAAGAATCTTAACCTTCTGCTCACCTGTCAGCTCTTTCATAAGGCTGTAATGAAATTCATTGTGGATACCAAGAGCGTTAAGCAGAATTTCCGCATCACTTTCCGCACTCCAGCCGTCCATTTCCGCAAATTCCTCTTCGAGCTCACTGATACGGATACCGTCTTCTTCGGTGAACTCCTCTTTTGAGTAAAGCTCCTCCTTGGCATCCATAATTTCCACAAGCTTGGGGTTACCCATCAGAACGGTGCGTATTACATCATATTCATCGTATGCATAATGGTCCTGCTTCAAAACGGAAAGTCTTTCTCCCGGTGTGATTGTTACATGACCCTTATTGGGCTCAATTTCACCTGAAAGAATTTTCAGAAAGGTGCTTTTGCCCGCACCGTTTGCACCGATAAGTCCGTAGCAGTTACCCTTTGTGAAATTTATTGAAACGCTTTTGAAAAGCTCCCTGCCGCCATATTGCAGGGTGACATTGTTTGTGCTTATCATTGTTAATCACTTCCTATGCTGTTACTTTTTTTGTCATTCTGATGTATTGTATCACAAATCTCAATTGATAGCAAACTTTTCCTTCTTATATTTTTATTTTATCCATACTTTGCCCGAAAAAAGTCATTTAAAGGCAGAAAAAATATTTAAAGTTTCTATTAAGCCCTTGAAATAAAAGGAAAATGATAGTATTATTTAAAGGATAAATAAACTTTGAAAGGAAGAATATTATGTGGCAATTAAAAAAAGCATATTACAGAACATTCCAGACCGTTTTCAAATATGCAATGTTCATTTTTGACTGGTCCGAGCCTCAGCTTCTTGAAGGCCCCGGCGCAATCCGTCAGCTGCCCGAGTTCATCAAGAGCAAGGGACTTAAAAAGGTTCTTGTTGTAACCGATAAGGGTCTTATGGGTATTCACCTTCTTGATTCTCTTTTTGAAGAGCTGAACAAAGCAGGCGTTGAATACGCTGTTTATGACGGAACTCAGCCCAACCCCTCTATTCAGAATATTGAAGATGCAAGACAGCTTTATCTTGACAACGGCTGCGAAGGCATCATCGCTTTCGGCGGCGGCTCACCGATGGACTGTGCAAAGGCAGCAGCAGCAAGAGTCACAAACCCGAAAACTCCCGTCAAGAAAATGCGTGGCACTCTCAAGGTATGGCACAAGCTTCCTCACCTGTTTGCAGTTCCCACAACAGCAGGCACAGGCTCCGAGGTTACCGTTGCAGCAGTTGTCAGCGACCCCGAAACTCACGAAAAGAACGCAATCAATGACCCGAAGCTCAGGCCTAAGTATGCAGTTCTTGATCCTGAGCTTACAGTAGGTCTTCCCCCTCACATCACTTCAACCACAGGTATGGACGCTCTGACTCACGCAGTTGAAGCTTACATCGGCAGAAGTAATGTTAAATCAACAGAAGCTTACGCTGAAAAAGCAACAAAGATGATTTTCGACAACATCGAAAAGGCTTATAATGACGGCAAGGATATTGAAGCAAGAGAAGCAATGCTCAAGGCATCCTTCTATGCAGGCATGGCATTCACAAGAGCTTATGTTGGTTATGTTCACGCAATCGCTCACAACCTCGGCGGTTATTACGGAATCCCTCACGGCCTTGCAAACGCTGTTATTCTTCCTTATGTGCTTGAATATTTCGGTGAAAGTGCACACGCACGTCTTGCAAGACTCGCTGTTGTGGCAGGTGTAAAGTCTGACGGCACAGACAAGGAAAAGGCAGAAGCTTTCATTGAAGCAATTAAAACTCTCAACAGAAATATGAACATTCCCGACAAGTTTGACTGCATCAAGGAAGAAGATATCCCCGTAATCGTTAAGCGTGCGCTTAAAGAGGGTAATCCCCTTTATCCCGTACCGAAGATTATGAACGAAGCAGACTGCGAAGCTGTTATCAGAAGACTTATGAAATAAATGAAGAGACGATTCCCGAAGGAAATCCTGAGGGAATCGTTTTTGTTTATAATTCGTAATATTTGGTTTAAAGTACCTCTAAACTATATAATGTATACTGAAAACGGAAAAGGAGGTAAACTTTCCATGAAAAATGACAGGACAGTCCTGGTGTGTGTCACAGCGCAGGAGTCATCAGAAAGGCTCGTCAAGGCAGGCAAGGCGATTGCTGACAGAAACAAGGCAAAGCTTGAAGTTGTGTCTGTGCTTCCGATGATGAACAACGACAACAGGGTTAATCCTCAGGTTCTTGAGAAGCTTTACAGACTGTCACAAAGTCAGGGCGGCGCAACAGCTCTTTATTTCAGCGACGACCCGACACTCACAGTCAGCGCTCACATTGCAAAAAGAAAGCCTTTGACCATCGTGGTCGGCTTCCCCGGTGAAAAGAGTAACGATTTTGTTCACACAATTCATCTGCTTTTTCCGGAAATTCCTATCAGCATGGTGTCCTCTGACGAAAAAATCTATAACATACTCCCCTGTGAACAAACACCCGTGATGAAGTGCAACTGAAAGAAAAAGGGAAACATAAAATAAAATCAGTAAATTGAATGAGATTAAATAAAAAATTATCGGCTTGATGCCGATAATTTTTTAATAATTTACAATGTGCTGAACGCCTAGACTTGCGGAATCTTCTTCAATCGTCAGAATATCACCAAGCTTGAGTTCCGGAACGGATTTGAGAATGTTTTTGTGGTTTGAATAATCAATGGCCGAAAGGTTGGTGTCAAAAACTCCCACTGCAGAGCAAAATGCCTCTTCACGCTTTGTGTCGTCTTCCTCACTCAAAAGCTCTTCAAAAAAAGTAACAAGCATCTGTGCAATCTTTTCACCGTTTTTGTTTGGCGAAGATATAAGATAAAGATAATATTTCAGCATCATATCTGCCGTTAAGGTCTGTTCACCCTTGTCAATGATGAAGCTGATGCCGTTATGGTCAAAAGAAACCTTGTTTTCAATTTCCACGGTCACATCACCCAAGGATGCAACAAAGTTGCTGAAAGAGGCTTCATCGCTGATGAGATAACGGTCAAAATTCATTCCCGTATATTCGCTAACGGCCCACAAAAGTTCGTTTGTGCCGCCGTCCTTGAGATGAGTGTGCATATCTGCCGTAACCTCATTGACCGCCACCGTTTCGCCAGGGTCAACAAAACCGAAAATCAAAGTTTCCTGTGCGGTGTTGAACCTTACAACAACAACTGACTGCACAGCCGTTCTGTCATTGTCCGTCAGTGCAAGGAGAAAATCACCTGTAATTTCTTCCTCGCTCTGTGCAGAGTATGACACGGTATCTGCCGAATCGGTTACTGCAACGGTTGTTTCCTGTTGCTTTTGCTTATTTTCAGAAACTATAAATATTGCAGAAACACACAGAAGAAGACCGACAACAACGCCGAAAAGACAAATAACAAGCTTTTTGCTGGGTGTTTTGTTGAGTATGCTGATATTTTGGATTTTACCGCTTATTTTGTCGCCTGTTTCAACAAAAAACTCTCTGATTCTCAAAAAGAGCTCACTTTCAAACGGGTTTTTCATAAGTAACTCCTTAAGTCAAAAAAATCTGAAACCATATAAAAAAATAAAGGCACATAATGCCGTAACAAGTCCTGACTGTTTTTTTAGTATAACATAAAACATACAATTAGTCAAATTCAGTCGACATCTTTACATAAAAGCTCTTTTGTGCTATTATAATTTTGTGTGTGGAGTTTTCCGCAAACATAAACAAAGATTTTTAGTTTTAATTTAGTAATATGAGTAAAAATAAGGATAAGGCTTAATTTTCCTTAAGAAAAAACAGAGGGATGCAAAAATGAACAAGAACAGATTAAAAGAAAAACTGATATTATACCTTTTCAAAGTTCTGATAACAGGCATTTTTTCCGGCACGATGTATTATACTTGGATTGAGTTCTTCAACCCGAAAGCTCCCACCCCCTTCTTCAGGCTCGGTAACTATCTTCTGGGAGTTTTGTTTATCATTATTTACGTTGCCTTTGTGAAGGTTTACGGCGGATTTATGGTCGGCACTTCACCGGTCTGGGATCTGATTTTCTCACAGATAATAGCCATAGGCTTTTTGCAGGTCTTCTGCTATGTTATTTTCTCTCTTCTGAGCTATAGGCTTGTCAGCCTTGTTCCTTTCATTATTTTGTTTGTTTTCTTTTCGGTCATTGCGGCGATATGGTGTTATCTTGCTGATTATATCTATTTCAAGCTTCACGCACCGAGAAAGACTGTTGTTGTTTTTGAAAACGTTGACTCATATCTTTCACTCAAAGGTATCAGAAGTATGGACAAGCGCTTCAATGTTGTGCGCACCTTTAACTCCTCAAAGACCTCACTTTCAGAGCTTTTTGAGCAGATAGGCTCAGTTGATGCGGTTTTTCTTTGCGGTGTACCTTCTGATTACCGTAACGAGGTTGTGAAATATTGCATTGCAAAGGGCAAAATCGCCTATGTCAAACCGAAAATTTCCGACACAATCATCAGGGGCGGAAAAACAATTCAGCTGATGAACATACCGGTTTACCGCTGCAAAAGAAAAGACTCAAACCTTATTTATAAAACAGCGAAAAGGTTTTTTGATATTCTTCTTTCTCTTATCGCAATCATCATTTCCTCACCCTTTATGGCTCTGACGGCAATTGCAATCAAGGCATACGACGGCGGGGATGTCTTCTATAAGCAGGTGAGACTGACCACCAACGGCAAGCATTTTGAAATCATCAAATTCAGAAGTATGATTCAGAATGCGGAAAAAGACGGCGTTGCAAGACTTGCCGGTGACAATGACAGCAGAATCACTCCCGTGGGCAAAATCATCAGAATGCTTCGCCTTGACGAGCTGCCTCAGCTTTTCAATATTCTCAAGGGCGATATGTCTTTTGTCGGTCCCCGTCCCGAAAGGCCTGAAATTGCAGCTGAGTATGAAAAGGATATGCCCGAATTCGCACTTCGTCTTCAGGTCAAGGCAGGTCTTACGGGCTACGCTCAGGTTTACGGCAAATATAACACTCCACCCTATGACAAAGTGCAGATGGATCTTATGTATATTGCAAATCAGAGCCTTCTTGAGGATCTGAAGCTTATGCTTATGACCTTCAAAATTATGTTTGTTCCTTCAAGCACAGAGGGCATCAGTGACAAGCAGACCACTGCCAAAAGAGAAAAGGGTAAGAAGAAATAAAACGGAAATAACCTTTTGAAAGAAGGCAATCTATGAACACCAACCCAAACTTTTTTCCTCCCGAGGGCGGAATTTACGGCTATAATCCCTATTTCGATCCCCGGTATTTCGAAAAAAGAGAAAAGGACAAAAGAACACTCAAAAAGCTCAGCCTTTATGCAGGCGGTGCTTTGCTTCTTTATATCCTCATGCAGAATGTGATTTTTCTTTCTCTTGAGCTTTTCGGTCTTATGGACCTTTACAACACCAATCAGATTTTTTCAACTGCATTTGATATAATCCTTTCACTTTTCGGTATGCTTCTTCCTTTTTTTCTGATGGGAAGAAAAATGCAGAAGGTGAGCCTTGAAGCACAGCCCGTACCTCTGACAAAGCCCGCTAGCTTCGGCACAACCGTGCTTGCCGTTGTGGCAGGTCTGGGACTTTGTATGGCGGCAAATTATGTCACATCTTTTGTGACGGTATTTATGGCAATGTTCGGCTTAGAGCCCACTTCTCCCGAAATTCCGATGCCCACAGGCGTTCTCGGTGTAACGCTCACCGTTGTTAAGGTTGTGGTTGTTGCCGCTGTTGTTGAGGAACTGTCCCTTCGTGGTTATGTTATGGGAAATCTTCGCAGATACGGTGACACCTTTGCAATAATTATGTCTGCATTTGTTTTTGCGCTGATGCACGGAAACCTTATTCAGACTCCTTTCGCCCTTGTGGCAGGCTTCGGGCTCGGATATTTCTCAGTCAAAACAAACTCTTTGTGGACGGGTATTCTGATTCACGCTTTCAATAACCTTATATCAGTTTCGGTTACTTATCTTTACGACATTCTTCCGGAAGATACACTCAATCTGATGTATATTGTGCTTATTTTTGCACTTATGATTTCGGGCGCTTTCTGTTTTCTGCTTTTTGTCAGAAAAACACGTAACACTCCCTTGATAAAGAATCAGTCAACGCTTTCAACAGGTGAATGTGTCAGATATTACCTCACATCACCCACAATGATAATTTCAATCATCTTTATGCTTTATATAACAGCAACCTATATAAACAATCTGGGGACTTAAAATAAAATGGATAATCAGAAATATATGTCCATCGCCCTGAAAGAAGCTCAAAATGCTTTCTGTCTCGGCGAGGTACCTGTCGGTGCGGTTATCGTTTGTGAGAATAAAATAATCGGCACAGGATATAATAAAAGAGAAAAAGAACAGAATGCACTTTGCCATGCAGAAATTGAAGCAATAAACAAAGCCTGCGAAGCTATCGGCTCCTGGAGGCTTGAAAACTGCACAATGTATGTCACCCTTGAGCCTTGCCCTATGTGTACCGGTGCAATCATAAACTCAAGGCTTCAGAAGGTGGTTTTCGGTGCTTATGACGAAAAGGCAGGCTGTCTTGGCGGACTTCTGAACCTTGCAGAAAAGCCTTTGGGGCACAAACCGAAAATCGTCGGCGGATATATGGAATATGAGTGTGAAAAACTCCTTTCAGCTTTCTTTTTGAACCTTCGAAAAAGCCAAAAATAAGCTTCAAATAAATTTCACAAAAAAATCTGAAAAATTACAAAAAAGGTATTGACAAATAGTTTTTTCTGTAATATAATATGCAAGCGTTGTGAACAGCGGCGAAGATGTGGCGGCATAGCTCAGTTGGCTAGAGTACTCGGTTCATACCCGATTGGTCGTAGGTTCGAAT
>CAYUVR010000063.1:0-7570 GCA_964448225.1 uncultured Faecalibacterium sp. | reverse complement strand
CTCGGTGGCTTTATTTTTTTATTTTGGGGCTGTCTTAGTGCAACAGCCCCTTTTCTTACGCTCTTGCGACCATTTCTCCGTAGAGCTCTTTTTCTTCTTTGATGAACTGTTCAATTGCTTGGACACAGGGCATTGCTGCCGAACAGCTGTGAGCTGAAATGAGCATTGAAGCTGAGGCTGTGCCGAATTCGAGGGCATCAATCATTTCCCAGCCTTCAAGCAGACAGCGGATGAATGCAGAAGCATAGCCGTCACCGCCGCCAAAGCCTTTCATTGCCTTTACGGGGAAGGGCTTGATTGAATAGCTCATACCGTCATTTGTGTAGGCTGTTGAGCCGTCCTTGCCGTGCTTGATGATAACGATTTTTGCACCGTAAGAGTGCCAGAGCTTTGCGCTTTCTTCGTCAGTTTTGCAAACACCTGTGATTGCTTCTGTCAGGTCATATTCCTCTCTTGAGCCGAGGATAATGTCTGCATTGCGGGCAACCATCTGATAGTAAACAGAAATTTCATCCTTGTTTTTCCAGGTGTAGGGACGGTAGTCGATATCGAAAATAACAACAACGTTGTTTTTCTTTGCAAGCATCATAGCCTTGAGAGCTGCATCTCTTGAGGGACTCATTGAAAGAGCTGTGCCTGAAATGACAATAGCCTTTGCGGAGGCGATGTATTCTTCGTCAACTTCTTCCGGCTCAAGCATAAGGTCAGCAATTGCATCTCTGTACATAAGAATTGAGCTTTCTGTGGGGCTTTTGATTTCGGTGAAGGTGAGTCCGATTTTTTCACCGTTCTTTGCTCTGAAAATATGTGAAGTGTCAATGCCGTCATTTTTGAAGTAATTGACAACAAAGTCACCGTGCTGGTCATCGGAAACCTTGCCGATGAAGCCTACTTTTTTGCCGAGACGTGCAAGGCCGACTGCAATGTTTGCAGGTGAGCCGCCCACATACTTATTAAAGTTACAGCTTTCTGAAAGAGGTCTGTTCATATCGGTGGGGTTAAAGTCGATTGCAACTCTGCCGATGGGGATAACATCCAAAGGCTTGCTCTGGTCAAATTCAACGTATTTCATTGTGGATTCTTCCTTTCATTATATAAATATCATTCAGCTTTTCCTATTGAATAAAATATTTCCATATGCTTTTTTGCATTTTCGTATGCACCCTGAATTTCTTTCTGGTGAAGGTCATAATAGCCCTTGATTTCACCTTTTTCATATCCTTCACGCACCTTGCTTTCTGCTGCGGCAAAGGTTGCTGTTGCGATGTTGATTTTCTTTATCCCCATCTGATGGCATCTGATGAAATCTTCTTGGCTGATACCTGTTCCGCCGTGAAGCACAAGGGGAATCTCAACGGTTGCGGCAACCTTTTGGAGAATATCAAATCTCAGCTGAGGAGCTTCTTTATAAAAGCCGTGGGCATTACCTATTGCAATTGCAAGGGCATCAACACCTGTTCTTTCGGCGAAAACTTTTGCCTGCTCAGGTGAAGTGCAACGCATTGCGATGTCAATGCTTCCGTCTTCGCTTCCGCCAACACAGCCGATTTCAGCTTCAACTGCTGCACCGTATCCCTTGGCAAGGGATACAACCTCTTTAGTGGTGGCAATGTTTTCCTCCAGAGGAAGGTGTGAGCCGTCAAACATCACTGATGTAAAGCCGAGACGGAGAGCCTGACCGATACAATCAATTGTTGTGCCGTGGTCAAGATGTACGGCAACGGGTACCTTTGCATTTTTTGCCGCCGCAATCATCAGCGGGCCGATGAGGGCAAGGGGAGAATGGTTGAGCCTCACTTCTGCAATCTGCAGAATGATGGGTGACTTTGTTTCCTCGGCGGCTTTGATGATGCCGAGGACCATTTCCATATTGGCAACGCTGAAAGAGCCTACCGCATAGCCTCCTTTTTGTGCATCAGCCAAAAGCGTTTTCATATTAACAAGTGGCATATTATCACTCCGATCTTTTTTATTCGGTTTATTATTCTACGGATTTAAGGGATTCGACCATATCGACCTTTTTAAGCTTGTTGTGAAGCACAAGGCTGACAAGCATTGAGAAAGCAAAGGCGAGAACTGCCGAATAAAGGAAGCTGAGCCAGGATATGCTTCTGCCGAACATTACAATGTCAACCTCTGCCATGTAAAGTACAATGCGGTGAATGAAAATACCGGCAATCAAGCCTTCTGTAATACCGATGATTGTGAGAATAATATTTTCTCTGAAAATATAAGATGAAACTTCACCGTCATCAAAGCCGAGAACCTTGATTGTTGCAATTTCCTTGATACGCTCGGTAATATTTATAATCGAAAGGTTATAAAGAACGATGAAAGCCAGAAGACCCGCTGAAATAATGAAAATTATAACAATGGCACTGATTGAGTCCATAATATTTTCAAAGGTGTTCTGTATCTGACTTGTGAATGCTACGGCGCTGATTTCATATTCGCTCATAAGTGATTTTGCAAGCTCACTTTTTTTTGCGCTGTCCATATTCTGAACGGCAAGGTTTGCTGCAATATAGTTATATGACGGATTTGAGCCGAAGAGCATTGAGTAAAGATCCTTTGAAAGGTATATATAATGGAAAGCATAGTTTTCTGCAACCGCCGCAACGGGAACTTTAACGGTGTAGCCATCATCAACTACCACTTCAATGGTGTCGCCGGGCTCAAGATTTAAAGAGTCGGCAAGCTTTTCGGTGATTATTGCACCGTTGTTTGAAAGAGTGTAGTATTCTCCGCTTTGTCTGTTGCGAAGCGAGATATATGAGCTGAGAGCCTCTGCATTTTCCGGCACGAGAAGATAGGTTTCAAGAACCTCGTCAGAGTTTGCAGAACGTGCATCATAAACCTTCATATAATTGAGAAGTGCGGTGCTGACTGCAGCGTTTTGCGAAACGATATTGAGTGCTTCACATTCCTGAATTGTGGTGTCATAGGAGCCGTTGAGAACAATCTGCATATCATAGCTCCAGATGCGGTCCTGCTGAGTGAACTGCTTGTTAAGAGTGGTGTCAATTGAGTCGTTCAGACCGAAGCCTGCAACAAGCAGGGCTGTGCAGCCCGCAACACCCATTGTCGCCATAACAAAACGCTTGAGGTTTCTGAAAACATTTCTGAAAGTAACCTTCCAGGTGAAGCTGAGTCTTGACCAGATGAAAGGTATTTTTTCGAGGAAAACACGCTTACCGCCCTTCGGTGCTTTCGGACGCATAAGTGTTGACGGAACAACAAAAAGGTTTTTACGGCAGGTGTAATAAGTGACAAGAACTGTTGATGCAACTGAAATTGCGATGCCGGGAATTGCATAAGCGAACTGATAGCTGATGAGTACATTCGGCACATCAAAGAGTATCTTATAAGCGGAGGTGATTGCAACGGGGAACAACGCAAAGCCCAAAAATGAGCCGGCAACAGAGCCGATTGTTGAGGCCAATGCAGCATAGACAAGATATTTGAACATAATTTCTGTATCTGTGAAGCCAAGAGCTTTGAAAGTGCCGAGTCTTGTTCTTTCTTCTTCAATCATTCTTGTCATTGTGTTGAGGCACACAAGAGCTGCAACAAGGAAGAAGAACCAGGGGAACACAAGGGACATTGCGGCAGTTCTGTCTGCTGTTTGGTTATAATTCTTATAGCCTAAAAGGGCTTCATCTCTTGTGTTTACATACCATTTTGCATTGTCAAGTCCGAGAAGGAATTTCTGTGCATCGTTGAGCTGATTTCTTGCCATTTCAAGCTTTTCGTTTGCTTCGTTTTTGCTTTGTTCAAACTCTGCTTCAATGGTAGGTGCTTTTTGCTTTGCCATTGCGAGGTTGGTTTCATAGGTGCTTATCTGATTTTTCATATCAGAAAGCTGAGACAGAACTTCAAGCTCACCCAATTGAATTTCATATCCTGCATCAGTGAGCTCTCTTTCTGCAATTGCAAGCTCTTCTTCTGCCGTGACAAGAGAAGCTTCAACTTTCTTCAGCTGCTCAACGAGTTCTTCGGCTTCTTCCAGTTCAACCTTCTTTTCTGCAAGAACGGCTTTTGCTTCTGTCAGATCCTCTTTTGCAGCGGCAAGTCTGACCTCAAGAGTCTGAAGCTGAGGCTCCATATAAGCCATAATCTCTTCAGCCGTACCCACGGCAGTCAATGAGTTGATTGTGCTTATAATCTGGTCAACCTCTGCACCCACAAGACCTGACTGCTCAAAGCGCTCGATTATGCCGTCAACGCCTTCATCCTGAGTCAGGTTGAACTGATCAAGTGCCGAGCGTCCCGTCACAATAAGCTCTTCAAGATAGGAAACGGTTGAATACATTGAATTAACCTGAAGATTAGCAACATTATATTCCGTGCGGGCATTGGCAAGCTCGGTTTCAGCATTTGAATACTTTTCAACCTTTGCTTTGGCTTCGTTGTATTCGTTTCGTTTTTCCTCCCAAGCGGCATATTGGGTTGAATGTTCAAGCTTGCTTGAGTCGATGGTTGCTGCTGCTTCAACAGCTTTTTCGTTGTATTGCTGTTTGTATTCGAGCAAGGTACGGTCGCCGTTTTCTGCCATTTCAAGAATTTGTGCAACCTGAGCTTCTCCGTCAAGAATGCTCTGCTCAACCTGTGCTTTTGTTGTTGCATATTCAGCTTCGCTTTCGGCAACTTTGACCGTGTATTCGGCTTTGAGCGACTCAATACGGCTGCCCAGAAGCTCGTCGGAAATAGAGTCTATATAATCAACATAGTCTCCCACATATTTGTTATATTCGTCAGAATAGGGCTCGTAGTTTCCGCTGTCTGCAAGCTTTACACTCATAGAGGTGTAATAATCAATCAGGAAGTTGTCTGAAGGAATGTAGCAGAAAGTGCCGAGCTTTCCCGTGCCTACGCTTGTGTTGCCTCTTTCATAAGAGATATAAAGAGGAGTACGGATAATACCGACTATTGTGAACTGTGTGTTCTGAAGAGATCCTGTGATATCTGTTCCGTCGCCCTCAATTGTGATAACCGAGCCGATTTTGAATTCTTCGGGGGTCGAAAGGAAACTTTCGTCAACAAGGCACTGATTCGGGGAGGTGGGCCAAGTGCCGGAAATAAGCTCGGGTCTGTTGATATAAGATGCATCATCTGCACCGTTGGCACAGTTGATTGCCTTGTTTATGTCAAGAGAAATCGCTCTGATTGTCATTTCAGAGCCGTCGATGTCGCTGACAGCCTCTCCGCCGACTTTTACAACACCGTCAACATATTTTTCGCCTACTGCCGCTTCAACTCCGTTGATGGATGAGATAATCGCAATGTCATTGTCGGTGATGCCGGCGGTTGAAACTATTTGTATATCCATGGAGTTTGAAGTGTCCATATATTTTGCCATTGTGTCATACATATCGGGAGCAGTTGCGTTCATACCCGCAAAAAAGCTTATTCCAAGAGCAACAATTGCAATGATGGAAAAGAAACGGGGAGAAGTACGCTCGATTGTACGCAAGGCATCCGTAACTAATATTTTACTGATTTTCATTATCCTTTGTCACCTTATTACCATTCAAGTCTTTCCACGGGAATCGGTCTGTCATTGACTGCAATCTGCACCACCTTGCCTGAGCGCATGGTGATGATTCTGTCAGCCATTGCAGCAAGAGCGCTGTTGTGAGTGATGACAACAACAGTTGTGCCTGTTTCACGGCAGGTTTTGTGAAGCATGGAAAGAATCTGCTTGCTTGTTTTGTAATCAAGCGCACCTGTAGGCTCATCGCAAAGGAGAATTTTCGGATTTTTTGCTAATGCCCTTGCAATTGAAACTCTCTGCTGTTCACCGCCGGAAAGTTGAGACGGAAAGTTATCCATTCTGTCCCGCAGACCGACTTTTTCAAGAATTTTCTCGGGTTTTATAGGCTTTTTGCACATCTGTGTTGCAAGCTCAACATTTTCAAGTGCTGTAAGGTTGGGAACAAGATTGTAGAACTGGAAAATGAAGCCAACGTCATATCTTCTGTAATCAACAAGCTGTTGTGGAGTAAGGTCGTTGATGGGCTTGCCGGCAACTCTCACCTTGCCGTCGTCACAGCTGTCCATACCGCCGAGAATGTTCAGCACGGTTGACTTGCCTGCACCGGAAGTACCGACGATGAGGCAGAACTCACCTTTTTCGATTGAGAATGAAACACCGTCAACGGCAGGGATAACAATTTCACCTGTCTGATATCGTCTGTAAACTGAATCAAATTCTATAAAACTCATTTTGCGTCACCTGATTAATATATTTTTGTTGAAGGTCAGGCAGAAATCAATATTCTGTACCTTTGTTATCGGATTTATAAGTTTTTTCAAAGATAATTTCTCCGCTTTTCTCGTCCTTGAGCTTAACGGTACATTCATATTCATTCTGTGTTGTATAAATCTGATAGAACATACCGTATTCACCGAGAGAATAGGGGAGAAGAGATGACTGATTGTCTGCTTTATAGCCTTCGCCGTCAACAATCATAACAATCTCGTCAAAGTTATCGGAATAGCTTTCCAATTCTATTGCGTAAGGGTAGTTGTCAGAGTCAACGATATCACCTATATTACGCATAATACTTGTGCCTATTTTTGCAAGGTTCAGATCATATGTAAGTGATTTCATCTGAATTTTAACAGTCTGATCCTTTTTGTTCAGTTTGCAGCTGATGAAACCGTTGGCTTCACAGTAAGCATCAAGGTCATCCTGATATTCGTCGCCAACGAGAACGAGGGGGATTGTGATTTCCACCTTTTCGTTGATGTCTTTTTTGTCGCTGTTACTGCTGCTTTTTGTTGTTGTGACATATTCGGTTACAACATTGCCTTCATCGTCCTTATAGGCAACAAGAGTTCCTTCGTCTTTCTTTTTGCCGCAGGCTGCAAGGGTGAATAAAAAAGTGAGACATAAAACCGTGCAGAGAATTTTCTTCATTTTTGTTACCTCCCGATATATTGTAATAAAAAACATAATAATACCATTTTAACAGTATATCATTGTAGCACATATGAAGCTGAATTTCCACTAAAAGACACAAAAATTAACACAATTTTTATCACTGTGTATTACACACATAAAGGGTACAGTAATTTTCGACAAAATTGACAGTAAATTCCTTCAATCTATATGTAAAAAAACAATAGACTTTTTTCTTTAAATTTGTTAAAATCTATTGAAACGAAAATATAGGTGCGTTATACCTTGTTTTTCGTAGCTACATTACATAATAAATTATTTTTTAGGAGGAGATTCCAATGGCTAAGAAATGGGTATACCTTTTCAAAGAAGGCAACGGCAGCATGAGAGAGCTTCTCGGCGGTAAGGGTGCAAACCTCGCTGAAATGACAAACCTCGGCCTCCCCGTTCCTCAGGGCTTCACAATCACAACAGAAGCTTGCACACAGTATTATGAAGACGGTCGTAAGATCAATGACGAAATCGTTGCTGAGATTATGGAAAACATCGAAAAGATGGAAGAAATCACTGGCAAAAAGTTCGGCGACCTTGAAAGACCCCTTCTCGTATCAGTTCGTTCAGGTGCTCGTGCATCAATGCCCGGTATGATGGATACAATCCTCAACC
>CAYUVR010000062.1:0-7726 GCA_964448225.1 uncultured Faecalibacterium sp. | reverse complement strand
GCAACCTCCGGGTTATGAGCCCGACGAGCTACCGGGTTGCTCCACTCCGCGATATATCACTTTCTCAAGTGCTTTGTCATTATATACTATTCAATTGAGAAAGTCAATATGTTTTTGAAAAAAAGTTTTTAAATCTTTCGACTTTATTCGTCTTTCTCAGCTTTTGTTGTGGTTTTATTTTCGGAAGAACTCTTTTTGGTCGTTGTGGTTTCTTTTTTTTCTTCAGCTTTCTTTTTTGTTGTTGCTTCGGTTGTCGGCTCTGTTGTCGTTTCGGGAACTTCATCCCAAACTTCCAAAGTGATTTTCGTTCCTTTGTCAACGGTCTGTCCGGGGTCAATACTCATACGATAAACTTCATCGGGAGTTTTACCCTCTTTGTTTTCCAGGGTTTCTTTAACAACGTTAAGGCCTGACTCGGTGAGAATTTTCTTGGCTTCGTCATAAGATTTGCCGAGAACATCAGTAACAACAATCTGTTCAATACCTGTACTTACCACGAGGATGATTTCTGTGCCGACAGGGACACTTTCACCGACAGTTGCATTCTGGCTGATGATTCCGCCTTTTTCAACTGTGTCGCTTGGTGACTGCTTGAATTTGAACACAAAGTTTCTTGTGAAAGTTTCATTTGAAATAATATAGTCATAAGTAAGCTTCGTGAAGTCTGCTACAGTAGCATAAGCTGTTTGCGTGGCAGAAGGTTCAACTGTGTCCGTTGGGAGGAATACCTGAGTTTCATCATTATTTTTTCTGCTGTTAATAGGCAGGAATGTAACATCAGCAAAAAGGTCATCAAGAAACGGTATGTCGAAATTCTTATAAAGAACTGTTGTATAAAGCGCACAAAAAATAACCGAACACATCGCAATCATCGCAATGCAGGTTGTTATTCCAAGGGCAAGAAGAGGGGGCTCTTTGCTGTCCTCTTTCTTGTTATCTGCCTTTGCCTTGGTTGTTTTTGTTTTTGTTTTTGCGGGTTGCTTTTTTTGCACAGTTGTTTTTGATTTTGAAACGCTTTTGGCAACATTGGTTTTTGTTTGCGGAGTTTCAGCGTTTTTACTTTGTTTCGCTGCTGCTCTGAGTGACAGGAGTAGCTCATTTGCATCTGAGATTCTGTTATAGGAATAAACAGCAAGAGCTCGTTCAAATATATCAAGAACTTGTTTTGGAGTTGCGGTTGCCACAGAGGAAGGGAATACCAGACTGTCATTTTCTGTTCTGTCGGTTGCTTTAGGAAGAACTGTACCTGTAACAGCGTAATACATAACCGCCATAACAGAATAAATATCGGATTCGGCTTTTGCATTGGCTGTTTCATAAATCTCAAGCGCCGAAAATCCGTTGACAGGTTTCGTGTTGAGCTCATTGATTTCAGAACGGCATTGAGGGATTGAAAAACCGATAAGAGTAAGTCTGCCGTCTGAGCCGACCTGAATTGTTGACGGGGTGATATTTCCGTGTATTATTCCGGCGTTGTGCAAACTTTTGAGTGCTTTGAGAATCGGAGTGAAAGCAGCAATAGCTTTGTTGTAAGCAAGAGGTTTACGGATTTTTTCAAAATAGTTTTTGAGCGGCATACTGTCCTTATAAACTGAAACGGAGTATGCCGTTCCGTTTTCTGTAACTATGTCTGTAACAGCAGGAATACAGCTTATGCTTTCAAAGGCTTTGAGTCTACGCCATAAACTTAAAAAGCCTTGAAGACAGCTCTCATAAAGCGAAGAATATCCTTCTTTTGCCCCAACAATGTTGTTGCCTATTGCACGGTGTGCAATTTTGTTCGGGTAATACTCACAAATCTGTACTTTTGCAAGCGTACTCTTATCAAGACCTATGTAGCAGATTGAATCATTGGCTGTGCTTAGAACTTTACCGACCATATATCTGTCGGCAATCATTTCGCCTTGCTCAAGATAAGGGGAGTGTTGATTTGCATCTCCGGAATAAAGACAATGGGGACAGATGGCTGCTCGTGAGTCAATTTCTTCCATACACCCCATACAATAACGTTTGTTATCCGACATTAAAATTCCTCCCAATGAGTTATTTTATACATTAAGATATTGTACAAAAAAACTCACAAAAAGTCAAGTCAAGGCATTTTCAGACGAATAATCAAGCGGCAAGATTTCTTCTGCGATTGTTCATATCAGATTGTTGTCTGTATGCCGAGTTATGCATAGCGGCTTTTTGCATTTTAATTTTACGCATCTCAGCTTGTCTTTTAGCCGCTTTCTTTGATGCGATTTTTTTGTCTATTCTTTTTTCAAGTGCAATAAGCTTTTCTTCAAAAATAATAGCAAGCACAATAAGTGCAAGACTTACGAAAAAGAAGATTGAAAAAGATTCTAATGATGCGAACATAATAATTACCTCCAAAACCGAACATTCGTTCTTTTGTTATGCTTCAATTATAGCATTTTTTTTGCTAAAGTCAATACAAATGTTCGATATTTTTAAATTTGCAGTCCTAAAAAGAGGACTATGATAAAGTTTTATACCTGAAACTTGTTTCTTTGTCAAAATATCGGGTTAAATTTTGGTTATTTTCACTCACTATATTTTTTCAAATCAAATGACAATAAAAGCATTGTGTGCTATACTTAAAGCATAATAAAATATATTTATGTTGGAGGAGATTATATGTCATTCATTAAAAAGGAATTCACTTTCACATCGGTATCCGGTCTTGCTGATATTCATGCTGCAGCTTATCTTCCTGAAAACGGAGAAGTAAAAGCTATTGTTCAGATTGCACATGGTATGGCTGAGCATCTTGAAAGATATGAGAAATTTGCTTCATACCTTTGTGACAATGGTATTGCCGTTTATATTAATGATCACCTCGGTCACGGACAAAGCATCAAGAGTGAAGAAGAACTGGGATACTTCGGGAAGCAGGACGGCTGGAAAAATTTTGTTGAAGATTGTCATAAGCTTTCGGTTATTGCAAAAGATGAAAATCCCGATAGGCCTTTCTTCTTCTTTGGTCATTCAATGGGTTCTTTTGTTGCCCGTGCATATT
This sequence comes from uncultured Faecalibacterium sp., assembly GCA_964448225.1. GTDB lineage: Bacteria > Bacillota > Clostridia > Oscillospirales > Acutalibacteraceae > UBA6857. Next base: position 4,701 of record CAYUVR010000062.1, on the reverse strand, counting down.
CCCTTAAATATGCAGATGAAATCAGCGGTGCTGTTTATTGCGGAACAGCAGGCCCCAATCCTGCTGCAGGCGCCGGTATTGCTGTTGCGAATCTCATTGCAAAAATAAAAGGAGACCATTACAGAAGTAAACTGATTGACAAAATGGGATTTGGTACATATAACAGCAAATTTGAAGCTAGAACAGCTTTTGACTGGCTTTCCGGAGATAATGAAGAAGTTGACAAATACATTGCAGATCCTCTTTGCGGATACCTTTTCACAACCTACGGATACCGTGACCTGTTTTCAATACTTAATTACGTCTCATCAAAAGAATGGTTTAATTCTCTTTCAAAGGAGTTTCCTGTTTTAATGATATCAGGTGAAATGGATCCGGTAGGAGAATATGGAAAAGGCATTAAAAAGGTTGAGCAGCTGCTTAAACAAGCAGGTAAAGATAATCTTAGAGTTATTCTCTATCCGGGAGCAAGACACGAAATTCTCAATGAGAGTAAATGTTTTGAAACAGTGTGCAAGGATGTAATTGCTTGGATTGAAGACAATAAATAATTGATGTATAAACATTTTTTCGGGAGGACTTATGGCAGGACAGTTTTCTGATAAATCCTACATAATTGAAAATCAATTTCTCAAAAAAGAGATTTTTTTAAGAAATAAGCATATAGTTCGCAGTGATATAGCAAACAAAATCAGCGGAAGTGTGCTTGACAGCTTGCAGCAAGGCGAAGAATTTTACATACATTTCCGTTCGGGGATCAGGGGTAAAACCATTAAATCAACTGAGCTGAAAATAAAAAAGATTGATGTTGAAGAAAAGGGTACACTTTCTGTTCTTACTGTTAATTTCAAAAGCGTATCGGTCAAAGGCAACAAGATAAAAATCAAGGCGGTTTATCTACTCAATTCATTTGAACGATTCTTAAAAAAATATATTGATATTTCATTTGACAAAAAAGGCAAAAGAGATATTTTTCTCGATTATATTGAATTTGCAGACCTTAAATTTAATCCGACACTCAAATCATGGTGTCTGCCCGAACAAAAAAGGTCACATATTTCAGGCTTTGCGCTGAGCTTGGGTCAGCCGGTTTATGTTGATTCTTTCTATTTCGGCTGCGAATTTCCTGCTGCTGTTAACACAATAAAGGATAACACCGTCACAGTCCGCACTTACAGCGGCAAAACTCTTGCAGAACTTGCAAAAGACGGCAGTTACCGCAGTTATAATTATGTTTTGGGTGTCAGTGAGTCTGATATTTTTGCACAGGTGCAGAGGTCATTTTTTGACTATATAAGAAGTATATCAAAACCTGTTAAACTCAGAACACAGTATAATTCTTGGTTTGACAACATGCTGAATATAACTGAGGAGAATGTTACTTCATCTTTTCTTGAGGTTGATAAAGCTCTTACCAAATATGGAGCACCCCCCCTCGATTCTTATGTTGTTGATGACGGTTGGAATGATTACTCAAGGGGCTTCTGGACATTTAACAGTAAATTTCCTTATCAGCTCACGCCGTTTGCAAATCTTGCCGAGTCCTTCGGTTCACACTTCGGTGTGTGGGTAGGACCCAGGGGCGGTTACACGACTGATACGGTGAAGTTTGCTAATCAGATCGAAAAAGCGGGCAACGGATATGTTAATAAACGTGCCCACGATATTTGCGTCAACAGCGATAAATATGTAAAAAAAACCGGCGAAATGATGCTTGAATTTATGGATAGTTTTCAACTCAACTATTTCAAGCTTGACGGATTTGCACAATTTCCATGCAAAAACAAAAAACACGACCACATGGTCGGCGGATATAAAGATATGTATTTTTATACCGATTTGTGGGAAAAATGGCTCAACGTGTTTGAAAAAATGAGTGACAAAGGCGGCGAGGATTTCTGGATAAATCTTACCTGTTATGCACCGCCGAGTCCTTGGTTTTTGAAGTGGGTTAACAGTATCTGGATTCAGATAAGTGACGATATCGGCTTCATCGGCAAAGAAAAGCAAGTAAGCGACAAGGACAGAATGCTCAGCTACCGTGATGAGAGGTACTTCGACTTTTATAAAACACGACAATTCCAACTTCCTCAACGCTGTCTTTATAATCACGACCCGATTTACGGAAATGAAGCTCAGGTCAGTATGACCGATGATGAATTCAGAGATTACCTTTTCACAATGGCAACAAGGGGCACTGCCTTCTGGGAACTTTACTACAGTCATAGTATGATGAATGAATCAAAGTGGCGTATCAATCATGCTGTTCTGAGTTTTCTTGAAGATAATATTGATGTGCTTTCAAATTCAGTCATTTTCGGCAAGAGACCGTCGCTTTCACAGGTTTACGGCTACAGCTGTTTTAACGGTGATGAGGGTATCATATCTCTCAGAAACAGTGCAGACAGACCGGTGGACTATGCATTGAAGCTTGATGAAGAAATCGGTGTCAGTAAGTCTTTTGCAAGAAGCAAATTCACAACGGTTCTGCCTTATACAACAAAACAAAGTGAAGATTCTTTCGGCTACGGAGACACATTGATTTTAAGCTTGAAGCCTTACGAAACAAAAATTTTCCACTTCAACAGGCCGTTGAAGGTGCTCAAAGCAGTTTATGTCAAGTCAAGAAGTGAGTTTGAACTCGAAGTATCTTTCAATCAGCTCGTTGATGTTTCAAACATTACTTGTGACGAAAACGAAGTTCAGTCGGTCAGATTGCTTGAAGATTATATGACTGCAGTTATTACTTTCAAAAAGGGCTTTGAAAAACTTAACAAGCTCACGCTTAGAGGTGTCAGCGATATTATGGGCAACGGTAGCGACATTGAAGCGAGCTTCGATTATTTCGCAGATAATCTCGTAATGTACGGTATATACGGTAACACAGACTTTACGATTAAGGCAACTCTTGAGGGTGAAAATGAGTGCGTGCTTATGAAACAAGGTGATGAAATTCGTCTTGAAGTTTCAACGGATGGTTATATTCGCTTCAAAGTTGGCTTTGAAGAACTAAGAAGCCGCAAAACCGTTAAAGACATTGTGCAGGTTACTGCCGTAAGAGAAAGAAACGGCGTTATGAAGCTGTATCTTAACGGCAAGCTTGACAGCGGCAGAAACTCACTTAACACGCATTTAAAAGGCGAAAATGCCCTTTGCTATGACAGCGTTAAAGTGAAAATGTATAACAAAGCATTGAGCTTTGATGAGGTGTAACAGCTGACCGGCAGAGGGGAAAACTCTGTCGGTTTTTGCTCTTTTCAAATTATCTTGATTTTTCACTTGAAATGTGATATATTATTATTGCGACATAAAGTGAATAATTTGTTCAATATTTCAGAGAATACATTGGTAAAAGTGCATTCTCTTATTTAACTATATCTGAATTATTGGACAATGTTAAACTTTGTGTCGCAGCAAATGAGATGCATTTTTCGGTTCGTCTCAATGGGGCGCACTTTTAATTTTGTGCGTAGATTGAATTGATTTCAGGGAGGTGTTGTTCAATGGTTTAATATTAAATTATAATTAAATCTTTATCTTGTTTGTTCAATGTGTTAATAATAAATTCAGCAGTCTTAATTTAAAGGAGGCACACGTTTATGAAGAAACTATTTATTCTGACAAGCACATTTATTTTCAGTTTATTCTTGTTCTGTATCAGCGCAAGCGCATTGGCAGAATTCAGACCATACAGCGAAGAGTCATACAAAATAATCGACAATGTTGTTTATGAGAGCGAATATGATAGCAAGACTAAAGAAACTTATTATAGTGTTCGTGACTATTTTGCAACGCAGGAAGCTGCAGAGAAAGCAACCGAAATTAACATTGTCAGTGAAATTGATGGCATTCCTGTCAAAGAAATAGACATATATAATCAGGCTGATATTGTATATATTGGCGAGCTTCTTGATGAGACATACCCAAAAGTTAAAAAAATTACAATTCCCGATTCCATTGAAAAAATTGAAAAAGGAGCTTTTGCTGTTTTGGATGGACTGACAAGTCTTGTATTGCCCGAGTCGGTTAAATCTGTCGGTGCTTATGCTTTCAGCGGTATGGAAAAGCTTGAAACCGTTACGTTACCCTCAAAGGTGACATATATTTCTCGAAGTATGTTCAGCCAAAGCAAAAAGTTGCACACAATCAATATTAAAGGTGATATTACCGGTATCGGACCGAACGCTTTTTCTAATTGCGAAAGCTTGACATCATTTGAAATTCCGGAAACTGTTGAATCTATATGGGCGGGTGCTTTCCGTAGTACAGGGATTAAAACCATTACTATACCGGGAAATGCTGAATTAAAGTATGATGATTTCGGCAGTACATTTGAAAACTGCAAATCTCTGAAAACCGTCATTTTTGAAAACGGCGGTGATGATTACATGCGATTGTGTTTCGATATGTTTAGAGGCTGTACAGCGCTTGAAGAAGTACGCTTGCCAGAAAACAAGGAAGTATCAATTGGTTTTGCTGCTTTCAGAGATTGTGTTAAGCTGAAAAAATTACACAATTCAATCAATATTACCGAAATCGATGACAATGCTTTTCAAAATTGTGGATTAACCGAAATAACACTTTCCAATGAAGTTAGGTTTGATACTTTCGCTGTTTATGTAAGCAACTCAAATGCTTTTGAAGATTGCAAAAAACTCAAAAAAGTTGTTTTTGAAACAACAGGCAAAGTTGATAATTTTG
>CAYUVR010000061.1:0-7997 GCA_964448225.1 uncultured Faecalibacterium sp. | reverse complement strand
TCGAGAAGGCTTACAGGGAAACAACGGCAGAAAAAAACACCGCTGAGGGCGGTGTGAGGTATTCTATAAACGAAATCATTGACCAAAACAATAAGTCCTATGGCATAGGCGTAAAGCTTGATTCTACTCTTCTTGATAATCTTACACCCAAAGAAAGGGTGATAATAGTTAAGGAGTATGTTAAAGAACTTGGTGGAAAAATATTTTCGGCTTATGACAATAGTGGGAATGCAATTGATATAACTATTGCCAAATCAAAGGCAAGATTTAAAAACCAAAATGGAAAATCAAAACCTGTTAATAAAGATTTGACAAGTAAGTATATAAAAAATGAAGTGAAGCAAGAGGCAATAGCTCTTATTGATGAACTTATTATTACATCAAAATATGATAATAGTGTTACTCCGTTATATTCTCACGAATGGCTTGATAACTATGGCAACAACGATTGGGAGTACTGGACAACATATATTCAGGACAAAAATAACACAATTTGGGAAGCAACATTAAATATTGCTAATGCCTCAAATGGTGAAAAAATACTGTATGACATATATCCAATAAAAAAAGCAGGGCAGTCCGTCAAGTCGGACACATCCACTGCTAATAATATTATACCCAATCCTACCGAAAATGTCAAGCAGAAGCAACTTGAAATAATCGAAAAGGTTAATCCTGCACCAAATACATACAATACGTGGATAAGAAAGGTCGAAGACATTAAAACTCTTGCAGAAACGCTTGAAGACAGCGACTGGGCAGACGGTGACGAGTTTAATCCTGACCTTACCAGAGATATGGTTGAAGAAGCCATTGAAAGTGGTGAGATTACTGTTTACAGTTCTTATCCTATTGAGCAGGGCGTATTTGTTTCTCCTTCGTATATGGAAGCGGCAAGTTATTCGGGTGACGGTAATGTTTATGAAAAAACGGTAAGCATTGATGCTGTTGCCTGGATAGATCCGACACAGGGTATGTACGCGAACACGGCGTATAATTATGATGCTCAGTTTTCTTTAAGTGAAAACCTTGAAAATGCAGAGAAAATATTGTATAATAAAAACAGTCCATTGGCAATTGTTAACAGAGCCAAGACAGCCCACAACAGTAGTTTGAAATGGGTTTATGATGCAGAGATATTCTCTGTCGAGGAAAGTATACTATTTCACGAAAAGATAAGTGAAATAAATCAGGGCAGTCAAGCTTTCAGTAAAAATTCTATTGGTGAGTATATGATTCCAGTTGAAAATAAAATTATTTTTACTGACGGGAACTATGATTCACCATATGTAAGAGAGATTGTTGAAGTACTGACAGAATCTCAAACAAGATTTGATGATATAAGGGAGTGTATTTATAGTGTTGAAAAAGGAAGATCCGATGGCTATGCAACGGCACAAATTCTTGCAAAAACTTATCCAGATGAATTTATTGTCACATACAGGGATGGAGTTAGTGGAGTGTATGGATGGCAAAACGGAAGAAGAAAAGGAAAAACTCGCAGAGCAGTTATTAGAAATCATCTCAACAAGCAGCACAGAGGAAGAAATGATAGAACGAGCAAAGAAACTCAGATAAATGAAATAGCACCTATTAAGGAGACATCATCAGAAGATGGTGTCTTTTCTCTTTCCTCAGACAGCACAACATCTAAAAAATACGGAAACTTCTACGGTGCGGATGTTATGCTTCAGCCTTCGGAAGATATTGCACCGATACAGGCAAAGACCGAAACTATAACGGATGTACCGATGACGGAAGCAGCAGCACAGAAGGAACTGTCTCCTCTCGAAAAATACAGAAGCAAAGCAGAGAAACAATTAGAAATTGACAAAAAAGCCTTAAAAGAGGATTTCGAGCGAAAAAAAGCAGAACTGCATGAGGAAATCAAAGATAAAAACAGTTTTATCAGTAAAAAGGCTCTTGAGTTTTATGATGAAATTAACGGTTTGAAAAAAGGTGTAAAAGCATCAAAAGAGCTCGGTCTCTTCCTTGACTTTGGATTCAGCTGGTCGGAACTTAAATCTACTTTACTGAAAGTAAGCAAATGGCCCGATACGGTGATTAATCCCGAATCAGAGGTTGAATCAATTGTAAGAGAATCAATTGGCAGAGATTACGAAGACAAAGCTGCCTACGGTTTGGATGACCTCGACAACGAGTATAATCAGCAGGTCAAGAAGTTAGAAGAGGAAACAAAAAAGAAAATCAAGGAATATAAGGCAGAAGAGCTTACACGAACGGGATTACATAACAAAATTGTCATAAACATCAAAAACAAGTTTGCTGAAAAAGGCTTTGATTTTGATGAAGTGCTGAAAAATGCAAAGAATCTTTCTACTTTCAGGACTGTTGACAACACGCCGCAGAGAGTTATGGAAAAGGCCCTCGGCTATAAGCAAGGACAAATACTTGCTGGTGAAACAGTTAATAAAGTGGCACAGAATGAAAGTGAAGGCATTAAATGGCTTAATTCCTTTACTGACAGAAAAAACGGTATTCTTGCTGAACTTTCAAAGAAATACAAGATTAAACCCGGCAGTAAAGAGAGTGCAGCTGCACAGATGTATGCTGAGGGCTTTTATTTTAACGAAAAAAGAGAATATATCAAGTACGGTGATGCGGAGCTTGCAAAGGATTTCACCGATGTTAATGTAAGAGAAAACATTAAAGGGCTTGCAAAAGACCCTGTTATTCGTCAGATTTATGATGAAACCCTCGATGCTATCAATGCATCGAGAAGCAGAAATCTTTATCCCGAGATTCCGAGACTCGACAACTATTTCTTACACTTCAGAGCGATGGAAGATACTTTCTCCCGTTTGGGGTTACCTTTTAATCCCAATGATATAAAAGCTAAAGATTTACCAACTGACCTGAACGGTGTTACGGCTGATTTAAAACCCGGTCAACCCTATTTTGCAAGTGCAAAGCACAGAGAGGGTAAAAGGACATCCTTTGACCTTCTCGGTGGTCTTGAAAGATACCTGACAAGTGCGAAGAATCAAATATATCATATTGATGATATTCAGACTCTGAGGGCGTTAAGGAATTATATCACTGACAGCTATGGACAGGCTAAAGGTCTCGGAAATCTCGACAGCCTTACAGAGGAAGAAGCACAGGAGAGAATTGAAAAGGTTTACGGCTCACATCTTTCTACCTTTGCAAAATTTCTCAATGAAGAAGCAAATGTACTTGCAGGGAAAACCACTCTTATTGATAGAGGTTTGGAAGGTATAATCGGCAGACGAGGTATAAGTTTTCTTAATACCGTTAACGGTCAGGTCGGCAGTAATATGGTCGGATTCAATATTTCCTCTTCGCTTACAAATATCCTGCCTGTGGTGCAAACAATGGCAAAGACCAATAAGACCGATTTCGTAAAAGCTCTCGCACAGACATCTGCAGATAAACTGAACTCTTTAAGAGGTAAGAGTGACGGCTTCAAGGAAAACAGTCCTGTAATGATAAGAAGAAAAGGTGCCGACAGATTTTACAGAACACCGTTTCAAAAGGTCGGTGATACTGGATATATCTTAATGAGTGCTGTTGATGATGTTTCGACAGAAATAATTGCAAGAACAAAGTATAACGAGCTTACGAGAAAGGGAATGGATCCTCAGCAGGCACACTTTGAGACTGATAAGTGGGTATCTCGTTTGATGGGTGACAGGTCACTTGGCCAGATGCCTCAGTTATACAATTCAAAAATGCTTGGATTAGTTACTAAATTCCAGTTGGAAGTAAGAAACCAATTAGACAGTATGTTCTACGATACTATTCAAGAAGCGAAGATTTCTAATGAAGAGATTGAGAATAAGCTTTTTAGAAATGCCAAAACCGCCGCAAAGGTAGGATCGACATTCTTCCAACTCGCTGTACTTCAACACGGTTTCGGTTGGGCTTTTGAACAGGTAGCAGGATATAACCCGGCATTTGACATAATTGATGTGTTAATTAAAACCTTCGGCTTTGACGATGACGAAGAAGATGAAGATACTGTTTTAGACAATATCGAAGAAGGCTTTTTCGCATTACTTGAAGACTTACCTTACACGAGTATATTCACAGGCGGTAGAATACCGATTTCATCAGCATTGCCGATAACAGAGCTTATTAAAGGCGAAGACCAATACGGAAACGAGAAATCGAGATGGGAAACGCTCGGAGAAATAGCACCTTATTATGTGCTTCCTACGGGCTACGGTCAGACTAAAAAGTCAGTGCAAGGACTCAAAATGTTCGACGACGATCTTCCTATTGCCGGCTCATACACGGACAGCGGAAATCTTCGTTTCCCTGTTGAAGAAACACCCGGAAATGTACTGCAGGCGGCTCTTTTCGGTCAGTACGCAAACAAGAATGCTCAGACATATTTTGATGAGGGCTATGCACCCTTAAAAGAAAAGCAGATTCAGGAATATAAGGAGCTTGATTTGCCGATTGCGGATTATTGGAAAATCAGGGAAGGCTTAAGTAAGCTCGAACCCGAAGAAGGTAAAACACAAGTAACCTTAAATCAAAAAGGCGATTACATAGGCAGTCTCGATTTACCTATAAATAAGAAAAATATTCTTATTAACAATATTGCTGACAGAGAACAGGCAATTGATATGACAGACTACAAGATATATGAAGACTTTGAGGAATTCGATTTTGCTACACGTTATCCGGAAAAGTATGCAGTTCTGAAAGAACAAGGAATTTCCGTCAAGGAATACAAAGAGGAACACGAAGAGACAGCATTTATGTATACCGATGATTTCTCCTGGGCGGCAAATAATCCCGAACAGTATACTCTTTCAAAGGCAGTTACAGATGATGTAACAAAGTACAAGAAGTACACAAGTGATTTGTATGACATCAAAGCCGATAAGAACGAAGACGGAAAATCAATAAGCGGCAGCAGAAAAAAGAAAGTTATTGATTATATCAACGGACTCGATATCGACTACGGCGCAAGACTAATACTTTTCAAGAGTGAGTACAACGCAGACGATACCTACAATTCCGAGATTATCAACTATCTGCAAAGCAGAGATGACATTTCCGCCGAAGAAATGAAAACAATCTTGTTGGAATTAGGTTTTGATGTTGACTCTGACGGGCGCATCAGCTGGTAAGGGGGTGATGACATGAGCAAACAAGACAGACAAGGTGTCAGAACTCCCACAGACATTGAACGCAAATATAACCTTGGGCAAATTGCCGGTTCCAAAAACGATACTTCAAAATTGGGAATACAGATGTCACAGCTCAAGCAGACTGTGGTACAGTATATGACCGAGACAAATAACGAATTAGAAAGTCTGAAAGAAAGTATTGATGAGTTGGACAGTGGCGAATCGGAAGATATATCCGCCGCAATAATTCCTCACATCTTGCCTTCCGGTACGGACTTTGACACGGTGAGAACTCCGAATGTTTATGTCGGTGCTGTGCAGCTCGGTGACGGTACAACGGCAAATTATGGCAACAGTCCCTCTGTGCAGGCTGCAGCATTCCTCTTTGAGGTTTTGCCGACAGGCGCAACTAATCAAGTGATTCAAAGGCTTACTCTTTGTTCAAAGGGTAACAGCAGAACATTTGAAAGACATTATCACACTTCAAGTTTTGGAAATTGGTACTGTACTTATTCAGACGGGAATACTCTTTTGTGGTCAGGTGCTGAACAGATGGATGCTGATACTGTTATAGAGCTGACAGAGGCGATATCGAAACAGCCGAACGGAGTTGTGTTTGTTTTTTCGTATTTTGCAACGGACGGAACAGTAGGAAACTATCAATTCCAAAGCTTTTTTAAATCAAAGCATGAAATTAAAACACACCCCGGTGGTGGTCATCAGTTTATGTTGTGCGGTTCAAACTTCAATACTATAGCAACAAAATATTTCTACATCAACGACTTGAAAATAACAGGTTACGTAGGAAACATTAAAAGCGGAACAGCGACAACAGGCATAATTTACGACAACAACAAATATGTTCTCCGCTATGTAATCGGTGTATAAAAACAGAAAGGACGATTCTATGAAAAACTATCTCATTTATCCGTGTAAAACAATGCGTATCACGCAGACGTACAACGGCACAACCTCACACAAGCCTCACACAACGGGCAATTACAAGGATTATCCCATTGATGAAGGGTGTTCCGATACGGGCAGGGACTATATGTACTGCCCTTGTGATGAAATGGTTGTCAAAAGAGTTTACGGTGTAGGCACAAGCGGCACAAACACAATCTGGCTCGAAAGCACCGAAAAGGTGTACTTCGCTGACGGTACAAGTGATTACTGCACAATGCTTATAACTCACCCGAACGATGATGACCTTAAGAACATCAAGGTCGGTCAGAAGTTCAAGCGTAAACAGAAAATCTGCCGTGAAGGTAAGGACGGCGCAACAGCGTATCACTTCCATTTCTCTGTCGGTAAAGGTAAGTACAAAGGTAACGGCTGGACCAAGAACAGTAACGGTAAGTATGTTCTCACCACAACTAACGGCGCAGTCAAGCCCGAAAAGCTCTTTTACATTGACCCTGATTTCACAAAGGTTGTTGATGATAAAAGCCTTGATTTCAAGACTATGCCTACATACAAAACAGGATATTACACGGTTGATACCGCTGTGCTTAATGTGCGAAAGGGTGCAGGCACTTCTTACAGTAAGGTCGGTGTTCTCTTAAAGGGTAAGCAGTTCAAGGCTGTTGAAATCGACGGCGAATGGGGCAGATATGCAAAAAACAAATGGGTCTGCCTTGACTTCTGCAAGAAGGGGTGACAGTGATGAGTGAAACAATAATTGTGGCTGTAATCAGTCTGTTCGGAACTCTGGGTGGCAGTTTGATAGGTGTTCTCACTTCAAACAAGCTTACAAATTATCGCATTGAGCAACTCGAAAGGAAAGTCGAGAAGCACAACAACCTTGTGGAGCGTACATATCAGCTTGAAGAAGAACACAAGGTTGATGAAGAAAAATTTAAGGTTATCAATCACAGAATTGAAGACCTTGAAGAATATCATAAACCGAAATAAGAAAGGAAAATCATTTATGAAAAACATTGACTTAACACCCATTTTTCAGGCACTTATTCTCCTCGTTTCATCCATCATCACCCTCTATATTCTTCCTAAGGTAAAAGCTTTCCTTGCTGAAAAACTATCCACCGAACAGAGAGAAAATCTCAAGCAGTGGGTTAAGGTGGCCGTTGCAGCAGCGGAACAGCTGATTAAAGGCTCAGGTAAAGGCGAAGAGAAGAAACAGTATGTGCTTGATTTTCTTCTCTCAAAAGGCATTACATTTGATACTGACGAAGTGACCGCCCTTATTGAAAGTGAAGTGTATGAGTTAACTCAGGGCAGCGGATATATTCCCGCTACGTCTGACGAGCCGACAACCGAAGGCGATACAACTGAAAAGGATAATATTGCAGCTGATGAAGATACCGAAACAGATACGGAAAACACGGTTGAAGCAGTAGGTTAAATGAAAGTTACCCCCGAAGGAGTTTTAAATGCTCTTTCGGGGGTAATTTTGTTTTTTTCTGCTTAATATTACTTATTTAGACAATCTTCGCACAAATGATATGTTACTCTCAACAAAACACGGGATGAGGGATAATAATGCTGAAAGAAACCGAGATTATAAAACAACCGCTGTATATTGCAAAACTTGAAAACGGTGTCACAATACTTGTTTATGACGGCTATGCAAAGGGAAGCGACGGAAAGACCTACCACTATGTTGACAGACAAATCGGTGATGATGAGTTTGAAGGTGTGGGGTGGAGGTGTGAGGAAGAGTGAAGAAAAAAAGAGAGCTTCCACAAAAGAAGTTCTCTGATATCTTATCGTATCATTTTTACAAAACTATCTACAAACTGCATACATAAAAGCGTGACTATGTAGAGTTCATGCACCTTGAGAGCATTTGTGAAAGGTGACTTTTAATCAAGGTGTCCGGAGTTCGAATCTCCGATGGATCACCAAAAT
>CAYUVR010000060.1:0-8050 GCA_964448225.1 uncultured Faecalibacterium sp. | reverse complement strand
TCCCTGCATTGCAGAGCCCAGAGCAGAGCTTTCAAAGTATGCTCCCAAGATGCTCACAACAAAGGTTGACGTTGAAAAGATTGGTGACGTTATCGGTAAGCAGGGTAAGGTTATTCAGAAGATTTGTGCTGAATGCAACTGTAAGGTTGACGTTGAAGAAGACGGCTCAATCTTTGTTTCGGCAATTGATCTTGAAGATGCAAAGCGTGCAATCACAATCATTGAAACAATCGCAAACGACCCCGAGGTTGGCTCAATCTTCCGTGGTGTTGTTACCCGTCTTATGAGCTTTGGCGCATTTGTTGAAATTGCTCCCGGCAAGGAAGGTCTTGTTCACATCAGCAAGCTTGATGTGAAGAGAACTGAAAAGGTTGAAGATTGCGTAAATGTTGGTGACGAAGTAATCGTTAAGGTTATGGAAATCGATGACCAGGGCAGAATCAATCTTTCAAGAAGAGATGCTCTCATCGAAATCGAAGGTCTTGTTCCCGAAGATGACGGCGAAGAAGCTCCCAGACGCTCCAGAAGAGACGGCGACCGTCGCAGAGACAACAGAAGAAGAGACAGATAAAAGTAGGCAGTAGTAAGAAGAGCACCCATTGGGTGCTCTTTTAATGCTGAATGGTACGGACATTGACTGCCGTGAATTTTTAAAGATGCAAAAAAAGCACCCGTTGGGTGCTCTCTTGCTGCTTTTCTACTTACTACTTTACTGCTTATCTGTTCTTCTTGCCGATGTTCAGAATCCTGATAACCGTGGGGCAAAGCAGAATGTTGACCGCAAGCTCTGCCAGGAAATTGATTCCCACCATACCGAAAATCAGATATTCGGCGGCGCTATCAAAGCCTGCTCCTGCACCCCACTGACTGATAGTTTCAAAGAAGAACACCACACAGCCTAAAAGGAATACACCTGTGTTAACAACGGGACACACAACAGCCGCTGCGGCAACAGCCAGATAGCGGTTTTTCTTTTCAAGAGCCTTGCACACAAGTCCTGCCGCAAGACCGCACGCCATACCTTTTAAGAGTACCGTGATTACCGTGCCCACAACGCTGATTGCAAGAAAAGCGGAAGCATCCGTCATAAGTACCATAACACCGAACACAAATCCAAGCCAGGTGCTGATTTTCGGCCCACACATTGCTGCACCGATAATAATCGGAATCAGAACGAGAGAGATCGAAAAAGGTCCGAAACGAATGAATTGACCGAACATTTGCAGAACTACCACAAGTGCAGTCAGAATCGCTCCGAGAGCTAAGGTCTCGATTGATTTACGGTTTTGTTTTACGGTTGGCATAAAACTCCCCCCCTGTTTTTTTATCTACTGAAATTATAGCATTAAATTTGTAAAAAAACAAGAGCAAAATAACAGGCTTGACGATTGTGTCTAATGGTTGTATGATAAACACAACTTTTCTTGACTCAGCACTAAAAATGATATATAATCAAAGTTAAAGGAAAACATATCCGATTTCAAGGAGGAAATACCAGTGGCATATTTAAGCGACATTGAAATTGCACAGCAGTGCAAAATGCAGCATATAACAGAAATTGCAAAAAAGGCAGATGTTGACCTTAAGTACATCGAGCAGTACGGCAATTATAAGGCAAAAATCGACCTTTCACTTCTTAATGATACAAAAGATAAAAAAGACGGCAAGCTTGTTCTTGTAACAGCCATCACTCCCACTCCGGCGGGCGAAGGCAAAACCACAACCACAATCGGACTTGCTGACGGTATGAGCCGTATAGGTAAAAGGGTTACTGTTGCACTCCGTGAGCCGTCACTCGGACCTGTTTTCGGTGTTAAAGGCGGTGCTGCAGGCGGAGGATACGCTCAGGTTGTCCCTATGGAGGATATCAACCTTCACTTCACAGGCGACTTCCACGCAATCACAAGCGCAAACAATCTTCTTGCCGCTATGCTCGATAACCATATTCAGCAAGGGAACAGTCTCGGTATCGATGTTCGCAGAATTACTTGGAAACGCTGCCTTGATATGAACGACAGACAGTTGCGCTTTGTCACAGACGGTCTTGGCGGCAGAGTGAACGGTACTCCCCGTGAGGACGGTTTTGATATCACCGTTGCTTCTGAGGTTATGGCAGTTCTTTGCCTTGCTTCCTCCGTGTCAGACCTTAAAGAAAGACTTTCAAACATTATCGTCGGTTATACATATGAAGATAAGCCCGTTACCTGCGGTCAGCTCAAAGCGGCAGGTGCAATGACAGCTCTTTTGAAGGATGCTCTCAAGCCTAACCTTGTGCAGACTCTTGAAGGTACACCTGCATTTGTTCACGGCGGGCCTTTCGCAAATATTGCCCACGGTTGTAACTCGGTTATCGCAACCAAAACAGCACTCAAAATGGGTGACTATGCAATCACTGAAGCCGGCTTCGGTGCTGACCTCGGTGCTGAAAAATTCCTTGACATCAAATGCAGAATGGCAGGTCTCACACCGTCGGCAGTTGTTATGGTTGCAACAATCCGTGCACTCAAGATGCACGGCGGACTCCCAAAAACACAGCTTGGTGAAGAAAACCTTGAAGCTCTTGAAGCAGGTGTTCCCAACCTTCTTCGCCACGTTTCAAACATCAAAAATGTATATAAGCTCCCCTGCGTTGTTGCAGTCAACCGTTTCCCCACAGATACAGACAAGGAAATTGATTTTGTTATCTCAAAATGTAAGGAGCTCGGCGTAAATGTTTGCCTTTCAACCGTCTGGGCAGACGGCGGTAAGGGCGGCGAAGAGCTTGCAGGGGAAGTTGTCCGCCTTTGTGAAGAAGAGGACAATTCAAACTTCACCTTCTCTTATGATGTGAATGACAGCATTGAAAATAAAATTAAGGATATCGTTACCAAGGTTTACGGCGGCAGTGATGTTGCAATTCTTCCCTCAGCTCAGAAGCAGATTAAAAAGCTTGTGGATATGGGCTGTGACAAGCTGCCAATCTGTGTTGCAAAAACACAGTACAGCTTCTCAGACGACCCGACAAAGTCGGGTGCGCCCGAAGGCTTTACGGTTACCGTCAGAAACGTTAAGGTTTCTGCAGGTGCAGGCTTCATTGTTGTTCTCACAGGTGACATTATGACAATGCCCGGTCTTCCGAAGAGTCCTGCGGCAGAGAGAATTGATGTTGATGAAGAGGGCAAAATCACAGGCCTTTTCTAAAAGAACAGAAAATATAAAATTCTTTGGTTACTTTCTTATAAGAAAGTAACACCTCTGTCCGGCAAGGACAATATAAAATTACAACCGTCAGCTTATACAGTTGACGGTTGATGTTATTTTACAGTGCTTCAATCACGCTCAAAAGTTTTTCGACGTCCTTTTCGTCTGTTGCCCAGCTTGTGCAGAAGCGAACAATATACTTGTCGCCTCTTCTGCCCCAATCGGAGAACACAAAATCTTTCTTCAGTATGTCATGCTGCTCTTGAGAAAGAACAGGGAACTGCTGATTTGTTGGCGAGTCATAATAAAGCTCAATGTTTTTATTTTTGAAAGCGGCTTCAATTTTTTCCGCAAGGTATGCTGCGTGATTGGAAATTTTGTGATAAAGTCCGTTTGTGAACAGCGTGTCAAACTGCAAACCTAAAAGTCTGCCCTTTGCGAGCATTGCACCTTTTTGCTTTTCGATATAACGGAAATCTTTTTTGCATTTGTCACTCACAATAACGAGTGCTTCACCGAAAAGAGCGCCTACCTTTGTGCCGCCGATATAGAAAGCATCACAAAGATTTGCGATGTCAGCCATAGTCAGGTCGTTTTTCTTGCAGGCTAAGCCGTAGCCGAGTCTTGCTCCGTCAAGGAAGAGGATAAGTTGTCTTTCTTTGCAGACCGAAGAAATTGCGGTGAGCTCTGCTTTTGAATAAATTGTGCCGTTTTCTGTGGGGAAGGATATGTAGACAAGCTTCGGCTGTGTCATATGCTCAAAGTTGGGATCCCCATAATGATTATCGGTCAGTGTTGCAATTTGTTCGGCGGTGATTTTGCCGTCAGCTGAGGGCAAAGGCAGAAGCTTGTGACCGCAGGCTTCTACAGAGCCGGTTTCGTGAACGTGAATGTGACCTGTTTCGGCACAGATTACGCCTTGATGAGGTCTCAGCACAGAGGAAATAAAGGTGAAGTTGGTCTGTGTGCCGCCAACAAGAAAATGCACGTCAATGTCTTCTCTGCCGATTTCCGCCTTGATTTTTCTCTTGGCGGACATACAATATTCGTCCATACCGTAGCCGGGTGTCATTTCCATATTAGTTTCAACAAGCCTTTGTATGATTTCAGGTGTTGCGCCTTGTGTATAGTCACTTTCAAATCTTATCATCGTTTTCACTCCTAAATAAATCAAAGGGAGCGACATTTGCCGCCCCGTATAAAATATAATTTGCTAGCCGCAGGGCGTTGCTTTTTTGAAAAAAGCAACGAAAAAAATTTACTTATTTTAAATCAGTCATATATTCTTTTCACTCTGGGCATAAAGGTGCTGACCACTTCGTATGAAAAGCTGTGACACATTGAACCGAGTTCGTCGGCGGTGATTTCTTCATTTCCGCTTTTGCCGAGAATAACTGCCTTGTCACCGACTTTGACATTTTCAATGTCCGTCACATCAACCATAATCTGATCCATACATACTCTGCCTGTGACCGGAGCTTTTTTGCCGTCAATCAGCACATAACCCTTGCCCGAAAGGCAGCGGTTAAAGCCGTCGGCATAACCGATTGCAACGGTGGCAATGCGGCGCTTTTCTTCTGCCACATAAGTTTGTCCGTAGCCTACGCCCGTACCTTTTTCAATAGTCTTGACGTGGACAACATGGCTGATAACTTCCATTGCGGGGGTGAGTTTAACCTTTCTTTTGTCAACCTCATCAGAGGGATAAAGGCCGTAAAGTGCAATGCCGAGACGCACCATATCATAGTTGTCTGTAAATTCAATTGCACCTGCACTGTTGCTGATATGCTTAATGGGGATATTGATATTCTGACTTTCAAGAAGAGAAATGAATTTTTGAAATCTCTCTTTTTGTAAAAGTGCAAAGGATTTATCGGACATATCCGCTGTGGCATAGTGACTGAAAATACCTTCAATTACAATACCGTTGAGAAGTGAAATACTTTTGACCGCCTTTGCGCCTTCTTCGTTTGAGATGAAGCCGATTCTGCTCATACCTGTATCAACGGCAATGTGTATTTTTGCTGTTTTGTGAAGCTTAACCGCAGTTTCGCTGAGAATTTTTGCTTCATCAATGTTATAAATGGCGGGAATAATATTATGCTCAAGCATTTGCTCATATTCATCGGGGGAGGTATATGAAAGAATAAGAACAGGACTGTTGATACCTGCCTGCCTCAGTTCAATTCCCTCACTGAGAGTTGCAACGGCAAAATAGTCTGCTTTGTCCTTGAGAACGTTTGCAACGGCAACACTTCCGTGTCCGTAAGCATCAGCTTTGATAACAGCCATTGTTTTCACAACGTTGCCGATTTTTCTTTTCAGCTCATCAAAATTATTGCTGATGGCATCAAGATTTATCCCGGCATAGGCTCTGTGGTAGTTTGTCATAGTATTTCACCTGCCTTTCACTCAAGATATTATTATAACGCTAAAAAGCTCTGTTGTAAATAGATACAAAGCTTAAATGTTGGTTTCTTCCATGAATTCTCTGAGAACTTCTGCCTGAATCTTTTTGAGAAGTCCGTCTGCTTTTCCGCCCGCCTTTTTGCCGTCAATTTCCGTTGCGGCAAGTCCCAATGAGCCTGCGGAGGAAATCAGAACTTCGTCAGCATCAAAAAGCTCTTGTAAAGTATAGGTTTTTTCTTCGATGGGTATACCGAGCCTTTGACAAGCCTTAATAAGGTGCGCTCTTGCGATACCTTCAAGAATGAGATTATCCGCCGGAGCAGTGATGAATGTGCCGCCTTTAATTATATGAACATTGCTGTGGGCACATTCGGTAACTCTGCCGTTGCGATGAAAAACAACTTCGTCACAGTCGGCTTCCTTAGCCTTCTGCGATGCAATAACAGCAGGAATAAGATTAAGTGTTTTGATGTTGCAATGAAGAAATCTTGTGTCCTCCATTGTGATGAGCTTTACGGGCTTATAAACATCAACGATGTCTTTCGGTGTTATTGTAATCCACACATTTGCCGTCACTTCTTTTGCTGGAAAAGCGTGATTTCTGATGCCGGAGCCTCTTGTTACCTGCCAATAGACAAAATTGCAGTCTGTGTCGACTTTTCTTACCATATCGTTAAGAATGATTTTTAATTCATCTTTTGTGTGAGGAATTTCAATTTCAAGAAGCTTCGCACTGCGGTAAAACCTGTCAACGTGCTCGTCAAGAGTGAAAATTTTATAGTTTCTCGAATATGTGGCATCATAAACACCGTCACCGAAAAAGCAGACTCTGTCTGTCATAGGTATCTGCATATTTTCAATTTCGTCGAATTTCCCGTTGTAATAGCCTAAGGTTTTCATATTGTATCATCTTCTCCTTCAATGCCGAGAATCTGTGATGCAGCACCTTGCTCAATGGCTTCAACGCCCTTAAGCTTCTTTTGAATAATGGTGTTTCTGCTCTGAGCCTCTTCAAGGCTCTTGCCTGCTTCTTCAATCTTTTTCTTTGCCTTGTCAAGTACGATGCCGAATTTGTCATACTGCATCTTTGCGGCGGCAAGCAATTGCCTTACCTCTTTGGCTTTTTCATTGATTGCCATTGCTCTGAAGCCGATGGAAAGTGAGTTGAGCAGAGCTGTGATTGTGCTGGGACCTGCAATCATAACGGAAAATTCGTTCTGGCATCTTTCAGCTATGCCGTTTTTGGACGAGATAATTTCGCTGTAAAGTCCTTCTGTTGCAAGGTACATAATAGCAAAGGGCGTTGTGACAGGCTCGTTGATATATTTCTTGATTTCCTTTGCCTGATCAAGAATTGTGCGTTCAAGACTCTTTCTTTCATATTCCACCATTGCGGTGTCGCCGCTGTCTGCGGCAGAGCAAAGACGGATATAAGCTTCAACGGGGAATTTTGAGTCAATGGGAAGATAGGTGATTGCGTTTTTATCTTCACCCGAGGGGATTCTGACAGCAAATTCAACGATATTTCTTGAAGCGGGATTTGTCATAACATTCTTGTCGAACATACCGGGGATAGTTTCGTCAAGGAGGCCTTCAAGCTGAACTTCTGCCCAGGTGCCTCTTGCCTTGACGTTGGTGAGGATTCTGTTAAGCGAGGTTACATTTTCCGTGACACCTGATGAGAGCACCTTCATTTCGCCGAGTGACTTATATACGTTTTCAAGCTGTTCGCTGACAGCCTTGAACGAGGAATCAAGTCTTTTGGTGAGTGTTTCGTTAAGTTTTTCATCAACGGTGAGACGAATCTGCTCAAGTTTTCTTTCGTTGCTTTTCTGCATATCGAGAAGCTTACCCGAAATAAGCTCAGACATTTTCATATTGAACTCATAGTTGTCATTGGTCATTTTTGAAAGTCGCACACTCATATTTTCAATCGCTGTGCCGATTTCCTGCCTTTGTGCGCTCTGCGCACCTGCATTTTCCATTCTACTCTGAGCGAATTCCTGATGGAGACTGTCTGTAATATCCTTGGAAAGCTTTTCTATTTGTTTGCCGGTTTCAATTTCCTTTGATAAAAGAGCCTCATATTCTTTGCTATTATTCTTTTTAAGCAAAATAAACAAGAGTACAATGTTTATAATAAGAAGTATCAACACCGCACAGGAAAGATAAAATAAAGTTGATATATTCAAAATTAAGCACCTCTTTAATATATTATACTATAATATACCATTATACCAACAAAGAGGATAAGGATTTTTCGCTTTTGGAAAAATATATATTTTTAATAAGTAAGGATTGAAAAATGTTGAAAAGAACAGTTAGTCTATTTTTGGTTATGCTCTTGTGCCTGAGTCTCTTCGGCTGCAGTCAGAAGGGGACAGACGCCCAAATTATATATCCCATTGATAAAGATCCAGAATATCTTGACCCGCAGATTATCTCAGATGTGGGGGCAAAG
>CAYUVR010000059.1:0-8283 GCA_964448225.1 uncultured Faecalibacterium sp. | reverse complement strand
AAGACACCGCCCTTTCACGGCGGTAACACGAGTTCGATTCTCGTCCGGGTCACCATAAAAAAGTCACACAAAAGTGTGACTTTTCTTTTTTTGCAAAACATCTGCTTTGTGACGGCTATTTTTTCCGTTTTTCCTTTTTCTTGAAGGCTTTGCGTTTTGATATAATTACTTTATATCTTTTTCGCAGGCCATCCTCAATCTTTTCAAAGTTATACGGATCTTTTTTGTTTTCGTCCATATTATCACCCCGATTTATTTTTTCTCAAAGCTTCTTCAATATTCCCGCACCACTAAAAAATACCGCCCAAGGCGGTATTTTTTCTAAAATTCAAAAGCGATTTTTTCTGCAATCAGGCGTTTATATGAAATGAAATCTTCTGTCATAATATCTTTGTTTGACCTTGGCTTTGGCAAGGCAATTTCAATTTCATCAGTTATTCTGCCGGGTTTGCCTGAAAGAATATAAATTCTGTCTGACAGCAGAATTGCCTCATCGATATCGTGTGTGACAAAAATTGTGGAAAGGTTTATTTTCTTCATTATTTCAAGATACCAGGTGTGAATTGCACTTTTTGTGATGGTATCAAGTGCGCTGAACGGCTCATCAAGAAGTGCGACGCCCTCAGAGCTGAGATAAGTGCGAAGAAGTGCCGCCCTTTGTCTCATACCGCCTGAAAGCTCACCGGGATACTTATTCTGAGTACCCACAAGACCGAACTCGGCAAAATAGGGGGCAGCCTTTTCGCTTGCCGTCTTTTTCTTTTCGCCCTTTATCACAAGAGGCAGAGAAACGTTATCTATGATAGTATAGTGAGGCAAAAGCAAATCTTTCTGAAGCATATAGCTGATTTTGCCTGCCTTGCCTGTTATATCCTCGTTGTCAAGATAAACCTTGCCGCTTTCGGGAGAATAAAGACCTGACAGAACATTGAAAAGGGTTGTTTTTCCGCTGCCGCTGACACCTAAAAGAGAAACAATTTCTCCCTCTTTCAGTTTCAGTGATATATCTTCGATAACCTTTTCGCCGTCAAAGCCCATTGTTATATTTTCTGCCCTGAGTTTAGCCATAAAACATCAACCTTATTTTATAAAATCATTTGTGAAGCCTGTATTTTCGGGAATTTCCTTTTCAATAAGTCCCTCTTCCCAAAGCCAGTCATAAAAGTTATTCCATCTGTCAGCGTCAAACACACCCCAGAGCTCTGCATCGGCTTTGTACTGTTCAGAAATCCACTTCTGGCTTTCCGTCACAAGCTCAAGTGAATCCTTGAGTGAACCTGCTGTGTCACCTTCGATAAGAATCTTGGCAGCCTCTTCCGGATTTTCAATTGCATATTCATATCCTTTTTTGGTTGCCGCAAGGAAAGCCTTTGCTGTTTCCGGATTTTCGCTGAGGTAATCGTTGTTTGCAATAATAACAGGTGTGTAATAATCAAAAACAGGATTGACATCAATAAAATCGAAATAATCAAATTCGAGTTCTGCAACTTCACAGGCAACACCTGCCCAAGCATAAAAAATCCAGATAGCATCGGTATCTTTATTTCTGAGTGCTTCGGCTTCATTGGTCACAACGTTGGGAATAAGCTCAAGCTTGCTGAAGTCACCGCCGTCGTTTTCCATCACACTGCGGATTATTGCAAGCTCAACAGGGCCGTTCCAGGTGGAATAACGCTTTCCTTCAAGTCCCTCAGGTGTGTCCATACCCTCACCCTTGCGGGAAATAATACCCGAAGTGTTATGCTGAATAATTGCAGAAACAGCAGTGATTGCCATCGGCTCTTCGGAAGCAAACAAGGGTGCAAGAGAGTCCTGAAAGGAAATACCGAACTGTGCCTGACCTGATGCTGTCATAAGCTCTGAGCCGTCTTCGGGAGGCTGAACAATTCTGACTTTGATACCTGCTTCTTCATAATATCCGAGCTTATCAGCAACAAAAAAGCCTGTGTGGTTTGTATTTGGCGTCCAGTCAAGGCAAACCGTAATTTCGTGTGGTTCGCCCTCATTCTGCTTTTGTGTGCCGCAGGCGGCAAAAACAAAAAGAATGGTGACTGAAAGTAAAGCTGATATAATCTTTTTCATAATTTTCCTTTCTGAGCGTTTCTTATAAATGCCGAACTAAAGCTTTAATAAGTTGTTTTGTCATATCCTTACTACTCTCTACTTCTTCTTATACGGCATAGCCGCCTTTTTCAGCAAAGCAACAAACGCCATAAGCAAAAGAGACACAACGGAAATAAGAATAATAACCGCAAACATCTTGTCAAAGGCATAAGCTTTCTTTACCCTTGTCATATATACGCCAAGGCCTTCAAATCCGCCGAGCCACTCTGAAATCACCGCACCAACAATTGAATATGAGGCAGACACCTTAAGTCCGGAAAAGAATTGTTCCGTTGCACCGGGCAGTTTCACATGGCGGAAAACCTGCCACCTTGTGCCGCCCATACTGCGTATAAGATTGATTTCATCGCTGTCTGCACTCTGAAAGCCGTCAAGCAAAGAAATGGCAATGGGAAAAAAGGTTGTCAGCACAACGAGGGTAATTTTTGGTGCCATTGAAAAACCCATCCACAGCACCAGAAGCGGTGCAATTGCAATTGTGGGTATGGTCTGAGTGATGACAAGTATCGGATAAAGCGCCTTGTTAAGAAAAGTGAATCTGTCCATCAGAACAGCGATGACAAAAGCAAGAGCCGTACCGATTAAAAGGCCGTAAACCGCCTCCTGAAGAGTAACTGCAGCGTGAGAGCAAAGAATGGAAAAATCGCTCACAAACGCTTTCACAACATCCACCGGTGACGGAAGCATATATGTGGGGAAAATTCCGCCCTCGCTGACAAAAAGCCACACTGCCGCCAACACCGCAAGAGATATGACGGGCGCCGCCTTATTTGTGATGCTTTGTAACTTTTTCGTCAATTGTAAGCACACCGCCTTCCGGCTTATAGCTGATTTTGACATAAGCTGAAACGCTGTCACAGCCGTTTTCAATTGCAACCTTCTGACAGTTTTTCACAATCTCCATCAATTCGTCATAGCTGTCACCCTCAATTGTGGTTTCAAAAGGCCCAACATAATAGTTAAGTCCCGTTGAAGCGATATAATCAATAACAGCATCAACAATTTCGATGAGTTTTTCTGTTGAATCCACCTGAGGTAAAACCTGAATTGCAACACTTGCTTTCATAAAAACACTCCTATATATTCTTTGGCATAATTGCATATGAACATTCCCACGGTGATTATGAATAATAAAAACTGCTTGCCGGCAAATAAAAAAATCCACCTCGTCAGAATTACGGGTGGAAATAACAGCTTCCTTTACTTAGCCTACGTCGGTATTATCCGAATCAGGTTATGGGTATAATCTCAGCCGAAAAATCAGCACCCCCAGTAATATTCATATGTTGGCTTAATTGTATCACCGATAAGTTTTGTTGTCAAGGGCAGAAGCAAAAAAAGTTTGAAACACACCATCTTGTGTTTCGAAGCTTTATCAACCACAAGGCAACTTCCAAAGAGCGCTAAAACGGAAGAAAAACGGCAAAAAACATTGACAAACGGGCTGAATTTGATATATAATGTTTTTCTGCAAGTTCTGTCTTGCAGTGTTAACAAAAGCGTCGGATCAATATTGCGTTCACTACTATCACTCCTGCAATATGTCCCGTTTTATAAATTTTAAATCAAAAAGGAGGTTAACG
This sequence comes from uncultured Faecalibacterium sp., assembly GCA_964448225.1. GTDB lineage: Bacteria > Bacillota > Clostridia > Oscillospirales > Acutalibacteraceae > UBA6857. The sequence continues at coordinate 4,576 of CAYUVR010000059.1, read as the reverse complement.
CAATGAAAAGAACTTACCAACCCAAGAAGCGCCACAGAAAGATGGAACACGGTTTCCGCAAGAGAATGGCAACAAAGAACGGCCGCAAGGTTCTTGCTCGTCGCCGTGCAAAGGGCAGAAAGCAGCTCACATACTGATATTTCAGATTGCTTTCAAATTAACAGCTGTGTTGTAACAGCTTGACCCCTCGTTCATTATAGTGTTGGGATTTGATTTTTTTGCAAAAGTATCTTTCCTTAAATGAGAATACGGATTTTCAGCGTGCCTATCACCGTGGAAAATCCTGTGCAAGACCTGCACTGGTTGTTTATTCATTGAAAAACCGTGTGGGCGTTTGTCGTGTCGGAATTACCGTGAGCAAAAAAATCGGCAACGCAGTTGAACGAAACCGCTCCCGTAGAATTATCAGAGCAGCTTTTCAGAACATCTTTAAAACATACGGCATATCGGGTAATTACGATTTTGTTTTTGTTGCAAGAACAAAGACTAAGTATCTTAAAACCCCTCAGGTGGAAAAAGCAATGGAGGAGCTTCTCAGAGAGGTGGGTGCGATAAAATGAAAAGGCTCATTTTAGCTGTTATCAGATTTTATCGCCGTCATATTTCCCCTCACCTTCCCCCAATGTGCAGATATTATCCCACCTGCTCGTGCTATGCAATTGAAGCGATTGAAACCCACGGTGCTTTCAAAGGCAGCCTTCTGGCTTTGTGGCGTATTCTTCGCTGCAACCCGTTTTCAGTCGGCGGGTACGACCCGGTCCCACCAAAAAAAGAAAAGCATCAGCATTGATTTTTTTACCGTAAGCGCTCTTTTATTTTAAGGGAATAATTTTACGGAGGTATTTAGAAATGTTTGATTTCTTATACAGCATTTTCGGATATCTTTTCAGAATTCTTTTCAGCTTTGTTGACAACTATGGCTTAGCTCTCATCATTTTTACACTCTTTTTCCGTCTCATTCTGTTGCCCACAACAATCAAGCAGCAGAAATCATCGGCAAAAATGATGCGTCTTCAGCCCAAGCTCAAAAGAATCAGAGAAAAATATCAGGACTACAATCCTCAGGAAAGACAGCAGAGAATTCAGCAGGAAACCAGCGAGCTTTATCAGCGTGAAGGTTATTCCTCAATGGGTGCAAGCTGTTTGCCCCTTCTTCTCCAGCTTCCCATCCTTTGGGGTCTTTACGGTATTATCCGTCAGCCCCTTACTTATGTTCTTGACCTTTCAAAAGAGGCAATAACAGCACTCACCGAAGCTGCAACAGCACTTGAACTTGCAACAGGCAATGCTGTCGCATATCTTGAATCAGTAGTTATTTCAAACCTTGAAACAATCATTGAAAAAACTCCTGCTCTTACGGAAAGCTATGCAGCTGAAATTGAAATTATCCGTAATTTTGACTTCAAGATTCTCGGCATTGACCTTGGTGTCATTCCCGGTGACTATTACAGCCAGTTCGGTATTTCAAAAGAATCCATTGTCGTTCTTGCGATTCCCGTTCTTTCAGGTCTCACTTCACTTCTGACAAGCTTGCTTTCACAGATGAGACAGAAGAAAACCAACCCCAATATGGAAAACCAGCAGATGATGGGCTGTATGATGATTATGATGCCCCTTTGGTCTGTATGGCTCACATGGAAATTCCCTGTAGGTATGGGTATGTACTGGATTCTTTCCAACCTTATCGCATTCTTCCAGACACTTATCATCGGCCACATCTATGCACCGAGAAAGACAATGGCAAGACTTATGGTTGAGGAAACTATTGAACGCCGTTCTTATGAAAACACAAAAAAGAGAACTGACGTTACAGACGAAACAGCAGAATAATTAAACTGAAAAAAATATTCATTAACGCTAATATAACGGTGGTGATTAACAAAATGATACACGAAGCAAAAGGAACCGGCGCAACCGTTGAAGAAGCAATCGCAAATGCCCAGAAGGCACTCGGTGCTCCTGCCCTCGCTGAGGTACACACAGAGATTATCTCTATGCCTCAGAAGAAAATTCTCGGTCTTTTCGGCGGTTCACCTGCAAAAGCAAGAGCTTATTATGAAACACCCGATGCTCCCGAAGCAAAGACTGCCCCTAAAGCCGAAAAAGCTGCCGCCAAAGCTCCAAAGGCTGAAAAGCCGGCAGCTCCCAAAAAGCAAGAGGCTCCCAAGGCTGAGCCCGTTAAGGCAGAAGCTGTGGAAGAGAGAACATCGGTTAATATTGCAGAAAGCAAAAGCATCAGTGCGGCTGTTGATTATCTGACAAAGATTATCACAGGTATGGGTGCTAAGGAAGTTAAAGCAGAAGCTTTCCGCACCAAAGAAGATGAAATTATCATTGAGCTTGACTGCGGTGAAGATTACGGCATTGTAATCGGCAGACGTGGTGAAACTCTTGATTCAATTCAGTATCTTACAAGACTTGTTGCAAACAAGCACAAGAATGACGGCGAATATGTAAGAATCTCTGTCAACGTAGGCAATTATCGTGAAAAGAGACAGAATACCCTTCGTGAGCTCGCTAAGAAGAACTCTGAAAAGGTGCTCAAATACGGCAGAAATGTGACTTTCGAGCCGATGAATCCTTATGAACGCCGCATCATTCACACAGCTGTTCAGGAAATTGAAGGCGTAACTTCACATTCCGTCGGCTCAGATTCAAGCAGAAGAGTTGTTATCTCTCTTGAAGAAGGCGTAAAGCCGACTCATCCCTCCAAGGGCGGCTATAACAGAGGCCGTGCCGGCAAAGGCGGTTACAACAAAGGCGGCAGAGGCTCAAGAAACAGCAGACCTGCTCCCGTTGAAGCTCCCACAAGAGCTCCTAGAACAGACGCCGGCGCTGAAAAGGTGTCACTTTACGGCAAAATCAACTGAAAAAAATCCCGTCAGCAGTGACGGGATTTTTTTATTCGCAATTCCGAACGACAAATTCAAAAAAGACGGCACAGCCTTTTTTACAGGTATTCTCTCAGACTTTGTGCAAGCTCATCCTCAGTTTCAATGAGCCTTTCTGCAATCTCCCTTGAACGGCTGTCTGCCTGTGTGAATTCGTTGAGATAACCGCTGACCTGCTCAATGCCCATATTGCAGCCCTCAAACATCAGCTTTGCAACAGTTTTGTCATCCGGACTTTCCATCAGCTTTGCATTGATTTTCGCCCAGGACATAAATCTGGCCATAGGATTAGGTGATTTGCCTTCTTCGCCGATACGCTCAAAAATTGCATCGATTTCATTTTTCATATATTCGTGCTTATTGAGTGAGTCGGTGAGAATTTTTCTCAATGCTGCAGAATTGATGTTGCCAAGCACTTCCCGAAAAGAATTCATTGCTGTTTTGATTCCTGCATCACATTCCCTGAGAAGGCTAACAGTATGGTCTTGTTGTATGTTTTCCATAGTGAGTTCATCCTTTCGTGTTTATATTTAACATTGTGGGCAAAACCTGTGGAAAATATACTTTTCCTTACCGTTAAATGCAAAAATACCGATGCCCGGTGCATCGGTATTTTTGCAGTAATTTGAATGAGGTAACTATGAAAATGAAAATTTCGATTTCAATGAAAGCACAAACAAACTTTTATGCTTTACTACGCTACAATAATATCAGTTTTGTCTATTAGAATCAACGGTATTGCACCATTGTTAACAAGAAGTTAACATTTTTTTGAGTTCTTTTTTACTGCGTTGCATTTTTCATAAAAAAACTGAATTTTTTGCCCGAAAACTGAGCAACCTACTAAATATTTTCAAAAAAGCGAAAAAAATATTGAAATTACTTTAATTTTTTCGTATCATATAAAATAGCGAAAAGTTGGTATTTGTTACCTTACGGTAACAGCCAAACAACAAAAAATGCGAAATAAATACTATCTATATTATGGGGTGATAATTTGAAAGTACAATTCACAGAAACAATCCTTCGTGACGCCAATCAGTCTTTGATTGCAACAAGAATGCCTTTCTCTGATTTCGAAGAAATCCTGCCCGAGCTTGACAAAGCAGGTTATTATTCACTCGAATGTTGGGGCGGCGCAACCTTTGACTCCTGCCTTCGCTATCTTGGTGAAGACCCGTGGGAGCGACTTCGCAAAATCCGTAAGGCTTGTCCGAACACAAAGCTTCAGATGCTTCTCAGAGGTCAGAACCTTCTGGGCTATAAGCATTATCCCGACGATGTTGTTCGTGCCTTTGTCAGCAAGTCAATTGAAAACGGTATTGATATTGTCCGTATTTTCGATGCACTCAACGACCTTCGTAACATTGAGGTTGCCGTTGACGAAACACTCAAAAACGGCGGACATCCCTCCGGCACAATCTGTTATACACTTTCTCCCATTCATTCACTTGAAAATTATGTGAAGCTTGCCAAGGATATGGAAAAAATGGGGGTTATGTCAATCTGCATCAAGGATATGGCAGGTATTATGGGCCCTCAGGAGGCATACGACCTTGTTAAGGCCATCAAGGCAGAGGTTAAGCTTCCCCTTGTTGTTCACACCCACTCAACAACAGGCCTCGGCGCCCTCACACTTCAGAAAGCAGTTGAAGCAGGTGCAGACGTAATCGACACCGCAATTT
>CAYUVR010000058.1:0-8496 GCA_964448225.1 uncultured Faecalibacterium sp. | reverse complement strand
TGAAAGCAAGTGAAATCAGAAAACTGTCCGCCGCAGAGATGGACGCAAAGCTCGCTGAGCTCAAGAAGGAGCTTTTCAATCTTCGCTTCCAGCAGGCTGTTAACCAGCTTGACAACCCCATGAGAATCAGTGCTGTTAAGAAGGATATCGCAAGAATTAAGACTGTTCAGCGTGATATCGAGCTTCACGGCGCAAATTCCTAAGAAAGGGAGGACTGAACAATGAGCGAAAGAAATCTCAGAAAGACTCAGGTAGGCATCGTATCCAGCGATAAGATGGACAAGACAGTAGTCGTATCAATCAAGGACAAGGTTAGACATCCTCTTTATAAGAAGATTGTTAACCGCACTGTTAAGGTAAAGGCTCATGACGAAAAGAATGAGTGCGGAATCGGCGACAGAGTTCTTATTATGGAAACTCGCCCTCTTTCAAAGGATAAGAGATGGCGTGTTGTAGAAATTATCGAAAAAGCCAAATAATTGGTGCAGCTAAAGGAGGCCAAACACAATGATCCAGCAGCAGACTTATCTTAAGGTTGCTGACAACACAGGTGCAAAGGAAATCATGTGCATTCGTGTTCTCGGCGGCACAGGTAGAAGATATGCTAATATCGGTGACGTCATTGTTGCTTCTGTTAAGAAAGCAGCACCCGGCGGAATCGTAAAGAAGGGCGACGTTGTTAAGGCAGTAGTTGTACGTACTGCAACAGGCGTTCGCCGTGATGACGGCACATACATTCGTTTCGACGAAAACGCAGCCGTAATCATTAAGGAAGATAAAAATCCCAAGGGTACACGTATCTTTGGTCCGGTAGCAAGAGAACTTCGTGATAAGGACTATCTCAAAATTCTCTCACTTGCTCCCGAAGTACTTTAAGGAGGTGTCACGATGAGTAAAGTTCATGTTAAAACAGGCGACCAGGTCGTAGTTATCAACGGTAAAGATCGTGGCGCAAGAGGTAAGGTAATGGCTGTCAGCCCCGCAGAAGGCAAGGTTATCGTAGAAAAAGTTAACGTTGTTAAAAAGCACGTTAAGCCTCGCAAGATGGGCGAACAGGGCGGCATTATCGAGGCAGAAGCAGCTCTTTACGCAAGCAAGGTTCAGCTTGTTTGCCCCAAGTGCGGCAGACCGACAAGAGTTGGTCATGTAATTAACGAAAAGGGCAAGAAAATGCGTGCTTGCAAGCACAGCGACTGCCTTGCTCAGTTTGAATAATAAGGGAGGAACATGACAATGGCAAGATTAAAAGAACTCTATGTCAATGAGGTTGCACCTCAGATGATGAAGAAGTTTGGCTACAAGAGCGTTATGCAAATCCCTAAGCTTGACAAAGTTGTTGTCAACGTAGCTTGCGGCGAAGCAATCGCTAACTCAAAGGTTATTGATGCTGTAGTTTCTGATCTCAGACAGATTACAGGTCAGCAGCCCGTTCTTTGCAAAGCTAAGAAATCAGTAGCTAACTTCAAACTCCGTGAAGGTATGGTTATCGGCGCAAAGGTTACACTTCGTGGCGAAAAGATGTATGAATTCATCGACAGATTCTTCAATCTGGCTCTTCCCAGAGTTCGTGACTTCAGAGGCATCAACCCCAACGCTTTTGACGGCAGAGGTAACTACTCAGTCGGTATCAAGGAACAGCTTATTTTCCCTGAAATCGACTATGATAAGATCGACAAGGTTCGTGGTATGGACATCTGCTTTGTAACCACAGCCAACACAGACGAAGAAGCAAGAGAGCTCCTCACACTTATGGGCGCTCCCTTTGAGAGATAATCAGGAGGTAAGTAGCAATGGCAAAGACTGCAATGAAAGTTAAGCAGCAGAGACCTGCAAAGTACTCAACAAGAGCATACAACAGATGCAAGATCTGCGGCAGACCTCACGCTTATCTCCGTAAGTACGGAGTATGCCGTATCTGCTTCAGAGAATTGGCACACGCAGGACAGATTCCCGGCGTTAAGAAAGCAAGCTGGTAAGCAATTGCAAATTTACAAGGAGGTAAAGGAATAATGCAAGTAACAGACGCAATCGCTGATATGCTTACAAGAATTCGTAATGCAAACTCAGCAAAACACGACTCAGTAAAGATTCCTGCATCCAACATGAAGAAGGCAATTGCTCAGATTCTTGTGGATGAAGGTTATATCGCAGGCTATACCGTTGAAGAAGACGGTAAGCAGGGTATCATGACTGTACAGCTTAAGTACGGTCCCAACAAGAGCCAGGTTATCACAGGTCTCAGAAGAGTATCAAAGCCCGGCTTGAGAATTTATACAAATGTTGAAGATATGCCGAAGGTAATGAAGGGACTCGGTATCGCAATCCTTTCAACACCCAAGGGTATCATGACTGACAAGGACGCACGCAAGGCAAATGTCGGCGGTGAAGTTCTTGCATTCGTATGGTAAGGAGGTAATGGTATGTCAAGAATAGGTAGAGCTCCCATTACAGTTCCTGCAGGAGTTGAAGTCACAGTTGACGGCAGCACAGTTACAGCTAAGGGCCCCAAGGGTACACTTACAAGAACTATGCACAGCAACATGACAATCGCTATGGAAGGTAACGTTATCACAGTTACACGTCCTGACGACAACAAGGAAAACAGATCACTTCACGGTCTTACCCGTACACTTATCGCCAACATGGTTGAAGGCGTAGCTAACGGTTACAAGAAGGAACTCGAAATCAACGGTATCGGTTACAGAGCTGAGATGAAGGGCAAAGACCTCTTCATGAAAATCGGTTTCTCACACGATATTCTTATGACTCCTCCCGAAGGAATCACAGTTGAAGTTCCCTCTCCCAACAAGGTAATCATCAGCGGTGCTGACAAGCAGGTTGTTGGTCAATTTGCAGCAGAAGTTCGTGAAAAGAGACCTCCCGAACCTTATAAGGGCAAGGGTATCAAGTATGTTGACGAATATATCCGCCGCAAAGAAGGTAAAGCCGGTAAGGGTAAATAAGATTGGTAAAGGAGTGACATTCAAATGGTTAGCAGACAAGATAGCAATAAAGCAAGACAGAAGAGACAGAAGAGAGTACGTGCTAAGATCAGCGGTACTGCAGCATGTCCTCGTCTTAATGTTTACCGTTCACTCAGCCACATCTATGCACAGTTAATCGATGACGTTGCAGGTGTTACACTCGCAGCAGCATCAACTGTGGAAAAGGAATTCACAGAGTACGGCGGTAACAAAGAAGCAGCTCACAAGGTGGGCGAAACATTGGCAAAGCGCGCTTTGGAAAAGGGCATTGAAGAATGCGTATTTGACAGAAGCGGTTACATTTATCACGGTCGTGTACAGGAGCTTGCAGAAGGTGCTCGTGCCGGCGGCCTGAAGTTCTAAGAGGAGGATATTGATTATGACTAAAATTGATGCATCAGCTTATGAACTTACAGAACGTGTTGTAGCCATCAATCGTGTATCAAAGACTGTTAAGGGTGGTAGAATTTTCAAGTTCTCAGCTCTTGTAGTTGTTGGTGACGGCAATGGCATCATCGGATTCGGTCTTGGCAAGTCAGGCGAAGTTCCCGACGCAATCCGCAAGGGTATTGAAGATGCTAAGAAGAATCTTATGAAGATTTCTCTCAAGGGTACAACAATTCCCCACGAAATCATCGGTAAGTTCGGCGCAGGCGTAGTTCTTCTTAAGCCTGCTGCACCCGGTACCGGCGTTATCGCAGGCGGCCCCGTTCGTGCCGTTGTTGAAACAGTTGGTATTAAGGATATTCGTACAAAGGCTCTTCGTTCAAACAACCCCTGCAACGTAGTAAGAGCTACAATCGACGGTCTTTCAAAGCTCCGCAACGTTGAAGAAGTTGCAGAGATCAGAGGAAAGAGCGCAAAAGAAATCTTAGGTTAAGGAGGGCGTTCAAGATGGCAGATGTAAAGGTAAAGCTCGTTAAAAGCCTTATCGGTTCAAAGAAAGATCAGATTGCTACCGCCCATGCACTTGGTCTTAAGAAAATCGGCGACGTTTCCGTTCAGCCGAACAACCCCCAGACTCAGGGTAAGGTGAAGAAAATCGCTCACCTTATCGAGACCACCGAAGCATAATTGAGGAGGTGCGCAAAATGAAATTGCATGAACTTTCACCTGCAGCAGGTTCAACCAAGGAGCGTAAGCGTATTGGTCGTGGCGCAGGTTCCGGTCAGGGTAAAACCGCCGGTAAAGGTCACAAAGGTCAGAAGGCACGTGCCGGCAGAGGCATGCGTCCCGGCTTTGAAGGTGGCCAGATGCCCCTTCAGAGAAGAATCCCGAAGAGAGGCTTCAACAACATCTTCGGCACAGAAATGGCAATCGTAAATGTTGCTGCTCTTGAAAAAGCTTACGAAGCAGGCGCAACAGTTACAGTTGAATCACTTATTGAAAAAGGTCTTGTTAAGAAGGCACTTGACGGTGTTAAGATTCTTGGTCATGGCGACATCACCAAGGCTCTCACAGTTCAGGCTAACGCTTTCAGCGAATCTGCAAAGCAGAAGATCGAAGCAGCAGGCGGAAAGACCGAGGTGATCTGATATGATTAGTACTTTCATAAATGCTTGGAAGGTAGCAGACCTTCGTAAGAAGATGCTCTTCACTGCACTTATAGTATTGATTTTCAGAATTGGTGCCGCAATTCCGGTTCCCTTCACAGACATCACAGAGTCTTTCGTTTCAAGCACTGATGAAACATTCTTCGGTTATCTTTCAATGATGACCGGTGAAGCATTCGCATACGGTACGATTTTCGCACTGTCAATCACACCGTATATCAACAGTTCAATCATCATTCAGCTTCTCTCAGTTGCTATTCCCGCACTTGAGAAACTCTCAAAGGAAGGCGAAGAGGGCAGAAAGAAGATTGCAACAATCACAAGATACACCACAATCGGTCTTGCTCTTTTACAGAGTACAGCATACTTCATTTATCTGAGAGCTCAGAATCTTATCGTAACAGATGCAGAAGGTATGCAGTTCACAGGTTTCTCAGCAGTTCTTCAGGGTATCGTAATCATCCTTTGCCTCACAGCAGGTTCCACATTTGTTATGTGGCTGGGTGAGCAGATCAATGAAAAGGGTATCGGCAACGGTATTTCAATCATCCTTTTTGCAGGTATCGTTTCACGTATCCCCACAATGGTTTATATGATGTATTCATACCTTCTTCAGGGCGGTGCTTATTATGCACTTGTTCCCATCGTTGTTATTTGCCTTCTTGCAATGATTGCTTTCATTGTTTGGATGGACAACGCAGAAAGAAGAATTCCTGTTCAGTATGCAAAGCGTGTTGTAGGCCGTAAGATGTATGGCGGCCAGAGCACACATATTCCCATCAAGGTTAATATGTCAGGTGTTCTTCCCGTTATCTTTGCTTCATCAATTCTTTCAGTTGTACCCACAGTACAGATGTTCATTGATGAAGATAAAATCACAGGCACAGGTTGGGAAACATTCTTCAATATGTTCTCAACAACTCATTGGTTCTATGCTATTGTTTATTTCTTCCTGATTCTCTTCTTTGCTTACTTCTATGCAAGCATTCAGTACAATCCGGTTGAAATGGCTAACAATATCAGAAAGAACAGCGGTATGATTCCGGGTCTTCGTCCCGGCAAGCCCACTGCCGATTATATCAAGAAGATTCTGAACAGAATTACACTTCTTGGTGCGCTTCTTCTTTCAGTTGTAGCACTTTTCCCGAATCTTGTTTCTCTGTTCACACAGCTTATTGGTTCAGAAATGGCTATTTCTCTCGGTGGTACATCACTTATCATCGTTGTCGGTGTTGCTCTTGAAACAGTTAAGCAGCTTGAAAGCCAGATGATGATGAGACACTATAAGGGCTTCCTTGACTAATAAAAAAAGGAGACTAAACCATGAAGTTAATTCTTTTAGGTGCACCGGGTGCAGGTAAGGGTACACAGGCAGAAGTAATCTGCAACCACCTTTCAATCCCGACAATCTCAACAGGTAACATTATCCGTGCAGCTCTCAAGGCTGAAACAGAAATGGGACTCAAAGCCAAGGAATTCATCAACAACGGTCAGCTCGTTCCCGATGAAGTTGTAATCGGAATTATTAAGGAACGCCTCAGCGAAGACGATTGCAAAAACGGCTTCATTCTTGACGGCTTCCCCAGAACAATCCCTCAGGCAGAAGCTCTTGATGAGATGGGGATTGAAATCGATAAGGTTATCGATATTGAAGTTCCCGACGAAAAAATCGTTCTCAGAATGAGCGGCAGAAGGGTATGTCCCGCTTGCGGCAATTCATACCACCTGCTTTATAAAAAGCCTGAAAAGGATGGCATCTGCAACGCTTGCGGCGCAGAGCTTATCATCAGAGCTGACGACCACCCTGATACGGTTAAGGAAAGACTTGATGTTTATCACAGTCAGACAGAACCGCTCAAGGACTTCTATCAGAAGAAGAACAAACTTTTCATTGTTGAAGGACAGGAAGAAGTTGCTGACACATCGGCACTTGTCCTTAAAGCATTGGAGGAATAAGCATGATAGTGCTCAAGACGTCTCGCGAGCTCAGTCTTATGAAAGAAGCTTGCAGAATATCGGCTGGAGCGCTGAAGGTGGCCGGTGAGGCGGTCAGACCGGGTATTTCAACCTGGGAGATTGACCAGATTGCCTATAAATACATTATAAGTCAGGGAGCTGAACCTAACTTCCTCGGCTTATACGGATTTCCGGCTACTGCGTGCATTTCCATAAACGATGAGGTCATTCATGGAATTCCCTCAAAAGATCGCATTCTTAAGTCAGGCGATATCGTATCGATTGACCTTGGGGCTAAGAAGGCAGGTTATAACGGCGACAATGCTGCCACTTTTGCTTGCGGTGACGTAAGTGACGAAGCAAAGCGGCTGATGGATACAACAAGAGAGAGCCTTTATGAGGCAATCAAGGTTGCAGTCCCCGGCGGCAAAATCGGAGATATAGCCCACGCAGTTCAGTCTTATTGCGAAGAAAGAGGGTACGGTGTTGTCCGTGAATATACGGGCCACGGCGTCGGAAAACAACTCCACGAAGACCCAAGTGTGCCGAACTACGGCACAGCCGGCCGAGGCGTACGCCTGTTACCGGGCATGACAATCGCAATTGAGCCGATGATTAACCAAGGTACTGCACGAATCAAAGTCCTTCCCGATGGCTGGACAGTCAAGACAATTGACGGAAAGCTGTCAGCTCACTTTGAACACACCGTTGCCATCACAAAAGACGGTCCGGTTATCCTCACCACCGTGTAAGGAGACAAAGATGGAGCTGAAAGTCGGACAGGTTGTGAAATCAAAAGCGGGTCACGATAAAGGTGAACTGCTGGTGATTGCAGGCTTTGAAAATAATTTGGTTTTGCTGTGCGACGGAAAAGGAAGAAAGCTTGAAAGCCCGAAACCTAAAAATCCAAAGCACATCGAAGTCACAGATACCGTCCTTGACGGTGACTCAATGGCAACAAATCGCAAGATTAGAAAAACGCTTAATAAGCTAAGGACCCAGGAGGGGTAAAAGTTATGTCAAAACAGGATATGATCGAAATTGAAGGAACAGTTGTTGAGGCTCTTCCCAATGCAACTTTCCAGGTCGAACTCGAAAACGGTCACAAAATTTTAGCGCACATATCGGGTAAGCTCAGAATGAATTACATTCGTATCCTTCCCGGTGATAAGGTCACAGTCGAAATGTCTCCATATGACCTGACCCGCGGACGTATTACATGGAGATCAAAATAAACCTAACAGTTTGAATTTAAAGGAGGCAATCCTATGAAAGTCAGACCTTCTGTAAAGAAAATATGTGAAAAATGCAAGGTAATCAAGCGTAAAGGCAAGATTATGGTTATCTGCGAAAATCCGAAACACAAGCAGCGCCAAGGCTAATTTGACGCAAATAATTTAGGAGGTGCAACTGAAACATGGCTCGTATTTCAGGTGTTGACCTGCCGAGAGATAAGAGAGTAGAAATTGCTCTTACTTATATCTTTGGTATTGGTCGTAAAACTGCAAGCGATATCATTGCTGCAACAGGTATCAATCCCGACACAAGAGTTAAGGATCTTACCGAGGACGATGTTTCCAAGCTTCGTGAGTACATTGACCACAACGTTAAGGTTGAAGGTGACCTCAGAAGAGAAACAGCATTTGATATCAAAAGACTTATTGAAATTGGTTGCTATCGTGGCGTTCGCCACAGAAAGGGCCTTCCCGTAAGAGGCCAGCGTTCAAAGACAAACGCTCGTACTCGTAAGGGCCCGAAGAAGACCATCGCTAACAAGAAGAAATAATCAAGGAGGATAATTTTATGGCAAAGGTTGCAAAGAAAGCTACCAACGTTCGCCGTCGCCGTGAGCGCAAGAATATCTCAAGCGGTGCGGCCCATATCCAATCCACCTTCAACAACACAATCGTTACCATCACTGATTTACAGGGTAACGCCGTGTCATGGGCAAGTGCCGGTGAAATGGGCTTCAGAGGCTCAAGAAAATCCACTCCCTTTGCTGC
>CAYUVR010000057.1:0-9220 GCA_964448225.1 uncultured Faecalibacterium sp. | reverse complement strand
CATTGCGGCGTGTTATGAAAACGGGCTGTCACACTTTCGTGCAACAGCCCCTTTTCATCTGTTTCTGATTTAAAAAGCTGCTGCATCAAATGCAGCAGCTTTTTCAGTTATTAAACAAGTGCGCCCATCCAGCTGAGGTTAAGGTAACCGTAATCGCTCGGAATATCAAAGGTTGAATCGGGCACATCGGTTGTGAAGCGTGAGATATACATGGATTCAATTGTGCCGTCCTTGCTTACGCTGTCACGTCTTACAAGGTCTTCACCGTTGAAATAGTAGTTATACACCACGCCGTCATCATCTGTGTAGCTTTCAAGAATAAGCACCTGACCGTTGATTTCAACTTCCTTAACTGACACATCACCAACATCAGATACGTTGAATTCAGCAAGCATCGCAGTCATATCCATATCCTCACCCATAATATCCTCGGGCAGTTTGATATATTTTTTGAATTTTTCAATGAGCATATAGAAGGTTTCCGACTTTTTGAGATAAAGCATCTTCACATTCATCGGCTCTGAACCCTCATCAATTTCCATTGTGGTATCAATATACATATTGCCGTTTTTGATAGCCATTGTAACAGGAAGCGAACTGAGCTCGGGGTCTGTGAACTCCATAAGATATGTACCGCCTGCAAGAAGCTGCTGATACTTATTGATTCTGTACGCAGTGAGACCTGCCTGAGTTGAAGGCTGTGTTGTGGTGGGGGCATCTGTCACCTGTGCCGGTGCAGTTGTTGACGGCACTTCGCCCTGTGAGCTTGTTGAAGGTGCAGTTGTTGTGGTTGTTGCAGGGTCACTGTTGACAACACCTGTGTATGCATTGACATCGTGAGTAATTTCCGTATGCTGGCCGGTGAAGTTTGTGGGCACATCGTCAATGGCAACCTTATCGTTGATGTTTTCAACTGTGCTGCCAACGGTGTTGCCGTCAAACTCAGCCGCATATCTGTTGCCGATCTCATCGGTAACAACAGCATAGGTTGTGTTTTTTTCCTTATCCTCATAAAGATAATAGGTTGTGCCTGCTGCATCAGTTGCAACGGGAGCTGAATCAGGCTTTTCACCGCCTGTTGTAAGGCTCACAACTGCCGCAATGATTACAACAGCAAAAATGCCAAGGACAAGAAAAGTTCTCTGAAGAATCTTTTTCATTTCTCGGTTCTCCTTAAAAATAATAATAGTTACCTCTGTATTAAGAGTACATCATCATACTGTTAAAAGTCAAGATACTGGCTGTTAAACTTGTATGAACTGAAGTGTAAATACTTTTTTCGCTTTTGTTAACTTTTTATTTCAGCTTATCAATTACAGGCAGGAAAGCATCTGTGTCTGCAAGCTCAATTGCACCTTTGTCAGCAAGTGCAGGAGTTCTCACATCAACGGGAAGCTTTGCAAGCACAGGGATACCGAACTTTTCAGCAACCTCGTCTGTTTTGCTCTTGCCGAAAATTTCGAGCTTTTCATTGCAATTCGGGCACACAAAAAAGCTCATATTTTCCACAAGTCCCACAACAGGAACATTCATCATTTCAGCCATATTGATAGCCTTCGATACGATGAGACCGACAAGATCCTGAGGGGTTGTGACAACGATAATGCCGTCAACCTTAAGGCTTTGAAAAACAGTGAGAGGTACATCACCTGTTCCCGGAGGCATATCAACAAACATATAATCAACATCGCCCCAGGCAACATCTGTGAAGAACTGCTGAATAACACCGCTGATAACAGGGCCTCTCCAAACAACGGGCTGTTCCGGAGTTTCAAGAAGAAGGTTGATGCTCATCACACGGATGCCTGTTTTGCTTTCTTTTGGAATAATGCCCGATGCGTCAGCCTCTGCTCTGCCTTCAATGCCGAACATTTTGGGGATTGACGGGCCGGTTACGTCAGCGTCAAGAATCGCAACCTGATTGCCCATGCTCTGCACCGCAGAGGCAAGCATTGCTGTGACGGAGGATTTACCTACACCGCCTTTACCGCTGACAACAGCATAGATTTTTTTGATGTTGCTGTATTCATTCTGCTTAAGATGAGGATCTCTGTCCTTGCAGTCTGATGAACAGGAAGAACAGTTACCCGAACATGAACTCATTTATAACACTACCTTTCCGGATCAATTCGAAAAAACATATAATATTATTCGTACATTATTATATAATAATACAAATTTTTCGATATGTCAAATAAATACAGTTTGCACGAATGCTTTTTGTTTGCCCGATGTTTTATTTTACGATAAAAAACAACACCGCTCGACTTCTTTTAACTTTTTGCTAATTGCTTTTGAATATATATCGTGCTATACTTAATCTGTTCAATCAAGCAACAAACATAATTTATTATATAATTAAAAAAGGAGTAAAAAAAGTGAAGAACGTATCCCCGAATAATAAAAACAGCAAAAAAGTTTCCGTGGTTGCAGTTTCCGCACTAATCGGAATCATCATTTGTACCGTATTTTTTTCAATTGTGCTTGGCTTCAGCGGAGAAGTGAAGCCTCAATCTGACGCCACAACTGAGCCCACAACCACAGAGCCACCCACTCCTTACATCACCTCAACAGCCACCATCGGCTCGGCAGGTGACATACTTATCCACAAGCCTCTTCTTGAAGGTGCAAAAAGCTCCTCCACGGGAGAATATTCTTTCGACAAGCTTTTCACCTATACCTCTTCTGTTACAGAAGCTTACGATTATTTTGTTCTCAACCTTGAAACCACTCTTGCAGGAACGGAAAACGGCAGAACATACACCACATATCCCTGCTTCAACTCTCCCGACAGTCTTCTTGATGCGCTGAAAGGCATCGGCACCGATTGCCTTCTCACCGCCAATAACCACTCATACGACACAAATGAATTCGGCTTTTTCCGCACGGTAGAGACTGTTGAAAACGCAGGCTTTGACCATATAGGCTCAAGATCGACAGCCGACGAACTCAAATATTTTGTAAAAAACATCAAAGATATCAACTTCGGCTTCACCTGCTATACCTATGAAACCGAATACGATTCAACCACCGTGAAAGCCCTCAACGGCATTACGATGAACGAAACCACTTCGCCCCTCATCAACTCCTTCGACTATGACCATCTTGACACCTTCTATAACGACATTGAAAACCAGATAAGCCTTATGAAAAAAGACGGTGCAGAGGTTATTGTTGTATATATGCATTGGGGTGATGAATACAAGCTTTCGCCCAATTCATATCAGGAGACTATAGCTCAGAAGCTTTGTGACATGGGCGTTGACGTTATCGTCGGCGGACACCCTCACGTTGTTGAACCCGTTGACCTTATCACCTCCACAGACGGAAAACACAAAACCGTTTGCGTTTACTCTGTGGGCAACTTTGTTTCAAATCAGAGAAGAAACCTTATGGGGCTCAAGACAGGTCACACAGAGGACGGTCTGATTTTTGAAATGACCTTTTCAAAATACAGCGACGGCACAGTTGTTTTTGAAAGCGTTGATGTCACACCCACCTGGGTACATCTTTACACGGAAAACTCCAAGCAAGTTCACTCGGTAGTCCCCCTCAGCGACAATCTTGATGCAGAAAAGCTGGGACTGAACAAGACCTCCAACGGTCTTCAGGAAGCTCAAAGCTCTTACGAAAGAACAATGGCGCTTGTGGAAGAAGGCATCAACGAATGCAACGAATATTTGAAAAGTCAGCCAAAGCCCGATGATGAGCCTGTTGAAACTACCGAAAACGCCACAGAAAATGCAAGCAATGTCAGCGAAGGCAAATAAAGCAGCTTTTAGATACAAAAGATACCCTCTTGCAAATTTTGCAAGAGGGTATCTTTTATCATAAACATTTAATCAACTTACAGTTTTTCTGCCTATTGAGTTATAAATAATTCCTGTGCCTTCAAACTGCTCAAGCTTATAACAGTTTCGACCGTCAAGAACAATGGGATTTTTCATAAGTTTAAACTTATCAATCTCAAGGTTCTTCACTGAATCCCACTCAGTGAAAATGAAACAGATGTCAGCATTTTCAAGTGTTTCTTCGATAGTGTCACAATAAGTGATTTCATCAGTACAAATCTTCTTGAAATTTTCGACACCTACAGGATCATAAGCCTTAATATTTGCTCCTTCGTCAACAAGCGCAGGAATATTCACAAGCGACGGTGCTTCTCTCAAATCATCTGTATTAGGTTTGAAAGTCAACCCTAAAACCGCAACGTTAAGTCCGTCAAAACTCTCATAATACTGTTTTGCCTTTTTAAGCAGCTTAAGCTTCTGCATATCGTTAACTTCAATAGCAGCCTTAACTGTTTTGATTTCTCTTTCATTGACATTTGAAACCCAATGAAGTGCTTTGGTGTCCTTCGGGAAGCAAGAACCGCCATAGCCAATGCCCGCATTGAGGAATTTGTTGCCTATTCTTGCATCAAAGCCCATACCCTTTGATACATCGTCAATATTTGCGCCCAGAACTTCGCAAAGATTTGCAATTTCATTTATATAAGAAATCTTTAAAGCAAGAAAGTCATTTGATGCATACTTGATCATCTCGGCACTTCTTCTGTTCGTGTAAACGATGGGCTGATCAAGTTTTTCATAAACTTTCTCCATAACAAGTCTTGCTCTTTCCGTTTCGGTACCTATAACAATTCTAGAAGCATTAAGAGTATCTCTTACAGCAGTACCTTGGGCCAGGAACTCAGGATTAGAGACAATGTCAATGTTAACCCCTTCCGGGGCAAGTTTGTTGATAAGCTGCTCAATCTTATCGTTTGTACCGATAGGAACTGTTGACTTGATAACCACAACACAATCACGCACAACGCTTTCAGCGATCTGCATACAAACAGACTTAACATATGAAAGATTGGCTGAACCGTCACGTTTTTCAGGAGTACCTACACCCACAAAAATAACATCGGCATTTTCGTATGCTGATTTATATTCGGTTGTATAGGTAAGTCTATCTGCATTTTTTTGCATAAGTTCTTCAAGACCATCCTCATAAATAGGCGAAATGCCCTTTCTCATAAGTTCAATTTTATTTTCGTCGACATCTACACAGGTAACTTCGTGTCCGATGTGAGCAAGCACAACCCCTGTCACAAGTCCGACATACCCTGTTCCGGCAACTGCAATTTTCATTTCATTCATCCTTTCAATTTATGGTATAATTTCTTTAAGATGCGTTTAATAAATCCTGCCCCTCTGAAAACTATACTGCGCTGTTTTCTTAAAGCGATAACTTGCTGCTCCAAAGCTTCTTTTTCAGCTCTAAGGCGTTTGATTTTTTTCTTTTGCTTTTTAAGCTTGACTTTATACTCTTTAATTTGCGATTTTTGCGTTTTTTTCAACGAGCAAAGTCTGGCATCGTTACCTCTTGTACCTATCTTATACATTGAGACGATGTTTTTCAATAAGTCACTCATTTCCTTTTCACTGATCTGACTTTTTTCAAATTCAACATCACCTGATGCTACCTTATTAAGAATATTGCTCCAAGTCTCATTAAAATCATAATTTTTAAACTTAACAATAGACTCTGCTGCTTCATCGGAAAGTTTTTGACAATATTCATCATCATTAAGAATTTTCACGATCGCATCAGCAGCAGCAAAAACATCATTTTGAG
Organism: uncultured Faecalibacterium sp.; assembly: GCA_964448225.1. GTDB lineage: Bacteria > Bacillota > Clostridia > Oscillospirales > Acutalibacteraceae > UBA6857. The sequence goes on along the minus strand of CAYUVR010000057.1, from coordinate 3,595 downwards.
GAACAGAGATATACCCTTTTCCGTCCTTAAGAAGTTCAAGGTGCGGCAAATCGTAAAGCACCAACGGAATACCGTAAGACTTGCTTTCAACGATGGTCATTGAGAACGATTCCGTTACCGATGTAACAAGATGTATTCTTGCTCTTTTATAGTATTGCTCTACATTATTAACAAAAGGAACAACTTCAACATTTTGTTCCACACCAAATTTTTCAATGTTGTTTAGCAAAACATTCATTGCCTGCTCAGAGCCATCACAAGCAATCAAACATTTAACAGTAGGAACCTGTTGCTTTACAATAGAAATTATTTTTATCAAATCAACATACTGCTTTGAGGAAAGTTCAAGTCGTCCGAGCCAAAATACTTCTTTACCCAATTTATCAAGGCGGTCAATTTTATCGATAATGTTAGGAACATAAACAGCATTGGCTCCCATAAGTCTCAAGAAAACCTCGTCAGCTCTTGAAAGCACCGTAATAACATCGATTATTCTAAACACTTCAAAACGTCTGTGGAACATCTGAGACACAGACATAACTGCATTGGTTGAATATTCATGTTTTGTGAGAATAAAATTAAGGTTAAGGCTCTTGAAATAAAGAAAGTCATAAATAAGATAATTTACCGAAGCTGCCTGATAAAGCATCATTTTTATATCATATTTTTCAACAGCCTCTTTGAAAACCTTTGCTCTTTCCTTGTAATATACCTTTCCCTTTTCGACACATGTAGGCACAATAATACGGATTACCTCAGGCGGAATATCATACTCCTCACCGGGATAATATTCATCAGTAAAGAGAACAACTCTATATCCCATCTTAATATACAATGGGAGCAAAAGAGAAATAACCTTCTGAACACCACCGTTTCTCATTCTCAAATAATAAACACCGATAGTCTTAACTTCTCCGTGGTTTATTACCTTAAGAAACTTTGAGCCCTGCACTCTTGTTGCTAACTCTCCTATTTCTGCTATTCCGTAATGAGCGCCGAACTTTTCAAGGAAGGTCTCGACTCCCCATTTTTCACACATAAGGTCGAATGCCTTACCCGAAACATTGATATCGACCTTTCTCAACCAATTAGCGGCACAGTCATTGAAAAGCATGGTTTTAATTGTCTCAGCGACCTCTATATAACGCTCATCAAGTGAGTTCTTTTCAGCAAAAGCAAAAAGGCCTTTAACCGCATCAGCAAGTGCACAATAGCGCACGAACGAATTATAATCAAGTAGTTCCATTCCCGTGCTGCCTCTGCCAAGATAATAATTATAAACAGGAGCTGTGTCAACACCAAGATACGATTTTGCACACATCGCAACGGGGAAAAAGAGCATCAGGTCGTTCGCTTTCATATATACCCCGTCATCAATCATTGACATTGCTTTTTTGCAAACCTCGGCAGAAAAAGCCTTGTTCCATATAGTAAATTTATAAAGCTTTTCGGTAAAGCAGCCGAAGAAAACATCTTCGTCAAAAAGCTCGCCCAAGTATGGTGTAACAAGGTTTTGATTCATTTCCACTCTCTCGGGAGTAGTTCCGCCGTTCACAACTTCTGTATTGAAATGCAGAATATCAACAGACGCTTTGCAAAGTTCGTTATCAACTATCTCAAGTCCGTTTTCTGCAAAACTGTCATCACTGTCAAGAAACAGTATATATTCTCCTCTTGCTTTTTCAATACCTCTTTTTCTGGCAACAAACGCACTTGAAACCTCCCCCAGTTCAATAAGAACTATACGAGAATCTCTTTGCTGAAGTGACCTTACGATTTCGGCTGTTCCGTCATCTGAACAATCATCAACACATATAAGTTCAAAACTTTTAAAGCTCTGATTTAAAACACTGTTGATTGTACTTTCAATATATTCCTCTCGATTATGCATTGGAACAATAATCGAGAAGCGAATATCATTTTTAATTTCCATTTTTATTCACCCCATACAATAATTAGTACTCCTTATTTACTACTGAAAAACCTGTTGAAAACTCTTTCTATTTTTGAAAAAAGTCGAACATACCATTTGCTTTGCAGCTGTTCAAGCTGTTGATTTTTTTCTTTCAATTTTTTCTCCAGATTGTTTATTAATTTCTTATTTTCTTTAAGTTCTTTTTTATTCTCGGAAACACGTTCTTTCAGAACTTTGATTCTTTCATTTTTCTGCAATATTTTTTCATTTAAAACGTCGTTTGTTTTCAACTGTTCTTCGAGACGTTTTTCGTTTTTATCCAAATGTTCTTCAAGCACAATTACTTTGCTTTTAAACTTCTCTTTTGATTTTTTTGCACTGTTAAATTTGTAAATCATATGTTCGGTGCCGGTTTTAGTCAACAAGCTCTGCACATCCGTATACAACCACTTAGCTTCATAAGTTTCAGCGTCACAAATTAAGCCGAGCTTTTCCAAACCGCCGTGAACAAGAGCATCTCTCACCGAATCAAAACCTTCCTGTGTGTTTTGTGTATGAAGAGCCCTGAGCATTCCTCTGACGGCACGGTTGACAAATGATTTGCGATTTTCTTCACTGTAAAAAGTCAATTTTTCAAGTTCTTCTTTAAGATAACTGTATGCTTCGTAAGAACAAAGCGGTGTTTTATTAACATTGTCTGTCAGGCCGCCTTTTGCGTTGCGTCTGTAATGTATGAGACGCTTTTTTGTGTAAGTTATCCTTTCAGCAAGAAAAATTGCCATAAGAACAAAATAGGTATCATTTGATTGCTGAATATTCTGAAACTTCAATCCTTTTTCTCTTATAAATCCAGCACGAAACATTTTATTCCAAGGAACATTTGCTCCGATATTAAAAATTTTGTCCGGTATATCATTCCTGTTAAAAGGTGTCTCAGCCGGTAGAATGTCATATTTTACGAATTCATCACTTACAGAATTCTTATCATTTGCAGAGGAATAGTTGTATGCATCACAAAGACAAATATCTGCTTCATCTTTGACTGCCTTTTTATACATTATTTCAAGTGCCTTAGCATTAAAGAAGTCATCCGAATCCCAGAATACAACATATTCGCCGCTTGAGTGTTCAAATCCATTGTTTCTCGCCACACCGGCAAAAAGATTTTTCTGTTCAACAAGGCAAATTCTTCTGTCTTTTTCTGCAAAGCTTTTAATAATATTCTTGCTGTTATCCGTTGAACCATCATCAACGCAAATCACTTCGATATCACTAAGTGTTTGATTGCAAACGCTCTGCAAGGTTTTTTCAAGATATTCCTCAGAATTATAAACAGGCATTATAACAGAAACTTTAAACTTGTAATCTCCCATTTTAAAAAACCTCTCATTTAAATACTATAATACTCTATGATTCAATTTCAAGTTAGCATACTGAACCTATTTTACCAATAATAATTATAACATTCACGAGCATTTTGTCAATACTTCATTGTCGATATTTATACTTAATTGAAATAATACAAAATAATTTCATTTTTTGTAGCATCTGATTATGCAGTTGTATAAACCAAAACAGCTTCATTCTTCATTTTCAGACTCTTCCTTTTTCTTTAACTCTGTTGCTTTTGAAAACGAGGGTATCGGGACTATATATCCATCTGATACATTTCTTGCAGAT
>CAYUVR010000056.1:0-10873 GCA_964448225.1 uncultured Faecalibacterium sp. | reverse complement strand
CGGCTTTTACTTATGGATAATTACAGCTTCAACGAAGGCATAGCTCCGGGCGGTCTCAGAGATAAAGCAGAAATCAAACTGCTTATTTGCTATCTTTTGAAAAAACTCAGTATGCCTTTGACAAGAACACAGATAAATGAAATTTTGCAGGACTACAACATCGCAAATTATTTTGAACTCAACACAGCTATCAGTGAGCTTATCTCCGGCGGACAGGTCAGCACTCAGCTTGTTGACGGTGACGAAGAAATCACTCTCACCGCAAAAATGGAGCACCACGTCAGACTCATTGAACGTGATTTGCCAAAATCAGTCAGGGAAAAGGCTGTCAAAAGTGCGCTCAGAATACTCACAAGAGAGCGTATTGAAAGAGAAAGCAAGGTTGAAATCGAAGCACTCGACCACGGCTATCACGTTACCTTCACCGTTATGGATATGGAAACTGAGCTGTTGAAAATAACAATATATGTTGCTGACGAGAGACAGATTGAAATTGTTAAAAAGAACTTCTATAATAACGCTGTCGGCATTTATTCCGACGTTATTTCGTCATTGACAGTAGAGTAAGAAAGGCAGGACACAAAAATGAAAGGAAAAGTTATAACCTTCGGCAGTATTACGCTTGTGCTTTTCGCAATCATTTTCGGAATGTATATGCGATATATTCATGTTGGCTCTTACGGAGTTTTTATTGAGAGCTATGACCACGGCATTATGACCGTTGACAGTGATGACACCGTCGGCACTGACACAAAATTCAGAGTAATGTGCAAAAAAGGTGAGCAAATCACAATCAATATCAACCCTGAAAGAACAGATAAGACTTATTATAATCTTGACAAGCTTGAAGTTAACGGTGTTGATGTTACCGATGAAGTGAGTATGCTTCAGTATAAGACAACAGTTGAGCAGAAACTCACGGTTATCGCAACCTTCAAAAAGGGGAAACGCCCTTCATCTGACACTGAAAGCGGAACAATTGAAGTGACAGCTCCTGTTATTGACAGAACTGCAGACAATGAATATCTAGGCTCTTATGCTGCTTATGATATCAAAGACCCGTCAGTTTTTTATGATGAAGAAAGCGGATATTATTACTGCTTCGGCTCAGATAACGTTGTTATCAAATCAACAGACCTTGTCAATTGGTTCGGCAGAACAACATATTTTGCCCACCCCGAAAGTGCAAGCAGCAATGCGGTGATGGCATTCAGTCAGTTTGAAAGCGTGGAAGAATGGGGTAAAACCCACGGCTACGGCAATGAGGAAGATTCTTCAGATAAAAACAATGACAGAACTCCTCTTTCACCGGAAATCGTGAAGGTAGGGGACACCTATTATTTATATTTTGCCCTTTCAAAGATAAGCGGTGCCAACGAGTCGGCAATTTTCTGCGTGAAGGCAGATAACCTTGCTTCAGCTATTGAGAACAAGGAGTGGGAGGATGTAGGTCTGGTCATCAGCTCCTGCAGCGGCGACAAAGCTAACGCAGTACACCCGAGCATTGTTTCTGACGGAAATAATTTGTATATGGCTTACGGCGGAACATACGGTGCTGACAAAATTAACGGTGAAATTTATCTTGTCACACTCAATAAGAAGACGGGTCTTCTCAAAGATAATTCTGTCGGCGACAAAATTTCCACCTCACATGGTGATGAAGTGTACAGAACAGGTACTCTGATTGCTGACCCGGGCAGTATTCCCGCCCTTTCAAAAAGCAGCGGCAGCCTTGTAAGCGGCGCCGATATAGTTTACAATGATGATACGGAATACTACTATTTGTTTGTAACTTACGGTGAAGAAAGTACCAATTATAACATCAGAGTCGCACGTTCACAGAACATTGCAGGACCTTACACCGATTATAACGGAGAGTCTATGGCTGATTTTTCCAAGAATATGTACGATGTCGGTTATATGCTTATGGGTGGCTATAATTTCACAAACAGTTCAAGCGGACGTGTTTCATACACAGATGTGGGCAGAGCATCAATCGGTTCACCAAAAGTTATCAAGTCCTCCGACGGTACATGGTTTATTGCATCACAGTCCCAGCTTTATTATAAAGTGGATTCTGTTATTACCACAGGCAGCGCAATTGCAGAAGAAAATGCACTCAAAATCAACTCTGCACCTTCACTTGAAGTCAGGCAGCTTCTCTGGAGTGAAAGCGGTTGGCCTATGGCTATGCCGGAAGTTTATTCAGGCGAGGTTGCGGGCAGCGGACTGAAACTTAAGGAGCTTTACGGCAACTGGGATATTATAATTTTTGACAGAAGCGGTAATGAAGAAGATTACAAGACAGTTTCAAGAAGTCAGTCGCAAATAGTTTCAATTCTTTCAAGGGCAGTTATTTCTAAGACGGATATTGAAAAGGATAACGACATTAATACGGGTGTTACCTTTGCAAAAAGCGGAAAAGGTTACACCGTAACAATTGACCAGGTTCAGTATACAGTATATCCGAGAACTGTCTGGGATTGGGAGCTTAATGAAGGCAGTATCGTAATTGTCGGCATCGGCTCTGACGGCAGCACAATCTGGGGCAAGAAAAATCTTTCTGCCACAATGGGACTTTATACCGATGCATTCTATTATCTCTATGGTAAGTGCGAGGGTGAAAACGCTGAAACAATCGCAAAAAAGATTGAGAAAATGAAGACAAATCCCTCTCAGACACTTATTGATAAATACAGCAACTGGATGCTCAAAAAACTGACAGGCATTGAATAAAAAACAATAAAAAACAGGGTACTGATTACCCTGTTTTTTATTGTTTTATCTGCAAAAATAGTGCTGACCGATAACTGTGATTGTGGGCCTTGAGTGCATAAAGCTGTTTGAGGTTTTTGCAGGGTTGTAGTAATAAATTGCACCGCCGCTCGGATCCCATCCGTTGATGCAGTCCTGAGCTGCTTTCAGCGAGGTTGCGTTGGGTGCCACATTCCAATTGCTGTCATTGACACAGGAAAAGGCACCTTTTTGGTAAATGACACCTGCAATTGTGTCCGGAAATGAGGGATGGTCAACACGATTGAGCACAACCGCACCAACGGCAACCTGACCTTTATAGCTTTCGCCTCTTGCTTCTGCGGCAATTAGCTTTGCAAGAAGATTAACGTCACTGTTTGAATATCCGCCTGAGGAAGTACCGCCTGAAAGCCCTAAGTATCTCAGCGTTTTAGGCCCGGCTATGCCGTCGGCGGTTAATCCGCAGTTTTTCTGAAAGGCTCGTACTGCCTTTTGTGTACCCGTGCCGTAAATACCGTCAACCGAGCCGCTGTAGTAGCCTAAGCTTTTCAGTTTTTGCTGAATTTGTCTGACTTCATTTCCTCTTGAACCGAGCTTTGAAAGTGCATCAACGCTTTCATCATATTTTGCTATCTGCACAGTCAGTGCAAGCATCGCAAAAACAAGGCAGAAAGACAAAACTACCTTGAGTCTTCTCATATTTTTACTTTTTGTAAAAAACATAACCTTCACCTCTGAATTTATCATTCCCGAAAGTGAAGGTTTTATTTTATTTTTTTCTGATTATGTCATTTTGTGTTTTATCTTAGAAACTGATTAAAAATATTTCGTATATACTGATAAGACTGATTACAGTAAAAGCCAGATGCAAAATAATCTCGGTCTTAAAAAGAAAGCGGATTGATTTTTGTTTTTTCACAGTCATAATGCTTTTTATTATTAAGGTTATAACAGCGAACAGACCGTATATATGCCAGGTGTAACAATCAAGCGGAAGAACAATTTCCAAGATGTTGCAGTATAAAATTCCAAAGCGAAGTGAAAGATATAGCCACACATTTAACAGACAATATATTGCGGTTACAGCCAAACTTAAGACAGAGAAAACCTTGTATTTTTTATTATACATAAGTTTACAGCTCCACAAGAACAAATCCGCCTTCGCCGTCATCACGAAGCTCAAAACTGAAAGTATCCTTTGTGATGTATGTCACGGTATCGCTGTTTGTGTCCGTTGATGTTTTCGTCAGCTTGATTGTAAGTTCGTGGCTTTCATATCCTGAATCAATTTCAATGGTGGCAAAATCCTCATCAGGGTTGGTTGAATATTGCCATTTAAAGGCAACCAAACTCACACCTGAGTCGTAGTCGGTTATTGAAGCCGATGAATACGGATTGCTTAAATATATGTCATAGATTTCAGCCGTCGAATTCACGCTTAGAGTGAATTCAACAGTTTTCACTTCATAGAGTCCGTTCTGTACTGCTTCGCTCATCAGTTTGTTAATGTCATATTCATAGTGAACACCATAGTATCCGAACTTTTCATATTCCTTGATCGTTGCTTCATTTTCTTTCAGATATTTCACTAACCTGAGTGATGAAAAATTATTTTCAAGGTCTTCGTCAGAAATATCTGTGTTAAGATAAAAGGAATAATAATCATAAAGCTCGCTTTTTGCCGTGGCGGTAACCACTTCATTTTTGCTTTGAGCCAGCTTGTCAAAAGCCATTGCAGACTGATAATCGTCTTCGAGATATGACAGCGTTTTCAGATCTATTGTTTCGTGATATCCGGAAAGATAAGCCCAGGTGTTGAAGCGGCTTATCATAAAGTCAGGTGACACCACAAAATAGAGGGTAACAAGCACCAAAGCCGTGGACATTGTAATTTTCGTATAAGGAAAACTGTTTTTGAAAAGCTTGATCAGTATGCAAATAAAGGTAACAAGAAGAATTATATCTGCAAGAGAAACTAGAATTCTTTTTTGTGTGAGGCCCAGTTCTGTGATATAAAGACCCATTTTGCTCATTGCCGTAACGATGAGAAGTATTGTGAAAAGGCAGAAGAAAAGGGAGAATACTTTATAAAGCTTCGGCAGATTTTCTTTTTCGTCTCTTTTTGAAAGAATTGCTCCTGCACCGATAAGGCAAAGATTGATGAACGCAACGGTGCTCATTTCAAAAAAGCCTCGCCTAGCATATTCGGAAAGCGTGATACTTACGCTCATAGGTACTTCACCTGAAAATGCACCGAAAAGATAAGAAAACTGTGACACCAGATAAAGCACATAGCAAAGAGAAACTATGCCGTAAAAGCCGCTGAGAACACCAACAGATACAAAACGGAAATTCTTGATTGTTTCTTCAGTTTTGCTGTTATTCAGCTTTTCTGTAATGACTCTGTGGCGGAAAGCGAAAATTGTTGACACAATCCACGGAGTGAAAATCAGAGCAATAATTATCAACAGCGGGTCGGTGAAATCACCTGCTTTGTTCAGAATTTTATCAAGAAAATCTGACACTTTATCAACAAATCCGTTCATAATGCCGCTGAAAGCTGCATCGCCTTCACTGAGAAGCTTTGCAACAACAACAAATACGGGAATACCGCAGAGCATACCGATAATTACACCCCAATAGCTTCTTTTGAATTTGATGTTTATACGGTTTTTCCAGAGGCTGGAAAGGGGCAGAAAAAGCTTTGCAACCGGAAGGAAGAAGGAAGCTTTAATCTGATTATATAGGCTTATGTAGCTGCAGAATTCATAACCCTTAGTTTTGGTAAGACTCATACAATAAAGTCCTGACAGATAGAAAAGAAAGGGAATTGCAAGCGAAAATACATCCACATAATGAAGACTGTAGCATAAAGAAATAAGCACACATAGGCAGAGTGGGAAAACAGCCTTAACGGGAAAGTGCTTTTGTTTGGTTGTGATGTAAACTGTGGTGAAAGCCAAAAATCCGAGATAAGCTAATGTAACACCGAAACCGATAATATAAAATACAAATGTTGCAAGAAAATACACCGCAAAAAATCCAACAAAGATGGCGGCAAGGTCGAGAATATCGGTTTTGATAGCCTTTTTATCATTATGGTCAATGTTAGTTGGCGTGGGAATATTCGGTATGCCGTTTGTCTGAATGTCAGCATTATTTGTGCTGTTCGGACTTATTATCTGTTTTTCGCCGTACATTTTAATCCTCCTCGTCTTTGAATTCGAGAATGTCGCCGGGCTGACAGTCAAGAGCCTTGCAGATTGCTTCAAGGGTTGAAAAACGGACAGCCTTGGCTTTTCCTGTTTTGAGAATAGAGAGATTCGCCTGAGTGATACCGATTTTGTCGGCAAGGTCGCCGGAGCTTATCTTTCTTTTTGCCATCATAACATCAAGGTTGACAATAATTGACATTTTACCGCCCCCCTTTATATGGTAAGTTCGTTTTCTTCTTTGATTTCAACTGCTCTTGCCATAACATTCTTGAGTACACGCAGAATCAGCATCATAAGTGCTGCGCCGAGAGAAAAAACAATGAACAGCTTATAGAAAAAGAAGGTAACAAAGCTAACGAGTGCAACAAAGGCACAGCACCATGAAAGAACACGCAGAATTTTAACAGTCTCACGGGTGAAAACTTCGTCTTTGAGGACATTCTTAAGTATTTTTGTGATGCCGAAAAGCGCAATCCAAGCTGCGGGGCAGCAAGAGTAAAATGCAATAACAGCCGCAAGGGTTGACACTCTTTCTCCGGGGCCGATTACCCATTGTGCAATGGGATAGCAAGCAATCATCATCCATATCAGAAGTGCATAGAAGATATATGTGACGATTAAAGTGAGCTTTGTGCTTTTGACCTGTGTGTACATAAGTTTTCCTCCTTTGTTGTGGCGGACATTAACCACCTGTGAACAAATAACAAATAATTTGTTGCTTCTTACGGGCTTAATATAACATATAATTTATCGTTTGTCAATAAAAAATACAAGAAAAACGAAAAATATTTTCTGTTTTCAGGCTGTTATTTAAAAACATAAGCTGACAAAATATACCTTGCAGAAAAACTTTAAATATGTTAAACTAATGAAAATCGATTTTTAAGCTAATTCTAATAAAAAGATGATACAGTATTTTTTGTCGACTTAACACAAATGGCAGGTGAAACAGGTGCTCAGTGAAACAAACTTCAAAAAGAACTTCGGCAATAAGCTTAATACTTTGAGAAAACAGCGGGGCATGACTCAGAGTGAGCTCGGCTATCAGCTCAATTACAGCGACAAAGCAATTTCAAAATGGGAAAGAGGGGATAGTGTTCCCGATTCTTACACTGTTTATAAAATTGCTCACCTGTTCGGTGTTCCCGTTGATGAGATACTTTCTCCTGAAAAGGAGCTTAACCTGAAGGAAGCCAAACCAAAGGAAAATCTCAAGCCGTCAAAACTTTTTGTTCCTATTATAACCGCCGTTTGTGTTCTGTTCCTCGCTTCAATTGTTTTTCTTGTGATGAAAAATGTTGAGCCTTGGAGTGCCTATGCGGAGTACGCTTTCCTTTATGCAATTCCTGTTGCGGCAATTGTGCTGACAATATTTTCCTCGCTGTGGTGGAGAATGGTTTATCGCTGCATTTTTGTTTCCCTTATCATTTGGACCTCGGCATTTGCAGTATATTTTTCTTTTGAACTTGAAAATCTCAAATATATTTTTATTCCCTGCGCAATTTTGCAGGTTGCGTGTATACTCGCTTATGTGTTCGCTTACTTCGTTGTGAAAAAGAAATGAAAAAAACCGATACGGAATTCCGTATCGGTTTTTTGTATATCGGATAATATCAAATTGCACTGTAAATACAGATGAAGTGCAGTATTGTTCCGCACAGAACAAACAGATGAAAAATTGAGTGAAAATATTTCTTCTTTTTGCCCAAAGCATAAAACACAACCCCGACAGTGTAAATCAGACCGCCAACAGCAATAAGAGCTACAATTGTACCGCCGCAGTTTTTATAAATCGGATAAATCAGCACAACCATAATCCAGCCCACAACCATATAAAGCGTCATCTGCACCTTTTTATATTTTTCCTGGTCGATAAAGGTCAGGGCAGTTCCGACGGTGCTTAGGATAAAACTGAGTGAACTCATTACTATTGCCAATGTTTTATTGTAAGGATATACACAAATGATGGTCATTGCAATGCTTGTACCGGTGATAAGAATGAAAATTGTTGAGTGGTCAAGAAGACGCATGACCTTTTTTGCGTCAGACCTTTTTAGGCTGTGATAAAGTGTAGAACAGGTGTAAAGAACTACCACTGACACGGCAAAAACTACCGAGCCGATGACTGTGTTGACATCTGATGCTTTCAAAAGGCAGAACACGCAAGCGAGAATACCCAAGGGAATACCGAGTCCGTGCGAGATTGCGTTGAAAATTTCTTCTCCTTTTGAGTATGTGGGTAAAGTGACTTTCTGTAACAATGCTGTTTCCCCCTTAGTTTTGTATACTTTTATTTTACCTTTGTTTTGACGAAAGTCACCCTACCGATCACTTTTATCACTCTACAAAAGCAGAAAAAGCTCTCTACTCACGGTAGAAAGCTGACATTTCAAAGCGATTTGTCACAAGAAACAAAAATATCCGCATGTTTAATGCGGATATCGAAATATTATGCATTTTCCTTTTTATTTCTTAAAATATGATAATAAACAGGTATGGCACAAAGCGGGAACAGCATACCGATAAGCATACCGGCTTTCATGCCAAGCTGTTCAACGGTGACCGAAAGGGTTTGTGCAATGCTTTCTGCTGCGGGGATTTTCATAACGGTATCAGTTATAACTCCAACAAGCTGAGGAGCAACAGATGCACCAAAGTCGCCGCCTGCCGCCATCATAGCATAGATAAAAACTCCACCTTGAGGAAAACGGTTTGATGCAACAACAAGGCTTCCCGGCCAGAGCATCGAAACACACAGACCGGTAAGAGCGCAGGCGACAAGTCCTGTAACAGGAGAACTTGTAACAGCAGAAACAAGATAACAGGCCGCAGCTCCTATTGCGCCAAAGAGAAGTACCTTTTCAATGCTTTTACCGATTTTTGCATAGAGAGTGCGTCCTGTTGCAAGCATCAATGCAAAAATTGCAACTCCGAAAACGTCGCCCCACACTTTGGAAATACCGAGTGCCAGTTCACAGTAGCCCGATGCCCATTGTGCCATTGTGCATTCTGCCGCACCGCCGAGGAAAATTGCCGAAACGCAAAGCCACAAACCCTTGTTTTTCAAAAGCTGAAAAGCGCCCGAAACCTTTTCCGGTGTTTCCATTTGAGGGATTGTTACTGTTGTGAAAAGTATCGTCGCAGAAAGCGGGACAACCAAAAATAACAGCACGAGCCATTGCCAGTTTTCTTCACCGAAAATGCGGATAAACAGCGTACTTATAATAATAACGGGAATTACGCCCCAAGCATAAATTGAATGAAGCTTGCTCATTTCACGGTCAGGATCATCTGAAGGAATCGCCGCAATAACGGGGCTTATCAGAACCTCTGCAAGACCGCCGGAAGCTGAAAAAATTACTGTGCCGATAGTGAGTCCTGCAAAAACATTCTGCGGAAAAAGTATGGGCGACGCAGCATAAATCAAAAGACCGATTAAGGTGAGCACGGGGGTTAACTTAACGGTTTTTGGAATGTTGAACCTGTGTGAGAAAAATGAAAAAACAAGGTCAACCGAGAGCTGAGTTAAAAAGTTGATAAGCACAAGCGTACCCACAAGTGAATAAGAGAGTCCGTAAAGTGAACGGAAAGTAAGAAACAGTATCGGCGGAAGGTTAGCCACAATTGACATCGATACATTCACTGAATAGCAGGCGAACTTAACACGTTTGTTGTTCTTTTCCATATTGTTGTCCATTAAAGCTTGTCTCATCAGATGTGGTTTTCGTATCTTTCGGCAGTGATGATTCCGTCTTTGATGTTAAGCTTGCAGATTCGTGCATTTCTTGCATCAAAGGCGTTGAGTTTGTCGCCGTAATCTCTTGCGTGATAGACAGCATACCATTGACCGTCTTCTTTAATCATGGAGTGGTGACCTGTGCCTTCTTCAAATTCGTTTGCCTTAAGCACGGGATGATAAGTATCAGCATCGGGATACTTTTCGAATTTTATTTTTGTCAGATCTGTTTCATCGGTTTTTGCTCTTGCATATCCGATATAGTATGTAGGCTGTTCAAAGCAGTTGCCCGAATACATAAGGTACTGCCAGTCGCCCTCTTTGAAATAGAAAGCCCCTTCAATTGTGTGCCAATGCTGACCTTTTTTGTAGCGGTCCTTTCTGTAAATATCCTCGTCCAAAGTAGGCTCAAGCACAAGCACGGGGTTCCCGGCAGGAGTAAAGGGGTCAAGCATTTTGTCAACATAAATGCAAGTGCCGATTCTCTCGCCTTCAAACTTATTGGAAGAATAGAAAAGGAAAAGACCTGCTTCATTCTGAACGATATGAGAATCAATTGAAAACGGGTGCAGAATTCTCTTTGTGCATGTGAAAGGACCAAGTGGATTATCAGCGACGGAAACGTGCATTGCACCTCTGTGTCCGCCCTTGTCAGGCTCATCGTCATATATTTCAATTGAATTGTACATATAGAATTTGCCGTCAAGTTCAATTACGCTCGGTGCCCAGAATGAATTACGGTCGGGGACGGTCATCACAACACCGTAGTATTCCCAACCGTCAAAGAGATTGTTTGAATGATAGGCATAAATTGCATCGTGTCCGGTGACATATATATAGTATCTGTCGCCGCTTTTGAGAATATATGGGTCCGCTTGTCCCTGATAGTGTTCTTTGTCAACTTTTAATAAATGCATAACCGGTTCTCCTGTCTGATAAATTATCGTTAAAGATTATATAATGATGAAAACCGCATTGTCAAGTGGGGAATGTATTGTGAGCAAAAAAAATAAGTTTCCAAGTATTAAACAGTGCTTAAAACGAAAATTGAGTATTCACAGGTCAAATCCCTTATGAATACTCAAATTGGTGCGGATGACGGGACTTGAACCCACATGAACTTGCATTCACTAGAACCTGAATCTAGCGCGTCTGCCAATTCCGCCAC
>CAYUVR010000055.1:0-11728 GCA_964448225.1 uncultured Faecalibacterium sp. | reverse complement strand
CTCAGTGGCTTTATTTTTTTATTTTGGGGCTGTCTTAGTGCAACAGCCCCTTTTTCTTTTAGCAACCGCAGTTATCATTGCAGCCGCAACCGCAACCGTTGTTACCGCCGAAAAGACCACCGTCGTTACCGCAGCACATTGAGAGGATGAGAAGGATGACAATCCATGAGCAAGCATTGCCACCGAACAAACCGTTGTTACATGCCATTTAGGTTTACCCTCCTTTCGCTTCAGCGAAGTTTCGTTGTCTTCGCCTTACATCACCATTATACGGAAAAGGGCAAAGTGTGTGACTGATTTTGAATATTGATTTTTGAAAGGGAGTAAACTAAATTCAGGTGATGCATTATGACAAAGCGAAACATACCTTCCTTTGAGCCTTTTTTCGGCGATGAGTCGGTTGAAGGTCAGATTTCTTCTCCGTTTTTTGATGAAAGGTCAAAGTCTTTGAGTCACGAAAACCGTTTTCAGACAGCCAAAGAAGCTTTGCTTGATTTTGAAAAAACTCAAAAAACAAAGAAAACAGAAGAAATCAAGAGCTAATTTCAAAAATCAAAAGATCAAAAATCATTTTTGACCTTTTTTGACCTTTGAACAATTCAAAATATCGGCTATAATATAATCAAAGGTCAAAGATAGTCAAAGTCAAAAAGGAAGTGAACAGATGAACCTTTCAAACGCAATTGCCCAGATAATAACCGAAATGCTGCAGGACAAAAGTGAAATTGAAATCCAGCGCAATATACTTGCACAGGATTTAGGCTGTGTTCCCAGTCAGATAAATTACGTTCTTTCCTCCCGGTTTACACCCGAAAGAGGCTTTATGGTTGAAAGCCGTCGTGGCGGCGGCGGGTGCATCAGAATAACCCGTATAAGCTATGACAAGGATACGCTTCTGATGCAGGTTGTGTCTTCTGTGGGAAACAGAATCGACGAAGCAACCGTGAGAAATCATCTGATGAATCTTGTTTATCATAAACTGATAAGTGAAAAAGATGCCGCTTTGATTTTATCCGCCTGCAACGACGGCAACTTCAAAATTCTGCCCTCCGAGGTCAGAGACATAATCAGAGCAACAGTTTTCAAACAAATGCTTTTAACCCTTATGCAGGAATAATATATGAAAAATAGTTTAAGGAGGTAATTATTATGTTATGTCAGAACTGCAAGAAAAATGAAGCCACCACTCACATCAAGCGTGTACTTAACGGCGAGGCTACGGAAAGTCACCTTTGCCACTCCTGTGCTCAAAGCTTAGGTGTAGGAAGCTTTTTCGATGACTTTTCACTTAATATGCCGGATATTTTCTCCCACTTTTTCGGTGACAGCGCCCTTGCACTGGGTGACAGCAGACTTGACCGCTGCGAAAAATGCGGTTGCTGCTTTGACGATATTGTCAAAACAGGCAGCGTAGGCTGTGCAGACTGCTATAAAAAATTCTATTCAAAGCTTCTGCCCTCAATTCAGCGTATTCACGGCAAGGCAAAGCACGCAGGCAAAACCCCGAAGCTCACAAATGAAAAGGTTGTTACAAAGGAAAAAAGCGTAGAAGAAAAAATTGCCGACCTTCAGAACGATATGCAAAAAGCCATTGAAGAACAGAACTTTGAGCAAGCGGCAATATTGAGAGATGAAATCAAAAAAATGAAAGGAGAAAACTGAAATGACCTGGTATAAAAACAAAGGCCCCGAAGGCGACGTAGTTCTCAGCACAAGAGTGCGCCTTGCAAGAAACCTCGAAGATTATCCCTTCCCCGTGAGACTCAGCGCTGAAGAAAAGAAAAATGTTTCTCTTCTTGTGAAAGACAGTCTGTCGGAATATGACAGCAAAAACCTTTCATTTATTGATATGTCAACTCTTTCCCCCGCAAATGCCGTATCTCTTGCGGAAAAGCATCTGATAAGCCCCGAATTTGCCTATGAAGGTACCGGCAGAGCCCTTCTTCTGTCTGACGAAGAAGACGTGAGCATTATGCTTTGCGAAGAAGACCACATCAGAATTCAGGTTATTCTTCCCGGTCTCAACCTTGATGAAGCCTACGGCGAAGCGGATAAAATTGATTCTATTATTGAAAACAAGCTGAATTATGCTTTTGATGAGCGTATCGGCTATCTTACCCAATGCCCCACAAACCTCGGCACAGGTATGAGAGCTTCGGTTATGCTTCACCTTCCCGCCCTTAGCAGAAAGGGAGCAATGCGCCGCCTTTCAACCACCGTTGCAAAGCTTGGTCTCACGCTCAGAGGCTCTTACGGTGAGGGAAGCGAGGTTTCGGGCGACATTTATCAATTGAGCAATCAGGTCACTCTCGGCATCAGTGAGAAAGCGGCCTTGCAAAATCTTACATCCATCGCAATGCAGATTGTCTCTCAGGAAAAACAGGCTCGTGCTTCAATCATCAAGGACGAGGATTTCATTGACAAAATCTACCGTTCCTGGGGTATTCTGCGCTCTGCATACAAACTGACTTCGAACGAGCTTGTGAGCCTTATTTCCTATGTCCGTCTCGGTGCAAGTGAAGGTGTTATTGATGTACCGACTCAGAAGCTGACAGCAATGCTGATTGAGCTTCAGCCCGCAACGGTAAACGTGGAGACGGGCAAAACCCTTTCGCAAAATGAAAGAGATGTTTTGAGAGCTGAAAAAGTCAGAAATGCACTTAACTAAAAACGAGGGGGATGTTGAAAAAACAACATTCCCTCTTATCTTTTTCACGGAGGTAACTATAATGTATAAATTCACAGGCTTTACCGAAAAAGCAAACCGGGCTCTTAACTCTGCCGTTGAAATTGCAGAAAACCTCGGTCATACCTATATAGGAAGTGAGCATCTTCTGGCAGGTCTTGTCAGAGAAGACAACGGCGTTGCAACCTCACTTCTTACCAAAAAAGGGGTTACAATTCAAGCCGTTGAAGAAAGCATCAGACGAAACATCGGCGTGGGTATTCCCACCGTTCTCACACCCAATGATTTTACCCCCCGTTCCAAGCACATTATTGAACTTTCACTTTCCATTGCAAGGAATGAGAATGCGGGATATGTGGGTACTGAGCATATTCTGAAAGCTATGCTCAGTGAAGAGGACTGCTGCGGCACTGCCCTTCTTTCTGACCTTGGCATATCTGTTCCGATTTTGCTTGACGAACTCAGTCGTGGCAGCGAAAAGGCAAGTTCACCTTTCGGTCACACACAAAGCACAAAGAAAGGTCAGAAAGGAAAAAGCACCACACCCTCCCTTGACAAATACGGTCACGATTTAACTGCCAAAGCATCATCAGGCGAAATTGACCCGGTAATCGGCAGAGAAGCGGAAATTGAAAGAGTGATACAAATTCTCTCCCGCCGAACAAAAAATAATCCTTGCCTTATCGGTGAGCCGGGCGTGGGCAAAACTGCCATCGCAGAGGGACTTGCCCTCAAAATTGCCCAAAACGAAGTGCCTGAACTTCTCAAAAACAAACGAGTTGTGGCACTTGACCTTACAGGTATGGTTGCAGGCACAAAATACCGTGGCGACTTTGAAGAACGCATCAAGGCGTGCATTGACGAAGTCATCAAAAATAAGGATGTTATCCTTTTCATTGACGAGGTACACAACCTTATCGGCACGGGCTCAGCAGAGGGCGCAGTTGATGCGGCAAACATTCTCAAGCCCTCCCTTGCAAGGGGTGAATTGCAGCTTATCGGAGCCACCACATTGGAAGAATACAGAAAATACATCGAAAAGGATTCCGCACTTGAAAGACGTTTTCAGCCTGTCAAGGTGGGGGAACCGAGCGAAAGCGAAGCAATCCTTATTCTCAAAGGCATCCGTGACAAATACGAAGCTCATCACAAGGTGAAAATCAGCGACGGAGCAATTGAAGCCGCCGTCAAGCTTTCACAAAGATATATCAGCGACAGATTTCTGCCTGACAAGGCAATTGACCTGATTGACGAAGCCGCATCAAAAGTACGTCTCGGCTCTTTCACCGTGCCGACGGAAATCAGAGAGCTTGAAAGCGAACTGAAAGACATCACCGAAGAAAAAGCCTCTGCCATCAGCGCACAGGATTTTGAAGGTGCGGCCGCTTTGCGTGACAAAGAAAAGGTACTGATGAGCAAAATCGCTGTTTCAAGGTCAAACTGGAAGGAAGAAAGCAGTCACCTGAAAAAAGAAGTTACCGCAACGGAAATTGCCGAAATCGTATCCGGCTGGACGGGTATTCCTGCGGCGGAAATCACGAAGGAGGAAGGTTCTCGCCTTCTTCATATGGAAGATGTGCTTCACGAAAGAATCGTCGGTCAGGATAAGGCGGTGTCTGCCGTTTCGAGAGCGCTCCGACGAGGCAGAAGCGGGCTGAAAGACCCGAACAGACCTATGGGCTCATTCATTTTCCTGGGCCCTACAGGTGTGGGCAAAACAGAGCTTTGCAAGGCTTTGGGTGCAGCAATGTTCGGCGACGAAAATGCTGTTATCCGTTTTGATATGAGTGAATTTATGGAAAAGCATAATGCATCACGCCTTGTGGGCTCACCTCCGGGATATGTCGGCTATGAGGAAGGCGGTCAGCTGACGGAGAAAATCAGACGAAAGCCTTACAGCGTGGTGCTTTTTGACGAAATTGAAAAAGCCCACCCCGATGTTTTCAATATGCTTTTGCAGATTCTCGACGACGGTATACTCACCGACTCAACAGGCAGAAAGGTGGACTTCAAAAACACCGTAATCATTATGACCTCAAACCTCGGTGCGAAAATGATTGCAGGTGAAGGCAAAGCCATCGGCTTCGGCACAGAAACCGGTACACTTTCTGACCAGAAAATACACGATGCGGTTATATCAGAACTGAAAAAGACATTCCGCCCCGAATTTCTCAACAGAGTTGATGAAATCATTGTTTTCGGTCAGCTCAAAAAAGACGAAATCAAAGAAATCGCAAAGCGTATGCTGAAAGGACTTGGGACAAGACTTGCTTCAATGGAAATCGAAATGGATTTCAGCGATGATGTTATTTCAACAGTTGCCGATGCAGGCTTTGACCCCGTATACGGTGCAAGACCTTTAAGGCGAGTGATTCAAAGCAGAATTGAAGACAAGCTTTCGGAAGAGATACTCGAAGGCAAAGTTGAAAAGGGCAAAAAATATCTTTGCACGATGGAGAATAACAAAATCGTTTTCAGGACTGAAGGTTAAAAGCCACTATAAAAATGACAGACCTTTAATGAAGGTCTGTCATTTTCTGTATTTACGGTTGAAAACGATAGTCTTGTATGATAAAATGAGAAAAAGGAGTGAGCGTGAAATGCAGATTTTTCTTGAAAATAAATCGGACAAAACAATCATCATCAACCTTAACGGTCAGTCCGCTGTGCTGAAAAAAGCCGGAAGTGATTTTTTCAGTCTTTCTTCAAACAAGGTTTCAATGAATCTTTGCGCCGATGAAGATTACGGCACAGACCCTGTTTCTGAAAAAACAGGCTTTTCCTTTTTTCATCATTTCATCACCGTGTCACAATACGATTTCACATTGACGGAAGACACGGCAATAATGCTCTGTCAGGAAACCGTACACGGCGACCATGAGGAAACATATCTGCGAATTGTTCCTTCCTCAGACAGTTTCAGCTTTCCTCAGCCGATTTACACGGTAAAAAATGAAGCTGCCGTGAGAGAAAGAATGAATACGGCAAAGAAAAAAGAAAAGAAAGCAGAAAGAAACATCAACATTCTCGATAAACTCGCTTCTCTGCAGATGAATCTCGGTTATGCTTTGGCGACCATTGCTTTAATCGGCATTGCAATTCTCGGTTTTGTGGCTTTGTGGCAGAATTTCAGCCCGAAAACTGCCGTTACCCTTTATGCAATTTTTGGTTTTATCGTTTTTGCGATAAAAAAGCTTTTTGATCAAATTGCTAAAAAAGTTCAGAAGGGAACGGACAAGCTTTTTGAAAAAATGGATAAAAGCCAAAAGTTGAATGATGCTTTTCAGAAGCTCGATGATAAATTAAACCCTTGCGGCGGCAAAGCCGATGAATTCTATAAAAACGAAAACTCATATTTCAGTCCTGACTACATATCCGCTGTGTTCACTCACAGCCAAGGGAGAAACTAAATGAAACTTACATTCCGATTTTTATAATTATCCTTCTCATTAACCGCCTTTTTGATAAATTCAAACGTAAGATATGGAAAAAGGTAAGTCCTTCGCCCTGAAAAATCAGGTTTTCAAAGACTATAACTCATATTTTGACAATGAGTATATAACAAGTGTATTTAACGTTGAATAAAAATATAAAACAAAGTCTGCAACACTTTTGTGTAGCAGACTTTTCTGTTTTAAGTATTAAACATTGAAAAGGAAATGTACGATGTCGCCGTCCTTCATCACATATTCCTTACCTTCACTTTTGACAAGTCCCTTTTCCTTTGCCGCTGCAAGTGTGCCGCAAGCCATAAGGTTATCGAAGGAAACAACCTCAGCCCTGATGAAGCCTCTTTCAAAATCTGAGTGAATCTTACCTGCCGCCTGAGGTGCCTTTGTACCCTTTTTGATTGTCCAGGCTCTGACTTCAGGCTGACCTGCCGTAAGATAGGAAATAAGTCCGAGAAGGTTGTAACTTCTTTGAATAAGAAGGTCAAGGCCACTGGTTTCAACACCCAGATCTGTGAGGAACATTTCCTTATCTTCCTTTGAAAGGGAGGAAATTTCAGCTTCAAGACCTGCACAGATGGGAAGCACCTCTGCACCTTCTGCCGCTGCAATTTCACAAACAGCCTTGTAGTTTTCGTTGGTATCGATGCCCGAAACGAAATCTGCCTCACTCATATTGCAAGCGTAGATAACAGGCTTTGAAGTGAGAAGTGCTGCTTCACTGAGAATTGCGGCTTCTTCATCGTCACATTCAACACTTCTTGCCGGCTTTTCGTTTTCAAGAGTTTCTTTAACCTTTTTGAGAAACTCAACCTGAGATGCAAGGCCCTTGTCACCCTTCATCGCCTTCGATGTTCTGTCAATTCTCCTGTCAATCATTTCAAGGTCAGAGAGAATAAGTTCAAGGTTAATTGTCTCAATATCCCTTTTTGCATCAACATTGCCGTCAACGTGAATAATATCATCGTCCTCAAAGCAACGCACAACGTGAATGATTGCATCAACCTCACGGATATGTGAAAGAAATTTGTTTCCGAGCCCTTCACCCTTTGATGCACCTCTTACAAGACCTGCAATGTCAACAAACTCAATTGTTGCGGGAGTGAATTTTACCGGGTTATACATTTCTGCAAGTTTATCAAGTCTTGCGTCGGGAACGGCAACAACGCCCACATTAGGTTCAATTGTGCAGAAAGCATAGTTTGCAGACTGTGCGCCTGCACTGGTTATCGCATTAAAAAGTGTACTTTTGCCTACATTAGGTAAGCCTACAATACCAAGTTTCATTGTTAAACCTCTTTTATTTTTTCTTTATGTATTCACAAGAGTACGGGCGGATAATATCCGCCCCTACGATTTGTTTCAGTATATTTCTGCTTTTATTCAGCGGTAGCTGCTGCGAGTGCCTGTTCAATGTCTGCGATGATGTCATCAACGTCTTCAATGCCCACTGAAAGGCGGATAAGGTCACTCTTGACACCTGCTTCAATAAGCTGCTGTTCTGTGAGCTGACGGTGAGTTGTTGATGCAGGGTGAAGCACACAGGTTTTTGCGTCTGCAACGTGAGTTACAATTGAAGCGAGCCTCAATGAATCCATAAACTTTGTTGCTGCTTCTCTTCCGCCCTTAACACCGAAGGAAATTACACCGCAAGTACCCTTGGGCATATATTTCTTTGCGAGTTCATACTGCTCATCACTTTCAAGACCGGGATATGACACCCAGGAAACAAGGTCGCTGTTTTCAAGATACTTTGCAACCTTGAGAGCATTTTCGCAATGTCTTTCAACACGAAGTGCGAGAGTTTCGAGTCCGAGACCGAGAAGAAATGCATTCTGCGGCCCGGGAATTGAGCCGAGATCACGCATAAGCTGAACAACAGCCTTTGTGATGTATGCCCCCTTGCCGAAGCGTTCTGTGTATGTGATGCCGTGATAACTGTCATCAGGAGTTGTAAGGCCGGGGAACTTATCGTTCTGTGTCCAGTCGAAGTTACCGCTGTCAACAATAACACCGCCGACCTGAGTTGCGTGACCGTCCATATATTTTGTTGTGGAGTGAGTCACAATGTCAACACCGTATTCAAAGGGACGGCAGTTGACAGGTGTGGGGAAGGTGTTATCAACAATGAGAGGCACGCCGTGAGAGTGTGCTGCCTTTGCGAACTTTTCAATGTCAAGAACGCTGAGTGAGGGATTGGAAATTGTTTCACCGAAAACAGCCTTTGTATTCTCTTTGAAAGCTGCGTTAAGCTCTTCTTCGCTGCAATCAGGTGCTACGAAGGTGAATTCAATGCCGAGTTTTCTCATGGTAACATTAAAAAGGTTGAAAGTACCGCCGTAAATTGCGGTTGAGCAGACAACGTGGTCACCTGCATGGCAGATGTTGAAGATTGCAAAGAAGTTTGCTGCCTGTCCAGATGAAGTGAGAACTGCGGCAACACCGCCTTCAAGGTCTGCAATTCTTGCGGCAACTGCATCATTTGTGGGGTTCTGAAGTCTGGTGTAGAAATAGCCTGACGCTTCAAGGTCAAAAAGCTTGCCCATTTCAACGCTTGAATCATATTTATAGGTTGTACTCTGGCAAACGGGAATCTGTCTGGGCTCACCGTTTTTCGGTGTGTAGCCTGAATGAATACACTTTGTGGCAATTTTATAGTCGCTCATAGTGGTTACCTCTTTTCTGTGAAAATTTATATGGTATATCATTGGTACATTTTTATCAATTTATTATATTATACTTATATCCATAAGTCAAGTTAAAATTTCAGAAGCAAATCCTCCCCTCATTTCTGATTCCTCTTTCCTTGTTTAATAGCTTTTTAACCACTTCTGTCTTCATATAATTGTCACTTTTCACAAAAACGTACCTCTCTTTTTGTAAGCAATAATAAATTACTGCTTTAACAGCATAGGATTATAAAGTTGCAGGTCACTTTATTAGGGTAAAAAATGTACAAAGCTTTGTGTAATTATTAACAAAAAGCACCAACTTGCTTTGGTTTTATTGACATAATTTAACAAGATTTGTATAATGAGTGGTAAATAACAAATTCAATTGAATATTTATATGAGGTGATTTTTATGAATAGAGTTTATAATTTTTCCGCAGGTCCTTCAATGCTTCCCATGCCGGTGCTTGAAAGTGCGCAAAAAGACCTTATCTGTTACGGTGACAGCGGTATGTCCGTTATGGAAATGAGTCACCGCTCCCCCGAATACGACAAAATAATCAAGGATGCAGAAGCACTCCTTCGTGAAATTATGAATATCCCCGATAACTATAAGGTGCTTTTCCTTCAGGGCGGTGCATCGACTCAGTTTGCGGCAGTCCCCCTCAACCTTATGAACAAGAACAACAAGGCTGACTATATCCTTTCAGGTCAGTTCTCCACCAAGGCATACAAGGAAGCACAGAAATACGGTGACGTGGTTGCAGTTGCATCTTCTAAGGACGTCAACTTCTCTGAAATTCCTGCAACTGCCCGTGACACCTTCCGTCCCGATGCAGACTATGTTCACATCTGCTTCAACAACACAATCTACGGCACAAAGTATAACTATATCCCTGACACAGGCGATGTTCCCCTTGTTGCCGATATGTCCTCATGCATCATTTCAGAGCCCGTTGACGTAACTAAATTCGGTCTTATCTATGCAGGCGCACAAAAGAATATGGCTCCCGCAGGTCTCACCCTTGTTATCGTGCGTGAAGACCTCATCGGTAATGCAAGAAAAGATACTCCCGCAATGCTTGACTATAAGCTGATGGCAGAAGGTGAATCAATGTACAACACACCGCCCTGCTGGTGCATTTATATTGCAAAGCTTGTTTATGAGTGGATTAAAAACCTGGGCGGTCTTGATGAAATGAAAAAGCTCAACGAAAAGAAAGCTAAGGTCCTTTATGACTATCTTGACAGTCAGGACTACTACATCGCCCCTGTTAAGAAAGAAAGCCGCTCAATGATGAATGTCACTTTCATCACAGGCGATGCAGACCTTGATAAAAAATTCGCATCAGAGGCTGCTGCCGCTGGACTTAAAAACCTCAAAGGGCACAGAAGTGTGGGCGGCATGAGAGCTTCAATCTATAACGCAATGCCTTATGAAGGTGTTGTGAAGCTGACCCAATTTATGAAGCAGTTTGCCGCAGAAAATCCCAAGGCATAAGGAGAGATACAAAATGAAAATCATCAGAACAATGAATAAAATTGCCGATATCGGTCTTAATGAACTTGATAAAAATAAATACGCCATTTCTGACGTAACCGATAATCCGGATGCAATTATGGTACGCTCGGCAAATCTTCACGATATGGAGTTCGGCTATAAGCTGACTGCAATTGTGCGCTGCGGTGCAGGTGTCAACAACATTCCCGTTGACGCTTGTGCAGAAAAGGGTATCGTAGTTTTCAATACCCCCGGCGCAAATGCAAACGGTGTTAAGGAGCTGACAATTGCTGCCTTGCTTCTGGCTTCAAGAAACATCATCGGCGGTGTTGAATGGGCTAACACTCTTACCTCTGATGTTGCAAAACAGGTTGAAAAAGGCAAGAGTGCCTTCGGCGGCTGTGAAGTTCTGGGCAAAACTCTGGGTGTTATCGGTCTTGGCGCAATCGGCGGTATGGTTGCAAACACAGCAAAAAGCCTCGGCATGAAGGTTATCGGTTGTGACCCCTTCATCACAATCAGTGCCGCTTGGCATCTTTCACGTTCCATCGCTCAGGCTGTTTCCTACGATGAAATTTATGAAAAAGCTGATTACATCACACTTCATGTTCCTGCAACAAAGGACACAAAGGGTATGATTAACAAGGAAACACTTGAAAAAATGAAAGACGGCGTTAAAATCATCAACCTTTCACGTGCCGACCTTGTCAACATCGATGATATGAAAGAAGCTCTCGCAAGCGGAAAAGTCAGCGCTTATGTCACCGACTTCCCCTCAGAAGAAAGCATCAACTGTAAGGGTATTATCACTATTCCCCATCTTGGTGCATCAACACTTGAATCAGAGGACAACTGTGCTGTTATGGCAGCTCACGAGCTTGACGATTTTCTGCAGCACGGCAACATCACCAACAGCGTGAACTATCCTTCAATTTCAATGCCTTATTCCGGTGGCGGACGTCTTCTCATTCTCCACAAGAACGTTCCCAACATCATCAGCAGCATCACATCAAACATCTCAGCAGAGGGTATTAACATCGACAATATGGCTAACCGTTCAAAGGGTGATTATGCTTGCACGCTCATTGACACTCCCGACCACGCAAGTGACAAGCTGATTGAAAAAATCTCGGAAATTGATAACATCATCCGCATCATTAAGATTAACTGATGAAAACCCTACCGCATCAGCGGTAGGGTTTTTGGAATACAGGAACTTTCAATGTTTATTTTTATTGACAAAATGTTATTTAAAGTAATATAATAATAAACATAATTTCAGAAAATTTTGCATCAACAAAGCGGCTTCAAAATCCACTTTCATTAAAGAAAAAAGTCGCAAGCATAAACTTGCGACTCTCTGTGCATTTTGGTGATCCATCGGAGATTCGAACTCCGGACACCTTGATTAAAAGTCACCT
>CAYUVR010000054.1:0-11874 GCA_964448225.1 uncultured Faecalibacterium sp. | reverse complement strand
CGGTCTTGCAGGCGATGAAGAAAAAACATATACTTTTGTTAACGGAGCAGAAGATGACGGCGGCACTCCTTACAGCCTTATCCCCCCCACAAACAAAGATTTTCTTCTTTCCGAAGCAGGTGTAGCTTCAGCAGAAGCAAAAAAGAACGGAACTGATACAGTTTATACTGTTGTTCTTGCAGTTGAAGACACAACTGCAGATGCACCTGTTCCCACATATAACTCAACAGCAATCGGCTATCTTGATCTTACATCTCTTGACCTTAGCGGTGTAACAATTACAAAGGCAGATATGCATTATCCCGGCTCAACGGTTGAAATCACCGTTAACGAACAGGGTAAGGTAACAAACCTCATCAATAAGCTTCCTATGACAGGCGAAGGTGTTGCAACATTGCCTTTCGGCATCAGCGGCAGCGCAACCTTCCAGGGCGGTCTTGATGAAGCCTGGGACTTCACATACTAAAAAATAAAGGGACTTTTCAGTCCCTTTTATTTTTTTAGTAGTGCAAAATGTAAAATGCAAAATTTCATAAAAAGTTTAATCAAACTTTTACAATCAGCCCGCAAAAACTACACATCAAGCCCGTAGAACCTTGGTAAATGCAGACGATTTAATAATATATGTCTGTGCTTTTAAACAGAGCTGTAAAACTGGTTAATCATCGAAACCGAATTTGCGTATAATAACCAAAAAACTTTACTTGTTTTTGCCGAATTTACAAACTTCTTTCATGCAGCAGTTTTCACATTTCGGTCTTCTCGCCACACAGACTGCCCTTCCGTGCAGAACTGCCCTGTGACAAAAGTCATTGCTTTTTTCCGGCGGCAGTATTTTTTTGAGCTCAAATTCAACCTTTTTCGGGTCTTTCGTGTCCACAAGACCAAGTAAATTTGTAATTCTGATAAGGTGAGTATCTGCCACAACCGCAGGCTGACCGTAAACATCACCCATTATAAGATTTGCCGTCTTTCTGCCAACACCGGGAAGTGTTGTAAGCTTTTCAATCGAGTCGGGAACTTTACCCTCAAATTCGTCTCTTATCATAAGTGCTATGCCTTTGATATCCTTCGCCTTTGCCCTGTAAAATCCGCAGGAGTGAATTATGTTTTCTATGTCTTTAATTTCTGCATTGCAGTAATCCTCAACAGTGGGATATTTTTTGAAAAGTGCAGGAGTCACAAGATTCACCCTCGCATCGGTGCATTGAGCCGAAAGCCTCGTTGCAATCAGAAGCTCCAGAGGGTTTGATGCCTCAAGTGAACATAAGGCATCCGGATATTCTTTTTCCAAGGCTTCAACACAAAAAACTGCCTTTTGTTTCTTTGTCATATTTACCGTCCTTTTTCTTATTCTTCCCTGTTTCTACGCCAATGGAAAAGATACTGCTGAGCAATTCCTTCATAATTTTTTGTGCACCCGGGAAGACCGTTTTCATACATCTCAGCCATAATTCTTTTCACCCAAACATCAACGGGAAATGCCTCAATTCTTCCAAAGCCGTAAAGAAGTGTACACTCGGCAACTTTTGCCCCCACACCCTTGATTTTCATCAGCTCTTCACGTGCTTCAGCAATAGGCATTTTTTCTATTTTTTCAAGTGAAATTTCACCACAATTAAGTTTTTGAACAGCATCAATAATATATTTGCTTCTGAAACCTGCTCTTAATGGTGCTAAGTCCTCCACGGTAAGGTCCTTCATTCTTTCATAGGTCGGGAACGAATAATCCGTCTCGCATATTTTCTCACCGAAAGCTTCACAAAGTCTTCCGATAATACCCGTAATTCTCGGAATATTGTTGTTCTGTGAAATAATAAAAGAACAAAGTGCTTCCCAAGAGTCCTGACGGAGAATTCTGATTCCGTAATACTGCTCTGTCGCCTGAGCAATATATTTATCCTCACTTATTTTCTCGCATATTTCTTCATAATCTCTGTTTAAGTCAAAATAAGGCAGCCATATATTTGTGAAATCTTCTTCATTGACATTTCTGAAAATAATTTCACTGTCTTTTTTTATAATATCCACAGCTTTGTTTTTCACAACACCGTGAAATGTACCATCTTCTTTTTTTTCCCACCTGAAAGCCTGACCGCAGAAAAGACACAATTCAGGCTCAAAGCATTTTATATCTGATAAAACAATGTCCTTTTCTCTTATTTCATATTTCATTATGCTTACCTCAGTTTTTTTACCGTAAAGGCGCTTTTACGCCTTTTTGTTTTTTAACGTCTGTTATCATTATATTATATTAAAATATCAAAATCAACCGCTTTTTCAGTCCAAATAATTGTACTTTGATGTTATTTCCTTATAAAAACACTTGCAACAATAAAAATAATATGCTACAATGTAAGGTGTAGTATTATGTAATGGTATATATATCTAAAGGTTTATATTTTATTTATATATAAATATATATTATATATTACATCGGCTTTTAAAACGAATATAATTCTGAAAATATCAAAAAAACAAAGGAGGAAAATTATGGATTCATTTGTTGAAATCTGGGAGCTTGTCAAAGAAGAACTTAAATGCTGTGTGACAGAAGTTGCATATAACGTCTGGCTCAGCCCCCTTGAATTCGTAGATTTCAAAAACGATAAGGTGTACCTTTCAATCAGTGATTTCAAAAGAAAAATCATAATGGACAAATTTGCGGCAGTTGTTTCTCTCGCTTTTGAAAATGTCCTGGGCTTCCCCGTTGAAATCGAATATGTTGTTCCCAATGAACTTATCAAAAATGATGTGACCGAAAACGAACAGGAACAAAACGCAAACGAATATGATTATACCTTTGACAATTTCATCACAGGTCCGTCAAACAAATTTGCCCACGCAGCGGCAATCAATGTTGCGGCAAATCCCGGCAAAGCATATAATCCGCTTTTCATTTACGGTCACTCCGGACTTGGCAAAACCCATCTTCTGATGGCGATTATGAATGAAATCAAAAAGAATAATCCCAAAGTGGATATTATTTATACAAGCGGTGAGCTTTTCACAAACGAGCTCATCCATTATATCGGAAGCCATAACACCTATGCTTTCCACGAAAAATACAGAAACTGCGATGTTCTTCTTGTAGATGATATTCAGTTCATTGCAAAAACCGAAACCACTCAGGAAGAATTCTTCCACACCTTCAATGCTCTCACTTCAAACGGCAGTCAGATTGTTCTCACTTCTGACCGTCCGCCGAAAGAAATGATGACTTTGGAAGAGAGACTTCGCACACGCTTTGAAATGGGACTTATAGCTGACGTTCAGCCACCGACGCTTGAAACAAGAATGGCTATTGTCAAAAAGAAGTCCGATGACCTTCATCTTGAACTGGGTGACGAGGTTATTAAGTTCATTGCTGACAATATCAAGAAAAATATCCGTCAGCTTGAAGGTACCGTTAAGAAAATCAAGGCTTATCAGGACGTTGAGGGCTCAAAGCCCACCGTTGCCGTTGCAAAAAAAGCAATCAGCGACATCATCAATGATAATCAGCCCTTACCGGTTACCGTTGACAATATCATCACCGAAGTTTCACGCACTTTTGATGTGACTCCCGCCGATATCCGTTCTGACAAGAGAAATTCAAACATTTCCCTTGCAAGGCAGGTTGCAATTTATATCGTTGACCAGGTTACGGGGCTTTCACTCAAAGCAATAGGTAATGAATTCGGCAACAAGCACCACTCAACAATTATCTATGCGCTTAAAGAAATCAAAAACAAGCTTGAAAAAGACGTGGCTCTTAAAGCTACCGTTGACGATATTATCAAGAACATAAACGAGCAATAAAAACAAAAATGAACGGCAAAAAATGGCCTTCAATTTTCAACAGTTTAATTAACATTCCACACAAAGTTTTCCACTTTGTCAACAAATGAAAAAGTCCTGTGTTGAAACAAAAAGAATTTCAACAAAAGAGTTAACAAACAAAAAATACTCACAAATGGCTTGAAATCTGCTCTTTCTGACTTTTTCCGCAGTTTCAACACCACCTACTACTACTACTAAATATAATTACTTATTTCCATACTAATTTTTGAATTTTGATAACACGGAGGTTTTTTATGAAAATAATTTGCGACAGCGCAGAGCTTTCAAAAGCCTGTATGAATGTTCAGAGAACAGTATCAAACAAATCTACCATTCCCGCCCTTGAGGGTATTCTTATTGAAGCAAAAGACGGAAAAATCAAGCTCACAGGTTATGACCTTGAAGTCGGATCTGTTATTGTGATTTCCTGTGAAGTTGCAATGGAAGGCAGAGTTGTTCTTAATGCAAAAAATCTTTGCGACATTTTAAGAATGGTACCCGAGGATGTTGTTTCAATTGAATGTGATGACAGAAATATCTGCAAAATCAAAAGCGGTGAAACAGAATATTCAATCATCGGCACATCTGCTGATGATTATCCGGAACTTCCCTCTCTGAGTAAGTTTTCACCCGTAACAGTTAAGCAGGCTGTTTTGAAGGATATGATAAAGAAAACAATTTTCTCAGTTTCAACGGGAGAAAGAAACCCTGTTCACACAGGTGTCAAGTTTGAAATCACACACGGAAGAATCGTTCTTGTTGCCGTTGACGGTGCAAGACTTGCCGTAAGACGTGAAGACATTGAATATAACGCAGAAGAAAACAGCGAACTTCAGTTTGTTGTGCCTTCAAAAACACTCAATGAAATCATCAAGCTTTCAGGTGATGACGAAAGCGAAATAGAAATCAGAGTCGGCGACAGACACATTATTTTCAAAATTGATGAATACGAAATCGTATCAAGACTTCTTGAAGGTAATTTCCTTAACTACAAGTCTGCAATTCCCCTTACACACGCAACAAGAATAATTGTCCCCACAAGAAGACTTATTGAATGTATTGAAAGAACATCACTTATCATTACCGACAAGTCGAGCCCTGTCCGCTGTGTGGTTGAAAACGGTATTATGAGGTTTTCTTCTGTGACCGCAATCGGTACTGCAAACGACAAAATGGCTGCAGACATTGAAGGCAAAAACATTGAAATCGGCTTTAACAACAGATTTGTTCTTGACTGTCTGAAGGCTTGTGACGTTGATGAAATTAAAATTGAAATGTCAAGCTCCAATCAGCCTATTACATTTGCGCCGCTTGAAGGAGACAGCTTCTTCTTCCTTGTATTGCCGGTAAGAATTTAAAGAATAAAAAATAAAGAATAACAAAAGTTTTTTTGATTACTTTTTACAAGAGATGATATTATGAAAATCAAAGTTACAGTCAAACAGGCTCCGAAAGAGAAAAAAACAGTACCCGTAGTAATCACAACCGAAAATATCCGTTTGGATAATGCTTTGAAATTTTGCAGTGCCGTCGGAACGGGCGGTCAGGCAAAATGGGTGATTCAGGACGGGCTTGTGAAGGTTAACGGTGAAGTCTGCCTTTCAAGAGGTAAAAAGCTCTATGAGGGCGACGAGTTTGAATTTGAAAGAGTAGTTTATAAAATTCAAAAATGATTTTCGGAGAAAAAAATGAACGTTAACCATCTTGAAGTTAAAAATTTCCGCAATATCGAATATGTTTATCTCGAACCTTGCGAAGGTGTAAACATAATTTACGGCGAAAATGCTCAGGGAAAAACCAACCTTCTCGAAAGTATATGGCTTTTTACCGGCTGTCGCTCTTTCCGCTGTTCAAAAGACAGCGAGCTTATCGGCTTCAACAAAAATAAATCCAACCTTTATATGGACTTTTTTGCCGCAGACAGACAGCAGAGTGCTTCACTTGAAATCGGTGAAGGCAGAAAGTTTATCCTTAACGGCGTAAAAATGAAGAGTGCTTCACAGATTATGGGTGAATTTCTGGCGGTTGTTTTTTCGCCTGACCACCTTTCACTTGTCAAAGACGGACCTTATGAAAGAAGACGCTTTCTCGATATTGCAATCAGCCAGTTAAAGCCTAAATACGGTGTTACACTTTCACAGTATAATAAAGCAATTGCACAAAGAAATATTCTTCTCAAAGACATTCAGTTTCACTCTGAATTATATGATACTCTCGATGTGTGGGAAGACAGAATTGCCTTTTTCGCTTCGGAGATTATCAGGCAAAGACTCGGTTATATCAACAAGCTGTCTTTATACACAGACGAAATATATTCGGGACTTTCGGGAAACAGAGAAAAGCTTAAAATAGCATACAATCAACAAACTGTTGTTTACGGTGACGATAAGCAGGCTTTATATGAAAATATGAAAAATCAGCTTTATCAGTCACGAAAAAATGATCTTATTACAGGCTTCACTTCCGTAGGGCCTCACAGAGACGATTTGAGCATAAAAATCGACTCTTTACCTGCAAGAACTTACGGCTCACAGGGACAGCAAAGGTCTGCTGCTCTTGCACTCAAGCTTGGCGAAGCGGCAGTTATCAAAAACTTTTCTGATGAACAGCCTGTTGCACTTCTTGACGATGTTATGAGTGAACTCGACACAGGCAGACAGAACTACATTCTCAACCACATTAAGGACTGGCAGGTGTTTATTACCTGTTGTGACCCGACTGCGGTGCGTAATCTTAAATTCGGTAAGAGCTTTCAGGTTAAAAACGGAGCGTGTTTGTAAAAACAAAAAATAAGAAAGTATCGCCCTGCGGCTAGCAATCTGAAAAATATTCAGTTTTTTATAATACACTCGCCGTGCAGGCATTCCTTTTTTGAAAGTACCCCTCAGTCTGCTGAAGCAGACAGCTCCCATGAAAGGAGAGCCGAGAATCGAAAAAACTTTACTTATTTTTGAAAGGAAGGTTTTGATGTATCTTCACCTCGGTCAAAGCACAGTTATAACTTTTGATGAAATAATCGGTATATTCGACCTTGACAACACAACCGTTGCCAAAAAAACAAGAGATTACCTTTCAAAAGCACAAAAAGAAGGCAGAGTTATTGAAGTTTCAAATGAGCTTCCTAAAAGCTTCATAGTCTGCCGTGACAAAACAGATAAAATTATAATTTACCTGTCACAAATATCAACCTCAACTCTTCTTAAACGAACAGAAGAACTGAGATATCAGGCTCAGAAAAAAAGCGGTTAAAACCGATGATATATAAAATTAACTTGTAAAATATGAAACGGAGGTATCAGCCATGGATGAAATCGAAATCAAGGCTAATGCTGAAAATCAGGAAATAACAACCCCGGAAGAAATTATCGAAACTATGAATACCGTTGTGACAGAAGAATACAACGCTGATGCCATTCAGGTTCTTGAAGGACTTGAAGCTGTAAGAAAACGTCCCGGTATGTACATCGGTTCAACAGGTCCGAGAGGTCTTCATCACCTTGTTTATGAAATCGTGGATAACTCAATTGACGAGGCGCTTGCAGGCTACTGTACTCACATTGAAGTTGAAATTCTCCCGGATAACGTAATTACAGTCCGTGACAACGGCCGTGGTATTCCCGTCGGCATCAACGAGCAGCAGGGACTTCCCGCTGTTACTGTTGTTCTCACAGTGCTTCACGCCGGCGGTAAGTTCGGCGGCAGCGGCTACAAGGTATCAGGCGGTCTTCACGGTGTTGGTTCATCAGTTGTTAATGCCCTTTCTGAATGGATGGAGGTTGAGGTTTCACAAAACGGCCACATTCACCATCAGAGATTTGAAAGAGGTAACATCAAAACTAACCTTACAGTTATCGGTGACACAAACGAAACAGGTACATTTATCCGTTTCAAGCCCGATGCTGAAATTTTTCAGGAAACAACAGAATATGACTATGAAACTCTCCAGCGTCACCTCAGAGAATCTGCATTTCTCAACGCAGGTCTTGCAATCACTCTGACAGACAGACGTGACGAAGAAAACATCGTTGAAGATTACTTCTGCTATCAGGGCGGTCTTTCTTCTTTTGTTGAACATATCAACGAAAGCAGAGGTCTTACTGCAATTCACGAAAAGCCAATTCATTTTTCAACAGTTGTCGGTGACAGAAGTGCCGAAGTCGCTCTTATGTATAATGACGGCTACAACGAAACAATGCTTTCTTACGCAAACAATGTTCACACCGTTGACGGCGGTACACACGAAACAGGCTTCAAAACAGCACTGACAAAGGTATTCAACGAATACGGCAAGAAATATAACTATCTGAAGGATGCAGACAAAAAGCTTTCCGGCGAGGACTGCCGTGAAGGTCTTGTTGCAATCATTTCAGTTAAGCTCACAGAAGCACAGTTTGAAGGTCAGACCAAGGGGAAGCTCGGTAACACAGACATCACAAAGCTTGTTTCAAACACGGTTTATGAAAAGCTTTCAGATTTCTTCGAAGAAAACCCCGCAGTTGCAAAGTCGATTATTTCAAAGTCACTTGATGCATCAAGGGCAAGAGAGGCTGCAAGACGTGCAAGAGAAGCCGCAAGAAGAAAATCTCCCCTTGAATCTAATTCACTTCCCGGAAAGCTTGCCGACTGCACAGAAAAAGACCCGTCAAAAACTGAAATTTATATCGTAGAGGGTGACTCTGCAGGCGGCTCTGCAAAGGAAGGCAGAGACAGAACAATTCAGGCAATTCTTCCCCTTTGGGGTAAAATGCTCAACGTTGAAAAGTCAAGACCCGACAAGGTTATCACAAATGAAAAGCTCCTTCCCGTTGTAACGGCTCTCGGTGCAGGCTTCAACGAAGATTTTGACATCAACAAGCTTCGTTATCACAAGGTTGTTATTATGGCTGATGCCGACGTCGACGGCGCACATATCAGAACACTTCTTCTCACATTCTTCTTCAGATATATGAGACCTTTGATTGACGGCGGTTATGTTTATATCGCACAACCCCCTCTTTATAAGCTCAGTAAGGGCAAAAAGCATGAATATGCTTATTCTGACGAGGAAAGAGACAGAAAAATGCAGGAGATGCCCGGTGCAGACATTCAGCGTTACAAAGGTCTTGGTGAAATGGACCCCGAACAGCTTTGGGAGACCACAATGAATCCCGAAAACAGAATTATGCTTCGTGTAACTTTGGAAGACGCAATTCAGGCTGACGAAACCTTCTCAATTCTTATGGGTGACCAGGTTGAACCCAGACGTGATTTCATCACAAAGAACGCAAGATACGTTCAGAATCTTGATATCTAAGCTTAGTATTTTAAGGACTTGATAAAATGACACCATACGGAATAGTTTATAAAGAAAATATCCACGCATTGCAGGAAAGTGTAACTGTGTGGCAAAAAAAAATCGGTGTTTTAAAATTAGGTACGGTTTTGAAAATTGATGCAGTAATTATGTCAATTGCACTTATAATCTGCTTTGCATTGATTTTGTTCAAGGTTGACGGACTTTATGTTTCAATGCTTGCTTTTATCGGCCTTGTTGCGGCAGTAAGTGTGTATTTTATGATTAAAGGCAGCTTTATAAAAGAGACAACAAGAGTCAATTTTCAAAACACAGACAAGCAGATTGTGCTGTTTGAAGACAAAATAGAATATGTCACTGCTTTCAGCAAGGGTGAGTATTACTATGACGAGCTTTCTTTTGCCCATGAAAAAAACGGCATAATCACACTTCTGATTGATGAGGCATCTTTGCCCTGCTCAATCTGTGCCCACGAAATCAAAAAAGGTAATTATCAGACCTTCTCACAGATACTCCGTGAAAAAATGGGCAGCAAATATACTTTTGAAGGGGGCAGAATGTGATGAAATATTTTTCACTTAATATGTACCTTACAAAAGAGGATTATGAAAGCTACGAAAAGAAAATCAGAAAATCCGTTCTTTTCGGCAGAATGAAACAGCTTGCCGTTCCGTTTGCTTTAATTATGATTGCCGGTGCGTTCTATGACCTTTTCTTCATAGTGATTGCTTTGTATCTTTTTGCTGTGGCTCTCATCATTCCTGAAATGGTGAATAAGGATTTTTCAAACAAATCCCGCAGCGGCTCAAAGCTTATCAGGAGACCGATGACTGTCGACTTTTATTCCGACCATTTTGAGGTACGCTCAGAGCCCGACGAAGTTATGAAGGGCAGCAGCGAAAGACATTACGGCTTTGACACGGTCAGAAGCGTGCTTGAAGCAAGCGATTATTTCTATTTCATTTTCAAAACAAACAATATTCTTATTATTCCGAAAAAAGTACTTGACGGCGAACAGTTCGGAATGATAAAAAACCTCATAAACAACCTTTTTTCAGGTATTTATTCAGCAATTTAAAATAAGGATAATTAACATCAGAAAAAGATGGTGATAAAATGGAAAATTTAAACTACGAAAACCAAACCATAATTGACGTTGACCTTAATAAGGAAATGAGAAAGTCGTTCCTTGATTATTCAATGTCGGTTATTACTTCCCGTGCACTTCCCGATGTAAGAGACGGCCTGAAGCCTGTTCACCGCCGTATTCTTTACACAATGCATGAAAACGGACTTTATCCCGAAAAAGCATACCGTAAGTGTGCCGACACCGTAGGTTCCGTGCTTGGCTCATATCACCCCCACGGTGACGCATCTGTTTATGATGCGATGGTTCGTCTTGCACAGAAATTCTCAACAAGATATCTTCTTGTTGACGGTCACGGTAACTTCGGCTCAGTTGACGGTGACCCCCCTGCTGCTTACCGTTATACTGAAAGCAAAATGAGCAAAATTTCAATGGAAATGCTTACGGATATTGATAAAGACACCGTTGATTTTGCGCCCAACTATGACGACCGTCTTAAAGAGCCGACCGTTCTCCCCTCCCGTTTTCCCAATGTACTTGTTAACGGCTCAACAGGTATTGCCGTCGGTATGGCAACAAACATTCCGCCTCACAATCTCCGTGAGGTTATTGAAGGTATGTGCTATTATATCGATAATCCCGACGCTGAGCTTGATGAGCTGATGCAGTTCATCAAAGGTCCTGACTTCCCCACAGCAGGTATTGTTATGGGCAGAGCAGGCATCAGAGCCGCATACGGAACAGGCCGTGGCAAAATCGTTGTCAGAGCAAGAACGGAAATTGTTGAAAATAAAAACGGCAGATTTTCGATTGTTGTCACAGAGCTGCCTTATCAGGTCAACAAGCGCCGTCTTATTGAAAGTATGGCAGACCTTGTCAAGGATAAGAAAATTGAAGGCATTGCCGACATCAATGACTATTCAAACCGTGAAGGTATGAGACTTGTTGTTGACCTTAAAAGGGATGCTAATCCTCAGGTTGTTCTCAATCAGCTGTTCTCTTTCACACAGCTTCAGATTTCTTACGGTATCATTATGCTTGCCCTTGTGAACGGTGAGCCGAAAATTCTCACCTTAAAGCAGGTGCTTGACAACTATATCAAGTTCCAGGAAGAGGTTATCGTAAGAAGAACACGTTATGACCTCAAAAAGGCACAGGAAAGAGCGCATATTCTTGAAGGTCTTATGATTGCACTTGATTTCATCGATGAGGTTATTGCAATTCTTCGTGCTTCAAAAGACCAGGCAAGCGGTAAGCAGGCTCTTATTGACCGCTTTGAACTTTCAGAAGTGCAGGCAGATGCAATTGTCAAGATGCGTCTCGGACAGTTAACAGGTCTTGAAAGAACAAAGATTGAAGAAGAACTTGCATCTCTCAAGGCAAAAATTGCAGAATATATGGAAATTCTTGCTTCCGAAGGCAAGGTGCTTGAAATCATCAAAACCGAAGCTATGGCTATTGCAGACAAGTTCGGTGACGAAAGAAGAACGGAAATTGCAAGTGTCAGCGGTGAAGTTGACATTGAAGACCTTATTCCCGAAGAAGACTGCGTATATACTCTCACAACTCTCGGTTATATCAAGCGTCAGCCTGTTGAAGCTTATTCACTTCAGCGCCGTGGCGGCCGTGGTGTCAAGGGTATGACAAGAAGAGAAGAGGACATTGCACAGAC
>CAYUVR010000053.1:0-12545 GCA_964448225.1 uncultured Faecalibacterium sp. | reverse complement strand
CTTGGCGTGTATCCGATATCGACGAAATCCACGACCCCGGTAACGAATGTGAAGTTATTGTGCTTCCGCTTTTCCACTGCTTCGGCTTGTGTGTGGCAGTTCACATGGCAATGTGTAACAGCGCTTGTATCATTCCGATGATGCAGTTTGATGCAAAGATTTTCACCAAGCTTATGAGAAAGTATAACGTTGTCGGCTTCGGTGGTATTCCTCTTATGTTCCAGAAGCTTATGAAGGATAAGCATTTTGACGGCCCGCACCTTAAGAAGGTTCGTCTTATGTTCTGCGGCGGTGACGATATTTCCGATGGCTTTATTGACGAATTTAACTCCTACTTTGAAAAGTGGGGTGCAACAGGCAGACTCCGTCAGGGTTACGGTCTCACGGAAATCGGCTCCGTTTGCACCACTAACACAAATGCTTATTTTAAGCGCAGCTCAATCGGTAAGCCTATCCGTGGCGTAACGGTTCAGATCTGGGATGATGACCACAAGCAGGTTCCCAACGGTACAGTTGGTGAAGTCGCTATTTCAGGCCCGACAATTATGCGGGGCTATTATATGGAGGGCGAAGCTGAGGACTGCGGTCTTTACACAGATGAAAACGGCACAAAGTGGGTTCTTTCCGGCGACCTCGGTTATCAGGATGATGACGGATTTTTCTATTTCTCAGGCAGAAAGAAGAGACTTATTATCATTGCAGGCTACAATGTATATCCCACAGACATTGAAAGAGTAGTTGGTGAATTCCCTGAAATCAATGAATGTTGTGCAGTTCAGGGTTGGGAAAACGAAAGATCAATGGTAAGACTTTACGTTTCACTTCACAATAAGGATATTGACAAGGAAGCACTGAAAGCAAGAATCTGTGAAACTCTTGAAAATGAATTCTCAAAGTTCTATGTTCCAAGAGACATCGTCTTTATGGATGAGCTTCCTCAGACACCGCTGATGAAAATTGACTTTATGAAGCTTACTGCTGCAGACCCCGAAAAAGTAAGGACAGAAGGAAAAGTCAGCTAAAATTGTTACATAACGCCGAAATTTGTGTATTTACAAATTTCGGCTTATATGCTATAATCACAATATTGCAAATAAAATGCCGACAGTTTGTAACACAGTCGGAAGAAAAAAGGAGACAGATTCCAATGATTACCATCAACAGTTTGATGTGCAAGGGTTGCGGATACTGCATCAAGTTCTGCCCGAAACACATCCTCGAAATGGGTAGGAAAAGATCAGAAAAAGGTCATTTCTATCCGGTACAGATTGACCGGAGCGCTTGCAACGGTTGTGCAATCTGTGCACTTATGTGTCCCGAAGCAGCAATTGAAGTTGCTGCGAAGAATTCTTGAGAAAGGGGAGTCAAGTAAATGGAAAAGAGATTTATGAAAGGCTGTGAAGCTATTGCAGAGGCCGCAGTTCGTGGCGGATGCCGTTTCTTCGCAGGTTATCCCATCACTCCGCAGAACGAGATCCCCGAATATCTTTCATGGAGACTTCCCGAAGTCGGCGGTGCATTCGTTCAGGGCGAAAGCGAAGTGGCTTCAATCAATATGGTTTACGGTGCAGCAGCCACAGGCACAAGAGCTATGACAAGCTCCTCAGGCCCGGGCATCAGCCTTAAGGCTGAAGGTATCTCATACCTTGCATCAGCTCAGCTTCCCGCTGTTATTGTCAACATTTCAAGAGGCGGTCCCGGTCTCGGCTCAATCCAGCCTGCTCAGTCTGACTATCTTCAGGCAACAAAGGCTCTCGGCCACGGCGGTTTCCGCACAATGGTTTTTGCTCCTGCAACACTTCAGGAGGCTGTTGACCTTACATACAATGCCTGGGAATATGCTGAAAGAGACAGAAACCCCGTTCTTATTCTTATGGACGGTTGCCTTGGTGCAATTATGGAAGAGGTTGTTCTTCCCGATCCGAAAGAGCTTAACTGTCAGAACACAGAGGACTGGGACCTTTCAAAGAGAAACGGCAGAACAGACTCTCATATGATTACTCCCATTCTTCCCGAAGCTGCACTTGAAATGCTCAACAAGTTCAAGGGTATGAGCTATAAGATGTGGGAAATGAACGATGTTAAGGTCGAAGAATATATGCTGGAAGATGCCGAATATGTTGTAGTGGCATACGGCATTGCGGCGAGAGTTGCAAAGGAAGCAATCAACACCCTTCGTGCAGAAGGTCACAAGGTTGGTATGATTCGTCCCATCACACTCTATCCCTTCCCGAAGGCAAGTCTTGACAATCTTGACTATAACAAAGTTAAGGGTATCATTGACATCGAGCTTACAATTCCCGCTCAGATGAGAGACGATATTGAGCTTCAGGTTAAGGGTCGCTGCCCCGTACACGAATACGGCAGATCAGGCGGTATGCTCCTTGACGATGAAGGCGTATACAACGCAATTGCAGAAATTGTGAAGGGAGGAGAATAATTATGCCGGAATATAAGAGACCTAAATCACTTATGCCTATGGCAACAGGCTATTGCCCCGGTTGTCTTCACGCTCTTGCAACAAGACTTGTTGCTGACGTAATTGATGAACTTAATCAGAAGGATAATGCAATCAATGTTGTTTCCGTCGGTTGTTCTGCCCTTAACCTTTACTCCTGGGCAGGGGATGTTATCGGCTCAGCTCACGGACGTGCTCCCGCAGTTGCAACAGGTATCAAGAGAAGTATGCCGGACAGACTCGTTTTCACTTATCAGGGTGACGGCGACCTTGCCGCTATCGGTCTTGCAGAAATTATGTCTGCTGCAAACAGAGGTGAAAACTTCACGGTTGTTTTCGCTAACAACCAGACCTACGGTATGACAGGCGGTCAGATGGCTCCCACAACACTTATCGGACAGAGAACAACCACAACACGTTTCGGCCGTGATGCCGCAACAACAGGCTATCCTCTCCAGATGTGTGAGCTTATTTCCGTTCTCAAAGCTCCCGTTTTTGTTGCAAGATATGCTCTTAACACACCTAAGGGTGTTATGGACGCAAAGAAGGGTATCAAAAAGGCTTTCCGGATGCAGCTTGAAGGCAAAGGCTTCACATTTGTTGAGCTTCTCACAAACTGTCCCACAAACTGGGGTATGAATCCTCTTGATACTCTCGAATATATGAATACAAATACTATTCCCTACTTCAAGCCGGGAGTATATAAAGATGCGGAGGTGCAGGAATAATGAAAAAATCCTTTGTATTTTCTGGCTCAGGCGGTCAGGGTATTATGTCTGCAGGTATGATGCTCGCTCACGCTGCCATTGATATGGAAAAGCACGCAACCTTCCTGCCTGAATACGGCCCGGAACAGCGTGGCGGCAGTGCAAAGTGTACTGTTATCATCAGTGACGATGAAATTATTTCTCCCCTCACCAAGAAGTGCGATAATCTTGTTGCAATGAATGAGCAGGCTTATAACAAGTTTCAGGATTCCGTCAAGGAAGGCGGTATTCTTGTTGTGAACTCAAGCCGCATCACAAAGCCGATTGAAAGAGAAGATGTTAAGGTTATTTCAGTACCTGTTGACGATATCGCTCTTGAGGTTGGTAACATCAAGGTTGCAAACATCGTTATTATCGGCGCTCTTATCGGTGCAACAGATATCGTAAGCAAAGATATTTTTGTTGCTTCTCTCGAAGAAAAGTTTAAGACAAAGAAACCCGAAATTCTCGAAATGAATATGAAAGCTCTTGAAAAAGGCATTGCTTTCGGCGCACAGGTGAAATAATAACCGAAAAGGTTAAATATGATTTATAAAAAGGAGATAAATTATGCCTAAGTATACTTTTGACACAAAATTCAGCGTACTTATGAAAGACCCCCAGGTTATGGAAATCGTTAACGACCTTTGTCCTGAAATTATGAACCACCCCATGAAGAACCTTGCACTTTCAATGGGCTTCACACCTAATATGGGTATGATTGTTCTTTCAAAGATTTATTCAAAAGAAAAAATTGAAGAGTTCAGACAGAGACTTGAAGCAATTGAATAAAAATGAGAATCCGTCGCTTTTGCGGCGGATTAATTTTTTATAGAGGACTGGAATGTTATGTGTGACCATGTGTGACTGTGTAGTAAGGGTATATATTCTTAAGAAATTCTGAAAGTAAAGCCTATGGACTTGTTTTCTGAAAAGATGAATGTATAATGAAAACATAAAGAGTGCAAACTGGGAGGAAGAGAATGTGAAAAAGGCATTAAAGATTTTTCTTAAGATTTACTGTGTATTGCTCATCATCGGCACAGTTACTTTCTTTTCCGTCGGTAATTTTATTTACAGCTTTGCGCTTTTAAGAGAATCTGTTTTTTCAAAAGACAACGTAACAGCTTTTTTCACAGGCGAAAGTGTTGATTCATCTTCTTTCAGCGGCACTTCTCAGGAGAAGCAGAATTGGTTGGAAAAAAACAGCGAAGAAAAATATATCACCTCTCATGACGGCCTTTCGCTTCACGGATATTATGTACGCAATCCAAACAGTTTTCATAAGTATGTGATTGCTTGTCACGGATATTCGGGCGAAGCGGCAAATATGTCATATTATGCAAGGAGTTTTTATAATATGAATTATTCCGTGCTTGCAGTTGATGCCCGTGCCCACGGAAAAAGTGAGGGTAATGTGCGTGGAATGGGATATCTTGAAAAAAGAGATGTTATATTTTGGATAAATGACATTTTAAAAAATGACCCACAAGCAGAAATTGTTTTATACGGTGTTTCTATGGGTGGTGCGACGGTGCTTTTCACAAGCGGTGAAGGCGACTTGCCGGTGTGTGTGAAAGCCGTTGTTTCCGATTGCGCTTACACAAATGTATATGATGAAATCGGCAACACCATCAGAGGCTACATTCCTTTTTTGCCATCGTTTCCCATTGTGGACAGTGCATCTGTTGTGTCTGAAATCAGAGGCAGCTATTCTTTCAGAGATGCGAGCTGTGTAAACGCTGTTAAAAAAAGCAC
Source organism: uncultured Faecalibacterium sp. (assembly GCA_964448225.1). Taxonomy (GTDB): domain Bacteria; phylum Bacillota; class Clostridia; order Oscillospirales; family Acutalibacteraceae; genus UBA6857. The sequence goes on along the minus strand of CAYUVR010000053.1, from coordinate 7,583 downwards.
AACGCCCACTCTTTTTATTCACGGAAGTGGTGATAACTTTGTACCGTTTTATATGCTTGACGTTTTATACAGTGAAGCTTCCTGCGAAAAAGAGAAACTTGTCATAGAAGGTGCGGGACACGCACGAAGTGCAAAAACTGATCCGGATTTATATTGGAGTACAGTAAAAGCTTTCCTTAATAAACATCAGTAAATTATACAGTTAACCCCACAGCATTTATGTGCTGTGGGGGTTACTTATCCTGTCTTCTGTCACTTATCACAGTTTAACATACTCCGCAGGAGTAATGCCGTACTCTGCCGTGAACGCTCTGTAAAAACCTGCATAATCGTTGAAACCGCAGTTTGCGGCGGCAGTAGTGGGGCGAATACCGCTGCTGAGCATCTGCTTTGCGTTAATGAGCCTTTTAAGTGTGATGTATCTGTGAATACTTGTTCCGACGGTGGAGTTGAAGGCGTGAGAAAGATAATATTTGCTGACAAAAAACTCCTCCGCAATTTTTGAAAGGGACAATTTTTCGCAATAGTGAATGTTTATAAACTCAATAACCGAAGATATAAGTGGGGAGGGCTGGCTTTCTGTTACCTGGTTTTTGTCTTTTTCCATTGTGAGGCGGTTCAGTTCAACAAGAAAGCGTGTCAGAAGCGCCTGAGAGGCAAGATCGCTGCCGTAATCCTTACTTTTGCTTTCCTCAAGAAGCTCAGTCAGCTTTGATGAAATATAGTTCTGCTGTGAAAGTGAAAGGCGCAGAAGGTTTGAGTGGTCGGGATTTGTGTTGTCAAAGCATCGGGAAAGGCTCACTTCGTTTGTGCATAGATGTGAAAGATAATTTTTGTTTATCCACAGAACAATTCTTTCATAGTCGCTCTGGTCAGGGCCGATTCTCGGCTGATGCAGCTCAAGGGGATTGATGAGTAGAATATCACCTTTTTTCAAATGATAGCAATGGCCTTCAACGCTGTATTCTACATTGCCGCCGATGAAAAAATATACTTCATAAAAGTCGTGCTGATGAACGGGAACGCCCTCGAATTTTGCATCACGGTAATGAAAAATCTCAAATTTATTGCTGGACATACTCTGTCTCGGGTCAAAAATCTGCATAAAAACACTCCTTTTGAGGACTTGAATTTATCATACAGCAAGATTAACAATCAGTCAAGCAATTTTCACTATTTTTATTGTTAAAACAATATGATAAAATAACAACGTAACAATACGGGTAACGGCTAGCATTTTTGCGGCAGTTATCCGGAAAAGGAGAATGTGAATTGAACTCATTTATGACAGAAGATTTCCTTCTTTATAATGACACGGCAAAAAAACTTTATCACGATTTCAGCGAAAAGCTGCCGATAATTGACTATCATTGCCACGTCAGCCCCAAGGAAATCTATGAAGACAAAAAGTTTGAAAACATCACAGAACTTTGGCTTTCAGGTGACCATTACAAATGGAGACTTATGCGCTCCAACGGTGTGAGTGAGGACTATATCACAGGTGACAAGCCTGCTAAGGATAAGTTTCTCAAATTCGCTGAGCTTCTGCCCAAGGCAATCGGCAACCCGATGTATCATTGGTGTCATTTTGAACTGAAAAGATATTTCGGCTATGAGGGCATTCTGAATGCAGACACCGCAGAGCAAGTGTGGGCACTCACAAAAGAAAAGCTGAAAGAAGACGGTATGAGTGTATGTGGCATTATTGAAAAAAGCAATGTCGCTTTCATCGGCACAACAGACGACCCGATTGATTCCCTCGAATATCATCAGAAGATAAGACAGCAGGGCAAACTCAAGGCGGTTGTTGCACCTTCCTTCAGACCTGACAAAGCACTTAACCTCAATATGGACGGCTATGCTGATTATATTAAGACCCTTTCAGAGGTTTCGGGTGTTGATATCAATTCTGTGGCAGCATTGAAGAAAGCTCTCAAAAACAGAATGGATCACTTTAACAGTTGCGGCTGCAAGGCGAGTGACCACGGTATCAATTTCCCGGTTTTTGAAAAAATGAGCGAAGAAGAAATGGATAAAGCTCTCTTAAAAGCTATCGGCGGCGAAAAGGTCAGCGAAGAAGAACTCTTTGCAGTACAGACTGAACTGATACTTTTCTGTGCTGAAAAATACAGTGAGCTCGGTTGGGTGATGCAGATTCACTATAACTGTATGAGAAATCCCAACACTGCAATGTTCAAAAAACTGGGCCCCGACACAGGCTTTGACTGCATAGGCCCTCACAACGGCTCAGTAGCTCTCGCAAAGCTTATGGATGCAATGTACCTCAGCTCAAAAATGCCCCGTGTGATTCTTTACAGCCTTGACAGCGGCGACAACAGTTTTATCGATACACTTATGGGTGCGTTCCAGCGTGAAGGCTATCCCGGTACTGTTCAGCACGGCTCTGCCTGGTGGTTCAACGATACAAAGAACGGTATGCGTGAACAAATGACAAGCCTTGCGTCTCTCGGACTTCTTGGCAACTTCGTCGGTATGCTCACTGACTCAAGAAGCTTTTTGAGCTACACAAGACACGAATACTTCCGCCGTATTCTATGCGGTATGTTCGGTGAATGGGTAGAAAAGGGAGAGTATCCAGATGATATAAATACTTTAGGAAAAATCGTGGAGGACATCTCCTGCGGCAACGCAAAAAGATTTTTCGGTTTGGAGGAAATTATATGAAAATGTCATTCAGATGGTACGGATATGACGATCCCGTTACCTTGAGAAACATCAGCCAGATTCCTAATATGCGCTCAATCGTATCAGCAGTTTACGATGTAAAGCCCGGTCAGGTATGGCCTGAAGAGAGCCTTCAGAAAATGAAGGAAGAGTGTGAAAAGAACGGACTCATTTTTGACGTTGTTGAATCAATCCCCGTTTCAGAGGATATCAAGCTCGGTTCAGACAACAGAGACGAACTTATAGATGTTTACTGTGAAAATATCCGCCGCTGTGCAAAATACGGTGTCAAGTGCGTAACATACAACTTTATGCCCGTTTTCGACTGGACAAGAACACAGCTTGACAAAGAAGCTCCCGACGGCTCAACAAGCCTTGTTATGTATTGGGATCAGATGGAAGGACTTGACCCCCTTGTGGACGATATCGACCTTCCCGGCTGGGACGCAAGCTACACCAAGGACGAAATCAAGGAGCTTTTCAAAAAGTACGCAGTTATCGGCGAAGAAGGACTTTGGGAAAATCTTGAATACTTCCTCAAAAAGGTTATCCCCGTTGCTGAGGAATGTGATGTAAGAATGGCAATTCACCCCGATGATCCTCCGTATCCCATTTTCGGCCTTCCCAGAATCATCACTTGTGAAGAAAATATCGACCGTTTCCTCAAAATTGTTGACTCACCTGCAAACTCACTTTGCCTTTGCACAGGCTCACTCGGTTGTGCAAAGAGTAACGATGTTGTGAAGATGGTAAGAAAATACAGCGCAACGGACAGAATCGCATTTATGCATATCCGTAACGTGCTTATTATGGAAGACGGCTCTTTTGAAGAAAGCGGACACCTTTCAGCCTGCGGCAGTATTGATATGTATGAAGTGGTCAAAGCACTTGTAGAAACAGGCTTTGACGGATATGTCCGTCCCGACCATGGCAGAATGATCTGGGGCGAAACAGGCAGACCGGGTTACGGACTTTATGACAGAGCCCTCGGTGCAGCATACATCAACGGTCTGTTTGAAGCTTGTGAAAAAGCAAACAAATAAGGAGGAAATAAAATGATTAAAAATGTACTCGGCACAGACCTGACAGGCAAGGTTGCTGTTGTCACAGGTGCAGGCGGTGTGCTTTGCTCAGGTTTTGCAAAAACACTTGCAAGAGCAGGCGCAAAGGTTGCTCTTCTCGACATTAACGAAGAAGCAGCAAAGAGCTATGCTGATGAAATCACACAAGAAGGCGGCATTGCAAAGGCATATAAGTGCAATGTTCTGGAAAAAGAAAGCTGCCTTGCCGTTGCTTCGGCAGTTGAAGCTGACCTTGGCAAATGTGACATTCTCATCAACGGCGCCGGCGGCAACAATCCCAGAGCCACAACAGATAAGGAGTATTATTTCCCCGGCGACATTGACGAAGACTGCAAAAACTTCTTCAACCTTGATGCGGACGGAGTTGGCTTTGTTTTCAACCTCAACTTCCTCGGTACACTCATTCCCTCTCAGGCTTTTGCTCAGCAGATGCTTGGCAGAGAAGGATGTAACATCATCAACGTTTCATCAATGAACGCTTTTACTCCTCTGACAAAGATTCCCGCTTATTCGGGTGCAAAGGCTGCGATTTCAAACTTCACACAATGGCTTGCAGTTCACTTCTCCAAGGAAGGAATCCGTGTCAATGCAATTGCTCCAGGCTTCTTCTCAACAAAGCAGAATGCAGCACTTCTCTGGAATCCCGACGGCTCACCCACAGCCAGAACAGGCAAGATTCTTGCCGCAACTCCCATGGGACGTTTCGGTGAATCAAAGGAGCTTGACGGTGCGCTTCTTTTTCTTGTCAACAATGATGCGGCAGGCTTCATCACAGGTGTTGTTCTTCCCGTTGACGGCGGTTTCTCATCATATTCAGGAGTATAATCGGAGGTAAATAAAATGGATATGTTTAAAACAATTTACGAATTAGGTATTATTCCCGTTGTTGCTATTGACGATGCAGATAAGGCAGTACCCCTTGCAAAGGCTCTTCGTGACGGCGGACTTCCCGCAGCTGAAATCACTTTCAGAACAGCAGCCGCTGAAGAAGCAATCAGAAGAATCAGCGAAGAATGTCCCGATGTACTTGTCGGTGCAGGTACTGTTCTGACAAAAGAGCAGTGTGACAGAGCCATCAAGGCAGGTGCAAAGTTCATTGTTACTCCCGGCTTCAACCCCGAAATGATTGCATATATCAAGTCAACAGGTATTCCCATGATGCCCGGTGCAGCAACACCCGGTGAAATGGAGCAGGCAATGAGTATGGGGCTTACAAACATCAAGTTCTTCCCTGCTGAAGCAAACGGCGGTGTTAACAAGCTCAAGGCTCTTGCAGGACCCTATCAGGCAGCAAAGTGGATGCCAACAGGAGGCGTTAACACAAAGAACCTCAATGATTATCTTTCCTTTGACCGTATCCTTGCTTGCGGCGGCACATGGATTGCAAAAAGCTCCGATATCGCAGAGGGTAACTGGGATGTTATCACTCAGAACTGTAAGGATGCCATCAGAACAATGCTCGGCTTCAAGCTCGATTCTGTCGTTATTTACGGCGACAAGGAAAGCTCAAAGGCAGATGCAAAGCTTCTTTGCGGTCTTTTCGGCTTCGAATATAAAGAAACAGAAAACGGCGTATCAGCAGGTGCAGTTTCCTTTATGCATGATGACTGCGGTGCAAAGGGCTGTGTCGTAATTTCAACTCTTAACGGTAACCGTGCAAAGGCTTATCTTGAAAGACTCGGTGCTGAAATCGACCCGGATATTTGGTATGACAAAAAAGGCAATGTAACTTGCTTCGGTCTTAAAAACACAGTTGCAGGCTTTGAAATCTGTATAGAGACTAAATAATTCAGAAAGAGGTAAATTAAAATGAGTAAGAAAATTGTATGCTTTGGTGAAATTATGCTCCGTCTTGCTCCGGAAGGTTACTACCGTTTCTTCCAGAATGATAAGATGCAGGCTACCTTCGGCGGCGGTGAAGCAAATGTTGCTGTATCTCTTGCTAATTACGGTATGGATGCTTCATATGTAACAAAGCTTCCATCACACGCAATCGGTCAGGCTGCAATCAACTCACTTCGTGCTCTCGGCGTTGACACAAAGGACGTTGTAAGAGGCGGCGACAGAGTAGGTATTTACTACCTTGAAAAGGGTGCTTCACAGCGTGGCTCAGTTTGCATTTATGACAGAGCTCACTCTTCAATTCAGGAAGCATCAAGAGAAGACTTCGATTGGGATAAGATTCTTGACGGTGCAGATTGGTTCCACTTCACAGGTATCACTCCGGCTCTCGGAGGCAACCTTGTTGAAATTTGCCTTGATGCTTGTAAGAAAGCTAAGCAAAAGGGTGTTAAGATATCCTGCGACCTTAACTACAGAGGTAAGCTCTGGACAAGAGAAGAAGCTGGAAAAGCAATGACAGAGCTTTGCAAATATGTTGACGTTTGCATTTCAAACGAAGAAGATGCTAAGGACGTTTTCGGCATTGAAGCAGAAAACACCGACATTTACGGTGGCAAGCTTGACAAGGAGGGCTACAAGTCAGTTGCAAAGCAGCTCAAGGATACCTTCGACTTTGAAAAGGTTGCAATTACACTCCGTTCCTCAATTTCAGCTTCCGACAACGATTGGGCAGGTATGCTTTATGACGGCGAAAACTACTGTTTCTCAAAAGAATATCACCTTCACATTGTTGACCGTGTAGGCGGCGGCGATAGCTTTGGCGGAGGCCTTATCTATGCTCTGCTTTCAGGTAAGGATACACAGTCAGCAATTGAATTTGCAGTTGCAGCTTCAGCTCTTAAGCACTCAATTGAAGGCGACTACAACCGTGTAGGAGTATCAGAGGTAGAAAAGCTTGCAGGCGGCGACGGTTCAGGCAGAGTACAGAGATAAATGTACAAAACGGGACAGTGAACAATCAGCAAGCACAGTCCCACTGAAAATGTATTTGTAAGGGAGGGCGTCAGAGTCCTCCCGTGCATAATAAAAATAAGGAGAAATTAAAATGAAAAATGATTTAAAAGCACCTGTTAATTCAGTGCGCCCCTTCGGTTGGCAGGATAAATTGGGTTATGCTATGGGCGATATGGGCTGCGGATTTTCGTTTCAGCTGGTATCAACATTTATGCAGCTTTTTTACCTGCAGTACATAGGCATCAAGGCAGAAGACTATGCCGTAATTATCCTCATTTCAAAAGCCTTTGACGCTGTCAATGACATCGTTATCGGTAACCTTGTTGACACAAAGAGAATCGGCAAAAAGAGTAAGTATATGCCTTGGATTCTTCTTGGCGGCATAACTCTTGTTGTTTTCAATGTTATGCTGTTTGCTCCTGTCAAGGATTTCTCATACGCTGCAAAATATGCATGGTGTCTCATCGCTTACTGTTTGTGGTCAATTGCATACACTATGGTAAATGTTCCTTACGGTTCACTTCATTCTGTAATCACTGATGACCCGCAGCAGAGAGTTTCTCTTTCAACCTTCCGTTCAATCGGTGCTTCTCTTCCGGCTATTATTATTATGATTATCCTTCCCGGTATCGTATATGATACAAGCATGGCAGCAGACGGAACTGAAGTTCAGGTGCTCAAGGGAGAAACACTCCTTCCCGTGGCAGTTGTGCTTTCAATTATTGCTTTTGCTGTGCTTTGGGGCACAACAAGACTTGTTAAGGAACGTGTTATCCGTGAAGAAAGCCCTGAAGAAATCAAAAATAAGACAGGCTTCAAGGCACTTATGTCATCTGTAAAGTCATTCTTCACAAACCGTGCAATGGTTGGTGCAACAATTGCAACAGTGGCTTCAGTTGCTCTTTTCAACTCAACAATGTCACTTAACAACATGGTTTTCCAGTATTTCTTCAAGGATGC
>CAYUVR010000052.1:0-13089 GCA_964448225.1 uncultured Faecalibacterium sp. | reverse complement strand
CAAACTTGCGAATACATCTTTTAGAAGTCCGGAAATCCTTGATACATAAGGGTTTCGGGATTTTTTTCTTTTCTCTTTTCTTCCGTTTGAGGTGGATAAAAAAGGAATAAAAGGTATAAAAAAGTTATAAGCGGGTGTGTCAATAGGTGTGTCAGAAACCATCAAAAAAGCACCGTGAATTTATCCGGTGCTTGTATCGAGGTAATTATTCATTTTGGAGATATTTTTCTTCTTATGTTGGCTATCGAGATGGGTGTATATTGCGAGGGTTGTTTTTACATTGCTGTTGCCGGTGTCACTCGTGCAAAAAAATCCTTATATCGATTTTTACCCATTTGCCTTTGACTTCTTTATTGGTAATTCTACCGAACAGTAGTTTTCCGGCGTCCATCAGGCGAGAAAATATAATGTTGTCTTCCATAGTTAATACACCTGCCTTTGCTATGACCTTTTTTATGTTGGTTTTATTATATACCTTTTCTGATAAAAAGTGTACCCCTATTTTGTGAATTAACGATTATAGTACTAATAAATGGATTTGTGACTTAAAGAGTGCTGATGTAAGTTGCTCAAACTAAGTCCGGAAGCTGTTTTTAGCAATATCCTTATCCAACTTTTCGCAAGACAAAGCAATAATTTCGTTTAGTTCGACGAATTAATCAACCATAGTAAAATCTGAATCATCGCCCTTATCAATTTCAGATTCAATAATTCTTCCTGTTTCTTCGGAAAGCATATTCATAAGCATTATACTTATAACTTTTGATTTCCTTACATCCATAATTTTACGTCCTTTTAAATAATTTATATAATATAAATATGAAAGATGAGAAGTAAAAAAACTTGATTTTATGCACATAAACCATATTGTCTTGACAACAGTTATCATATATGATAACATAAACATATACCATATACCAAAGGTGATGCTATGCACGATTTTACAAATTCAAGACAAAAAATAATATCTCAATTAATATCTGCACGCCTTGAAAAAGGCTTGTCTCAAGAACAACTGGCAAAACTTATAGGCACACAGAGAAGTAATATCTGCCGAATTGAGAGTGGTAGTCAGAATTTGAGTGTGGATATGCTTTTAAAAATAACATCGGCTTTAGGAAAAGACATTAATTTCAGTCTGGAGGAAAGGAGTGAGCCTATGAGTAATGTATACAACTTAAAACTGTATAACGAAACTTTGCTTACATTTTCTCTTGAAGAAAAGGGGCTTGAGGGTCTTACGGTTGAAATTATAAATGTCTGTGAAGACTCAAAGGAATTTCTTCCCATTGATCTGACATTGACTGGCGCAGGTGTTCTTAAGTGGCTTCAGAAAAGGGTTATACCTAAAAACAGAGCCTTTGTTGACGAAATCCTGAAATCTTTAGGCCTGAGCATCAATAACACTAAAGGTATTATAGATGTCTGTAGGGGCTTATCTCTTAATGACAGTTATTGGGTTGTACCGCAGGAGTTTAACGGTACATTTGAGGAATATAATCTTTACGATAACAGATTTTCTGAGGTGCTTTCTCTTGTAGCTTATACGGGTGTAGGTGCCTCAAACAGAGCATTTACAACCTCGCCTGAGCTTACCACGCAGGGTATGCTTCGCAAGGCCTGGAGATTTATTGAAGATGACGGTATTTATCTTTATAAAGGTGGTACCGAGGGTGCAGCGAATACAGGTAACGAGCCTTACAGTGAATATTATGCTTATCAGATTGCTGAGACAATGGGGCTTAACGCAGTGCCGTACGACCTTGAAAATTGGAAAGGTATCCTTGCATCAAAATGCAAACTCTTTACAGATATAGACACTGCTTTTATTTCAATTGGTCGTATTGTCAAAGAAGGTGGCATAAAGGCCTGCCTTGATTATTACAAAAACATTAGTGAAGATGCTTATGAAGAGCTCTGCAGTATGCTTGTCTTTGATGCTGTAATTTATAACGAGGATAGACATTTTGGCAACTTCGGTATTCTTCGTGATAACCATTCCGGCAAGATTGTCGGTCCTGCTCCAATTTTTGACAACGGTCTGTCACTGTTTAATTTTGCTATGCCAAAGGATTTTGAAAATCTTTCAGAGTATGCCAAAACCCGTACCACACCTTACGGCGTTTCTTTTGAGAGTGTATGTACGGAAGTTATGGGCAAAAAGCAGATGGCACAGCTTCGAAAATTGTTGGACTTTAAGTTTAAAAGACATTCTTCAATCAATCTTCCTGAAGAAAGATTGCAAGCAATTGAAAAGCATATTGAAGTGAGAGTAAGAGAACTTTTATCATTGCCGAGAAGAAAGCGAAAAGAAATAATATGAAGATAATATTTCTTGACTTTGACGGTGTACTCAACACCCAGGATTACAGAGACATTCACGGAGATAGCGGAGCAGGTGAGGTAAATTATGGCAAATATCATATCTACAAAAACACATACAAGTGGCATAGCTTTAGGCGGAATTGGCAGCGGAAGTGTTGAACTTATGCCTGACGGAGAGTTCCATTATTGGCTTGTTGCCAATCAGCCGAGAATTACCGAAAGCTGCTGCGAAGATAAGGTTGACGACGGTGAAGGCAGTACGGGTGCTCTGTCCTTCTGGGTGCGAGAGAGAAAAAATAACGGTAAACCGATTATCCGTAAGCTCGGTATGAAAACTGATGCTGATGATTTTACATACCGTATGTTTGCGTGGAATAAACCCGTAGAAATGATTGAATTTGACGGCAGATTTCCTGTCTGCGACCTTAATTATATTGACAGTGCATTGTCTTGTAAGCTCAGTCTTAAAGCGGTTTCACCCTTTGTACCTCATAACAGCGATGCTTCATCAACACCGGGATTCTATATGGATTTTACGGTTGAAAATCCAACTGACAGCGATTTAAATATCAGTCTTCTCGGTGCTCTTGAGCCTAATTTTGCCAATAAAAAAGAGGGAAACAAGAATTCTCTTCATACAGTCGGCGACGGTGTTGGTGTTCATATAGAGCCGAATAAATCAACTAAATCACCTTCTTGCGGTAATCTTTGTCTCAGCATAAACGGCGACGGAGAAAAATCATATATTACAGCTGACTATTACCGTTTTATGAGAGAATATATTGGTAATACAAAATTCGGTGTGACTCAGGAATCCTTCCTTTTTGGATTCAGGGAAAAGGGCTGTCTGCCGAACAGTGATATCGGAATAAAACCCAAGACTATACCTGTAAATTTTCCTTTGCTCAGTAATGACAGACTTGATTCTCTGTGTAAAGAGTATTTAAAATATCCCTTTGCAGCTTCTTTGCTCAGCCGTATCAGATATTGTAATCCGAACTTCCTTTCTTTAAGAGAAGATAAAATCTCTTTTCTCGGTTGCTGCCTCAGGCAGATTTACAGAATGGGCAAGGATTTCGGTACCTGTGCTCTCTGCTCTGAAGTTAATCTGAAGCCCGGTGAAAAGAAAAATATACGTTTTATACTGACTTGGTATTTCCCTAACAATATAAGTGAAAAGGGAGAAAAGCTTGGTCACTACTACGAGAATCTTTATAAGGATTCTCTTGGTGCCAACAGATTTCTTTCGGATAACTACGACAGTGTTTTTAAATCTGCTGTAGATTTTGCCGACCTTCTTTACTCTACGGATTTACCGTCAATTTATCCCGACTCCTGGTCATCTAATCTTTCGCCTTTGGTGAAGAGCTCGGTTTATCTTAAAAGCGGTAATTTCGGCTTATGGGAAGGTCTTGGATTCTGCGGACTTCATACCACTGATATTACTTATCACGCATCCTATTCACTTATCAGTCTGTTCCCTGACTTGCAGAAAAAGCAGATGAAAATGGGAGCAGAGTTTCAGCGTGAGGACGGCAGAGTGCATCATCTGTTCAAGCCCGATATGAAGCGAACCGATAAAGGCTTTGACCGTGTTGATATGAATATGCAGTTTGTCTTGATGGTGCTTCGTGACTATCTTTTTACAGGCGACAAAGAATATCTTTTATCTCTTTGGGATAATGTAAAAAGAGCTATGGACTCCATAGAAAAGCTTGATACCGACGGTGACGGATTGCCTGACCACGATACAAAGCGTAACACCTATGATGCGTGGAATTTTTCGGGCACCCCTACCTATATTTCTGTTCTGTGGCTTGCTGCTTTGAAGGCTGCTGCCCTTATTGCTGACAGAGTGGGAGATAAGTCTCGCACTGATAAATGGAACGGTATTTTACAGAAAGGTAAAAAATCACTTGAAGAAAAGCTCTGGAACGGAGAATATTATAACCTCTGGAGAAATGATAGCGAAACTGATGAATCTCTTATGACAGATCAGCTTGACGGAGAATGGTTCCTTCGCATGATGGGCTTATCGGGGAATATTTCTGATGAGAGAGTCCGCAAGGTAGTTGATTGTATTTTCCGTAATAATTTTGACGAAGAGCAAGGATTAGTTAATGCCACTGTACCTGAAAACAGAAAAACAACCATACATACCTATAAAAACTGTCAGGAAGGAGCTGTCTGGACGGGTATTGGCTATGCTTTTTCGGCTCTTGCACTTTCCGTTGGACATAATGAAATATCGGATACTATCGTTGGTTCAATACATAACAATCAGTTGAGGTTAGGTCATTTCTGGGATCATTGGGAGTGCGGTCATCATTACACTCGTCCTATGTCAAGCTGGTCTACACTTATTGCAGCTTCAGGAATGAAGGTAGATTTTGATAACAAAAAGCTGAGTTTTTCTCCCATAAATAAAAATATTACTTTTCCGCTTGTGCTTCCCAATGTTCTGGCGAGAGTAACATTCACCGACGGAATACATAATATCGAGTGCATTAAAGGTGATTTGAGCGAATGGGAAATAACGGTGAAATAAGGTGGATTTTATGACCAAAATAATGTTTGTCTGCCACGGCAATATCTGCCGTTCACCTATGGCAGAGTTTATATTCAAAGATTTAATAAAACAGCAGGGGATAGAGCAAGAATTTGTCGTCTCTTCCTCTGCCACAAGCACAGAAGAGATATGGGGTAACATCGGCAACCCTGTCTATCCTCCTGCGAAAGAAGAACTGAAAAAACACGGTCTTTCCTGTGAAGGCAAGAGAGCTGTCCGGCTCAAGAAAAGCGATTATGATAAATATGACCTTTTTATCGCTATGGACAGTATGAATATCAGAAATATTGGCAGAATCTTCGGCAAGGATCCTGAGAATAAAGTACATAAGCTGATGGACTACACCGACCGAAAAGGCGATGTTGCAGACCCTTGGTACTCTGGCAGATTTGATGTGGCATACAAAGACATCTATGATGGTTGTGTGGGGCTGTTGGAAACCATAGTATAAGTTGTAGCTTATGTGTAATGTGTTTAGAACTGAATAAGCAGGCAAATAAATTTTTAAGTTATTTGCAAGTTTTTTCCTCATAGCTTTTTTGCTGTTGATATTTTATTTTTTATATGTTAAAATAACTAAAACAGAAGGGAAGTGAGACGATGAATAAGAAATCTTTTGAAATCTTAAGTGCCGATACTGTTGTAGCGGTCTGGAAAGACGGTCAGCTTACAGTTGTAAACGACGCTTTACTTCCTTTGTATTTAAAACGAATCAATAATGCTGAAATGTGGCTTGAAAGCCGTGCTATCGATAGCCACAGAGCAAACTCTCGTCTCCTCAAAAAAGCTCTCAGACTTGCCGAGAAAGATGACATTTCAACAGTTGTTCATGTCAACGGTGCTACGATAACGGATAATTATTGGGTTCGTCCCATTGGCTCGGAACTCACTTATGCCGATGTTAAGTTTGATAATGACTATTTTTCAAACCTTGCTCTTAAGGGTACTTACGACAGTTTTAATCGAGCAGCTAACAGTAAACACAGCAGAACTCCTGAACTTACTAATGTAGGTAGTTTTGAAAAATGCTGGAAGCTTCGTGACGGTAAGTGGTGGATGTACAAAAGGGCTAACCACAATGAACTGTTCTCTGAATTATTTGTTTTTGAGCTCGGTAAAGCTTTCGGTATGAATATGGCTCATTATGAGCGTGGACAGGGAGTTATTAAATCACTTGACTTCACCGATTCGGCAAAAGTAAACTTCGAACCTGCTTCGACCTTTATGGGTGATAACGAAGATTATGAAGATGTAGTTTCTGAACTTAAAAAGCTTTGTCCCGAAGCAATAGGTGATTACATCAGAATGATTTTCCTTGATACCATAGTTGCTAATCCTGACAGACACACAAATAACTTCGGTTTGCTCCGAGATGTTAATACGGGTAAGTTTATCGGCTTCGCACCTAACTTTGATAACAATATGGCTCTGATTGCAAGGGGTTATCCAAAAAAGTCATCTTCAAAGGATTTGCTGATTCGACTATTTAATGAACTTATTAAAAATCATCTGGAGTATAAAAAATATATACCCGAACTTGATGAGTCTGTTGCCGGAAATATTCTTGATAAGTTAAATATGAAGGTCAGAGAACAAGACATAGTTGATTTGGTGATGAGCAGATATAATCTCATTAGAGAATAACATTTTCATCAATTGTTCATCACTCATTCATCGCTCATTGTCTGTTGAAAAATGAGTGATGAAATGATAATTGTTTGCGGATTATCGTTTTTAACATCTTCTAACACTTTTCTAACAAATTTCCGTGTTATACAGTGTTACAGTGGCACTCACAGTATAATAAAAAATAAATAACGAGCAGATAGTGTTTTCTGCTCGTTTCTTTATTTAATTACGGCGTAAAAATTACTCTCCCTGGCAGGAATATAGGGAATGTGACTTTATCTTTTACTATATTGTCAACACTTTCAAAATTTACGGGTACTCCTTCAATGTCCTTTCTTGAGCTTCTTCCGCCTTTCTTCGCAAAGAAAAGAGTTTCCTTCTTGTCCCAGGCTACAAGGTTGTGTCTTTCGATGTTATCAAGCTTTTCGGTTTTTCTGACAAGTTTCTTGAAATTTTTCTCATCGGGTTCAAAAGCGATGATTTTTTTGTATTTTCCTTTTGTGACGGTAAGGAATTCTCTTATAGTGTCTCCGTCATAAGCACCAAGGTCAACGATAACCTCATTGTCACGCAAGTCAATTATATCTTCATAAAGTTTTTCTTTTTCGTACATCGAATTAAAGAGATATTCAGGTTTAAAAGAAATAACAAATGATGTTTCTTATGTGCTTGGTGCAGTCTGCCTTATGAAGCAGTAACAAACAAGGCTTTGAAGTTTCACACATCTTTCCCTGAGTTTCCTAATATTGTTGATGAAAACGGTGCCGGCTGGTATTACAGATACTTACATTCACTTTCTGATTAGATTAAAAAGAACAAAGATAATGTTACAAAGAAGCTTCACTGCTTTGCCGAAAAGAAGACATTGGCTGATATTGAAAGCAAGTGGAGCAGAAAGCTGATACAGTTTCAATATTCCATTTACAACAACAGGTCGTCAGCTGATTTCCCTCTGCTTTTTGACACAGCCGTTGCAGATGCACATCTTCTCGGTCCTTTGCGTACAGAGGCGGTGGTTTTATCTGATGAAACACTCAATAAAATCAGGGTATACAATGTGGATGCAAAAACCGAAAAACTTATGATAACTCTTGCTGAATACTACATTGCAAACAAAGAGCCTGACTGTGAGCGGGTTATTATACCGAGGACTAACATCTCTGCTTATCTCGGCTCTGCATCCTATATGGAAATGTACGAAAGCAGGATACCCGAAGGGTTTATGAAGAAAAAGCCTGAATTGGGCGGTGTATCTGCGGTGAGAATTAATCTATAACTAAGAAACTCCCTGAATCGGTGTTTGAGAGCCGAGACAGGGAGTTTTATCGTCTGAATACTTAATTATTGTTTTTCTCTTTACAGTGTAACGCCGTCTTTGAAAATGGCTATCTCACGGTATCCGTTTTTTTCATTTTTTGTTTCTTTTCCTTTTGCGGTTTGCAAAATCAGATTGAAAAGCTCTTCCACATTGCCTTCCTGAGCATCAAAGTCAATCCAGTGCTTTTTCTTTTCGGCAAGAGCCGAGTTGGTTGCGATTTTTATTGTCGGTACGGGAGCGCCCAGAGGTGTTCCTCTACCCGTTGTGAAAAGAATAAGGTGGCAGCCTGCCGCCGTAAGATTGGTTACGGCAACCATGTCGTTACCGGGACCGTTAAGCAAATTCAAACCTTTTTCGGTTGCTGTGTCACCATAATCAAGAACAGCCGTAACGGGTGCAGTTCCGCCTTTTTGTACACAGCCGAGAGACTTTTCCTCAAGAGTTGTTATTCCGCCCTCTTTATTGCCGGGTGACGGATTTTCCGAAACAGGCTGACCGTTAGAGATAAAATATTCTTTATAGTCGTTTATAAGCTTTACAGTCTGATTAAATACATCTTCGTTTACACAGCGGTTCATAAGTATCTGCTCAGCACCGAACATTTCGGGAACTTCTGTCAGCACCGCAGTACCTCCCATTGAAACAAGTCTGTCTGTTATCTTCCCACAAAGAGGATTGGCAGTGATACCCGAAAATCCGTCGCTACCACCGCATTTAAGACCTATTTTCAGCTTTCTTACGGGTACATCTGTCCTTACATCTTTTTCGGCAACAGACTTGAGATTATTAATAAGCCTGACACCCTCGGCAATATCATCTTCAACATCCTGAGCATTAAGAAAGTGTACTCTTTCTTTGTCATATTCGCCAAGAACTTTTTTCAGTTCGGTTATATTGTTATTTTCACAGCCAAGACCTAAAACAAGCACACCGCCTGCATTTGGATTTTTAATAAGTCCGCAGAGTATTTTCTGTGTTCTCTCGTGGTCACCACCGAGCTGACTGCAGCCATAAGGATGCGTATAAGCCAATGTGCTTGTGAGACCTGCAATTCTCTCTGCTGTTTTATTGACACAACCTACAGTAGGAATTATCCATATATCGTTTCTTATGCCTATGTCACCATTTTTGCGGATATAGGCTTTGATTTTTACAGCCTCAACTTCTTGCGGAAACTTGAAACTAGAAGTGTATTTATATTCCTGCGTGCCTGAAAGTGCGGTTTTCATATTGTGTGAATGTACATGCTCACCTTCAGCAATATCCTCAGTCGCTATACCGATAGGAAAGCCGTATTTGATTATTCTTTCACCGTTTGTAATATCTCTAACGGCATATTTGTGCCCGTTATCAAGATTAACCTTAACATTGTCGTCGGGATGAATTAAAGCATAGCCCATTTTATCGCCTCCCTTATTCCATCTGCGTGTATTCTGCCGATGCTTTCGGTTACAAGCTCTATCATTAGGCTCAGATTTTCACCCCATAATTCTTCGTTTGAAAGAATATCAGATATACTGTTTTCTTTGATGAAGGCAACATTCTGTTCATTGTCTTGTGGCTCGTTGGTTTTGTAATACTCTATTAAACAAGCCAGAGAAAAAACCAAAGGCTTCGGCAGAGTACCGTAAGATTTTTCATATTCAAGAATTGTCGGCAGAACCCTGACGGAAAATTTACTCACAGAATTAAGAGAAATAGATTTCCACAAGTGTTTTATGTACGGATTGGAAAAGCGTTCAATGACGGATTTTGCAAAAGTAAGGTTTTCTTCTGTTTCGCCGAGAGTGGGTAAAATATACCCCAAAAGACAAGCATTAAGATACTCTTTTAAGGTTTTGTCATCAAGACTGTCTTTTACTGTTTCTATACCGTAAAGGAGTGACGGAAAAACAAGTGCCGTATGAGAGCCGTTGAGTATACGCACCTTCATCTTTTTGTATGGTGAAACGTCATTTGTCCATATAACATTAAGTCCTGCTTTTTTAAGAGGAAGTTCATTTTCAAAATTTCCCTCAATCACCCAAAGATGAAATGGCTCAGCAGTATTCATAAGTTTATCATCATAGCCGATATTTTTGCCGAGTTCTTCCGCCTCGTCTTTCGGATAGCCCGTAACTATACGGTCAACGAGAGAGTTGCAGAAGGTGTTCTCTTTTTCTATCCAACAGATAAAACCATCCCCGAGATTCCATAGTTTTGCATACCGTAGCACACATTCTTTGAGCTTGTTACCGTTATTGTCAATTAGTTCACAAGGCAAAATTACAAAGCCGGGGAATCGCATTTCAAAGCGATGATATAAAAGTTGTGTAAGCTTGCCGGGGAAAGAAAGAGCAGGTCTGTCAGAAAAAGCACAGTTTTCATCAAATTCTATTCCAGCCTCTGTCGTATTAGAAATAATAAATCTCATATCACGATTTTCAGCAAGAGCAAGGTATGACGAAAAATCAGCATAAGGGTCAACACCTCGGCTGACTGAGTGAATTTCAGTATGCTCACATACTTCTTCACTATTTTTGATACCTCGAAGAAAGAGGTTGTATCTTCCTTTCTGTTCGTTTAAGATACTTGTTTTGCCACCTTTTGTTGGCTGCACAATAACAATCTTGCCGTCATATAAGCCTTTTTCATTCAGAATATGTATAAAGTGGTCGGCAAAGCCACGAAGAAAATTACCGCTGCCGAATTGAATAATCGTTTCTTTCATTTTATCACTTACAATCAATAAATATTTTTTCTTTACGCCAACTGTTCTTTATGCCCTTGCAGTTGAAGTCTTCAATCTTAAGATTTCTGCAATGCCTTGCCCATATTCCGTAAGCAGGAAGATTGCGGAACCTCCAACATTCGGGATATTCTTTTGCGTATTCAGGTATGAAAAGACGTTTGTCATAAACTTCAACGGCATCACGATATGCAATGTTAAAATTACGGAGAGTTATATCCCTGCAGTATTTTGTTCTGAATTTCTGTCTGTAGCCGGCAACGATAACGGGAAGCTCTACATCTGTTGCTGTGATGTTTTCAACGGTTACATTGTAAAGCTCACTTTTTCTGTCAAACATTTTTCGGTGTACCGGCTTATCCTTTGTATCAGCTTTAATTATTTCAGTTTTATTTGCAGTTGAGGAAGTGACCGTTGCAGCTCTGTTACGGTTACCTAAACGAATAAACAACGGACAGGTGCAGCGGTTCATTGTGATATTGCGTACAGTTATATCGTGTACTCTTGAACCGTCACAAGCTTCAAGTGATACACCCGAAACTGCACTCGGGTATAAATCTGTCATAAAAAATGAGCAGTTTTCAACAGTTACATCATAGATATCATAAGTTGTCTCCGTACCGATTTTAAAGCAGTTTGTTCTCGACATTACTTCACAGTTCCTAACTGTTATGCTATGCATTTCTTTTTCACAGTCGCACCAAATTGCATTTTTGAGAACTATTCCGTCATCTGCCGTTGACACAAAGCAGTGGTCAATCTCTACATTACTGCTTCCCGCAATATCAAAGCCGTCAGAGTTTGCCACATTTCTGTTATTCCATATAACCGTATCGGTAATCTTAACTCCGTCACACATAAGCATCTTGTGAGTCCACCAGGGTGAATCTTCAAAAATAATATTATGTATCTTTACATTACGGCATTTTTCCGTCAGAAGAATTGAGCCGTATTTTGATTTGTGAGCAAATCTCAACTGTGCTCTGTAATCCTGACGCATTTTTATTACATCGATAACAGGAGCAGGTGAAAATTTGTTTTCGCTTACAGGTTTAAGTCCGTAAAAAGTGCCGTTGCCGATTATCTTACCGCCACCCGTTATTGTAATATTCTCACAATCCTTTGCATAAATCAGCGCGTTATGCTTATATCCTTTACCGGTAGTATTGGCTGAAAGAGAGCTGTTCTTTTCTATAAACAAGGTTACATTTGAGTGGAGAAAGAGAGTTGTTACGACATAGCACCCACCTTCAACGAGAACTGTACCGCCGCCGTTTTTCTGACATTCGTCAAGTGCTTTCTGTATAGCCTTTGTGATTACGGTGTCGGATTTGTTTGCGTCTGCACCGTAATTTCTTATATCGTAATAGTTTGTGGGTAAAGGTTGATTGAAATCTATATAGTTTTCCACGGGATAGTAAGAGGAATAATCTCCGTCACGCACTTCGGTGTACGGCTCACCCTCGGTTACTCTTAGATCCTTGCCGAAAAGCAAGGTGCTCAATTTATCTTTTATTGTTAGTTTGGTTTTCATTTTTTCACCTGAATGTTCTGATCATTTTATCGAAATAATTATACCACCATTATAATTGAAAAAGCAACAGTTTTGAAAGTATTGCTCTTTCTGCCTTACTGTGATATAATTTTCTTGAATTTAAATCATGAGGAGTGATTTTGTGCAGAAAATATTAAATGAAAAAAGACAAAAAGAGCTTGAACGGCTTAACAAACATCTGGCAAAGCCGAAGGGCAGAGGCTATTTAGCTTATTTTATGTTTGTGATTGCAGTTATATATATGGCAGATGAAATTGCATCGCAGATTGGTATTCAGATGCAAACGGTTATTGCATCGCAGATTTTTGCCCCTGTTTTCGGTGCAGATGTTGCGGTAGCAAGAATGTCCGCATTCGGCACAATTGCAACCGTAGGCTCTGTTGTTGCCTTTGTTTACAAACCGCTTTCCGATAAATTCGGCAGAAGAATATTCCTGATTATCAATACTCTCGGAATGGGACTCGGTATGCTGTTTATATCAATAGCCACCAATATTCCCGTTTATCTTCTCGGCGCATTCATAATTGCGTTTTTTATCCCTCACGATATGCAGGCAGTATATATTCAGGAATGTGCTCCTCCTCAGCACCGTGCAAAAATCTATTCGGTAATCAAATCCGTTGCAACTCTTGCAATTTTCCTTATTCCTTATCTTCGTCAGACTTTTATCACGGAAACCGACCTTTCAGGTTGGCGGTATGTTTACTTAATACCTGCAATTATCGCTCTGTGTGCAGGTGTGTTTGCGCTGTTTACCGTCCGTGAAAGTGATGTTTTTATCAAAAACCGTATCAAACAGCTTACAACTCCCGAAACTGAAACCATATTAAAATCAAAAGCAGACGGCTCTCAGGGCGGTTTTGCAAATGCTTTGAGATATTGTTTTAAAAACAAGCAGATGCTTTTCGTAATGATTGCAGGCGGATTCCTGATGTTCGGTATGCTGATAACTCAGTATTACGAAA
>CAYUVR010000051.1:0-13098 GCA_964448225.1 uncultured Faecalibacterium sp. | reverse complement strand
TTCTCAGTGGCTTTATTTTTTTATTTTGGGGCTGTCTTAGTGCAACAGCCCCTTTCTTTTTTTATTCCCTACTTCCTACTCCCTACTTTCTGCTTCCCGCTCACTCCTTTCACCAAGCTGAATATACTGCTAAAGAAAGGGAGTGTGTAAAAATGTATGAACAGTTGATTTTACTTATATTGTTGCCACTTGCAGGTACGGTGTTCGGCTCTGCGGGTGTATTTTTTATGAAAAAAGCAAGTTATAAATTGCAAAAATCGCTTTCCGGCTTTGCTGCGGGAGTTATGACTGCCGCTTGTATATGGAGTCTTATTATACCGTCAATTGAGGATAGAGCCGGATTAGGGAAACTGGCTTTTCTTCCTGCGCTCGTAGGACTTTTATCGGGTGTTCTGCTTCTGCTTTTGCTTGACCGTCGGGTCAGCAGAATGAAAGATAAAACAGAAAATAAAAACAGTGCGCTTTATTCTGAATATATGATGACTTTTCTTGCGGTGACTATTCATAACTTTCCTGAAGGTCTTGCGGTGGGAATGATGTGCGCACCGATTGCTGCGCAAGAGGGCGAAAATTATGCATCAGCGTTGATTTTTTCCCTTGCAATTGCTTTACAGAATATTCCTGAGGGCGCAATCATTTCTTTGCCGATGTATAATCTGGGAGCAAACAGAAAAAAGGCTTTTTTGTACGGAACAGCATCAGGTGCGGTGGAACCGATCGGAGCACTTGTAACGCTTGCGATCACAAAATATGTGACTGCGGCTCTGCCATATCTTTTCGGTTTTGCAGCAGGTACAATGCTTTTTGTTGTGGCTGATGAGCTGATTGAAAAAAGGGAGAAAACTGATTCTCTGCCTTTGCCTGCGTTGTGTTTTTGTTTCGGCTTTGCTCTTATGATGGTGCTTGACGTTGCCTTCGGCTGATTCCTCAGAAATAAAAAATCGAAAAAAATATTGCAATATTTTTCCTGCTGGTATATAATATAAAGGCTGATTATAAAAAATATTTTAAGGAGGCAAACAACTATGAATAAAACAATTAAAAAAGTTATCTCACTCGTTCTTTGTGTGCTTATGATTATGGCTA
Organism: uncultured Faecalibacterium sp.; assembly: GCA_964448225.1. Taxonomy (GTDB): domain Bacteria; phylum Bacillota; class Clostridia; order Oscillospirales; family Acutalibacteraceae; genus UBA6857. Next base: position 12,012 of record CAYUVR010000051.1, on the reverse strand, counting down.
TGGCAGTGCCTGCGATGAGTGCAAGTGCTGCGGGAAAAACCGTAACTGTTTATCTTGAGGGCTACGGCAGTTCGCTTTATGATGAAAACGGAAAACAGATTTACGACGTTGAACTTGACCTTGTAAACGGTCTTAAGGAAATTCTTGACGAGCTTCTTGTAAATCTTGCCAAGGGTATGCTTATCGGTGACTATGAGGAGTACTGCGACCAGCTTTATGATCTCATCGCTCCCGCTTATGCAGAGCTTAAGCTTGACGCTAACGGTGAAGCAACGGACGACAACGGTAATTCCTACAACGGCAGAGGCTTTGACCCTGCAACAAAGATTAAGCTTTCGAACAGCAAGTTCACCGGCGGATACTATCGTTTCGATTATGACTGGAGACTTTCCGTTGAATACAACGCAGAACTTCTTGATTCCTTCATTGAAAATGTCCTTACAAAAACAGGTGCAACAAAGGTAAATCTTATCGGACGTTGCCTTGGAGGTAACATCATTTCTGCTTATCTTCAGAATGCACCTGCAGAAAGCATCAACAGACTTAACAAAGTTATTATGTACATTCCCTCAACTCTCGGTCTTGAATTCATCAGCGCACTTTTCTCAGGCAAGATTGAGCTTGATCCCGATGCAATTGACAACTATGTCAAGTATTCACTTGCGGCCAATGATATTCTTGGTGAAGGTGAAGATGACAGTCTGCTTCAGATGCTGACAACAATTGTTGAATTTGTAAACGAAGTTTATATTCTCGGTTACGGTGCATCTGTTATTGAGGGTATCGTACAGGCAGTCAAGGACGATGCTCTTGCAAACATCCTTCGTGATTCATATGCATCATTCCCTTCATTCTGGTCAATGGTCAGAGATGAAGATGTTGAAGATGCAATCGCTCTGGTTTATAACACACCTGAACTTCAGCAGGAATATGCCGGTATTATTAAGAAAATCAGATCATATCACGAGAATGTTCAGGTCAACGCTGAAGAAAGAATGCTTGAGCTTGTTGAAATGGGCGTCGACATTATGGTTATTTCAAAGTATAACTTTGCAAACTTCCCTCTTTCAAGTGATGCTCTCAAGCAGTCAGACAGCGCAGCTTCAACAACAGCAACCTCATTTGGTGCTACAACCTCAAACTTCGGTGAAACTCTTTCCGACAAATACATCAAGTCAATTTCACAAGAAAATCTTAAGTATCTTTCAAAGGATAATATGATTGATGCTTCAACATGTCTTCTTCCCGAAAAGACATGGTACATCAAGAATCTTTATCACGATGTCTTCCCCAACTCAGTTGATAAGCTTATGGATACATTTATGAACAGCGAAAATATGACAATTGATACTTATGAAGAGTATTCACAGTTCCTTAAGTTTGATGAAGAAACAGACACCCTTTCAAAGGTTGAAGGTCTTGATGACGGTGATATCATTGTGAGAGGAACAATTCAGACCAAGCTTTCATCCTTGATGAAGATTCTGACAATGATCATCAACTTCTTGACAAAGCTTTTCAACGGTGAATTTTCACTCGGCGGCCTTTTCGGCGGTGACGAAGCTGCAGCATAAAAACAAAATTGATTTTTATACCCGTGTTTCCCGCACGGGTATTTTTTATGCTTGCATTATTGGGTAACTTGCATTAAAATAGTGACAGAAGAAAGGGGAGGAATAATATGGTAATATATGTGGCGCTGTTTGCCGCCGTGTGCCTTTTCGGCGTGAAATTCAATTTTAAAAAGAACAGTTATTTCGATGATTATATGTCGCCTGAGAAAACAACGGCGATTAAGGGAATCTTTATTCTGATTGTTTTTTTCAGTCACTTCAATTCCTATGCGGATTTCACACTCAAAAGCGACCTGATTTATGAAAACACAGTAAAGCTTATCGGTCAATGGATGGTAACTCTTTTTATGTTCTGTTCCGGCTTCGGCGTGATGGAACAGATAAAGAAAAAGGGGTCGGATTATATCCGCACTTTGCCGTCAAAAAGGATTGCATCACTTCTGTTTAAATTCGACATAGCAGTTCTGATTTTTGTTCTGATAAAAATTGTTCTTGATGAAAAAATCAAACCTATGAAGCTTCTTTTGTCACTTGTCGGTTGGGAGTCAATGGGCAACAGCAACTGGTATATTTTTGACATACTCCTTTTGTATCTTGTCACATACCTCGCTTTCAGACTTATAAAAGATGAAAGGAAATATGTCTTTGGTGCAGTCGGTGTAACCGCTTTTTGTCTCGGGTATATCCTCTTTCTTGCAAAAACGGAGATCAAGGATTATTGGTGGTTTGATACTGTGCTTTGCTACTGTGCAGGTATGTTCTGGTCACTTTACAGAAGATATTTTGAAAAGCTTATGGTGAACAACCGTTTTGTTTATGCAGTTGTTTTGATGTTGCTGGTCTTTGCAAGTCTTGTGACAAAAAAGTTCGACGAAAACGGAATTATCAACATTCTTTCAATGCTTTGCTTTACGGCTTTGGTTGTAGCTGCGACAATGAGAATATCCTTTTGCAACAAAGTACTCGTATGGTGCGGAAAGTATCTTTTTGAAATTTATATTCTTCAAAGAATACCGATGAAGCTGTTGGGCGAATTTGATTTTATGAAGGATAATGTGTATTTATATTTTGCCTTGTGTTTTGTTGCTACGATCGGACTTGCTTGTGTTTTTTCGGCTTTTACAAATAAACTGTGGAAAACGATAAATGCCACTTTACACAGAAAACAAACTGTTAAATTTAGGTAAAAATAAATTCTAAATACCTTGACGGAAATAAGCAGTGATGTTATCATATATTCGATATAGTTTGCCTTGCGGCAGGCTGAAGTTTAAGCATAAAAAAGGAGATGTATTATGAAGAGAATTATTGCAATTCTTGTCTCACTCGCACTTTTTGTCGGTCTTTGTGTGCCTTTGTCAGCTCTGGCTGAAGACGGCACGACAGACACACCGACACTCCGACTTATTGTTCCCGAAAATTGGGAAATGGATATCGGTGACTCAAGAACTGTTGACTGGGTGATCAAGGGTACTGAAAATCAGATGCTCACATGGTCTGCTGACCCCAAGGATATTGCTGAAGTTGACGAATGGGGTCGTGTAACGGCTCTCAAAGCCGGCGAAGCTGTAATCACAGCACAGACAGAAGAAGGTCTTACAGACAGCGTTACACTTTCCGTTGTGAAAGAAGCAACAAAAACCGAACAGTCACTGTCCAAGGTTGACTATACTCTCGGCGCTGTTGAAGAGGGCGATAATCTTCAGAAGGTTGTCACAAGATACGAAATCGGTGACAAGGATGTTCCCGAGGAAGCAACTGACGAAAGCAAGTATGCCGATGCACAAACAGCAACAACCAAGGACGGCGCAGTGTGGACAATCACCGACTACGGTGTTCTTCGTGTGGACGAAAATGCCACCAACGAAAGAGATAAAGAGCAGCGCTTTATGGGCGACAGATATTTTTATTCTGCTGACACGGGCGAAGGCAAAGTGCTTGCAATTTTTGCTGACGGCGAATACGGCATCTGGACTGTTATGGCAGAAGGCTATTCACACATAGAAATGCTTGAAATGAACGGTACCGAAAAGGCTGAAGTTATGAACGAACAGACTTGGAACTACGTTGCAAGACGTGGTATGGTCTCGAATGCATATCTTATTGACGGCGAATGGGTGCCCGAAGAAAGCGACAATGACGGTCTGTGGACTTCAATGTACGCAGGCGGTGAGCTTATGCGCTATGCTGTGCTCAAGAACGATCCCGATGCAACAGCAGAGCAGATTGCAGATGCAAAAAAGACAGCCACCATTTCAACAGAGGCAGTTCTTTTGCTCACTTACATTTCAATGCGTGAAGGCACAGTTGAAGCTTATAACCGTGCGCAGCGCAGCGGTACTGTAACAGACCTTGAAACAGGTAAGTATTACACAAGTGAAGCAATGCTTGTCGGCGGTGACTATTCACAGAATATTCCCTTCGAAAGTCCTGCAACAATGTTTGACAAGATGAGTGCTGACTATATGCTTTACGGTAAGCGTTCCTATGTTCAGAATCAGGACGAAAACCTCAAGCTTTATAACACGGAAGGTTGGGCAAATCCCCTTGAAACAGAAGGCGAATATGCAACACGCACAAGACTGCTTGAAGGCTTCTGGGCAAGAACATACTCCTTCAAGGATGAAAATGATGATTTTGACAGCTATGCCTACTGGACACTCAATGGTGACGGCACGGCAACAGGTATTTCAACAAAGACATATTCTGACGGCAGCGACTTCCTTCTTCACGGTGAAAACTATCGTGGACTTGAAGTAGACGCTTCAGGCGAAATTCCCGAAAGACTCTGGAATGACCTTATCGGTGAAGGTTATGAAGTTGAAGATATCTTCTATAAGGGTGACACAAGCTCTGACGAAATTATCGGACATCTCTTCCTTTACAAGCTCGCTTATGATATCTTAGGTCCGGAAGATCCTGAACTTGCAGCACTTATCGAAAACACAATGGATAAGTTTGCACAGCACCTGGTTGATAACTCCTATAACCTTGTTGACGGTTCAGGTCAGCCCACAACCTGGGCAAAGTTTTCAAGAACCTATATGCACAACGGTCAGGTGCTCGGCGGCGCTCCGCTTAACACACTTGTTCTTCTTACAGCGTTTAAGGTTGCAGCTTATGTAACAGGAGACCAGAAGTGGGAAGACGAATACAGAATGGCGGCCCTTGATGAACAGTATCAGTACGCTGAAGTTATGACACAGGAGCTTGAAAGATATCAGCTTTCAATTCTTGAATTTGCAAACAGCGTTTCACCTATTCTCGGCTTCATTATCCGTCCTCTTGTTGGCACTGAGATTTTTGACACTCTTTACAGACTTATTCTTAACCATTCTGATGAAGAAATGGCAATGCTCGGCTTCTATACTCTTTTCCAGCTTGAAGATGACGAAGAATTGCTCGCATACTACAGAGAAGCACTTGATGACTGGTGGTTCTCAATGAGCTACAGCGAAAACCCGCTCTGGTACTACATTTATCAGCTTGCTTATCCCAATGAAGAAAAAACTGACAGATACGGCAACAGCCTTACCGAAGTTGCTTCATGGTCACTTTCACGTCATCCGATTGATCTTATCAGATATCTTGCAACAAACGACAACCGTGACGATATCTACGAACTTGACCTTAATGATGTAGGTATTGACGGAACAAACGAACTCTCCTTTGACCCTGACGCTTACACACCGCCTTTCTGGGATTCAGACAATGATATTCTCAAAATGGTTGGTCTTGTATGGGGTCTCGGCAAGTACGAATGGTCTGTTGCGGCACCTGACGAAAGAGCATTCCACAAGTATAACGGCTCAACATTCGATATTAACGACGCTCACAATCCCGGCGAAATGGAAGGCTCAACAACCTATTCACTTCCCTACTGGATGGGCAGATACCACGGTATGCTTGAAGGCTGAAACAAATACAAATAAAGACTATCGCTTCGGCGATAGTCTTTTTGTGTTTGCAAAGGGAGATTAGGGGATAGGATATGGGCATAGGGGTTAGATTGGTAAGTTAAGTTTTTCTGACAACTTTATTAAATACCCGAGATATTGATTGCTATATTTTTTTGAAAGTGTTATACTAACCGAAAGAGCTGAAAGGCAGGTGAGACTATGAAATCACGTGTGGTAAAAATTGATAGAACATTTTTGAAAGGTGCTGCGCTGTGCTTTGCCGTGCCTTTTTTTACGATGCTTGTGGGATATTGGCTCAGAGATATTGCACCCTTCGGCGAAAGTACTGTTTGCTCAATGGACGGTTTTTCACAGTATTGGCCTATGCTCGAAAATATGTCAGAGGCAATAAAGGACGGCGAGGTGTTTTACAGCTTCAACGGTGCATTGGGCTTCAACCTCTGGGCTCAGAGTGCATACTATACGAACAGTCCCCTGTGGTTTCTGATATATTTTCTTCCACATAATTTTCAGTTGACGGCGATAAATCTGCTTGTGATTTTAAAATTCTGCCTCAGCTCACTTTTCTTTTATCTGCGGCTTTATCATAACCACAAAGAGGCAGAAAAGATCAAGCTGACCTTGGTGTTCCCGTGCATTTCAATAGCTTACGGTATGAGTGGCTATATGTTTGCATTCATAAATCAGCTGATGTGGACGGATGTTGTGATGCTGCTGCCCTTGGTGATTCTCGGCTTGGAAAAGCTGTTCAAAGAGCATAAGCCAACGCTTTATATCATAAGCTTGTTTCTTTCAATGTGGTCCTGCTTTTATCTCAGCTATATGGTGTGCATTTTTGCCGTTTTGTACTTTCTTTACCTCACTTTCAGTGAGAAGATAAACTTCCGTGGCTTTTTCATAAAGGGCTGTATTTTCGCTTTTTCTTCGATTCTTTCAGCAGGTATGGCGGCGGTGATGCTGATACCGGCTTATAAAGCCCTGGGACTCACTCTCGCAAGCGATTTAGGGTTTGAGGGCGGACTTGAATTCAAATATGGAATCGGCGAATTTCTCTTCAGACTTTTGCCTTTCACAGAGCCGTCACTTGAATACGGCGCACCGAATTTATACTTTGGTATAATATGTGTGCTGCTTTTGGTTTTCGGACTTTTCTCAAAGAAAATCTCTCTCAACAAAAAACTTTTTGCAGGCGGATTTATGCTTTTTATGGTGCTTACAATGTGCCTTAATCTTGGTGACTTTGTGTGGCACGGCTTTCATTATCCGAATCAGCTTCCCGGCAGGCAAGGTTTTCTTTTCATTTTTCTTGCACTTTCTTTTGCGGCATCCTTTATTTCGGTTTCAAGCTTAAAAAAGCGTACAGTCAAGTTGCTTTGTGCGGTTTTGTTGCTTGAACTTTGCTTCAACGGTGCAGGACAGATTGCAAGTCAGATCTGGGCATCAAAAAGCTCATCACTCAATCGGTATGATACGGTTATGAGCGAATTTGTGCCCTTGCAGGAGGAAACGGAGTTTCAGCGCATTGAATTTGCTGATGTGAAAAAGAATAACGGTCCACAGCAGTATTCCTTTAAGGGTGTGACATATTATTCATCAACTATGACCGCCGATGCATATAATTTCTTTCAGGCACTCGGCATACCGAGATATGCAAAAAATGTGAGCGTTTATTATTATCAGAGCGACATCACAAATGCGCTTTTCGGCATAAGACATATTCTCACGCAAGAGATTAAGACCGATGATGAGGGCAACGAAAAGTATATTTATTCGCTGAAAGAAAATGAAAACGCTTTGCCGCTTGCTTTTATGTGTGATGAGGATATTCTCAGCTTTGAGCTTGCAGATTATGAACAGGGCGAAGAAGCACAGGAGGCTTTGTGGCTTGCCGTAGCAGGGGACGATGATGCGGACTTTGACACACAGGCGAAGCTTTTGCAAAAAAACGGACTTGAAATTACTCTCTTTGACACCGACAGAATTGAAGGCACAATTACCGCCGTAAATGACGGCGTGCTTATGACGACTGTTCCGAATGACGGCGGCTGGAAGATTTATGTTGACGGTGAAAAGGCGGAAGTTTTAAAGCTTGCCGATTATTTCTGTGGTGTGAAGCTGACAGAAGGTGAACACGAAATTAAAATGGTTTATACCGTGCCGGGGATAAAGCTTGGTGCGGCAATTTCGGCGGTGTCATTGGTTCCGGTAATTGCACTTATTGTAATGCTGAAGAAAAAAGAGAAAAACAAGTAAAGTTTTTTGATTACTTTTTTATAAAAAAAGTAATGCCGACCCGGCGAGGGCTATGAGATATCGGATAAAATTAAGATACAGAACAACAAAAATAAAGGAGCTGTAAAAAACGAAAGTTTTTTACAGCTCCTTTTATATTGCTCGCCGCAAGGCATTCTTTTCTTGATAACATCTCCGTCAAATGCTTCGCATTCTTGCCTCTCCTGAAAGGAGAGGCAAGAATCAAAAGAACGTTACTTATTCTTAATAATATTCTTTACCTGTCAAGTATCTCCACGCCGCAACATACTTGTTGGGTGAACGGGGAATATGGCACTTGATGTCAAGAAAGACCTTGTCGTCAACAATCAGAACAGTGTCTTTATTTGCAATTGAAGTTTGCTTGATTTTGTCCGTTTCCATCACGATAGGCTCACTGCCATCGTTAAGGTCAACAACAAACTTTTCAGGATAAAGGCTGATTGTGGCATTGTCCGAAAGAGCTGTTTCTTCTTCTCCGTCAACCTTTTTCACAATCTGTCCGTCTTCGGTGAAGATACATTCGCCTTTCTTTTTGGAAAGGACTTTCTCTTTCCAGACTTCTCTTTGCCACAAATCCCAGTCAAGCACATTGTCGTGCACGAGCCCTGAGCCCGTATCGTGGAACAAACCGTCTGTGCCCATGTCTACGCTGTAACCGCAGTCACAGGTGAGGCTGTTGCCTTTTGAATGAAGCTTTCCGACCTCACCGCACTTGGGGCAGACATACAAAATACGCTCAACACATTCCGCAAGGTTTTTACCTGCGTATTCCCGAGGATTCTTTTTCTGTTCCTCATAAACATTCACATATGTATCACGTCTTATCAGCTCTGTGATTTCCTTTACGGTCATTTTTGAAAGCTCTTCAGGTGAGTATTCACCCACAAATTGACCTATGATAGGGCCGCTTCTTGAGTTGTTTGCCCAACGAGGCTTTCTCAGGTAACCGCCGACGAAACGGTAAGTGATGAGAGCTGCTCCTGAGTCTTTCACAAGCTGACCTGTATGCTCAGAAATGAACCCGGTTTGTCCGTTGAGGGACATTGCACCTTCGGCATGAAGACCGACAGGGATACCTGCGTTGAGGTTTCTGATGATTTCATCGGTAAGAATTGATGAGGGTTTATCTCTGTGCTTTATGATAACACCGCCGACTATTTTGAAAACAGGGCCAACCCCCTTCATTCTCACAGCGTGGTCACTTGAAACATATCTGATGTATTTTTTCATAGCTACCATTTCATAGCCGGGGTCAAGTGTTTCTGTGTGGTTTGAAATGAGAATGAAAGATTTGTGCTTAGGCTTGTAATATTCAAGATGCACATTGTTCTCGTTGATGACCTTTTTCTTAAGGCAGTTAATAATGGTTGTGGTGGCAAAACGGTTAAAGTTGTAACGGGTTCTTATCTTAATTTTTTCTAAGGCGTTCATACAGTAACTGTCTCCTTTTCGAGCTGTTCTTTTTCAGCTTCTTCTTCAAGGCTGTGATAAGCAACTTTACCGACAAGAGTTTTGGGAAGCTCGTCTTTGAAGATGATTTCCTTCGGTCTTTCAAAAACATCAAGATATGTTTTGCAGTAGTCAAGAATGGATTGCTTGGTTTCTTCGCTCTGCTCAAAGCCTTCCTTCAAAACAATATATGCTCTGACTCTCTGCATCTTGTAGGGGTCTTTCACGCCGATAACACAGGAGTAGTCAACTGCTTCGTGCTTGTCAAGGATGTTTTCAATGTGAGTGGGGTATACGTTGTATCCGCTTGTAACGATAAGACGCTTCATTCTCTGCTTGAAGTATATAAAGCCTTCTTCGTCCATAAGTCCCATATCGCCGGAGAACATCCAGGTTGTGCCGTTTTCGTCAGTTCTGAGAGTTTTTGCATTTTCTTCGGGAGCTTTCATATATCCGAGCATAAGTGTCGGGCCGGAAATGATAATTTCGCCCCTTTCGCCTGCGGGAAGCTCGTTGAAAGTGCCGGGCTCAACGATTTTGTATATCATATCACGAAGGGGCAGACCGATGGAGCCTTCTTTTGCTCTGTCGTGCGGTGTAACACAGGAAGCTGTTACACATTCGGTAAGACCGTAGCCTTCTCTTATCTGAATGTTTGCATTATGCTCTTTGAGGAAAGCATCGGCTCTCTTTTTAAGTTCGGGACTGAGTGAGTCACCGCCTGAGAATACGCCCTTGAGGAAGGAAAGGTCTGCGCCGTTGAAAACATCAACCTTCAAAAGTGCTTCAAAGAGTGTGGGAACACCTGCAATGAAGTTGGGTTTGTTTTTAAGCACAGCCTTTGCGTAGGTCTCTTTGGTGAACTGAGGGATAAGAATACACATTGCTCCGTTTTCAAGCACGGTGTGAATACCGATACCAAGACCGAAGCCGTGGAAAATGGGCATAACGGAAAGAAATTTTGTTCCCCAGTCAAGTCTGCAACCTGCAATTTCACCAACCTGCATACCCAGAGCGTTGAAGTTATAGTCAGAAAGCATAATGCCCTTAGGTGTTCCGCTTGTGCCGCCACTGTAAAGGATAACTGCGGTTTTGTTCATATCAAATTCAACGGGGGGCAGAGTTTCATCTGCACCGTTTTTGATGAAGTCGGTCCAGATTATATCCTTCTTGCCTTCAGGGATATTGACAATTTCTTTGTTTTTAGCTGCTCTGAAAAGAATGTTCTTCGGGAACGCAAGTTCGTCACGGATACGTGCAACAAGAATTCTCACATCGCCTTCAGCTTCGTCGACAGCAACTCTCACCTTGTCATAAAACTGAGCAAGAGTAAGAATCATTTTGCTTTCGGAATAATCAAGATAGAAGGTGATGTTTTTCTGTGAAGAAAGAGGATGCACCATATTTGCAATTGCGCCGATACGGTTGAGAGCATAAAGGCAGATAACAGCCTGAGGTGTGTTGGGCATACAGATGGTAACAACGTCATTCTTTTTGATGCCGCAGCTGAGAAAAGATTTGGCGGTCTGTTCAATTCGGGCAACAAATTCTTTGTATGATGTGACTTTTCCTTCAAAGGAAAAAGCGGGAGCGTCCGGCACTCTTTTTGCTGAAAGCTCAATAGCACCGAACATTGTAGTCATCGGATAGGGACGACTGACAGGTGTCATGTCGATAGGGGGTAATTTCATTTTATATATCCTCCGGATAATATCAATTTTTGTGATTTGTTAATAGAAGCTTTTTGATAAAACTCCAATTACGCATTATAACATATCTATTTTAATAAATCTATTTGTTAAGACTAAATTTATTGATTTGTTAATAATTTCACAAAAGGAATTTCTTTAATGAACAAAAAGCAGACATTTATTTTTTTAAAGTTGTTTGGTGTGTAAAAAACGATGAATAATAAACTAAAAACCGCAGAGTTTGGTGTTGACAGAAAACCCAAAGGGTGATAAAATCAAGAAAGCGGATTTTCAGCAGCTCATATCCTGAGCGACATTGCATCTGCCTCCTTAGTTCAATGGATAGAATAAGCCCATCTTAAAAATTAGTTATAACAATCGCTTTTCCTCAAAAAGCGATTGACATAATGTTAATTTTATACCAATATTTTTAGGCGGTGCGAGATATGGGTTCAAATCCCACAAGTGGCAAAAAAACAACACGAAAAAACTTAATATAGCTCGTCTGCCCTCTTAGTTTAATGGATAGAACAAGGTCCTCCTAAGACTTAGATATCGGTTCGATCCCGGTAGAGGGTGCCAAAAAGCGTTGTAAAACTTTAATTTTTTAAGGTTTTACAACGCTTTATTTTTTTGCTTTTCTGCTAATGGAAATTAGCAGAAAAATTGCCTCTCAGCTAATAAAAATCGCTGCTCTGCTAATATTGAGAATTAGCACCTGATAATTCTTGCTAAAACACAGGCGATTGATGTCAGGTTAATACAGTATTTTTGATACTAAGTAATCCTTATTTAAGGCAAGCCACAGTGAGTATAATGTAATAAAACTAAATAAAGTTTTTCTATAAAACTCAAGGAATCGTTGCTTCAGAAATAAAGACTAACATTGATGATTTACCAAAGTCAGATGTTGTTATCTGTTCAAGTCAAGAAATTGAAGAATATTTATTAAATTTGGAGGAATAAAAAATGAGTAAAAATGTAATCACAAAAACAAAGAAGGCTCCTATGGAGGGTAAAGTAAGAAAAGGCTTTGAGGCTTATGTGGAGATTATCCTTTGCCTTACAATGCTTTTCGTTTGCGGTGTAACTGCTTTTGCTGCT
>CAYUVR010000050.1:0-13226 GCA_964448225.1 uncultured Faecalibacterium sp. | reverse complement strand
GATTTATCGTACGTTTATTCGCAGAAGAATCGCAAACATTACAATTTGAAAGATTCTGAACTTCCAAAAGGAGAATATTTTAGAGGTAATGATAATATTGATGAATGGAGAAGACAGGAATAACACAAGAAACAAAGAAGACAGGGGACGGTTAGCGTGAAAACCTCACCGTTAATCCCCGAAAAAAGAAAACACTGAACCAAGGCTGTTGCATTTTGCAGCAGCCTTTTGTCCTCTCTGCAACACCGCTGACGGACTTGCAGTTACAACCAAGTATTACTACGATACGGCTAACAGACCGTCAAAATCCTATCTGAACTCTTATGTAGACCATCAGTATGTTTATGACACATTAGGCAGGCTTAATTATACTACCCTTAATTTTAAGAGTGACGCTACCGTTAAGCTTGACTATACCTATGCCAATGCCGCAAACAGAAGTGCAGATGATGTAACCTACATAACTAGTCAGATTTCAAAGGAAGAAATAGGTGACAGAGGCTATGCTTACACCTACGACAAGGTGGGCAACATAACAAAGATAACCGAGAAAAAGACGGCAAGCGGTTCTTACGGGAACAAAGTCACCTACACCTATGATGCTCTTGGTCAGTTAACAAGAGAAAATAATGTTGACTTGAACAAAACCATAGTGTATACTTATGATGCAGGCGGAAATATTGCATCAAAACGGATTTATGCCTACACAACAACAGATGACCTTGGTGTTACCCGTAAAAGATATCTGTATTATTATGATTCTACTTGGAAAGATAAGCTTACTTCTATTGCAACAAGTGTAAATTCAGTCGAAACGACACAGGAAATTACCTATGATGCAGTTGGCAATCCGACAAACTATATGGATAATGTATTGACTTGGACAATGGGCAGACAGCTCGCTTCCTTTGGCAGTAATACTTACACATACAACGAAGACGGTATAAGAACATCAAAGACTGTTAACGGTGTAAAAACCACATTCTTGCTCGACGGTTATAATGTCATAGAACAAACTGACGGTATAACAACTCTGCACTTCTTCTATGACTCCAATAATGAAGTAATAGGATTCATATATAACGGAAATGATTACTTCTATGTCAAAAATGCAATGAATGATATTATTGCTATAATAGACAGCAATAAAAATATCGTTGCAGAATACCGTTATGACCCGTGGGGTGACATTTTATCAACAAGCGGCGATATGGTTATCGGTGAACTTAATCCGTTCAGGTATCGTAGTTATTATTATTACAGTGATATTGAACTGTATTACTTACAGAGCAGATATTACGATGCTGAAGTGGGTAGGTTTATTAACTGTGATGATGTAATTTAGTTTTCTATTGATTTGAATGAGCATGTTCATTATAAGAAGGTAAAGAGTTACAGTGCAAATGTGCTTAAAGGGTCTAAGACTAAACTAAAGAGTGGTAAAATCTATTACTTTAAAGTAAGAGCATATAAGAAAGTTGACGGAAAGGTTATATACAGTTCTTGGAGTTCTGTAAATAGCGTAAAAATCAAATAATTCTAAATCATAGCTATCGCTTAGCGGTAGCTATGTCTTTTACAGAAAAGTTGCCTGTGCAGATATAAAAAAAGGGGAGCATAGCATTAAATCAGAAAAATAAACTAATTTTAGGCTTTAAAGTATTGACTTGTTAAAGCACAAGTGTTATAATACGTGACATCAAATGAATTTAAACGCAACGAAGCGGAGTAGTAAACAGTTGACAGTACCCAAACAGAGAATTGTCGGTTGGTGCAAGACAAGGGGAACGGATTGTTGAACTCGCCGTGGAGCGGCTGTGGCGAAAGGCTTAGTAGTTACAGACGGGAACTCCCGTAACAGAGTTAAACTGTATACGCAGTTGAGTGCATCCGTTTTTGGGATGAAAAAGAGTGGTACCGCGGAAGATTTGATTTTGTCTCTTTCGTCTCTTTAGTTATCATAGGGATAACAAAGAGATGAAAGAGTTTTTTTGTTGTCCTTAAAAGAAAGGTGTGGTACTGTGGAAGAAACAAAAGAACTGACTCTTGATAATGTTTATAAGGCAAATTATGTGCTTAAAAATGTTGTCAGACAAACCGATGTGATTTATGCTCCAAAGCTCAGACCGGGTGCAGAACTGTATTTGAAGACTGAAAACCTACAGGTAACAGGTTCTTTCAAGGTCAGAGGTGCATATTATAAAATGTCCAAGCTATCCGAGAAGGAACGTGAAAAAGGTGTTGTTGCTTGTTCGGCTGGAAATCACGCTCAAGGAGTCGCCCTTGCGGCACAGAAAAACGGGATTAAGGCTGTTATTTGTCTGCCTGACGGTGCGCCGATTTCAAAGGTTGAAGCAACAAAAAGCTATGGGGCAGAAATTTGCTTTGTTGAAGGTGTTTATGATGATGCTTATCAGAAAGCATTACAGCTTCGTGACGAAGAAGGATACACCTTTATTCACCCGTTTGACGATCCTGACGTAATCGCAGGTCAGGGAACAATTGCTCTTGAGCTTGCAGAACAGGTGCCTGATATGGATGCGGTTATCGTACCGATTGGTGGCGGCGGACTTATCTCGGGCATTGCATATACAATAAAATCACTTAATCCGAATGTAAAAGTTTACGGTGTTCAGGCTTCGGGCGCACCTTCAATGCTCAACTCGATTCATGATTCTCACATTGAAAAGCTTGATTATGTCCGTACCATTGCCGATGGCATTGCAGTGAAAGAGCCGGGCTCACTTACATATAATCTATGTTCTAAATATGTTGACGAAATAGTAACAGTTACAGATGACGAGATTTCAGCGGCAATTCTCGCGCTGATGGAGCAGCATAAACTTGTTACCGAGGGTGCAGGTGCTGTTGCTGTTGCGGCGGCAATGTTCGGTAAGGTTGATTTGGAAAACAAAAAAACCGTATGCCTTCTTTCAGGCGGTAATATTGATGTTACGATTCTGTCCCGTGTCATCGCAAGAGGTCTTCTGATGTCGGGCAGAAGCTGTCAGCTCAACATTGAACTTGTGGATAAGCCCGGTCAGCTTCTCAAGGTGTCACGAATCATTGCAGAACAGGGTGGTAATGTTACATCAGTTCACCATGAACGCTCAAACGAAGGCTCTGATGTTAACGGTTGTTATCTCAGAGTAACTCTTGAAACAAGAAATTTTGAACATATCAAAAACATAAAAAAAGCACTTACCGATGTCGGTATTAAAATAATTTAAGGAGATATTTTATGGTTAACTCAAGCAAGTATACTCAGCAATTTTTTCCCGTTAAGAACCCCACAAGAAAATGGGCGGATAAAATTTTAATTGAAAAAGCACCAACATGGTGTTCAGTAGACCTTCGTGACGGCAACCAGTCGCTTATTATTCCTATGAGTCTTGAAGAAAAGCTTGAATTTTTCCAGCTTCTTGTTAAAGTCGGCTTTAAGGAAATTGAAGTCGGTTTTCCTGCCGCATCTGAGACAGAATATACCTTTTTAAGAACTCTTATTGACAGCAATATGATTCCCGATGACGTTACCGTACAGGTGCTTACACAAAGCCGTGAGCATATTATCCGAAAGACCTTTGAGGCGCTTAAGGGCTGCAAGAATGCTATTGTTCACCTTTATAACTCAACGTCTCTTGCTCAGCGTGAACAGGTTTTCAGAAAGAGCAAGGAAGAAATCAAGCAAATTGCTATTGACGGTGCAATGCTTTTTAACAAAATTGCAGAAGAAACCGGTGCAAAGTTCAGATATGAATATTCACCTGAATCCTTCACCGGAACAGAGCCCGAATATGCTCTTGAGGTTTGCAATGCAGTTCTTGATATCTGGAAACCTACTCCCGATCGCAAGGCAGTTATCAATCTTCCCGTAACAGTTGAACTTTCATCACCCCACGTTTATGCAGACCAGGTTGAATATATGTGCGACAACCTCAAATACAGAGATGCTGTTGAAGTGTCTCTTCATCCTCACAATGACCGTGGCTGTGCTGTTGCAGATTGTGAATTGGGTATTCTTGCAGGTGCAGACAGAATCGAAGGCACACTTTTCGGCAACGGCGAACGTACAGGTAATGCTGATATCGTTACACTCGCACTTAATATGTACGCACAGGGTGTTGAGCCGAATCTTGACTTCACAAATATGCCGGAAATTGCAGAGCTTTATGAAAAAGTTACAAGAATGCAGGTTTACGACCGTCAGCCTTATGCCGGCAAGCTTGTTTTTGCCGCTTTCTCCGGCTCACATCAGGATGCAATTGCAAAGGGTATGAAGTGGCGTGAAGAAAAGAGCTGCGACACCTGGACGGTTCCTTATCTTCCTATTGACCCGGGCGATGTCGGCAGAGAATATGAAACTGACGTTATCCGCATCAATTCTCAGTCAGGTAAGGGCGGTATCGGTTATCTGCTTGAACACAACTTCGGTTATGTTCTTCCGCAGAAAATGCGTGAAGATGTGGGTTACACAGTCAAGAGTGTTTCAGACCATGCTCATGCAGAGCTTTCACCAAAAGAAGTTCTTGATGTATTCACCGATACATATGTTAACATAAATAATCATATCAAGCTTGTTGACTATCATTTTGTTCGTAAGCCTGAAATGCAGGTTACTCTTACTGTTGAAATCGACGGTGAAGAAAAGCACCTTGTTGCAACAGGTAACGGCAGACTTGACGCTGTCAGCAACGCTGTTAAAACGCAGATTGATATAGAATTTTCTGAGCTTACTTATGAAGAGCACGCTCTTACAAAAGGCTCTTCATCACAGGCAATCACTTATGTTAGCATCACTCTTGAAAACGGTAAGAAAGTATGGGGTGCCGGCATTCACGATGACATCATCGCTTCATCAATCAATGCTTTGTTCTCCGCAATCAATCGCAGTATTGAGGGAGGTAAATAATTATGGGTATGACATTAACTCAAAAAATCCTTGCGGCACACGCAGGTCTTGATTGTGTTCAAGCAGGCCAGCTTATCAGCGCAAAGCTTGATATCGTTCTCGGCAATGATATCACAACCCCCGTAGCCGTTAACGAGTTCAAAAAAGCAGGCTTTACAGATGTATTCAACAAAGACAGAATAGCAATTGTGCTTGACCACTTTGTGCCCAATAAGGATATCAAGGCGGCAGAGCAGTCCAAAACCTGCCGTGAATTTGCTTGCAGCCATTGTGTCAGCCACTTTTATGATGTTGGCAAAATGGGCATTGAACACGCACTTCTTCCCGAACAGGGTGTTGTGACAGCAGGCGACTGCATCATCGGTGCAGACAGCCACACGTGTACTTACGGCGCACTTGGTGCATTTTCAACAGGTGTAGGCTCAACAGATATGGCGGCAGGTATGGCAACAGGCACAGCCTGGTTCAAGGTACCTTCGGCAATCAAGTTTAATCTTACAGGCAAGCTCCCTTCAAATTGCAGCGGTAAAGATGTTATCCTCACCATTATCGGTATGATTGGTGTTGACGGTGCTTTGTATAAGAGTATGGAATTCACAGGCGAAGGTGTTGAAAATCTTTCAATGGACGACCGTCTTTGCATTTGTAACATGGCAATTGAAGCGGGCGCAAAGAACGGCATCTTCCCCGTTGATGATATAACTCTCAGCTATCTTAAGGGCAGAAGTGAGCGTGAGCCTGTTGTTTATGAGGCTGATGCAGATGCTGAATATGAAAAAACAATTGATATTGACCTTTCGGCAATTGTACCCACAGTCAGCTGTCCTCATCTTCCCGAAAACACTCACCCTGCAAGTGAGCTTTCTGACATCAAGCTTGACCAGGTTGTTATCGGAAGCTGCACAAACGGCAGAATGGAAGATATGGAAGTAGCATACAACATTCTCAAAAATAACAAGGTTGCCGACGGTATTCGTTGCATCATTATCCCCGGCACAATGGAAATTCTCAGACAGTGCGTGGAAAAAGGCTACGTGACCGCATTTATTGATGCAGGTGCAGTCGTTTCCACTCCCACTTGCGGCCCCTGTCTTGGCGGTTATATGGGTATTCTTGCAGCCGGTGAACGCTGCATTGCAACAACCAACCGTAACTTTGTTGGCAGAATGGGACACGTTGACAGTGAGGTTTATCTTGCTTCACCCGCAACTGCTGCTGCAAGTGCGCTCACAGGCTACATCACTTATCCTAAGGAGGTATAAAAATGAATACACAAGGAAAAGTTTTCAAATACCCCGACAATGTTGATACAGACGTAATTATTCCTGCACGTTATCTGAACACTCCCGACGCTCAGGAGCTTGCACTCCATTGCATGGAGGATATTGATACCGAGTTTGTAAAGAATGTACAGCCCGGTGATGTTATGGTTGCTGGCTGGAACTTCGGTTGCGGTTCATCAAGAGAACACGCACCTCTCGTTATTAAAACCTGCAAGACCGGTTGCGTTATTGCTAAAAGCTTTGCCCGTATTTTCTACCGCAACGCTATCAATATCGGACTTCCCATTCTTGAATGTGAACAGGCTGCTGATGAAATTAACGCAGACGATGAAGTCAGCGTAGATTTCGACACAGGTGTCATCACCGACATCACCACGGGAAAAACCTACAAGGCTCAGCCTTTCCCACCGTTTATTCAGAATATCATTGCGAAGGGTGGCCTTTTGGCATCACTCAAGGAGGAAGAATAATGAACAAAAATATTACAGTTCTGCCCGGTGACGGTATCGGGCCGGAAATTGTTGCAGAAGCAATTAAAGTTTTGGATAAGGTTGCCGAAAAGTACGGTCATAAATTTAACTATACATACGTTGACATTGGCGGCTGTTCCATTGATAAATTCGGCGTACCCATCACCGATGAAGGTATGGAGAAGTGCAAAAATTCCGACAGCGTACTTTTGGGCGCAGTCGGCGGCCCGAAATGGGACAATTGTCCGCCTGCAATCCGCCCTGAAAAAGCACTTCTTGCTGTGCGTAAAGAACTTGGACTTTTTGCAAATCTCCGCCCCACAAAGCTGTTCCCTCAACTTGCAGACGCTTCACCCTTGAAGCAGGAAATCGTAGGTAACGGTATCGACCTTCTTATAGTCAGAGAGCTTACAGGCGGTGTATACTTCGGTCAGAGAAAGACTGAAGAAGTCAATGGCGAACTTGTTGCAACTGACATTATGCCGTATAGCGAAAGTGAGATTGAGCGTATCGGCAAGGTTGCTTTTGAAACTGCTATGAAGAGAGGAAAGAAATTAGCCTCTGTTGACAAAGCAAACGTGCTTGACACTTCAAGACTCTGGAGAAAAACAATGCATAAGCTTTCAGAGGAATATCCTGAGGTTGAATATAGTGATGTTCTTGTTGACAACACCGCAATGCAGCTTATCAAAAACCCCACACAGTTTGATGTTCTTGTCACGGAAAATATGTTTGGTGACATTCTCTCCGATGAAGCTTCAATGCTCACAGGCTCAATCGGTATGATGCCGTCGGCTTCACTTTCAAGCGGAACACTCGGTATGTATGAGCCTATCCACGGCTCAGCACCCGATATTGCAGGAATGAATATTGCCAACCCCCTGGGTACAATTCTTTCAGTTGCAATGATGCTCAGATACTCCTTTGATATGCCGGAAGAAGCTGATGCAATTGAAAAAGCCGTTAATGAAGTTCTTGATGCAAATTATCGCACGAGCGACATTATGCAGGAAGGCTGCAAAAAGGTATTCTGTAACGAAATGGGCGACCTGGTTGCAGAAAGAATATAAAAAACATAAAGAGCTGCTGTTTTTATTACAGCGGCTCTTTTAATACTTTTTTCGACATATATTGATTTTTTTATGATTTAATGCTATTATAATTTTAATTATTTTTTATGGAGGGGAAGGGGAAAAGTGTTAACCAAGGATGAAAAAATGGCTGAGCTGGAACAAATCTGGCTCAGGAATGATAAACGCTTACACAGAATATCTTATCAGCGCTTGCAAAGCTGCCCCAATGATATCGAAGATGTTGTTTCACAGGTGAAGATCATTTTCTTTGACAGGATGCTCTCTGATGACAAGGAGCCGCCTCGCAGAGTTGATGAGTGGCTTTCAGGCGTTTTAAATAATATTATCAAGCAGACATATGAAGAGAACAGCAAAAGCAAAGAAAAGCTTGTCAGTCTTGACTTTGACTCAGAGGATGTGTGCCTTCCCTGTGAAGAAGTTGACCTTGATGAAGAAATATTAAAAGAAAAATTGGATTTCAATGCCTTGGAAAAAGAGCTTCTGGATTTGCTTAAGCCGAAGGAAGCTTATGTGCTGATTGAGCATTATGAGAAAAAGCGTAAGTATAAAGATATTGCCGAAGAGCTCGGCGAAAAAACGGGAGCCGTGAAAGAACGGGCGCACCGTGCCGCAAATAAGGCTCGAAAATTGGCGTCTGTTCTTGTTGAAAATAATTCTTAGAAAATTTTTTAAATTTTTTTTGAGGATTTTTTGTTACCTTTTATTTTTTTTGTAACTACCATATTGAGGTGATATAATGGATAAAAAAGTATTGCTCGAGATACTTAACACAAAGTATATCGAATTCACCCGTGAGGAAATTATGGACATAATGAATGATGAGCTTGACAAAGACCCCGAGGATATGGACCTTGAGCTTGTTGATTTGTGTCTTGATGCCCTTGAAGGAAAATTCGATTATTTCAAAGACGAAAATTCAGAGACAAATGAGTCTCAAAACAAAAATCTGGGAAAGGAAAATCCTATAGAATTAAAACGACGAATCACCATCAAAAGAATCTTTATCGCAGTTGCTGTTGTTGCACTTATTGCTTGTGTATCTCTCGGCGTTTATGCTGACCAGAGGAACAACAACGTATCTCCGGATATTGTCGGCTACGGCGACGACTGTTATGAAGTGAATCTCAACGCTGAAACGTCAAATTCTGAAAATACAGTATCACATAACGAACTGACAGAGATACTCAAAGAAAACGGCATTGAAAACCCCGTACTTCCGCAGGTTTTCTTTGAAGATGGCTGTGAGTTGACTGATTTGACAGTAAGGAATTTTGAAACTGGAGACATAGCTATTAGTTACAATATTATTTTGAAGAAAAATGATGTTACTTCTACAGTATCAATAATTAAATACAACAATTCTACAGATATGTGTGATTTGGATGAAATGGTAAGCAAAAAATATGAAAAGATTGACGAATATACAGTTGATGGAAAACATATTTTACTATTTACTAACGGTCAAGAGCATTTAACTATATATGAAAATAATGCAGTATTATACGAGATTGTTTTAGAACAATGTCCACTTGATGTTGTTGAAATAATAATCGATTCTATAGGTTAATTATTCATAAATGAAAGTACTTGCGAAAAAATGTTTGTCTATTATTTTAGCTTTATTTACAACTTTTTTTATTGCCATAGAAAGCAATGCTGCACAAGAGTTTGAAACTGCTAAGTCATATTCAGAGAGTGTAAATTCCGATGAGCCACGAGTGACAGGACTGATCAATTCGTATAGTTTTTCAGCGAATAAAGATGGTTATAATTTAATCATTCGTGCTAGTATTACTTGTGTTACCTCTGTTGTTAAATCTGGTATAAAAGAAATGGTAATTCAACGACGTGTATCGACAGATTATTCGTGGAGCGACTATTTGACATACGAAGATATATATGAAGAAAATAATATATTTGCATTGTCAAAAAGCATCCCTGTCACCACCGGCTACCAGTACAGAGTAGTTGCTACACTCTATGCAAAGAAATCACTTCTGTCAACAGAAAAAATTGAAGTCACCTCCAACATTGTCTGGATCTGATTTCTGAATATTATTTATCACCTCACTTCAGCACTCCTTTTGCGGGTGCTGATTTTTTTGTTTGTTCATTGCAAGAATCTTTGAAACATATTACTATGATTTTGGCTCGAAAAAACAGCAAAATTGACTTTTGTCTACATTGCTGATATAATGTATGTCGTAAACTGAAAAAAGAAGATGTTGAAAATGGACGAAAAAAGAAAAGTACGTATATACAGAACGGTTGTTATAATACTTGCCTTGGTGCTGTTGGCTCTGGGAATTGATATCGACATTGAACTGCATCAGATTTCATCATCGGTACCTGTTGTCATATCTGAAAACGCTGACACTACACAGAGTGTTACAAGTTCAGAACACACGGAACAATGTGAAACTTCTGTTTCGGCAGTCACATCGCAGACTGAAATTTCTCAGGAAACATCTTCACAGACCACATTTGATTCCGCTTCAAACGAAATTGAGCAGAATCAGACAACCCTACGAGCAGAAATTACTGAAATAACCGAGGTAACAACCTCTGCAAGCACTACAGCACAAGTTGCCGAAGAAAAAACAAGCGAAACTCACACACAGAAATCCGCTGTTGATTCTGAGCAGATTTATTATGTAACAAAAAGCGGCAAAAAATATCATATCGGCACTTGCAGTTACCTTTCAAAAAGTAAAATTGAAATTACAGCCGATGGGATTTCGTCCGGCGGATATGAGCCTTGCTCAAGATGTATTAAATAATGTTTTAAGGAGATTTGACATGCAAACCAAAGAACGCATCGTTTGGATAGACCAGCTTCGTGCTGTTGCATTTATTTTTGTTATTTTGGGTCATATGACAATCAACAAAACCGTTGAATCGTGGATATATTCTTTTCATATGCCTTTATTTTTCCTGATTTCGGGCTTGACGTTAAATATTGAAAAAGTATATAACACGAGCTTCAAAAAATACTTCACCAATCTGTTCCGGAGAATGATTATCCCGTATTTCTGGATACAGTTTATCTGCCTTCTCGCAATATGTGTTATCAACGCAGTAACAAACGGAAAAGCAGTTCCCGTAGCAGGCAATATCAAGGGAATTTTTGTTGCTAACGGTCTGATCTTACCTTATCCGTCAAGGGCAATGTATTTCGTAATAGTGCTGTTTTTTGCCCAGCTTTGTCTGTGGTTTTTTATCCGTATGACAAAAATGAATTATGTTAAGCTGTCAGTTGTTTGCATATTGTTTTCAACAATTAGTATTCTTCTCGAGAACAAGGATATGGTCTGGCGCATAAATGTTGTCCCCGCGGCTGTTCTTCTGATTTTTATCGGAAGACTGCTTATGGATTTATATCTCAAGTATAAAGATAAATTGGAGAGTTTGAGCTTAATAAAATACGGCATTATGTGCACTGCTTTGTTTATAATTGGCATAGTGTACTGGAAGTGCAACGGCAGACTCAGTATGGCGGGTAACGAATACGGAAAATCCTTTACCGTTGCAATTGTGTGTTCAATTTTTACAAGCATTGCCATTGCTTTGGTTGTTATGAAACTGCCGAAGGTGTCTGTACTTATAACAGCCGGCAAGAACACCTTGTTTTATATGGGTATGCACAAGCTTTTCATCACTTTGTTTGAAAGATGGTTTTCAGAATGGAAAGGAAGCTTACCTTTTGTTATAATTCTTTGTGCGGGCATCTTTCTGCTTCTTATCCCCGTCGTCAAATTCTGCGAAAAATGCTGTCCTTATCTTCTCGGCAGACCTACAGGGGAGGATAATGCATTTATAATATTCGGAAAAATTCTTTGCATTGCATCCTGCGTTTTTGCACCCTACTTTTTCGTTGCGGATAAATTTTTTGATCTGACTGCAACCTTGAATTTTGTGCTTGCTTCAGTTGCGTATATTGTGATTTGCGGCGCTTGTTTTGTCATTTTGCAAAAAATACCTTTTGTATACATTCAAAAAAGAAAATAACATATCATCTTGTGTGTCAGGTTGACAATCAGGCAATCAATTGTTATAATCTTAGGTGAATTTTAGTTTTAAAGTCTATTATATAAGGACCGATAAATAGCTGAAAAATTAAGGAGATATCAAAATGAAATACGGTGTTTTGTGGAGAAAAACAACTAAAAATATCGGTGACGATGTTCAGTCTTATGCGGAAAGCCTTTGGTTGCCGCAGATTGACTATATGGTTGATATTGAAGATATGGAAAGCTTCACTTCTGAAGATGATGAGCCCGTTGCAACAATTATGAGTGCGTGGTATATGTGGAAAAAGTGGAACTGGCCTCCTTCAAAATATATTTATCCTCTTTGGATCGGCCTTCACTATAATGACATTCAGCGTGGCAGACCCACCAGAGGTATGCCGGCAAAGTTTGAGTATATTCAGGACGGCCCCGGCAGAGACTATCTCAAAAGCTTTGAACCTATCGGTTGTCGTGACTATTACACAATGAAAGTTCTCGAAAAATACGGTATTAAGAACTATTTTTCGGGTTGTGTTACTCTCACACTTCCGAGACGTGACATTCCAAAGCCTGAAAGAGAATATGTATGCCTTGTTGATGTTGACAAGAAGGTTGAGAAACACATCAGAAAGCTTCTTGAAGGTACGGATATTGACGTTGTTGTTCTTCGTCCCACACGACCTGAGCCGTCAACAAATATTCCTTGGGAGGAACGCCGTGATGAAGTTATCAAGTACCTTGAAATTTATCAGAATGCCAAGTGTGTTGTAGCTTTCAGACTTCATTGTGCTTTGCCTTGTCTTGCGCTCGAGACACCTATTCTTCTTGTGCGTCACAGTTACAAATCCGTACGTTTTAAACCGTACCGTGACTGGTTCAACAACGCATATAACGAGCAGGTTATTGCCGGCGAATTCGATGATTACATTTTGAATCCGAGACCAAATCCAGACACTTATAAGCCTGTCCGTGAAGAACTGCAAAAAACAATCTCTGCCTTCATAGAACAGACAAAAGCTGAAACCGGAAAAGCAAGTGAGCTTGTCAGAACAACATATACCGAAGAGGAGTTTTTACGCTGGAAGAACCAGGCAATGAAAACTTCGCTTGAAAGTTACTACAAGGAATATTGGACAGATTTTGGTGATATTATTGCTTTGAAAAAACAGATTAAAGCCTTGAATAAAGAGAACGAAGCTTTGCTGAAGAAAAACGCAAAGCTTGCTGATAAAAATTCCGAGCTTAAAGATGAGATTAAGGAAGTGAAAACTGCAAATAAAGAGCTGACTGATAAGCTAAAAGCTTTGCGCCCGGAAAGCAAATCAATCAGATTTGTCCTTAAGCTTCGCAGACTTTATGAAAAATTACGAAGAGTTCTGCAAGGCAAAAAATAATGGTAAAAAATGGGGCTGTTGCACTAAGACAGCCCCAAAATAAAAAAATAAAGCCACTGAGAAACC
>CAYUVR010000049.1:0-13296 GCA_964448225.1 uncultured Faecalibacterium sp. | reverse complement strand
CTTTTCACGAAGTTCGGGGCTTTCTCTGTAAAGAACAATTACGCCGCCGATAACCTGAATAACCTCAGCACCTGTTGCCTTGGCAAGCTCGTCCGCGGTTTCTCTTGGTGTGATGGGTGAAGATTCAAGCAGAACCTTGACTTTAATAAGCTCTCTTGCTCTGAGTGCATCGTCGGTCTGCTTAATGAGAGCATCGCTCATTCCGCCTTTACCCACCTGAAAAAGTGGTTCCAGGTGATTTGCTTTTGCCCTATACTGTGCTCTTTCTTTACCTGTCATTTATATGCTCCTTAAAAGTAGTTGTTGTAATTTTTATGTGTGTGCCTCAGTATGAAGCAATTTATAATTTTTCTTTGAGTGATTTCAGCGCATTGCCTCTGTGGCTGATTGCGTCTTTTTCTTGTGCAGAAAGCTCTGCGAAGCTCTTGTCGCCGACCATAAACAGCGGGTCATAGCCGAATCCGTTGTCTCCTCTTTTTTCATAGCCGATTTCACCCTCGCAAGTACCTCTTGCGGTGATTTCTCTGCCGTCGGGGAAGCTGACACAAATCGCACACTCAAAGCGAGCTGTTCTTTTTTCGTCGGGTATGTCCTTGAGATTTTCCAGAAGCTTTTTGTTGTTGGCTTCATCGTCACCGTGTGCGCCAGAATATCTTGCAGAATATACACCGGGCTCGCCACCAAGAGCATCAACACAAAGACCGCTGTCATCTGCAATGCAGGGAAGTCCGCTTTCTTTGCAGCCTGCCTGAGCTTTTATTCTTGCATTATCGAGAAAAGTCTCGCCGTTTTCCTCCACATCGGTCAGTTCAATGCCGAGCATTGTATCTGTCACAACCTCATAACCCATCGGCGAAAGGATACGTTCCATTTCTTTGAGTTTATGTTTATTGTGTGTTGCAATAATAATCTTCATTTCAATCAGTCCTCGTCTGCGTGAGTGATTGATGTGTCTTCAAACAAAGCCTTTGCGAAAACTTTAGGCTTAAAGGGCTGAAGGTCATCAATCTGTTCACCTACACCGATAAACTTGACGGGAAGTTTCAGTTCGTTCTTGATTGTGAGAACAACACCGCCTCTTGCCGTGCCGTCAAGCTTTGTCAGAGCGATGCCCGTAAGCTCTGCAACATTCATAAATTCCTTTGCCTGATTGACTGCATTCTGTCCTGTTGTGGCATCAAGCACAAGCAGAATTTCACGGTCAGCATAAGGAAGCTCTTTTTCAACAACTCTGTAAATCTTGCCGAGCTCGTCCATAAGATTCTTTTTGTTGTGAAGTCTGCCTGCTGTGTCACAGATAATGATGTCACAGTCACGTGAGAGACCTGCAGCAATTGTGTCATAAACTACTGCGGCAGGGTCTGCGCCTTCTTTATGCTTGACAATGTCAACACCTGCTCTGTCAGCCCAGATTTCAAGCTGTTCAATTGCAGCAGCTCGGAACGTATCAGCCGCACCGAGGATAACCTTTTTTCCCTCATTCTTATACATTGCGGCAAGCTTTCCGATAGTGGTGGTTTTGCCCACACCGTTAACACCGATGACAAGAATGATTGAGGGAATTGTGATAAGTCCCATATCCTCACCGCCGTCAATCATATCAGCGATGATGTCTGAAATAATCATTTTTGCGTGTTTCGGGTTGCGTACTTCGTTATGGTTAACCCGCTTTCTGAGTTCCGCAACAATATCGGTGGCAGTTTTCATACCTACATCGCCCATAATGAGAGCTTCTTCAAGGTCATCGTATAAATCGTCTGTGATTTCTTCATAAGCACCGAGAACATCCTCGATTCTGCCTGTCATACCCTCACGGGTTTTCTTGAGTCCGAAACCAAGTTTTTTGAATATACCCATTATTTTTCCTCCTTAGGATAGAGTATCTTTTTATTGTGTTATACCCAATTTCTTTGCGAGTTCAGCTGTTTTGAGTTCAAGAAGCTTTGAAACTCCCTGCTCCTGCATTGTGATACCGTAGAGCATATCAGCTTCTTCCATAGTGCCCCTTCTGTGAGTGATGAGAATAAATTGGGTGTTTTCTGTCATCCTTCTGACATACTGAGCGTATCTTGTAACATTGACATCGTCAAGTGCGGCTTCAACCTCGTCAAAGATACAGAAAGGTGCCGGATTGACCTTCATAATTGCGAAAAGAAGTGCAATTGCCGAAAGTCCTTTTTCACCGCCCGAAAGCGAATCAAGACGCTTGACCATCTTTCCGGGGGGCTGAAGCTTAATATCAATATTGCTTTCAAGCACATCGGTGGGATTTTCCAAAATAAGCTCTGCCTTACCGCCGCCGAAAAGCTCACGGAAGGTTTCGTTGAAGTTCTCGTTGATTTTGACAAACTGCTCACGGAACTGATGACTCATTTTGTGCGTCAGTTCTTCTATAAGACGGATAAGCTCCTTCTTGCTTTTTTCAACATCCTCAACCTGTCCCGACATAAATTCGTAACGCTCTTTGACTTCCTTGTATTCCTCAATTGCACCAAGGTTGACAGAACCGAGATGCCTGATTGAATTTTTCAGCTCGTGAAGTCTTCTTTGTGCGCCTTTGGGGTCTTCCGGTTTTTCGCCGATTGCTTCCGCTTCACGCTTTGTGAGCTGATATTCGTCATAGAGCTTGTTGATTGTGTCGTCATACTCCCTGAGCATTGTTTCCTTACGTTCTTCAAGCCTTGCCTTTTCGCCGCCTATCTGTTCTCTTTCAGCAGACTTGGCTCTTTCCTTGGTGCGGAGTGACTGAGAGTTTTCTTCGACCTCACTTCTTCTCTTCTGAAGTGTGACAATCTCTGTTTTTGCTTTTTCTGTTTCAAGATGGATATTCCGGGAAAGAGACATAAGCTTTTGGATTTCTTCTTCAATTTCTCTGTTTTTCTCTCTGATAAGCTCAATTTCCTTGTCAAGCTCCTTGTCTCTGTCTTCCTGACTTACAAGACGTGCTTTCAGAAGTCCCATTGCCTGCTGTCTTGCGGCAAGGTCTCTGTCTGCGCCGTGAACATCAAGGTTAAGTTTTGCAATTTCGGAAGTGATTTCTTCCCTTTTCTGTGAAAGCTCTGTCTTTCTGCCGGAAAGAGAGTGCAATCTTTGTTCGCTTTGTCTGATTTCTTCTGTCAGCTTTTCTGTCAGGTCTTTCTTTTCGTTTGCAGTCTTTTCAATTGCAGAAATTCTTTCGTCTGCACCGTTTTTCTCGTTTGCGAGTTCGTCCAGATCTTTCTTCGCCGCCAGAAGCTGCTGAGAAACAAGATTAAATTCACCCACAAGACGGATTTTTTCTTCCTGAAGATTTGAAAGCTCCGCCTTTTCATTTTCGAGTTCCAACGAAACGTATCTTATTTCATCACAGAGTTTATCGTATGAGACCTGCTTTTCAGTAAGCTCGGCAGTCAGCTTCTTGTCTTTTTCTTTGAGACGTTCAATTTCAGTTCCTCTTGAAAGAATACCTGCTGACTGAGCCTGTGAGCCACCTGTCATTGAGCCGCCCGCATTGATGACCTGACCGTCAAGAGTGACAATTTTGAAGCGGTGCTCATATTTTTTTGCAATTGCAATAGCTGAAGTCAAATCTTCACAAACGGCAACCTTACCTAAAAGTGAAGAAATGATTTCACCGTAAATATCTTTATAAGTGAGAAGATTGACGGCTGTGTCGATATAACCGTAGCAGTCTTCAAGGCCTTTTTCTTCAAGTGCTTTGCCTTTAATTGCGGAGACAGGCTGGAAAGTGGCACGGCCTGCATTGGCATTTTTAAGGAAATTGATTGCATTTTTTGCGTCGTTTTCCGTCTCTGTAACAATGTTCTGAATAGCGTTGCCCAAAGCTGTTTCAATTGCAACAGCATATTCACTCTTAACGGTAATAAGCTGTGAAATTGTGCCGTGAATACCCTTGAGTGCGCCTTTCCGGCTTTCCTTGATTACCTTTTTAACAGCACCGGAATAGCCTTCCATATTCTTTTCAAGTTCCTGAAGCATCTTCACCTTTGATGAGGTGCGCTGAGCTTCAAAAGTCATATCGTCAAGTTCTTTTTTCAGTTTGTCGGCTTTTTCGTTTTTGCCGTTAAGGCGAAGGGTATAACCGCTGACGGCATTCACACATTCGGCAATTTCTTTTTCGCATTTTTGCTTTTCTTTTTCGATTTTACCGTTTTCAAAAGCCAATTCGTCAACGGTCTCCTGTTTACCGACGACAAGATTTTCAATTGTTTCAATTCTTGACTTAATTTCGCTGACAGAGGAAAGAAGGGTCGAATAAACAACTCTTGCGTCAGAAAGTTCAGTTGTGAGAAGAGCGATATTTTTTGAAAGCTCGGTGCTTTCCTCGTCGAGATTACCGCCCTCCAGCTGCATTTTTTGGAGATTTTCTTTTGTCTTCTCAAGCTCTTCGTTCTTTTCATCACGGATTCGTCTGATTTGTGAAATCAGCTTTTCTTCCGTTTCGATTTCTTTCAAAAGCTGTTTCTGACTGCTTTCAGAGTCGCTTCTGTCCTTACCTATTCTGTCGATTGTTTCGTTGTTATGTTCAATTGAATTTTTCAGAACTGCCTGTTCACTCATTGAGGAGGCAGCTTTTTCTTCAAGTGCGGA
This sequence comes from uncultured Faecalibacterium sp., assembly GCA_964448225.1. GTDB lineage: Bacteria > Bacillota > Clostridia > Oscillospirales > Acutalibacteraceae > UBA6857. The sequence continues at coordinate 8,706 of CAYUVR010000049.1, read as the reverse complement.
AATGCCGCTTCTGATTTCGTCAATTCTGATGTTGATATTCTGTGTATCGGAAATACACTTTTCAATCATTTCTTCAATTTCAGAAAGTTCTTTTTCGGCTGAGTCGTATTGCCCCTGCGCAATGGCAATTTTATCCTGCTGTGAGCTTAAATCCTGCTTCAATTTGTCGATATTATAAAGCCAGAGACCGATTTCAATGTTCTTTTTCTCTTCGGCAAGAACAATAAACTTTTCAGCCTTTTCACTCTGATGCTTCAAAGGACCGATACGGGACTCAAGCTCTGTGAGAATATCTCTCAAACGGACAAGGTTTTCCTCCGCCTGCGAAAGCTTTTTGAGTGAATCGTTCCTTTTATATCTATAGGAAGAAATGCCTGCCGCTTCTTCAAGCATTTCACGGCACTCCCTACCCTTACCGCTGACCATATCGGCAATTTTGCCCTGGCTGACCATAGAGTAACCGTCACGTCCGAGACCTGTATCCATAAACAGCTCGTGAACATCCTTGAGTCTTACGGTAGCACCGTTGATTTTGTATTCACTTTCGCCTGAGCGATAATATCTTCTTGTGACGGAAACCTCATCGGTGTCATAGCCTTTGAGTGCCCTGTCCTTGTTGTCAAGGCGCAAAGTGACCTGAGCAAAGCCGTGAGCCTTTCTAAGCTTTGTTCCGTCGAAAATTACGTCTTCCATTTTTGAGCCACGCAGAGACTTGCTTGACTGTTCGCCGAGCACCCACCTTACGGCGTCGGAAATGTTACTTTTTCCGCTTCCGTTGGGACCCACAACAGCCGTTATACCTTTACCGAAGGAAAGAGCAGTCTTTTCCGGAAAGGATTTGAAGCCTTGCATTTCAAGTGCTGTTAATGTCATAAATTTTAACCTCGCACACTTACTTTATATTTTTCTTCTGTTTCTTCTTGTACTATTCTAACCCTATAGCCCATTTCATTGAGAATTTTAAGGTTACATTTCTTTTGTCCTGTCAGCTGTGAGACATACTTTCTGCCGACAGAAATTTCGATTGCATCGGATTCGATTTTTTTCTTTTCAATTTCGTCCAAAACAAGTTTCAGATAAATTTTACCCTCACAGATTTCACGAAAAGCCGGATGATAAACACCGGCAACATAGCCTTCCTCGACGTTTCCGCCGGAGTGAAGTCCCAAGCGGATAACCCTGACGCCGGCTTTGTGAAACATAAGAAGAAGTTTTGCACAAAGCTCTGATGCCTCGTCAAAGCTTTGAGGTTGATACTCACCTTTTTCGTAAAGCGCAGCAAGCTGTGTATTTTCAAGAACAACCGTGGGATAAATTCTCACTGTATCCGGTGAAAGGGCAATGAGCTTTTGGGCGGTTTCTATTGCGCCCTCATCATTGTCACCGAAAAGTCCCGTCATCATCTGCACACCGAATTCAAAACCGTATTTCTTGATTTTTTCTGCGGCGTTCACAACATCTTCAGTGCTGTGTCCTCTGTTGTTGAGACAAAGTACTCTGTCGTTCATACTCTGACAACCCAGTTCAATTGAAGTCACACCGTAAAATGCGAGTATGTCGAGAATCTCGTCACTTATACAGTCAGGGCGGGTGGAAATTCTGATACCCTTGAAAAGCCCTTTATCGACATATTGTTTGGCTTTTCCGAGAAGCTCAAGCATATATTCTCTGTCGATTGCAGTGAAGCTGCCACCGAAAAATGCGATTTCACCTTCATTACAATCGGCCGTGTTCAAAGCCGTTTCAACTGCTTTTTCAATGTCTTCTGCCGTCGGAACATATGTTTTGCCTGAAATTGTTTTTTGATTGCAAAAGCTGCAACGGTGGGGACAACCCATATCAGGCACAAACAGCGCTACATTGATATGCTTCAATGTCTGATACCCATAAGCTCAAGCGCCTGACGTGCAGCTTCCTGCTCTGCGAGCTTTTTACTTTTGCCGATTCCGCAGCCGATAACATTGCTGTTGAGGTTAACTTCAACCTCAAAACGTTTATCGTGGTCCGGGCCGCTTTCACCCACAAGGGAATAAGAAAGATGCTCATCGGGATTTTTTTGTATAATTTCCTGAAGCTCAGTTTTGTAGTCACGGAACTGCATTTGCTGATTGGCTGCTTTTTTCACAAAATCAAGGACGAAGTTTCTGACTTCATCAAGTCCGCCGTCAAGATACATTGCCGCAATAACCGCCTCAAATGCATCAGCAAGAATTGACACTCTGTCTCTTCCGCCTGTGTTTTCTTCACCTTTGCCAAGGAAAATGTATTTGCCTAAATCAATCTCCTTGGCAAAACTGTAAAGTGACTTTTCACACACACAGGCTGCTCTTCTTTTGGTCATTTCACCTTCGGGCAGATGCTTTACATTGTGATAAAAATATTCGGCAGCAATAACACCTAGAACTGAGTCACCCAAGAACTCAAGTCGCTCATTATAGTCTCTTGCAAGTTTTTTTTCGTTTGCATAAGAAGAATGGGTAAGGGCTGATTCGAGAAGTGTCTTATTCTTGAATTCATAGCCTATCTTCTTTTCAAAATCACTGATATTCATTCTTCTTCACATCCTTTCAAATGATTCTCTAAATCCTTTATTCCTCTTTGGGCAAGGGCTGCATACCGTTCTTTTTTATCTCTGATTTTCGGCTCAATCGGCGGAAGTACACCGAAATTTGCTCCCATAGGCTGAAAATTCGATACACTTTCATCACTGATATATCTTGAAAGAGCGCCTATCATTGTTGTTTCGGGGAAGATGATTGTTTCCTTCCCTTCCAGGCGTCTTGCCATATTAAGCCCTGCCATTATGCCCGACGATGCCGATTCCATATACCCTTCAACGCCTGTAATCTGTCCCGCAAAGAAAAGATTTGGTCTTTCTTTGAAGCTGAAATCTCCGTTCAGAAGTCGGGGAGAATCGATAAAGGTATTTCTGTGCATAACACCGTAGCGGACAAAATCCGCATTGTGAAGAGCAGGTATCATGGAGAAAACTCTCTTCTGCTCAGGAAATTTGAGATTTGTCTGAAAACCGACAAGGTTATAAAGAGTACCTTTGCTGTTTTCTTTTCTGAGCTGCAAAACTGCCCAGGGTCTGTGGCCTGTACGAGGGTCTATGAGTCCCACAGGCTTCATCGGGCCAAAGCGCATTGTATCCTTGCCTCTGGAAGCCAAGACCTCAATTGGCATACAGCCTTCATAAAAATCCTTTCTCTTGTCAAAGGTATGAAGCGATGCACCCTCAGCATTTATCAGCTCTTCATAAAAAGTCTCATACTCCTCTTTATTCATCGGACAATTGATATAGTCATCCTCACCGCCTCTTTCGTACCTTGAAGCCGTGAAGGATTTTTCTTTATCAATACTTTCCAAAGTAACAATTGGCGCTGCCGCATCAAAGAAATGAAGTCCCTCGCCGCACAAACGGGCAATATCCTCACTGACAGCTTCAGAAGCCAACGGCCCTGCAGCAATAATTACATTGCCGTCGGGCATCTTTGTGACCTCTTCATTTATAATTTCAACATTGGGGTGGTTTTGGATTTTCTCTGTAATAAGACGGGCGAACTCGTATCTGTCAACGGCAAGAGCGCCGCCGGCAGGCACTTCGCACATATCGGCACACTCCATACACACTGAGCCTAAACGGCGCATTTCTTCTTTCAGAAGTCCTGCGGCAGATTCGAGCCTTTTGGCTTTCAGAGAATTTGAGCAGACAAGCTCTGCAAGTAAGGGAAGATGATGGGCAGGCGAATACTTCTTCGGCTTCATTTCAAAAAGCTTTACTCTGATGCCCCTGTTTGCAAGTTGCCAGGCCACTTCAACACCTGCAAGACCGCCGCCGACAACAATAACCTGCTCATTCATTTTTTCACCTCTTTTTTGTAATTTAAAACCGCTTATTCTTCTTTTGCCTTTTTCTTTTTTGCCTTTGCCTTATAACCGCAACCCTCATTGAGGCAGGAAAGAACTCCGCCCTTACCCTTGAAAAGGGATTTGCCGCAATTGGGACATTTTTCTTCAGTAGGCTTGTCCCAAGTCATAAAGTTACATTCCGGCCAGTTGTCGCAGCCGAAGAAGGTGTATCCCCTCTTGGATTTTTTGGAAATAACCTTGCCGCCGCATACGGGACAGGTTGCTCCTGTTTCAACAACATAAGGCTTTGTCGTTTTACATTCCGGATAGCCGGGACAGGCAAGGAACTTGCCGAAGCGTCCTGTTTTGACAACCATCATTCTGCCGCACTTTTCGCAGGGAATATCGGTAATATCCTCCTGAAGCTGAATTTTTACGCCTTCCATTTCTTTTTTTACCTTTTGAAGATTAACTTCAAAATCATCATAGAAATCGTGAAGCATCTTGATGTAATCAAGCTCTCCTTCACCCACAAGGTCAAGGTTTGATTCCATTTGTGCGGTGAACTTGACATTTACGATATTTTTGAATTTTTCCTTGAGAAGATTCACAATGGCTTCGCCAAGCTCTGTGGGAATAAGCTGCTTTGATTTTCTTTCGACATATTCACGCTTAACAATCGTTGAAATGATTGTGGCATAGGTACTCGGTCTTCCGACACCGTTTTCTTCCAAGGTTTTGATAAGTGATTCCTCAGTGTATCTTGCGGGAGGCTGAGTGAAGTGCTGAATTTTGTTGAGCTCTTTATTTTTGAGTGCCTCGCCGTTTACGAGTCCGTCGGGAAGCTTTGATTTTTCATCGCCGTCTTCGATATTGTAAAGAACGGTAAAACCGTCAAACTTCACGGAATATCCGCTTGCTGTGAAAAGGCAATACTTTTCTTCAGGCTCGCCTGATACGGCGCTTCTGATTTCAAGCTTGGAAGTGTTCTGAACACAGGAAGCCATCATCGAAGCCACAAAGCGGTTCCAGATAAGTGTATAAAGCTTATACTGCTCTGAAGTGAGACTGCTCTTGACTCTGTCGGGAGTGAGTGAAACAGTTGAAGGTCTGATAGCTTCGTGTCCGTCCTGAGCGTTGCTTCTTGATTTATAATATCTGGGCTTTTCGGGAAGATATTTACTTCCGTAGGTATCGGATATAAATTCGACTGTTGCCTGTCTTGCTTCCTCCGAAACACGAAGTGAGTCGGTTCTCATATAGGTGATAAGACCGATTGAGCCGTAACCTTCAACGCTGACACCTTCATAAAGCTCCTGCGCAATTTTCATTGTTCTTTCGGCTCTGAAGCCTAATTTTCTTGAAGCTTCCTGCTGAAGGGTTGAAGTGATGAACGGAGGTGCGGGATTTTTCTTTCTTGTGCCGTTTTTCAGTGAGCTGATGTAATATGATGCGCCTTCAAGACGTGAAAGAATTGCGTTGGTTTCTTCTTCGTTCTTAAGTTCAATCTTGCCGCTTTCATCGCCGTAGAACTCAGCGGTAAACACCTTTCTTGAAAAAGCGAACTTGCCTTCGATTGTCCAGTATTCCTCAGGATTGAAGGCACGGATTTCGTTTTCTCTGTCAACAATCATTCTCACGGCAACGCTCTGCACACGTCCCGCAGAAAGTCCACGTCTTATCTTCTGTGACACAAAGGGGCTGAGCTTATAGCCCACAAGTCTGTCAAGAATACGCCTTGCTTGTTGAGCATTGACAAGGTCAAGGTCAACCTTTCTCGGGTTTTCCATACCGTTCCTGACACCTGTTTTTGTGATTTCATTGAAGGTAACACGGTTAAGCTTGTTCAGGTCAAGACTGAGAATTTCTGCAAGATGCCATGAAATTGCTTCTCCCTCACGGTCAGGGTCAGTTGCAAGATAAACCTCGTCACTGTCGGCAACAGCTGCCTTCAGCTCCTTGACGAGCTTTTCCTTTCCCTTTACTATGTTATACTTCGGTGCGAAGTCATTTTTAACATCAACGCTGAGTCTTGCCGCAGGCAAGTCTCTTATATGACCCTTGGAGGCTACAATGCTGTAACCGTTGCCAAGATAATTTTTGAGAGTTTTCGCTTTGGAGGGTGACTCCACGATTATAAGATTTGACATTTATTTTTTCACCTTTTCGTCATAAATTTTCAGTTAGATGATTTTAAACTTATTCGGCCCGTCGGTCGAGATAATACCTTCAAGTTCAAGCTCCGTGAGAGAAGCCAGCACCTTTCCGGTTTCAAGAGCCGAAGCCCTTGCAATTTCATCAAGCGATGTTGCGCCGTCGGACATTATATTATACACTATTTCCGCATTTTTAGAAATACTTTCCGGCGCAATTTTTTTAATATTTTCTTTTATTTCTTCCCTTTTTTCTTCTGTTTGTGTAAAATCCGTCTCTTTTTTATTTTTCCTTCTCGCTTTTTTGCCGAAATCAGACTCCTCATCAATTTTAGGAAAAGGATTTCCGTCCTTTTGAAGGACCTGAATTCTTTGGTATTTATTCGGATAATAGTAAGACAGAATATCCGTACAGGAGAAAACAGGCTTTGCGCCTTCGCTCAGAAGCCGGTTTGAACCGTCAAAATTTCCGCTGACGATATCACCCGGCAGAACAAACAACTCCCTGCCCTGCCTTGCGGCATGTCTTGCGGTGCTGAAAGTGCCGCTTCTGCTTGCCGCTTCAATAATCACAACAGCTTTTGACAAGGCAGACACGATACGGTTTCTTTCCGGAAAGGTTTTTGCAGTCACCTGTGCATACGGCGGATACTCAGTCACAAGTGCGCCGTTTTGAAAAACAGACTTTCTGAGTTCACTGTTTTCGCTCAGATAATTTGTGCCGTGACCGCACCCCATAACCAGAACGGTTTTGCCACCGGCATTAAGTGCAGTTCTGTGTGCCACGCTGTCAATGCCGAGAGCTCCGCCGCTGACGATGAGTGCATCCGCTTCTCTGACAAGACCGGAAACGATTTCCGTTGCCGCCTCTTCACCGTATTTTGAAGGACTGCGTGAGCCGATAACACTGAAAGCCGGTTCCTTTTTAAGTACGGTAACATCACCCCTGACAAAAAGTACCGCCGGATAGTTCTTGATGCTGAGAAGCTGTTTGGGATAAAATTCACCGTCTGGAGTGAGAATATGTATTTTATATTTTTTACAAGTGGAAATGATTTCTTCACATTCTGAAAAATTTTTGTTGAGAAGTTTTGTTTTCACAGCGTTTCTGTGAGTTAAACAAGGACAAGCTCTGAGTTCATTTTCATCTGAGTCAAATACAGCTTTTACCGAGCCGAAATGGTCGATTATTCCGCTTATTTCAAAGCCTGTGCCGACTCTGCTTTGCAGCCAGAGCCAATAAAGAGTATTATCCATTTTTACCTCATCATTTCCCACATAGTGATTGCCGCCGCCATTGAGGCATTAAGAGATTCTGCCCTGCCCGGCATTGGAATTGTCATCTTTTCGCAAAGGGAGAACACTTCGTCCGTAACGCCGTTTCCCTCGTTACCGATAACAGCAACAACGCCGTCCGTCATATCACATTCCGTAATTTTTTTTACATCTTCATCGGGAGTGGTGGCATAAAGTTTCATACCATTAGCTTTAAGGCTTTCCAGCATTTCGATAAGATTATCACATTCAATTATATTGAGCCTTAAAAGTGAACCCATTGCGGCACGCTGACTTTTTGGACTGTATCTGTCACAGCAGCCCGAAAGTATTGCGCCGTCTATACCTAATGCCTCGGCAGTCCTTGTAATTGCACCGAGATTGGATGGATCCTGTATGTTTTCAAGAGCGATATATTTGCCGCAAGGATTGACTTCGCTGCTGTTTTCCGCAATTCTGCAAAGGCAGAAAAAGCCCTGACTTGTTTCGGTCTGAGCAAGCTTTGAAGCAACAGAATCACCGATTTCAAAAAAAGCCTTTGCCTTTGAAGATATATAATCAACATCTGCAGAATGTTTTTCTGCAGCCTCAAAAGTGAAAAAAGCATATTCAATTTCAGAGCCCGTCAAAGCCGCATCACGGCAAAGGCGAAGGCCCTCAAGAAAGAACAGCCCTTCTTTTTTTCTGTGTTTGGACGATGAAGCGATTTTGGTTGCAAGCTTGATTTTATCGTTGGAAACGCTGTCAATTCTGAGCAAAACTTTCCCTCCCTTTTAAGTTTATAAACCACATAGGATACAAGATTTAGCAGTCAGAAAGAATATTCTGACCCCTAAATCCTATAACCTAAACCTATTGATAAAAACACAAATACGCCCGAGAAAAAATCTCGGACGTAATTTACTTCAGATTAAAGAGCTGCCTTTGCTTTTTCAACAAGTGCTGTGAAAGCTGCGGGATCAGCGATTGCAATTTCTGAAAGCATCTTTCTGTTAAGAGTGATGTCTGCTTTCTTAAGGCCGTTCATGAATGTTGAATAGTTCATTCCGTTTGCCTTGCAAGCTGCTGAAATTCTTGTGATCCAAAGGCGGCGGAAATCTCTCTTCTTCTGCTTTCTGCCGATGTATGCATAATTACCTGACTTCATAACAGCCTGTTTAGCTGTCTTGAAGAGGCTGTGCTTTGAGCCATAGTAACCCTTTGCGAGCTTTAATACTTTATTTCTTCTCTTACGAGTCATCATTGCGCCTTTAATACGAGCCATGATTAAGTACCTCCGTTATGATAATATTAAGTTTGAAAGTTGTGTTTTTGAATTATTTGTAAGGAATAAGACGCTTAATCTGCTTCTCGTTTGTCTTGTCAGCAACAACTGTTGTGCGAAGACCTCTCTTACGCTTTGTGTTCTTCTTTGTAAGAATGTGTG
>CAYUVR010000048.1:0-14009 GCA_964448225.1 uncultured Faecalibacterium sp. | reverse complement strand
ACAGCGTTGTTTACTGCGGAAATTGCGATGAAGAACTTGACAGAGAAACTATTACAGTTCCTGCTCTCAGCCACGCTGACGCAGACGGCGATAACATCTGTGACGACTGTGATGAAGTGCTTGCAGAATCCGTTGAACCCGAAACTCCCGATGAACCCGAAACACCCGACGAACCCGAAACTCCCGACGAACCCACAGACACAGACTGTGACCACCTTTGCCACAAGTCAGGCTTTGTAGGCTTCATCTGGAAGATAGTAAAGTTCTTCTGGAAGCTGTTTAAGATGAATCCCGTATGTGAATGCGGTTCAGCTCACTATTAAGATTTAAATTCAGATGCAACTGAATAAATAACCTTACCGCCGGGGACATTAAAATCCTCGGCGGTGCTGAAAAAGAAAGCGGTGAAGAATATGGATAAACTTAAAAAAATACTTGTTCCTGTTTTGGTTGTGATATTTGTTGCAGTTTGCGGTATATGGATGTTTTCATCAGATGTGGAACATATAGAGGACACAAACGGTGCTGACAATTATTCGCTGCAGCAAATTACAGACAGCAATATCATAAATATGGATATAGGTGCTTTGAATTACAGCGAATCAACAGACAACATCACAAACACCACAACGCATTATTCAGACAAGTTTACCGGTGTTGCCGAGATTTACAGGACAAATATCAAAGCCAACCGATTTGACATAACGGTAAATCACGCACAGGTTAATTCGGGAAATTTCAAATTAGTGCTTGTGCATAACGATGAAATTGTGCACGAATTCACACTTAACGAGCTTGTACAAAGCTACACTCTTGAAAATCCCGACGGTACCGTTTCACTGAGAATTGCCGGTGAAAGTGCAGACTTTATGTTTGACTATTTTATTCTGTAAAACGAAAGCAAACGCTTTTAAAATATATATTTGATATCCTAAAGCGTAACAAGTGCAGGTACTTGGGCATTTTATGGTTGCACAAGTCTCACCTCATTAAGTGTTCCTTGCACACAGGACAGCGAAAACCCTTGTTCATTTCTGTATTGAACAAGGGTTTTGTCGTATAACTTTGTGTCCGTGTTGACAAATATTCATAAGCGGATTATAATTATACAACAAACGGCATAAGTCAGATATCAAAAATGTTTATTTATGGTGCTATGGGAAGCTACATAAGCGAAAATCTCGGCGGCAATACTCAGGTAGATTACACACTGAATATTGTAGACTATATGGGCAGCACATCTGTTGACTGGTTTAAAAAGCTTTTTTCTCACGAGCAGTTTGAAACCTTTGCCATTGATGCATACAACGATGAAATCAAATATATTTTTTCCGAAATTCCGTCTATGATTTCGGAATATATGAGCGACACGGCATTCGTAACATCGGCTGAAAACAACTTTGTAAAATGGGATGCAATTTTAGGTTGTGCATCAGTATTCGGCTCAGGTCATATATATGCTGATACTCATGAGGACGAAGTTGATTATTTGAAGCAATGGCTTATTGAAAGAATCAACTATCTTAACGAACGCTATGGTGTTGATGAGCCGGAAGAACCAACTGTTCAACCCGAAAACTCAACTGATGATGAGTGTGAGTATTGCGGAAAGATACACAGTGGCGGCATAGGTAAGCTCATTCAGTTTTTCCATAAAATAGCGTTGCTTTTCAGAAAAATTTTCGGTTAAAAAACAAATAATACATTAAGGAGGCTGTAACACTTTCGTGCAACGGGTACTGTGAATTCTTATAATGCCTTTGCGTATTGTGAGAATAATCCGGTGAATTTTTGTGATTCGACAGGACGATATGTTGTTGCATTTGGAATAGAGGCTTTGGCTGCTTTTGTTGTAGGAGGATATGTTGGTTTAAGCATTGCATTTGATAATTAAAAAGACAGAGAACCGTCCCCTGCCTTCATTCACCGTGACAATTGGAATGAACAAGAACACAATTGGGGCAAGGATTTTTGGACAAGGTTTGACAAAGAAAAAGATAATTTGTAAGGATAGTGTATCAAGCAGTTTACGGTGGGACCTGATAAGGTGGCGTATATAGAGCAAATCTCCGGGTAGTGTTATTGCTTTCAATGAAAATGAAACCAATCAAATTCGTACCATATTTAAAGAAAATAAATGTGATGAGCATAGCGTAACAATAATCAAAACCAACGGTTGAATGAATAAACCGCTGGTTTTGATTATTGTTTTATTGTGACTAAATAAACGTTTTATCCGCCTGCTGCAGGTGAAAGAAGCCATACTTCATCACCGTCAGCGAGTTTTTTTCCTTTTCTCATACATCTTTCACCATTTACATAAACAACGGCATCACCGAACTCTAAGGTCTTATGCGGCTCAAGTGCGGCGTTTCGGGGTTTGATATATTTTGCATTGGGATCATTTTTCATTTCTTCGATTTTCTGAAGGTCTTCATAATAACCTTTTTCCATTTTTCTTGAAATATCGCTGAAAACATCCTTTACCGTTTTTGCATCAACGTCAAGATAACTGAACCCTGTTGTTGTGCGTATAACGCCGAATATTTTAACCTTTACCATAAGGATATACCTCCTTTGCGCATTCGGGAAGTTTGATCCCCAATCTTTTTATCGTTTTTGGTGTAGGTGCGCCGTTTTTCCAACCTCGGATTATATAATAACTTTTTTTCATTTTATGAAGAGGTACCTTTGTCTTTTTGTCGCCGGGAACCTGTTCTTCGTCGGTGAGTCTTTTCGGTAGAGTATCTGTTTCATCTCCGACAGGAAGGCCTAAAATTATGTTTGCAACTCTTTCAACGCTATAACCGTAGGCACCGCATTTGAGAAATTTACCCATAGTGTATTTTGAACCCGTAGCAGCATTGAGAACACGCGGATACTGCACCAGTGGTATGTTCAGGGCCAAAATTTCAGGGAATTGTAAAGCAACATAAAGAACGGGAGTGATGAATTTGAAGACCTGCTGAACAATTCTTGTCATAATGCCGGTTGGCTTTGCAACGATGAACCAAGGGAGAATGGCGTAAGATGTGAATACGCAGAAGCCTGCAGCCGAAGCACCCTCCATAACATTTTGGAAAGTGATGGCAAGACCTGCTTTTCCTTTTGGTGTATATGAGTTCATATTGAGTCCCAGACCTTCAAGAACAACCATATAACCTGCGTTAAGGTGGCAGCCGCCTCTGTTTGCAGTGGCATAACCAAGACCCTGACCGACGGCTCCTCTTGGTTCATAAGCGGCAAGCTCCATACCTTTTGCGTGAATTGCAAATTCTTTCCCGCCGAAGCGTTCGCTCATTTTTCTTGTGCCGTCAGCCAGAATATCGCCGATACCTTCTCTTTTTGCAATCAGTTCAAAAACTTCGCTCAGATTGTCTGTTTTGCCGAATTCAAGACCGCAATCCCACATTCCTTTTTCGTTAAGTTCCATAGCAAAAGCAATTGAGCCTGCGACTGAAATGGTATCAATGCCCAGTTCATCAAGTTCATAGTTCCACTTAATGATTTTTTCAATATCATCATTCATAATATTGGGACCCAGAAGACCTAAGGTTTCAAGCTCGGGACCTTTAATGTTTTTGCCGTTATAAGAAACTCGTCTTTCGCATCTCATTGGGCAGGAATAGCAGTTGCCGTTTTTGATAAGATGCTTTTCGGCAAGTTCTTCACCGGAAACTTTTTCAAAGTTGTCAAAGCGACCTTGGCTGAAATTCTTTGTGGCAAGAATTCTGTGGGCCTGCATTGGAGCCACAAGTCCTGCAGTTCCCAGCTTAGCAAGTTGTGCACCTGTTATGGGGTGGCGTTTGAGTTGCATTTCCCATTGTTCGTTAAGAAAATTCAATCTTTCCTGATCGTGTATTTCGGGGTTCTGTGAACCTTTTGCGGTTATGACTTTAAGGTTTTTATCACCGAAAACGGCACCAACACCGCCTCTGCCCGCAGTTCTTTCTCCGCTGAAAACACCGGCATAAAGAACCTTATTTTCACCTGCGGGACCTATTGCAAGAGCGCTTATTCCACCTTTGAACTGCTTTTGCACCTGACCTGTGAGCATACCTTTCATTTCGGTTGCATCGTGGAAAGTAACGTTATCATCCTCGATTTCTATCCGGGTGAGTTCTTTTGCTCTGCCCGTAATAATCATAGCATCCCAGCCGGCCTTTTTCAGTCGTCTGCCGAAAGGACCGCCGCAGTTTGATGAGGTAAGAATACCTGTAAGAGGAGATATGGTTGAGATGTTGAATCGGGTTGAAGACGGGGATTTGCAACGTGTCATAGGACCTGTTGTAATAACAATCCAGTTGTCCTCATCAAAAGCTTTCATACCGGGTTTAATGTGGTTTAAGAGAATATCGGCAGCCATAATTTTACCGCCGATGGTTCTGAGTCTGTCCTCATCACTCCAGGGGAATTCTTCATAGGTTTTCTTTGTAAGGTCAACAAACATTACCTTACCCATATAGGCCTTTAAGTTACTCATATTTATCACCTCATAGAGAATTTTCTTTAAGCTTGCTGCAGATTCTGCACTCTGCAGAGGATTTTATCTCAAGAATATCAAAATTACCGTTGTCATAGATTGTAAGCTTGCCCGATAACTCACCGTCCGAGGTCAGCAGATATTTCGTTGCAAGTGCCGCTTCAAGAGAGCCGATTACGCCTGCTGCAGAAGAAACATTGGCGCACGCTTTAACATTTTCGTTAAGTGCTGCGCAGTCGGGGCAAGGGGATTTTCCGGGCAAATACAGATAACAAACGCCGTAAAATCCGTCGATACCGCCACATACAAGAGGCTTTTTGTATTTATCGCAAAAACTTTGCACCGCTCTGCGTGCTTCACTGTTATCCACAGCGAGAATAAAAATATCACTGTCCTTACACGAAAGCAAATCAGAGCTATTTTCAATTTTCTTCTCCACCGCTATTGTCTCGGTATCGCTGCTGTAGGAAGAGAGTCTTTTCTTCGCTGTAAGGCATTTACTTTTACCGATATCGTTTTCAAAATAAAGAAATTGACGATTAAGATTACTTTCCGACACCTTATCATAATCGCAGATGTAAAGTTTGCCGATACCTGCACCCACAAGATGCACGGCAATGTTACAGCCGAGACCGCCGCAGCCGATAAGGCAGGCAGTTTTATTTTTTATGCTGAAGCCCTGAGTCTTTTCTCTGATATCCATATCAGTATTTACCGCCGCAGTTAAGAGTGTTGCCCGAGAGCACTTCTATAGAGTGAGGCAGTACTGTGAGAACAACCTTAAGGGCTTCTCCGACAGCCTTGGGACTGCCGGGGAGATTGATAATAAGGCTCGACTTTCTTATGCCAGATACCGCTCTGGAAAGCATAGCCTTTGGCGTAATCTCGAGACTTTTCAGTCTGATGGCTTCGGCAATACCGGGGGCTTCTCTTTCAATAACCGCTTTTGTAGCTTCGGGGGTAACATCTCTCGGAGCAAAGCCCGTTCCGCCCGTAGTGAAAATGACATCGGCTTTGACATCGTCGCAAAGGTAAATCAGTGCCTTTTCTATTTCCTCTTTTTCATCAGGCACAATGATGTACTCTGCCGTTTTGCCCAGGTCGGCGGTCAGCTCTCTGATAAGGGGACCGCTTTTATCTTCGCACTCCCCTCGTGAACATCTGTCGCTGACAGAGATAATACCGAAAATCATTTTTTCTCGCTCCCTATTGAAATATTTTATCTACTGGTATATAATATCACAGAAGGGCAATATTTACAATATTTTTTGTGAAATTAATTGATTGTTGGACTTATTGCCGAAAAATTACTCAGGAAGTTTGCACTAAGGTGCATTAATTCATATTCCGACTCGATTTGTCTAAGCAAAATTTGTATGAGAAATCGGGCGTGACCGAAATAACACTGCCTGCAGGAGAAATTAAGCAGGTAACGGTCAAGGGTATGTGGAGAAATTCTTATGCCTTCCGTGATTGAAAAGGAGATTGAATTATGAAAAAACTTCTCGCAATCCTTGTAGCAATTATGCTCGTATTCTCATTGGCAGCTTGCGGTGGCGAAAAAACACCCGAAGCTCCCGAAAACCCCGTTATCCGTATGTCAACAACCACATCCGTTAACGACTCAGGACTTCTGCCTTACCTTCTTCCTGTTTTTGAAGAAGCAACAGGTTATACAGTTGAAGTTCAGTCAGCAGGCACAGGCGCAGCTATCCAGAAAGCTGTTGACGGAAATGCAGACCTTATCCTTGTTCACGCAAAGGCTTCTGAAGAAGAATTCATTGCAAACGGCTACGGCGTTGAAAGAATCCCCTTTATGTATAACTATTTTGTAGTTGTCGGACCCGCAGATGATCCCGCAGGTATCAAAGACAGTGCTGATGCTGCCGAAGCTTTCGACAAAATCGAAGATGCAGAAGCTCTCTTCATTTCACGCGGTGACGAAAGCGGTACTCACAAGGCTGAGCTTAAAATCTGGGGCGATGATGTTCCTGAAGCTGACGACGAGTGGTATATCAGTGCAGGTCAGGGCATGGGTGCCTGCCTTGCAATGGCAAGTGAAAAAGGCGCATACTGTCTGACTGATAAAGCTACATTCCTTTCAAACAAGGCTGACTTAGACCTCGAAATCATCCTTGCTGAAGGCGAAGATATGAAGAATACATATTCTCTTATCGAATGTAATCCCGAAGCCCTCGACGGTATCAACACCGAGGGTGCAAAGGCTCTTATCGAATGGATGACAGGCGACGAAGCTTCTGCTCTTATTGCAAAATACGGTGAAGAACAGTACGGCTCAGCTCTTTTCTATCTCATCGAAGAATAAACTGTGGAAAAAATACACGAAGCCTTTGAAATGCTTCTCAGTATGGACAGAGAGTTACTGCAGATTATCGGCGTAACTTTCAGAATGTCCTTTTTCAGCACGACCATATCCTGTCTTGTCGGTATGCCTTTAGGTGTACTCATAGGTAAGGGCGATTTCAAAGGCAAGAGGACAATCAAAAAGTTAACAGGTACTCTTATGGGTCTGCCTCCAGTGGTGGCAGGCCTGATTGTCTATATGCTCTTCACCAAATATGGCCCCTTTGGTTCTCTCGGGCTGCTTTTTACTGTTGAGGTTATGGTTGTAGCTCAATGTCTTCTTATAATTCCTGTCGTAATAAGCATAACCGAGTCTATGATTTCTATAAATGCAAACAGTCTTTCGGAAACGGCAAAGGGTCTTGATTTCAGCAAAGGAAAAACGGCTTTTCTTCTGCTTTCCGAAAATAAGCAGGCTCTTCTTTCTGTTGTGCTTACCGCTTTCGGAAGGTCTATTGCAGAGGTTGGTGCAGTAAGTCTTGTAGGCGGAAACATTCAGTGGAAAACAAGAGTTATGACTACTGCAATTATGCTGGAAACCAACAAGGGTAATTTCAGCTTTGCACTGGCTTTGGGTATAGTGCTTCTTCTTATCTCGCTTTTTGTAAATATCCTGGCTTCATTTTTAGTAAGGGAGGATAAGTGATGATAAAAATAAAGGGCCTTATCAAAAAATACGGTGACAGAACAGTTCTGAATATTTCTTCTCTCACTGTCCAAAAGGGCGAAACCGTGGTTATTGTCGGTCCCAACGGCAGCGGCAAAAGCACGCTTCTTAAAATTCTTTCCGGTGTTATTGAAAAAACCGACGGAGAAAGTGTTGTACACGGTAAGGTATATTATCTTCCGCAGCAAAGTGTACCTTTCAGTAAGACTGTAAGAAAAAATCTTCTTTTTTCTGTCAAGGACAGCACCGAAAAAGACAAGCGAGCGGAAGATATGCTTAAAGAAATATCTTTGTCCCATCTTGCCGAAAAAAGTGCAAAAGGGCTGTCGGGCGGTGAATGTCAGCGACTTGCACTGGGCAGAATCCTTATCAACAAAGGGGATTTTCTTTTATTGGATGAGCCTTCAAGCGCGGCAGATATTGAGGGAACGGAAATTATAGAAAAAGCCATAAAAAAATATAAAGAGGATACAGGTTGCGGAATACTTATGACAACCCATTCTCCAAGACAGGCTCGTGATATGGCAGACAGGATAATAATTTTACATAAAGGCGAAATTGTCGAAGAAGGGTCACCGAAAGAGCTTCTTACCTGCCCGAAAACACTTTGGGGCAAAAAATTCATTGATTCCTGGAAAATTGATATATAAGAAGGTGAAAATGTGTTAAAGGTAGTATCAAGTGAAAAGGCACTTGAAATAATAAAAGAAAGCTTTGCTTTAGTCAGAACAGACAGAGAAAAGGTAAGCCTTCCTCTGTCTTTAGGCAGAGTTCTTTCCGAAGATGTTATTGCAAATGAAAGCATTCCTGCCTTTAACCGTTCCACTGTTGACGGATATGCCGTGAGGTCCTCTGATACCTTCGGCTGCGGAGAAAGTATACCTTCTCAGCTTGAAATTATCGGCGAAGTTCTTATGGGAAAAAAAGCCGATATGAAAATCAGTGAGGGTGAATGTGTTAAAATTTCTACAGGCGGTATGCTGCCGGAAGGTGCAGACAGCGTTGTTATGGTTGAATATACGGACAGCAGTTTTGATCCCCTGTGTCTTGTTTATAAAACCGTAAGCCCGTACGAAAATGTTACAAAAAAAGGCGACGACATAAAAGAGAATATTGCCGTAATCAAAAAAGGAACAGTTATCACTTCACGGGAAACAGGTATTCTTGCTTCTTTGGGTATAAATGAAATCTTCGTAGCTTCAAAACCTAAAGTAGGTATAATTTCCACAGGTGATGAAATAGTTCCCATAAACAGTGAAGTTTCTTTTGGTAAAATCAGGGATATAAACAGTCATATTCTGTCTGCTCTTATGAAAGAAAACGGCTGCGAAAGCAGAGAATACGGAATTGTAAAAGATAACCGTGAACAAATTCATAAAGCAGTAGAAGCTGCTGTGAAGGAAAACGATATTGTGCTTATTTCGGGAGGCTCTTCCGCAGGCACAAGAGATATGACCGTTGATATAATATCTTCTATGGGTGAGGTTTATCTTCACGGTATCGCCATAAAGCCGGGCAAGCCTACCATTGTCGGCAAAATTGACGGCAAAGCGGTTTTCGGTCTTCCCGGGCATCCTGCGGCAAGTTATTTTGCAGCATTGAGGTTTATAAAGCCATTGATTGATATGATCTTTGACCGTAAAAGCAAAGAAAGAACCTTGAAAGCAAAGCTCACCTGCAATATTTCCTCAAATCACGGCAGAGAAGAAATTGTCTGTGTAAAAATAACCGATCGGGGAATCGAGCCTGTTTTCAGAAAAAGCGGAGTAATTTCTCTTTTGGCTGAAAGTGACGGCTATATAATTATTGAACGAAACAAAGAAGGTCTCAAGGCAGAAGAGACTGTTGAGGTACACTTATTTTAAGAGGTGAAAAAATGCGTCACAATTATCTTGATAATACACCTTTAAATAAAGCAAGGGAAGAATATCTTTCTCATCTTGAAAGCTCTTGTTTTGAATATTCTACCGAAAAAATACTTGTATGCGAAAGTTCGGGCAGAATACTTGCAAAACCTGTTTACGCAGCAATATGCTCACCTCACTACAACGCAAGTGCCATGGACGGTATCGCAGTAAAAGCAAAGGACACTTACTCTGCCGGCGAAAACTGCCCCGCAGTTCTTACAAAGGAGCAGTATACAGTTGTTGATACGGGAGATCCGATTCCCGATTCTGCCGACGCTGTTATAATGGTTGAGGATGTAACTGAACTTGAGGACGGAAAGGTAGGTATTCTTTCTGCTCATCACCCTTGGCAAAATGTTCGTCAGGTAGGTGAAGATATTTGTATGGGAGATATGATTGCAACATCTTACACAAAGATAACTCCTGCCCTATGCGGTGCATTTCTTGCGGGCGGTATACTTGAAGTTGAAGTGATAAAAAAACCTGTTGTAGGCATCATTCCCACGGGAGATGAAATTGTTTCACCTAAATCCAACCCCGATAAAGGGGAAATAATAGAGTTCAATTCTGCAATTTTTTCCGCAATGATTCAGGATTGGCAAGGAGAAGCAAGGGTTTACGATATTGTCAAGGACAAAAAAGAGCTTTTAAAAAATGCCGTGGAAAAGGGAGTAAAAGAGTGTGATATTCTTTTGATTCTTGCAGGCTCTTCCGCTGGCAGAGATGATTATACAAGCACAATTATTTCCTCTCTGGGACAGGTTGTTTTCCACGGAATCGCAATAAAACCCGGCAAGCCTGCCGTTTTGGGCAGAATAGGTAATGTACCCGTTGTGGGACTTCCGGGTTATCCTGTTTCCGCAATTGTGATAATGGAAGAGATTGTGAAATATCTGGTTGACTGTTACTATAAAAAAACGCCTGAAGCACCTGAAACCGTCAGGGCAGTTTTAGGAAAAAGAATAGTTTCATCCCTTAAATACAGGGAGTATGTCCGTGTTACTCTGGGAAAAGTCGGCGAAACACTCACTGCCGTGCCTCTTAACAGAGGTGCAGGCGTTATAACAAGTTTTACCAAAGCCGACGGTATCCTTGTCGTGCCGCAAAACAGTGAAGGTTTTGAAGAAGGTCAGGAGGTTGAAATAAAACTTCTGAAGAATTTTTCGCAAATCAGTAATGCTTTAATTATAACAGGAAGTCACGATCCTCTTATAGATGAACTTTCCGATATGATAAAAGCGGAAGATCCGTCTTTTTCCGTTACTTCAAGTCACGTGGGCAGTATGGGGGCGATAACTGCTCTTAAAAACGGCAGAGCACATCTTGGCTGTATTCATCTGCTTGATACGGTTACTGGGGAATATAACAAAAGTTATGTTGAAAAGTATTTTCCCGATGGCGGAGTGAAGCTTGTAAAAGGTGTCGGCAGAATACAGGGACTTATGGTGCAAAAAGGCAACCCCTTAGGCATAAAATCTTTTGCCGATATAATAAAGGGGAGGTATGTTAACCGTCAGGCAGGTTCCGGCACTCGTATTCTTTGCGATTATCTTATTACAAAAAACAATATGGATAAAAAATCAATTGAGGGCTACCGTAACGAAGAGTTTACTCATACCGCAGTTGCCGCACTTATTGCCGCAGGAAATGCAGATTGCGGACTCGGTATTTATTCGGCGGCAAAGATGTATAACCTTGATTTTAGTGAAATATGCATTGAGGAATATGATATACTCATTGATGAAAAGGCTTACGACAGTGTTCAGGTGCAAAGGTTTTTGCAGCTGCTGAAAAGCGAAAAATTCAAAGAAAGACTTTTACTTATGGGAGGATACAAACTTGGCTGATTTTACTCATCTTAATAAAAAAGGCGAGGCAATTATGGTTGACGTGAGTGAAAAAGATATAAGCCGAAGAATTGCAAAAGCTGTTGCCAAAGTAAAGATGGAAAACAGTACACTCCGAAGTCTGCTGAATTCCGAACTAAAAAAAGGCGATGGACTTTCAGCTGCAAGAATAGCGGGTATTATGGCGGCGAAGCGCACATGGGAACTTATTCCTCTTTGTCATAATATTCCCATTGACAGCGTTGAAATCACCTTCGATAATAACGGTGAGGATGAACTGTATATTTATTCTCTTGCAAAATGCTCTTATAAAACAGGCATTGAAATGGAAGCGTTGACTGCGGTTTCCGTGGCGGCGCTTACGGTTTATGATATGTGCAAGGCGGTAGACAGAAAAATGCAGATAAGGGAAGTAAAACTTATCGAAAAAACAGGCGGAAAGAGCGATTTTAAAAATGATTGACAGTTACGGCAGAGAAATTAATTACCTGCGTGTTTCAGTTACAAAAAGGTGCAATCTCAACTGTTCCTACTGCGGAGCGCAGAACGAAAAAGAATATGATGAACTTACAGTCGGAGAAATTGAAAAGATTGTGAAAGCCTTTGCTTTTTCCGGCATAAATAAAGTCCGACTTACGGGTGGTGAGCCTCTGGTAAGAAAGGATATATGCGACATCGCCGAGAAGATAAGCCGTATTGATGCGATAAAAAAGCTTGCCCTTACCACCAACGGAATAAAGCTTAAAGAATACGCCGGACCTTTAAAAAAAGCAGGTGTTACGGCAGTTAACATCAGTCTTGATACCACTGATAAAGAGCAGTTCAGGTCGATAACGGGATACGACGGTCTGGCAAAAGTATTTGAGGGTATTGACGAATGTGAACGAGTCGGGCTTTCACCTTTAAGAATTAACGCCGTTCTTATCAGAGGACAAAATGAAAATGCCGCTGAAAATCTTATCAATATTGCTAAAGACAGAAAGATTGATGTTCGTTTCATTGAACTGATGCCTTTTTCAACTGACGGAGAAAACGAAAAACTTGTAGTCAAAGCTGATGAAATTCTCGCCGATTTTCCTTTTCTTAAACCTGTCATAGCAAAGGGCAGCAGTTTCGAGAAAAGTGTGGCAAGATATTACGAAGGTGATGGTTTTAAAGGCAGAATAGGTTTTATAACCCCCATAAGTGATAAGTTTTGCAGTGAGTGTAACAGAATAAGAATTCTTTCTGACGGTAAGGTTAAGGCTTGTCTCGGTTGTGATGAAGAAATTGATCTCAGACCGATTATTTATAGTGAACAATTACTTAAAGAAACTGTAAGAAAGGCAATTTTGTCAAAGCCTATGGAACACAAATTTTCCTGCGGTTACGGCACATCTCACGGACTCAACAGAATAGGAGGCTGAAATATGAAAGGTAAAGTTATATCGATTAATATAAGCGAGAAGAAAGGTACACCGAAAACAAAAATCAATCCGGGTGTACTTATTGAGGATTTTGGCTTTGAGGGTGATGCTCACGCAGGTAAATGGCACAGACAGGTGAGTCTTCTTGCTAAAGAAAGCATAGATAAATCCAAAGGTTTACCAACCGACGGCCTTTGTCACGGTGTTTTTGCCGAGAACATCACGACTGAGGGTATAGAACTTTACACAATACCCATCGGCACACTATTGAAAATAGGAGAATGTATCATCGAAATCAGTCAGATAGGCAAGGAATGTCACGAGGGCTGTGCCATACAAAAACTTGTCGGCAAGTGTGTAATGCCCAGAGAGGGTATCTTTGCAAAGGTTATCAAGGGCGGAAAAGTATTTGAAGGTGACGAAATAAGTGTACTGTAATACATAAAACAATTCTCAAAGTGAGTGAAAAACAGTAATAATCGCCACAACCGTTTACAGCAAAGAAAACATGGCGATTTACTTTCGCTTAAAATCCGACTTGTTCAAGGAATTCAGGTTTAACATAGTTGAGGTTTGCCGAGGGTACAAGCTGAAAGTTGAGTTTAATATTAACTTTGAGCAGTTTATGGTGGGAATTGATAAGGTGGCGTAATATTAAAGAAACCGAGTAGAGTTTTTAGGCTCTGCTCGGTTTGAATGTGTTGTAAATTATTTTGTTATTATTTTTCTTTATTCGTCATCTTCTTCAAGGAGATACATATCAATATCCATTTCTGTCCTTGTTGCGTGACAAAAATCAATTATATCAAGAGTTGGTGCAAGAACTGGATTTGTATCTTGTACATAAATAGTAGGAACTATTTCCAACCAAAAAGACACTTCATTTTCTTCTCGAATTTTGTTTAATATTTCAATCTTATCCAGAAGAATAGATATTGTTTTTCTCATTTGATTGGCAACCTCGACATCATATTCGTCACATCTGCCAGCAGACCACAGAGAAAAATCATAGGTAGTACCGTTTTTACGCTTATCTCCCTTTTTCCAAGATTTTTCAGCTTTTATATTTAATAAGGTTGACACTTCGTCAGGATTGAAATCTCCAACAATCTTAAAATAAGTATAACAACTATTTCGGGTATTCATTTTAACAACCTCGTTGAATCTAAATTTTATGTTGTAATTATATCATAATGATATAAAAATTTCAATAAATCCAAGTAATATGCCATACAAACAAAAACACCCACTCTGAAAGCGGGCAAAAAAAATTACTCAGCGTGCTGTGGTGGAGACGGAGAGGATCGAACTCTTGACCTCTTGAATGCCATTCAA
>CAYUVR010000047.1:0-14102 GCA_964448225.1 uncultured Faecalibacterium sp. | reverse complement strand
TCCAAACCTGACCGCCACGCTTGATGTAACGAGTCATAGCGATACGGGCTGCTTCAATCTGTCTTGAAGTGATCCATGAAGGTTCGAGAGCTACAAGACCGTAATCACCGTAGGTTACCATGTTGCCCTTATGAGCTGTGCCCTTAAGGCGGCCACGCTGAACCTTACGTCTTTTTACACGCTTAGGTAATAACATTATTTAGCTCCTCCTTCTCTGTTTTCTCTTCTGGGTCTGCGGCGAGCAGGTCTTTCACGTCTTTCGTTGTTGTTTGAAACCTGGAGAACCTCACCTGTGTAGATCCAAACTTTTACGCCGATACGGCCGTAAGTTGTTTTTGCTTCTGCGAAACCGTAGTCAATGTCAGCACGGATTGTCTGAAGGGGAATTGTACCCTCTTTGTAAGTTTCGCTTCTTGCGATTTCAGCACCGCCTACACGGCCTGATACCTGACACTTGATACCCTTTGCGCCAAGCTTCATAGCACGGCCGATAGCCTGCTTGAGAGCACGACGGAAGGAAATTCTTCTTTCAAGCTGTGAAGCAATGCTTTCAGCAACAAGCTGAGCATTAACATCAGGATTCTTGATTTCGATGATGTTGAGAGAAACTTCCTTACCAAGCTTCTTTTCAAGTGTAGCCTTAAGCTTTTCGATTTCTGCGCCGCCACGGCCGATTACCATACCGGGCTTTGCAACGTGAATATTGATGCGAACACGCTTTGCTGTTCTTTCAATTTCAACCTTGGGTACTCCTGCAGGAGCAAGGGTTTCAAGGAGATATTCACGAAGTTCATAGTCTTCTACGAGGGTATCGCCGAATTCGCTCTTCTTAGCGTACCAGCGTGATTCCCAGTCTTTGATTACACCGATACGAAGACCGGTGGGATTGATTTTCTGGCCCATGTTTTACCTCCTCCTTATCTTATTCTGCTTCCTTGAGTACAAGGGTGATATGGGATGTCTTTTTGTTGATGCGATATGCACGGCCCTGAGCTCTGGGTCTGATTCTCTTGAGAGTGGGACCCTGACCAACGTAGCATTCTGCTACATAGAGCTTTGACATATCCATGTCTTTGTTTTCTGCATTAGCCATTGCTGATTTCAAAAGCTTTGCAACAACCTCACACGCTGCCTTAGGCGTGTATTTGAGGATTGCCATAGCCTTTTCAGCAGGCTGATTACGGATAAGGTCGAGAACAATCTTAACCTTACGAGGTGCGATACGCACGAAAGTAACTTTTGCTGTTGCTTCCATTTTAATACACTCCTTTCGACTTATTTACCGTTGTTTGAGGTTTTTGATCCGGCGTGACCTCTGAAGGTTCTTGTCGGAGCAAATTCGCCGAGCTTGTGACCGATCATATCTTCTGTTACATAAACGGGAACGTGCTTACGTCCGTCATGAACTGCGAATGTGTGGCCAACGAATTCGGGGAAGATTGTGGAGCTGCGGCTCCATGTCTTAAGAACGATTTTCTCGCCCTTTTCGTTCATTTTAACAACTCTGTCATACAGCTTGGGCTGTACATAGAATCCTTTTTTAGTGCTTCTGCTCATTATTCTTAGCTCCTTTCATCGACCTTATTTGTCGTTACGACGCTTAACAATAAGCTTGTCTGAACGATTCTTCTTAGCACGAGTCTTGTAGCCGAGAGCAGGCTTGCCCCAAGGTGTAACAGGACCGGGACGACCGATGGGTGACTTACCTTCACCACCACCGTGGGGGTGATCGCAGGGGTTCATAACTGAACCACGTACTGTAGGTCTGATACCCATGTGACGTGTACGACCGGCCTTACCGATCTTAACGTTTTCGTGGTCTTCATTGCCGACAACGCCAACTGTTGCCATGCAAGCTTCGGGAACCTTACGAAGTTCGCCTGAGGGAAGTCTGAGAAGAGCGTAGCCGCCTTCCTTAGCCATGAGCTGTGCTGCGTTACCTGCTGCTCTTGCAAGCTGGCCGCCTCTGCCGGGATAAAGCTCAACATTGTGGATAAATGTACCTGTGGGGATGTTTACAAGGGGGAGAGCGTTACCTGACTTGATATCTGCTGAAGGACCTGCTTCAACTGTGTCGCCAACCTTGAGACCCTGAGGTGCAATGATGTATCTCTTTTCGCCGTCTTCATACTGAAGAAGAGCAATGTGAGCTGATCTGTTGGGATCGTATTCGATAGTAGCTACTGTAGCCTTTACATCGAACTTATCTCTCTTGAAGTCGATGATACGATACTTTCTTCTGTTTCCGCCGCCTCTGTGACGAACGGTGATGCGACCGTAGCTGTTACGGCCACTCTTTTTGTTGAGAGGAGCAAGGAGGCTTCTCTCGGGACCGCACTTTGAAAGTGCTGAATAGTCTGTAACTGACATATTACGTGTGCCGTTTGTTACAGGCTTTAATACACGAATTGACATTTTTGTTCACACTCCTAATTGGTTTAGCGTAGGATTGTCTAACCTACATACATTTCCATCGGGATTTGAAATTTATTGAATTAAAGGAGACCGTCGAAGAAATCGATTGTGTTTGAATCTTCTGTAAGTGTTACGATAGCTTTCTTCCATGAAGGAGTGTAGCCCTGGTAACGGCCGTATCTTCTGAGGTGACCTTTGCAGTTCATGGTGTTAACCTTCTGAACCTTTACGCCGAATGCTTCTTCGACTGCGGCAGCGATTTCTGCCTTGTTAGCATCCTTAGCAACCTTGAAGGTGTACTTCTTGAATGCTGTGCCCATCATTGATTCTTCTGTGATGATCGGCTTGAGGATGATGTCATGTGCTACCTTATTCATTATGCATAAACCTCCTCAATCTTAGCAACTGCGTCCTTGAGAACAACGATGCTGTTGCAGTTAAGAATATCATATACATTAAGTGTGCTTACGAGTGTTGTCTTAACACCTGCAATGTTTCTTGCACTTCTGTAAACGATGTCGTCTTTTTCGGGAAGAACGATAAGCGTCTTCTTGCCTGTTTCAAGAGCTGAGAGAACCTTAACGATTTCCTTTGTTTTGATTGCATCAAGCTTGAGAGAATCAAGAACGATCATTTCGTTTGCTGCAACCTTTGAAGAAAGAGCAGACTTCATAGCAAGTCTTCTTACCTTCTTGTTAATTGAGAAGCCATATTCACGAGGCTTCGGTCCGTGTGCGATACCGCCGTGGTACCACTGGGGAGCTCTTGTTGAGCCCTGTCTTGCACGGCCTGTACCCTTCTGTCTCCAGGGTTTCTTGCCGCCGCCGCTTACTTCTGAGCGAGTCAGGGTTGACTGTGTGCCCTGACGCTGGTTTGCAAGATAGTTGACAACTACAAGATGCATAGCTGATGTGTTCGGTTCGATACCGAAGATGCCGTCAGCAAGGTCAATATCTGAAACCTTTTTTCCGTTTACGTCGAATACTGATACGTTAGGCATTTAACTGGGCTCCTTTCTTACGCTTTTTTCACGCTGTTTACTACCATTACGATGCCCTTCTTGGGACCGGGGATTGCGCCCTTGATAGCGATGAGGTTGTTTTCAACATCAACCTTAACAACGTCTAAGTTCTGGATTGTAACTCTCTCTGCACCGAGGTGACCTGCAAGCTTCTTTCCCTTGTAAACTCTTGAGGGGTCTGAACAAGCACCGAGTGAACCGGCGTGTCTTGCAACAGGACCTGTACCGTGAGTTTCCTTAAGTCTTGAGAAGTTCCATCTCTTGATTGCGCCTGCTGTTCCCTTACCTTTGCTTGTGCCGACTACGTCAACCTTTTCGCCTGCTGCAAAGATGTCTGCCTTGATGATGTCGCCAACATTGATTGCGCTGTCATCTTCAAGTCTGAATTCCTTGAGCACCTTCTTGGGAGCAACGTTTGCCTTGTCAAAGTGACCCTTCATAGGCTTGTTTGTTCTTGTTACCTTCTTGTCTTCGAAGCCGAGCTGAACTGCAGCATAGCCGTCATTTTCAACTGTCTTCTTCTGAACTACTGCGCAGGGACCGAGTTCTACTACTGTTACGGGAACTACGTTACCCTTTTCGTCGAAAACCTGAGTCATGCCAAGCTTTCTGCCGATAAGACCTTTTTTCATGTTTAAAATCCTCCTTTGGTTATTGGTTGCCGTCTTGGCAACATGACCTATATCCGTCTTGTGTTTTATCGGGTATAGAAATCAGGATTTATCTCTTGATTTCGATTTCAACACTTGCCGGAATCTCAAGACTTGTCAGAGCTTCTACGGTCTTAGGTGTAGGTCTGATAATGTCGATGAGTCTCTTGTGAGTTCTCTGCTCAAACTGCTCACGGCTGTCCTTATACTTGTGAACAGCACGAAGAATTGTTACGACTTCCTTTTCTGTGGGAAGAGGAATGGGACCTGAAACAGTAGCATTTGTACGCTTTGCTGCTTCTACGATCATCTCAGCTGCCTTGTCAACAAGGTTGTGGTCGTAACCCTTAAGTCTGATACGGATCTTTTCCTTTACTGCCATTTTGTTTGCCTCCTAATAAGAATTAGTCGGGCAGTGCATTTTTTCGTATGCCTTTCCGGGTGTTTGCACGCCCTTCATTTAAAAACCGGAAACGCAATTATTTCCGGTCAACGCTTCGAAAAAAGCACAGTTCACCCCTATCGCTGTTTAAGTCCAAACCGCACGCACAGCGCACTGCGGCCGACACTTAACGCAAGAAACAGCGCAGACAAGTGAAATATAGATCGCCCGGTTTTGAATCGGACATACTCCGCGGAAATTTCCTGCCTCAGAGGGCAGCCACCTCCCGCATCATCGCATATCTTTTGGTATGTGAAGGCGCAGTTATACCCAAACCCGCTTCACACGCTCGAATATAATAACACATCCATTAGTAAAAGTCAACGATTTTTTGAAAAAAAGTTTGTGAAAAAGAGAGATTTTTATTTTGTTCATAAACACCCTCAAAATCTAGTATTTTGGGGCTTTTTCAGCACCAAATATAGTTTGCGTTGCCTTCATTTTAACCCTTTAAAGCAACCGAAAACACCCCGACGGGTGGTTTTTAATCAAAAGTTGAATAATTTTGCCGAAGCAGTCTTGCGATTTGTCCCAAAAACGTTTTTTTAATCTGTGCGGATTTTTCTTTGTCAATTCGACTTTAAAAATGTAGGGGCGGGCATTTCCCGTCCCCCAAAAAAAGAAGGTAAACAAAACAGTTGCTGTATTTTTAACTACAACAACTCTTTATATACTATTTATTTTTGTCCAATTCGTCGGGGAGTTTAATTTCCTCAACCGTTTCTCCAAATTCTTTTATGCATTTTCTTATTAAATATAATATCTGTGCATTACCGCTTCTGCCTTCGTATTTTGCAATATAGCGAAGCTTGTAGTGAAGTTTGGGGTCAATTTCTATTCCCAAATGCTTATTATCTTTATTTCTCATAGTTTACCTCAAAAAATCTTAATATAAGTATATTTTAAGATTATTTGTGATTTAATGTTATAAGCATACTTAAATCAAGTACACTAAAGTTAAGAGGAGTGACTTTGATGCGATTTGAAAAATCAAAAATGAACACTGATAAAGTTATTCAATCACTGTGCGAAAACAAGAGCAAGCTTCTTGCGGACTGAACATAAAAAAAGGTACACCTAGCAGTGTACCTTTAATATTTATCTTTTTCAGGTGTTCGGCTGTTCATAGTCCCCCGAAAAGAAATCGTCCTGAATGTTCACATCAAAAACAGGCATTTCATTGTAGTTCTGAGGTGCACCGTAGTTCGGAGTTCTGACTTCCTGTGCAGGAGCCTGCTGAACAGGGGCTGCAGGAGCATGATTAACCGGTGCAGTGGGAACAACAGGTGAGCCGTAATAAGGCTGAGCCACAGGCTGACGGTAGGCTGCTGCCTGATAAATCGGAGGCTGACCTGCATACTGTACACCCTGAGAAGCAACGGGTGTCTGCTGCATAGGTTGCTGAACGGGAGCTGCTGCGTGAACAGGGTCAGGCTTTACAAGAGGATTCATATCGATAAGCTGCTGAAGAAGCTTGATAGCTTCGCTGATACCTCTGAAAATAAGAGCCAGAATAAGGCTGCCGACAAGACAAAGTGAGAACCAGACAAAGCCGAGCTTGTCACTCATTGCCCAGATTGCAGCACCGCCCGCAGTGCCAACAACAAGAATTGCAATAGTAACGCTGCTGAGAAGATTTGCAGTTGAATTTCTGCCCGATGGGCCAACACCGTTGGCTGCTTTTATAAGTGCCTCATACTCATCATCCGTGACGATAATGGGAGTTGTTTTGTTTCCGCTTCTGTTTGCTGTAAGTCCCCAAGCGTTGAGGTCTGCATCCTTTTTCTTGTAGTATTCCTCCGCTTGCTGCTTTTTCAGTTCTTGAATTTTACTTTCAACTTGTTCTAACATATGTATTTTCCTTTCGGTGAAGATTTTTCTGCTATTTAGATAAGATTACCACAAAAATCAAAAATGTTCAATAGTTATGGCAAAAAAAGACGATGTTATTCGCCCTGGTAACACTTACCACAAAAAAATTGCTGATTTTATGATACAATGGCAATATGCCTTGCAAAAAAACAACACGGCAGGGCTGAAATATCATGATATTAAGGGAACGGTAGAATCCGCACCCTGACGGACGTCCGGATTCAATTCGGAGGACACTATGAAAAATCTAAAAAAGTTAATAATCTCTCTGATGATTGTTCTCACAGTCATCACATCACTCATCATTCCTGCAAACGCATCGTCTGAAAGCTATGCAGGCAAGGTAAACACCCAATCGGGCAATCTCAATGTACGCTCATCGCCATCGTCTTCTGCTTCGGTTGTCACCTCAATCAAAAAGAGTTCCTGGGTTACGCTTACGCAGAAAAGCGGCTCTTGGTGGAAGGTTGAATATTCCAACGGCAAATACGGTTGGTGTCACGCTGATTATATAAAGAAATATGACAGTAGTTACGCAATGACAGTCTCCGTATCCTCGGGCAATCTCAATGTACGTTCGGGCGCAGGTACTTCATACACCGTAAAGGCAAAACTGCCCAAGGGAGAAACTGTCGTTCGCATAAGCGACTCCGACGGCTGGACTCGTATTCTCTATAACGGAAACTCGACAGGCTATGTTTCTTCTTCATATCTGAAAAAACTCACAAGCGGAACAACCTATTCAAAAATCACAATGTCAGTCCCCTCCTTCAAGCAGACCGACTCACGCTGGGCATCATATCCCATCGGTACAAACGGTGATACAATAGGCACAATCGGTTGCACAACAACAGCCCTTGCAATGACTGAGTCATACCATCTCGGCACAACAGTAACGCCAAAGGCTATGGCTCAAAAGCTCAGCTATTCCGCATCGGGTATACTCTACTGGCCCACATACTACACAACAGAGCTTGCCGACAGCGGATATCTTTCAAGAATATACACTCTGCTCAAATCGGGCAAACCTGTTGTTTTCGGTGCAACGAAGTCAAACGGCTCACAGCATTGGGTAACTGTTACGGGATACAGTGCAAACACAAGCAGTCTCAACGCAGAACACTTCACAATCAATGACCCCGGCTCTAACTCAAGAACAACTCTTGCTGATTTTATTTCTGCTTATCCAAATGCGTATAAAATAGTATACCGTAAATAACTTGATAAAATTTCTCTGATAATGTATAGTTATATATAATAGTATACAAACCATTGGAGGAGATATCAATGTTTAAAAAACACAAAAAGCTTTTCATCAGCCTTATTGTACTTGTTCTGTTCATTTTTTCTGTGTTGGGAGTTGCCCTCGGTCACGGGTTGTTCAAAACACTTCCGAACTCCCTTGCAATATCATCTCACACAGAGAAAGCACCTTTTATGGTGGCGCACAGAGGACTTTCATCACTTTATCCGCAAAACTCACTGCCTGCATTTGAAGCCTCAGTGGAATATGGCTTTGACGGTTGCGAATTTGACATTCACACCACCAAGGACGGCAAATGGGTTGTTATTCACGATGACACCGTTGATGATATGACAAACGGAACAGGATATGTCGATTCTTTCACCCTTGAAGAAATCAGAGCGCTCACCCTTGATAACGGTAACGGTATTGAAAATTACGAAGACCTCTCTGTTCCCACACTTCAAGAGGTGCTTGATATTCTTAAAGACACCGACACTATCCCCGTCATAGAAATCAAGAAGTGTGATGTGCAGTATCTCCCCTCACTCAAAGAAATACTTGACGAATACGGACTTTCAGAAAAAACCATTCTCATTTCCTTTGAAAGGGAATATCTTGAAAAATACAGAGAGCTTGACGAAAATATTGAAATTATGCTTCTCAAAGGCACACCCAACAACGATGATGTTGATTGGTGCGTTGAAAACAACGCAGGACTTGACCACGGATATTATAATGTATATAAGTGCTTCAAAGCATTGAGCTATGCAAAGGAAAAAGGTGTAAAGCTCGGTGCCTGGACTGTTGACAACACCGCATACGAAGATGTGATGATTATGCTCGGTGCTGAAGTCATCACCACGAACAAGCTTCTTCCCTGATAAAAAGATGAGAAAATCAGCCTCATGGAAATTCCCTTGAGGCTGATTCTTTTTGTGTGATGAAATTATTGAGAGATACTTATAAAACAAATCAGTTTACGGATTTTTAAAGCAAAGCGAGCTTGCAGCATTTTTCACTCATAACAATCAGATAGCTTCTTTCAAGTCCACAATAATAAAACCTGACCTTTGAAAGCTGTTTGTCAAGAAATGACAGTTTTCTGCAGCTTACGGCTTTGCCGCCAAAAACAGACTTCAGTATTTTTCTGTTCAGAGATTCGACAATAAAACCTGTCAGCGTCATTTTCACCGCTGTTACGACAAGAAACAAATTAACTTTCATAGAAAAATCCTCCATTCATCTTTACTTTTTTACAAAACATCAACCTGTTGTGGTTGTTTCGACTATATGATACAACACGTTGACATAATAATATGTTGAAAAAGGTCGAGGATTTATATTTTTACACTTTTGCCGCAATAAAAGTGAATTTTTGCGAAATAAAGAGACAGTTATTTGTTTTTTGCGGTAAAAAATGTGCTTTTCGGCTCATTTCATTGATTTTCTTGTCAGAATTAAGCCTTTCAGGGCGGGCGCAACCGTCAGTTGCTAAATTTTAAAGTGCCGTTGATAGACATTTTATAAAACTTGTGCTAAGATAAAATCAGAAAGGAGAGATGAAAATGAACTCAATCGGCGAAAGAATTTACGAACTGCGAAAGAAGAATAATATGTCCCAGGGTGACCTTGCAGACGAACTCGAAACATCACGGCAAACAATATCCAAGTGGGAAAACAATATGAACACACCTGAACCGGATAAAATCATCCGCTTATGTGAGGTATTTTCCGTAAGCTCGGATTATATTTTAAGAGGAATTGTTGACGATACTAAAATTTCAAAGGAAGAGCAAAAGCAAACCGTTATAAAAGAACAAACGGTTATAATTGAAAAAAAGGCAGATATCAGAACAATTTTCGCATCAGGGCTTCTGAATAATGCAATGTTCTTTCTCTTCCTTTATCCTAAATTATTCTAAATTCCTCTTTGTTTCGGTGTAGTGGCAGCTATATTTCTGCTATGCAAGAAACACGCTGTTTATTATTCGCTCTGGCTTGTATTTATATGTATAAATATATTCTGTTCTCTGGGTACAGTGGGGGGTATGGATATGATTTTTGACTCAGCTTTCTACACTTCGGAATATACATATCTTCTCATAATTTCATATTTATTATGGATATCTCTTTTCGCTCTCATCGGTTGGGGTATCAGAATAATTAAAAATAAGTAACATAGAAAAACAAAAGGAAGGAGCAATATATATGAAAAAACTAAAAGCACTAACATCAATAATTATCTGTATTCTTATTGTATTCTCATCAGCCGCAGTATCATATGCGGTAAATACCGAAAGTGAAAGCTACAAAAGTCTTCTTGAACACGGCTTCACGGAAGACTATATTAATACCCTTACCGATTCAATGATTGATAAAATGGCAGAAACAATCAAAGAAAAAAGCAATTCCGAATTCGTAAATGACTATGATTGGCTTATTTCCATCGGTTTGCCTGAGGAATTTATAAATAATCTTTCCGATTCATCACTGATAAAAATAAGAACCGCTTTAGGCGACTGCAAAATTTCCGACATTGATTACAGTACCGAAGCCGAAACGAACAACAGCGATGTAATTATAAAAAAACTCTCTGTTCAACTGACAGATAAAAATGACTGTTCCGTAGCCGGTGAAACTGTCTGCGTTTATTGGGAATGGACAATCAATAAACCTCTTATAAGAGGAGAAGATTACATTTCGGCAAAATGGAACAAAGATATCTTCTGCTATAACCCCGACAGCTTTTATGCAGAAGATTACAAAAGAAATGACCTCAGCGACAACTGGACCGTTTCCGACAGTTATTCGACTCTCGCCCGTTCATCCCTCAACAGTTTAGGTCATTGGACAAAAATTTTCGGCACAAAAAAACAAGCAGGCGGATTTATGATTTTTCTCTTAACCCTACACACCCGATTGATTCTGAAACCGACTATGACAGAGATGTTGCTATCGTGTATACCCATGAGACAAAAACAACATTGACCGCAGCATTATGCATCGTCTTCCTTTTACTTGTTTTGTCATCTGTATGGATTATAACCGAAATCAGAAAACGCAGAAAACAACTTATAAGGCATTGACCGCTGCAGTATACTGTAAGGCAAAAATATGCCGTAGACGTCATTCTCTACAATACGGATACGGCGAGCCGTTTCCCTACCGCACCATAAATTCGGCGGACTACGCCTTCCGCATTTATCAGACCTTCCCCCGCCATTCTGCACTTTGCATTCTGCATTACAACAATAAAAAGCGGTTGCCCAAGCAACCGCTTTTATTATTGTTATTACTCAGCGTCGGGAGCGTAGAGATCCTTGAGCTTGAGAAGGTGTGCGTATCTTTCCTTAGCAACCTTTTCACTCTTTGTGAAGAGTGCTTCAGCTCTGTCGGGGAATTCACGCATAAGTCTTGTGTAACGAGCTTCATTCTTGATGAATGCCTGATATTCAGCGTTGGGCTCTTTGCAGTCAAGAGTAAACGGATTCTTACCTTCGCTCTTGAGAGCAGGATTGTAACGGAAGATGTTCCAGTAACCGCATTCAACAGCCTTCTTCATTTCAGCCTGGCAATTTACCATACCGCCCTTGATTGAGTGCATTTCGCAGGGTGAATAGCCGATGATAAGTGAGGGACCGGGATATGCTTCAGCTTCCTGAATTGCCTTGAGTGTCTGAGCCATGTTAGCACCCATAGCGATCTGTGCAACATATACATAGCCGTAGCTCATAGCGATTTCAGCAAGGCTCTTCTTGTTGATTTCCTTACCGGCGGCTGCAAACTGTGCAACCTGACCGATGTTGGAAGCCTTCGAAGCCTGTCCGCCTGTGTTGGAGTAAACTTCTGTATCAAATACCATTACGTTAACGTCCTGACCGGAAGCAAGAACGTGGTCAAGACCGCCGTAACCGATATCATATGCCCAGCCGTCACCGCCAAAGATCCATACGGATTTCTTTGAAAGGTATTCGCTGTTTGAAAGGATATCCTTGCAAAGGTCGCAATCTGCACCTGCTGCTTCGATAGCTGCAACGAGTGCCTTTGAAGCTTCTGTGTTCTTCTTGCCGTCGTTAGCGGTTGCAAGGTAAGCTTCACCTGCTGCCTTAACTTCTGCTGAAGCCTTATCAGATGCTACGATAGCTTCAACGTCTTCGATAAGTCTGTTTCTGATAGCCTGCTGGCCGTAGTACATACCGAGACCGTGTTCTGCGTTGTCTTCAAACAGTGAGTTTGCCCAAGCAGGACCGTGACCGTCATTGTTAACGGTGTAGGGTGATGTTGCTGCGGGGCCGCCCCAGATTGATGAACAACCTGTTGCGTTTGAAATATACATTCTGTCGCCGAAGAGCTGAGTGATAAGACGTGCATAAGCTGTTTCTGCACAACCTGCACATGAGCCTGAGAACTCGAGAAGAGGCTTCTTATACTGGCTGGAAACAACATTCATAACAGCTGTTGTTTCGGGCTTTTCTGTAACGTTTGCTACGCAGTAGTCGAATACAAGCTGTTCTGCAAGCTGTGATTCCTTTGAAACCATCTTGAGTGACTTTGTGGGACATACACCGATACATACACCGCAACCCATACAGTCCATGGGAGAAACAGCAAGTGTATATGTGTAGTTTGTCTTAACAACCGGCTTTGCAGATGTCTTCATGTTTGCGGGAGCTGCTGCAACTTCTTCTTCACTCATTGCGAAGGGACGGATTGTAGCGTGGGGGCAAACATAAGCACACTGGTTACACTTAGCACATGTTGCGGGATCCCATTCGGGAACGAGAACGGCAACGCCTCTCTTTTCATATGCTGATGCGCCGTGTTCGAAAGTACCGTCAGCGTGATCATAGAATGCTGAAACGGGAAGTGTGTAACCATCCATAACACCAACGGGCTTAAGGATTGTGTCAACCATCTTAACGAGCTTTTCTGCGCCTTCTGACTTAGCTGCTGCTGCATCATCTGTTGCATCTGCCCATGCAGCGGGAACTTCAACCTTATGGTAAGCTGTTGCACCTGCATCGATAGCGTTGTGGTTAGCATCAACAATATCCTGACCCTTCTTTGAATAGGACTTTGTTGCTGCGTCCTTCATATACCGGATAGCTTCTTGAGAAGGCATAACCTTTGCAAGAGCAAAGAATGCTGACTGAAGAACTGTGTTTGTTCTCTTACCCATACCAACCTTTTCTGCAAGGTCGATAGCGTTAACGGTGTAAAGCTGAACATTGTTCTTAGCGATATATCTCTTAGCTTCAGCAGGCATATGCTTGTCAAGCTCTTCATCACTCCACTGGCAGTTGATGAGGTAAACACCGCCGGGCTTAACGTCGTTAACCATCTTGAATCCCTTGTCAACATATGAGGGGTTGTGGCAAGCTACGAAGTCTGCCTTGTTGATGTAGTAGGGGCTCTTGATGGGCTTGTCGCCGAAACGAAGGTGAGAAATTGTTATACCGCCGGTCTTCTTTGAGTCATACTGGAAATATGCCTGAACATACTTATCTGTATGGTCACCGATGATTTTGATGGAGTTCTTGTTTGCACCAACAGTACCGTCACCGCCAAGACCCCAGAACTTACATTCGATTGTACCTTCAGCTGCTGTGTTGGGAGCGGGTACTTCTTCGAGTGAAAGGTTTGTAACGTCGTCCACGATACCGAGTGTAAACTGGTTCTTGGGCTCGTCCTTTGCGAGTTCTGTGTATACAGCAAATACTGATGAAGGAGGTGTATCCTTTGAACCGAGACCGTAACGGCCGCCGATTACCTTAATGTTTCTGCCTGCTGTTGCAAGAGCAGTAACAACGTCAAGATAAAGAGGTTCGCCGAGAGCACCGGGTTCCTTTGTTCTGTCAAGAACAGCAATCTTCTTAGCTGTTTCGGGGATAGCTGCGAGAAGGTGCTTAGCTGAGAAAGGTCTGTAAAGACGAACCTTGATAAGACCAACCTTTTCGCCTGCTGCTGTGAGGTAATCAACAACTTCTTCTGCAACGTCATTGAATGAACCCATGGCTACGATAACTCTTTCAGCGTCGGGAGCGCCGTAGTAGTTGAAGAGCTGATAGTCTGTGCCGAGCTTAGCGTTAACCTTGCCCATATATTCTTCAACGATTTCGGGAACTGCATCATAATACTTGTTGCAAGCTTCTCTGTTCTGGAAGAAGATGTCGTCGTTTTCGTGTGAACCACGCATTACGGGGTGTTCGGGGTTGAGAGCTCTCTTGCGGAAAGCTTCAACAGCGTCCATATCGCACATTTCCTTGAGATCTTCGAAATCCCAGACTTCAATCTTCTGAAGTTCGTGTGAAGTACGGAAACCGTCAAAGAAGTTGAGGAAGGGAACACGGCTCTTGATTGTTGCAAGGTGAGCAACAGCACCGAGGTCCATAACTTCCTGAGTATTTGTTTCAGCGAGCATTGCAAAACCTGTCTGACGGCAAGCGTAAACGTCTG
>CAYUVR010000046.1:0-14598 GCA_964448225.1 uncultured Faecalibacterium sp. | reverse complement strand
TCTCAGTGGCTTTATTTTTTTATTTTGGGGCTGTCTTAGTGCAACAGCCCCTTTTGCTGTCTTCACTTATTTCAGCATCAAAGCGACTGTCATACCCATCAGAAAGCCGAACATCGCACAGCCGATAATTTTGATTACTTCTGTTTTTTTGTTCCTTTGCAATTTTGTCACCGGCGGTTTTTCAATGTTGCCCGCAATTATTCCTGCCCGTTCTCTGATTTTTCCTTCGCTAATGCCTGCGTATTCGGGCTTGACAAAAAACATAATCTTCTCAAAATATTCGCAGCCGGTTTCTTTCACCTCAACCACCTGTCTGTTTATTCCTCTTATCATAAATTTGTCCTCCGGAAGTTTCTTTCGTCTTCATTATTTTGGCTATTGCCGAGCTGTATTATTCCAAGGAAAATCATACAAAAAATATGGCATTTTTCTCTTTTTTTGTGTAAGTTTACCTCACCTTTTCGGGGTCTGATTTTTGCCCAGTAACGAAAATTGTAGAAAAACAAATAAAAATTTTGTATCAATTGTCTATGCCGGTTTTTCCACGTTTTCCACACAGTTTTCAACCTAAAAGTGTGGAAAAAGCTGTGGAAAAAGTTAAAAACTCCCTTAAAATCTATGCTTTTGAGGTTTATGACTGTTCAAAATCACACCTTTGACTATGTTGAAAAGTCTGCACTTAAATTCTGTCAACAGTTAAGCATTTAGATTTTTTGCCGAAAATTTTGTATAACTTTTCGGCACATCAAAAATGTGGGGGGAAATTTTTTCTTTTTAAGGCTTGATACTTTCTTTTTCTTGTGCTATAATTACTCAATTATATTTTTAAACACACAAATTAACCCAAAAAAAGACAGAAAGGAAAATGATCATGGAGTACAATTCAAAGTTTGTAAAAGAAGGTCTCACCTTCGACGATGTTCTTCTCATTCCTGCAGAGTCCGATGTTCTTCCCGCTGACGTATGTCTTGAAACTCAGCTCACAAAGGGTATCAGACTCAACATTCCTGTTATGACTGCCGCTATGGATACCGTAACAGAATCAAGAATGGCAATTGCAATTGCCCGTGAAGGCGGACTCGGTGTTATTCACAAGAATATGTCAATTGAGGCACAGGTTAGCGAAGTTGACAGAGTTAAAAGAAGTGAAAACGGCATCATCACAAATCCGATGTTCTTAGCTCCCGATAACTATGTTTATGAAGCTGAAGATCTTATGCACAACTACCGCATTTCGGGTGTTCCCGTTTGCGAAAACGGCAAGCTTGTGGGTATCCTTACAAACCGTGACCTTCGTTTCCTTTCAGACTACAATATCAGAATCAGCGAGGTTATGACAAAGGAAAACCTCGTAACAGGCTCAGAGGGTACAACACTTGAAGAAGCAAAGCTTATCCTTATGAAGCACAAAATCGAAAAGCTCCCCCTTGTTGACGATGAGGGTATGCTCAAGGGACTTATCACCATCAAGGACATTGAAAAGGCTGTTCAGTATCCCAACTCAGCAAGAGACAGCAAAGGCAGACTTCTTTGTGCGGCAGCTCTCGGTGCAACAGCAGACGTGCTTGAAAGAGCAACTCCCCTTGCCGAAGCAGGTGTTGACGCATTTGTTCTTGACTCAGCTCACGGCCACAGCAAAAACATTCTCAAGGCTGTTGAAAAAGTTAAGGCAGCATTCCCCAACATTTCACTCATTGCAGGTAATGTTGCAACAGCAGAAGCAACAAAGGCTCTTATCGAATCCGGCGCTGACTGTGTGAAGGTCGGTATCGGCCCCGGTTCAATCTGTACAACCCGTGTTGTTGCAGGTATCGGTGTTCCTCAGGTTACAGCTATTTATGACTGTGCTGAAATGGCGGCCAAGTACGGCATCAATATTATCGGTGACGGCGGTATCAAGTATTCAGGTGAAATCGTGAAAGCTATTGCCGCAGGTGCTTCTGCAATTATGGTCGGCTCACTTGTTGCCGGCTGTGAAGAGTCACCCAGCGATACTGAAATCTATCAGGGTAGAAAATACAAGGTTTACCGTGGTATGGGCTCAATTGCCGCAATGAATCAGGGCAGTAAGGACAGATACTTCCAGGCAAACAACAAGAAACTTGTTCCCGAAGGCGTTGAAGGCCGTGTACCTTACAAGGGAACTCTCAGCGAAACCGTATATCAGATGATGGGCGGTCTTCGTGCAGGTATGGGCTATTGCGGTTGCGGAACAATTGATGAACTGAAAACAAAAACACAGTTTATCCGCATCACATCTGCCGGTCTTATCGAAAGCCATCCCCACGATATTTCAATCACAAAAGAAGCTCCCAACTATTCTTCAAACAACTGATAAAAAGCCTACCGCTTCCACGGTAGGCTTTTTCGGTTGCAGGGAATAAAATTTTTTTGAAAAACAGATAATCAGCATATTTATCTGCTTTTATCGTTAATTTAAATTTATTTGCTGCTTTAATACCTTGATATCATAATAAAAATGTTATATAATGAACAAAAGAGCCATTCTTTTAATTTAAACAGAGGGGAATTTTAAATATGGACGAAAACAACAAAGCTTTTGGATTTTTATCTGAAGAAGCGGTGAAGGCTGTCTCTATTGCGCTTGTAATCATTCTGTTGTTCTCTTCGGGAACATTTTTGGGAAAGGTTATCGGAAACGGTAACGATGAAGTTGAAGCAAATCAGGATACTGTTGTCAGCTCAACAGCACAGGTGACCACCACAACCCAGCCGACAGTTACAACCACCGTGCCGCCCGAAACCACAACCACCGCACCCGCAACTGAACAGGCGGAAACAACAGCACCTGCCGCAAATGACACAACTGCAACGGCGGCATCAACTGCACCGTCAACAACTGCGGAGATTATCGCATATTTCAACGAAACTGCAAACAAGGTCAAAACCGATGCCACAAAGGTTGTCAAAAATTATGAAGACCGCACACACAATGAGGAACATCTTATTGCTCCCGCTGCTGTTGAAGGTATGGCATCAGACCTCATTGCAAAGTACCTTGGCGACGACACAGAGCCTATCGAATATGCAACAAGGGAAGAAATTGTTGAAAACTATCAGGTGCCCGGCGTTGAATGGTCAAGTCAGCTCACTGAAGCTGAGGTTGCAGAGGCAACGCTGACAGACAACGGCACAGAATACGAAATTATGATTAAGCTTCACCCAACGGAAAATCCCGAACCGGGTCAGGGCGTTGCAAAGGCATTTGACACCATCACAAGCTCAGAAGTTATGGAAAAGGCACCCTCTTTTGTAACAGGCTTTACCACAAACTACACAGACTGCATTGTGAAGTGCAAGGTTGACAAGGCAACAGGCCACACCACCTGGTCAAATTACACATCAACAGTTATTCTCGGTGTTAAACTCGATTTCTTTGGTGAACTTGACGCACAAATCGGTATGACCTTTGAAAAGGACTACACTATTACATATTAAGAAATAAAGGGACGTTTTCGTCCCTTTTATTTTTTGTAATGTCGAATTCCTATCCCCTGCACACTATGCACTATCCCCAGTAACAAAAAAAGATGCCTTTGGCATCTTTTTTGTTACTGCGCTGCTGTTGTCTGAGTGTCGTTGCTGCCGATAAGACCGCCGCTGTTTTCTCCGCCCTCGCTTGTTGCTGCTTCATTTGTTGCGTCTTGCATTGTGGCACCGTTCTGTTCTGATTCATCGGTAACATTGCCGTTTTCGGTAATGTCTTCCGCAAGGTCCTCCAGACCTGATGAAACCTCTTGCATAAGTGTGGTTGCGTCTTCCATCATTGATGTTACATCATCCTGAACTTTACCGTTGCCGCAAGCTGCAAACGAAAAGACAGCCATAATAATAACCGCCGCAAGAATTAAAGAAAAGATATTTTTCATAGTTAAAATCTC
The DNA here is from genome assembly GCA_964448225.1 of uncultured Faecalibacterium sp. GTDB lineage: Bacteria > Bacillota > Clostridia > Oscillospirales > Acutalibacteraceae > UBA6857. The sequence continues at coordinate 10,696 of CAYUVR010000046.1, read as the reverse complement.
CTTTTATATGTTGTATTCTATCTTATGCTTATTATTGTCAGTTTATTCGGTTTAATTCTTTTGCTGTTAAAAATATTTATATTTTTTATGTTGACTTAAATCTGTAGGGGTGTTAGAATTAGGTGTCATACTTTTTTATTAAAAAACAAGGAGAGATATGAAATGAGTTCAAAAGTAAAAACGAACAAAAATCCCCTTTGGCAAACCGGCATTGCTGAACGCAGAAGCTATTACACCTATTTCTTCGGTCAGAATATGATCTATAATATGGTTGCGGCTTTTCTCACAACATACCTTTTGCTCATCGGTGTTGACCCCATCAAGTCAGGTACAGTTATGCTTGCTGTTAAAGTCTGGGACGCTGTCAACGATGCTCTTTTCGGCGTAATCTTTGACAAAGTTAATTTCAAAAGCGGAAAAAAATACATACCATGGCTGAAAATTGCCTGTGCCCTCACCCCGGTGGCAACAATTGCAATTTTTGTCATTCCCAACGCAGCAAGTGAAACCGTGAAGCTTATCTGGTTCGCCCTTGCTTATATCGTATGGGATACAGCTTACACACTTTGCGACGTGCCCGCTTTCGGCATCATCACCGCAATGACAAACAACATTGAAGAAAGAAACACCATTCTTTCACTCAAGGGTATCACCGGCGGTATCGGTTCAGCTCTTACAACAGTTCTCGCTTCCGCACTTGTAAGCGAAAGCGTGGGCCTTTCCTATGGCTTTGTAAGTATCATTATCGCTGTTGTTGCAGCGGCAACAATGTTCCCTGTTTGCTTCAAGTGTGAAGAAAGAAATCCCAGCACAGACGAAGAACAGTTCACCGTCAGAAGAATGCTCAAGTATCTTATCAGCAACAAATATCTTCTTATTTATTACCTCGGTTACATCTTCTTCTCAGGTGCTCAGACCTATAACTCATTGCACCAGATTATGGCATACTACATCTTCAACAATTCACTCGCATCTCTCATCACAGGTACTGTAGCTGCTGTTCCTCAGCTTATCATGGCTCTTCTTGTGCCGAAGATTATCAGAAAGATTGACAAGATGACTCTGTTCAAAATTTCAACAGTTGCCGCTATCGTGCTTTCACTTCTTGTTATTCCCACAAGAAACAGCTTCATTCTTTTCACAATCACTTATATGCTCCGTTCAATTCCTCTCGGTATTATTGGCGTTCTTGCTTTCGTATTCACTCCCGACTGTGCTGAATACGGTCAATACACAACAGGTATTGAAGCAAAGGGCATCACCTTCGCAATTCAGACCTTTGCAGTTAAGCTTGCAGCTGCTGCATCAGGTTCAATCGGTCTTTTCCTTCTCGGTCTGTTCAATTACAAAACCTTTGATAACGTATCCTCCTTCGCAGACCTTGAAAAAATCAATGCCATTGCTCAGCAGCCTGCAGAAGCACTTGACGGCATCTGGTTCACCTACAATATCTTCCCGATTTTCGGTCTTGTTATCGCTCTCGTTCTCTGGAGCTTCTACAAGCTTAAGGATAAAGATGTTCAGATTATGGCTGACTGCAACAGCGGTAAAATCACAAAAGAAGAAGCAGAACAGCTGCTTTCAAGAAAATATTAAGAAAAAGCTCCCTGAGGGAGCTTTTTCCAATTCGGAATTCTGCATTAAAAAAAGGCACTCCTGTGCCTTTTTTTATACGCCCAACATATTTAGTATATCAAATCCGTTATATTCTTGTCAATGGTTTTTCGGTGTATCAGTTGCTTTTCTGTGTTTTGCATAAAGAATTTATAGTAAACTTTGTACAATTTATATATTGATTGTTGAAAAAATTTATGCTATATTATAATCACAGAAAGGGAAAGGTGATACCAATGTACAGGTAAAAAACCTAAGGCTCATTTAAAAAACAAAAGCTAAGGCTAAATCAAAATAACCTTGACCATCAAAAGTTAATTTCCAAGGCTGATACCTGTAACTAAACTAAGGTTAAAAATTATAATATATAAAAGCCTTCTGAATCAACGGATAGTAAAGGGATACAAGCCGAACGTTTTGAAAACAAAAAACAACGAAAACAACAAAAAAACTAAAAACAAAAACAAATGAGCCGACAAAAAGCCTTCAAAAAAACAAAAACATTCAAACGCTGAAGAAATAGATAAAAAATATAAAAAAACAGAAGGCGTTGAATGAACAAAAACGAAGGCAAATATTCTGTAGAAAGAGAGGACTAAAAAAGATGTTAGATATCAAGAGTTACCAGAAATAACCCCCCGACCAGAAAAGATGTGTAAAGAAACATCGGTCCGGGGGTTATTTCTTTTTAATGCAGAACACAAAATCATGGTCGCAGGAAAGGTTCTGTATAACTTTAAGTTCTCAGTCCGCAAAGGAAGATTTAATCAATCGGTCAGTGAGCAGATCATAATAATCACTATGTAAAGACAGCTGAATTTTTAAGTTCAGATGTCATTTTTTTTGCTTTGTTAACTTGACGTGCAGCTTCTGTCCGTTACAACGTCAAACGAATACCATCCGGAGCAAAGCTACCCTTCATTCTGCACTCTGCATTTACAAAACATTGCTCATTTGTAATAAATCTGTTATAATTACTTATAGCTTTTGTAATTTACCACCTATAGAATTAAAATGTACCAAAGGCAACGGAAGGAAAGAGGAAAGATGTATAACGTTCTTGTTTGCGATGACGATAAGGCCATCGCGCGCTCAATCGAAATTTATCTGAAGGCTGACGGCTATAACGTAATCACAGCCTATGACGGAAAAGAAGCCCTCCAAAAAATGCAGGAGAACACCGTGCATTGCATCATTATGGACATTATGATGCCAAAAATGGACGGAATTTCCGCAACGCTTGAGATAAGACAAAAAAGCAATGTGCCCCTCATTTTTCTGTCGGCAAAAAGTGAGGACACAGACAAAATTGCAGGCCTGACCTTCGGCGGTGACGATTATGTGACAAAGCCCTTCAATCCCCTTGAATTATGTGCAAGGGTGAAAAGTCAGATAAGGCGGTATGTTACCTTGGGCTCAATTGAAGAAAAGGAAACCCTGCTCACAACCGGCGGACTGAGTCTCGACACAGAAGCAAGAAAAGTCACCCTTGACGGTGAAGAAGTCAGAGTGACGGCAACAGAATACAAAATCCTCGAATACCTGATGATAAATATGGGTAAAACTCTTTCCTCAAACCAGATTTATGAAAACGTCTGGAACGAAAATGCCTTTTCAACGGAAAAAACCGTTACGGTACACATCAGACGAATTCGTGAAAAAATCGAGTTCGACACCAAAAATCCAAAATATATAAAGGTGGTGTGGGGAATTGGATACAAAATTGAAAAAATTTAACTTCGCAATGCTCAAAAAAATAATTGCACTTTTGCTGTGCCTTGTTTCTGCGGTGGGAATTTCCGCTCAGTTGGTAAGTACGGCAAAGGATATGCATGACACTCAGGTTGACTTTGATGTTTATGCCGATGCCTTTACCTACAGCGGCAAAAAAGAGGACATCTGGAAAACCTCAACCTTCCGTCATACCTTCAACAGCTATGTGGATACTCTGACGGTAATGATAAGCGAATATGACAACGGCAGCAAAGAAGCCTACAAAACCAAGGTTGAAACAATAAACAGTAACGATGAAGCAACCTATCAGCTTTGCAAAGAAAACCTTATCTCCCTTATTCAGCGAAAAAACTCGTTTATTTATTACCTGTACGCCCTTAATAACGGCGATATTATCGCAACGGGCAAGATAGGAGAATATGACGGTGACGGGGATGCCGAAAGAATAAATACATATGAGGTTTACGATAACTGGTACTACGACGAGGTTAACCTGCTGAATTTTGACGGTGATAACTACGGCAAAGAATTAGAAATCTCTGCCGAAATGAAAAAGAAAATGAAGGAAGTCGGCGCTGACGGTGTTTGCCTTGCCTCTTGCGAAATTCAAATTTATGACGACGACGGCACAAATGAAACCATATCCGACGGCTATTACAGCTTCAAAGTTAACGAGGAAAAACTGAAATATAATCTTGTTCAGGGTAACTTTTTAGACAGCTTTTATTCTCAGACCTACGATGAGTTCAAAGAAGAATATGACGGACTTTCTGAAAATCTGAAAAATAATTACAGCTCGGGCAGTTATTATGTCAGGGACGCAGAAGGCAACACATACACAAATGTCAAGTCTCTCAGCAAAAAATCAACCAACGAGGAAATTGCAGAATATTTCAGCTCACTCGGCTTTTATTGCTATCAGAGTAACGGCGTACTTCTCACAAAAGAGGGTATGGCATATTCCTCTGCTTTTAACTCCGGTCTTGATATGGTCTATGACGACAATGTGACCTACGCTACAACAACACTCCACCGCAACACCATGGATACAACATCTGTATCTGTGTCTATAGCGGAAAGCGAAACCGGCATTTATGCAACAACGGTTGTGACTGATACAAATGAAGAAGAAACAACACGGCATATTTACGCTGAGGACAGCTTTTCCTCACCCTTTTTAAACGGCAAACAAAGTGACATTGTCTGCTTTGTGGGTGTTGACCTTTATAACGATTCGGACACCTGCAATTTTGCCACAATGTATGACAAAATTGAAAATGCAAGAATCATTGCAAAGGATATTGTTGTCACCTGCGGAATTCTGCTTTTGCAATTTTTAGCCTGTTTCATTTATCTTCTGACCAAAGCGGGCAGACGTGACGGTGACGAAAAGGTTTATCTTTTCACCACAGACAGAATGTTCACCGATTGGCGAATTATACTTGATGTGGCTCTGGGCGGGCTTTCTGTGTGGGGATTGCTGCTCTATATTGACTACGCAGATGTTTATCTCAACGACGTGCCCGACACAGCAATGAAAATTGTGCCTGTTCTTGTAACTGTTGCCGTTTTTGCTGTTATTGACCTTTTCCTTTTCACCGCAAGACATATAAGAAACAAGAGCCTTTTCAAAAACCTCTTCTCTGTGTGGATTGTGAGAAAAGTCTATTCACTGTGCCGCAAACTTTTCGGTAAAATGACGGTTTTCGGTATGAAGGATAAGCTTCTCAACTTCCTTCTTCTCTTCCTTCTTCCCGTGAATATTCTCGGCTTTTTCTTAGTGGACTATGAGTGGGATTTTATCTTGTTTGTTCTTCCCGTGCTGGCTGTTTATGATCTTGCAGCAATCAATCTTCTTCTTCGTGCAAAGTTCAAAAAGTCTCCGCTGAGATATTTAAAAGAGTACCTGAACGAAAAGCTCCGATATGTAAAAGGCTTTGAAAAGGAAACAATTATTAAGGGTGCAATTATTCTTTTGGTTAACGTTCTCGGGCTTTTCTTCGGTATTATCGAAGTTGCAGATAATTATACCTTCTTTATTCTTCTGATTCTTGCACTTTTTGATTTGTTTGTTGCAATTCAGCTTATTCGCTTTATCGCCGGCGTGAAAAAGATCTTCTCAGCCATTGATGAAATTAAAAACGGCAATTACAATGTGCAGATTAACCTTTTCTCTCTGCCCTCTTCCCTTCGAGAGCCTGCAACAAGGCTTATGAGCCTTCGTGACGGACTGAAAGTTGCCGTTGACGAAGCTGTGAAGCAGGAGCAGACAAAAACCGAGCTTATCACAAATGTATCTCACGATTTGAAAACACCTCTCACAAGCGTAATCAATTATGTTGAGCTTCTCAAAAAGTGCAATATAGGCGATGAGGAAGCAAAAGAATATCTCGATATTCTCGGTGAAAAAAGCGACAGACTGAAAAAGCTTATAGAAGACCTTGTTGAAGCTTCAAAGGCATCAACAGGCAACCTGAAAACGGAAATGGTTGATGTGAGTCTCAACGAAATCACAAGTCAGATTATCGGTGAATACAGCGACCTGCTTGAACAAAAGGGACTTTCTCTCATCACTTCTTTCCCGCAAGAAAATATCATTGTAAGAGCTGACAGCAAAATGCTTTACCGTGTGCTTGAAAACCTTATGGGCAATGTCTCCAAATATGCCATGGAAAACACAAGAGTTTATCTGAACGTTGAAAGAAGAACGGGCAAGGGCGTGTTTTCAATCAAGAACATTTCCGGCTCACCTTTAAACATTTCGGCAGAGCAGTTGAAATCGAGGTTTGTCCGTGGCGATGAAGCCAGAACAACGGAAGGCAGCGGACTGGGCCTTTCAATTGCGGAAAGTCTTTGCACCTTGCAGGGCGGCAAACTGGACATTATGATTAACGGTGACTTATTTGTTGCAGAGGTTGAAATGAACATCAGCTGAAATAAGTGAAGTTCTTTTGTTTCTTTTATTTCAGGAAAAGAAAGCTTTGCGACGAGTAAATGAAAAAAATTAAGTTCAGCACTCACTGACGGGTGCTGAACTTTTTATATTACAAGGTGTGACAAATTTAAGCTTTTAACTTATAATTGTCACAGTCAAGGAGCGACATAAGGCGGCAGGATGAAACCGCACTTTTTCATTGTCTTCCGGAGTGTTCTGTCTGCAATTCTCTGTGCAGTTGCGGCGCCCTTTGCTGCCGTTTCCGTGAGATATGCCTGATCTTTCATATACATATCAAATCTTTCTCTTACGGGGCGAAGCTCCTCAACAACTGCTTCACCAACTGCGTTTTTGAAGTCGCCGTAGCCCTTGCCGCTAAAGTCCTTTTCAATCTGCTCCATTGTAAGACCTGTTACGCAGGAGTAAATACCCATAAGATTGTTGATGCCTTCCTTGCCTTCACCGAAATATACTCCGCCTTCGCTGTCTGTGACTGCACTTCTGATTTTCTTCATAATTGTTTCAGGTGCGTCAAAAACAGAAACATAGCTTTTCGGGTTCGGGTCTGACTTGCTCATTTTCTTTGTCGGATCCTGAAGTGACATAACTCTTGCACCCTGCTTGCCGATATAAGGGTCGGGAATGGTGAAGGTCTTGCCGTAGATACCGTTGAAGCGTGAAGCGATGTCTCTTGCAATTTCAAGGTGCTGCTTCTGGTCAGCGCCTACGGGTACAAGGTCTGCCTGATAAAGAAGAATATCAGCAGCCATAAGCACGGGATATGCGAAAAGACCGACATTTACATTGTCAGCGTGAGACTGAGATTTATCCTTGAACTGAGTCATTCTGCTCATTTCACCGAACTGTGTGTAGCAGTTGAGAATCCAGGCAAGCTGTGAGTGAGCAGGAACATGGCTCTGAATGAAAATGATGCTTTTTTCAGGGTCAAGACCGATGGCAAGAAGTAGAGCGAAAACCTCCATAATCTGCTTATGAAGCTTCCGGGGGTCCTGTCTTACGGTGATTGCATGAAGGTCTGCAACCGCAAAGGCTGAATCAAAATCGTCTGAAAGCGATTTCCAGTTTTTCAACGCACCCAGGTAGTTGCCCAACGTGGGGATACCTGAAGGCTGAATACAGGAAAGTATTTTCTTTTTCCTTTCCGGTGCGTCATTTTCCTGACCGGGGATTATGATTTTTTCTTCCATTTTTATCTTCCTTTCGGATTATTCAGCACTGAGTGCATCAAGTGACTGCTTTTTGAGATATGCATTGATGAAGCCGTCAATTTCGCCATCCATAACTGCGTTGATGTTACCCATTTCAAAGCCTGTTCTGTGGTCTTTGGCAAGGGTATAAGGCATAAAGACATAGGAACGGATCTGGCTTCCCCAGCCGATTTCCTTCTGTTCGCCCTTGATGTCTTCAATCTTGTCAAGATGTTCTCTTTCCTTGATTTCAATAAGCTTTGATTTAAGCATACGCATACATACTTCTCTGTTCTGGTGCTGGCTTCTTTCAACCTGACAGGAAACTACAATGCCTGTGGGCTCGTGAATAAGACGAACGGCTGATGAGGTTTTGTTAACCTTCTGTCCGCCGGCGCCCGATGCACGGTAAACCTCCATCTTGATATCTTCTTCTCTGATTTCAACTTCAACGGTGTCATCAATTTCGGGCATAACTTCCAAAGAAGCAAAAGAAGTGTGACGGCGTCCCGAGGAGTCAAAGGGAGAAACACGGACAAGGCGGTGAACGCCCATTTCGCTTTTAAGGTAACCGTATGCGTTTTCACCCTCAATAACAACAACGGCTGACTTGAGACCTGCTTCGTCACCGTCAAGAAAGTCAACGGTTGTGAACTTGAAGCCGTGCTTTGTTGCCCATTGGCCATACATTCTGAAAAGCATCTGACACCAATCCTGAGCCTCTGTTCCGCCTGCACCTGCGTGGAAGGTGAGAATTGCATTGTTGTTGTCATATTCACCTGAAAGAAGGGTTGCAAGAGTCTGCTTGTCAAGCTCTTCTTCAACATTCTTTACACTGTTTTCACATTCGGGAAGAAGATCAAGGTCACCTTCCTCGTCAGAAAGCTCAATCATAACAAGTGCATCGTCAAAGGCTGTTCTGAGATCATCATAAGCCTTGATTTTATTTTTGAGTGAGGCAATTCTCTGAAGTACCTTCTGTGAATTACTAAGGTCACCCCAGAAATCCTCAGCAGTTGTTTTTTCTTCAAGTGAAGCAACTTCCTTTGCCATCTCTTCAAGGCCTAAAGCTGATGCAAGCTCTGTGAGGGGCTTTTCGCTTTCAAGAAGTCTGAGTCTTAATTCTTCAAACTGAATCATTATATTTACAATCCTTTCAAATGATAGTTTATTTTAATTTAATGTTCATAATATATCATTACATTGTATTTTACCGCCTGAACAAAATAATCCTTTTACATTATACACATTTTAAAATAAAGGGCAACACCCTTTGAGAAAAAATAATTCAAAAAAAGCGTTTTTTGCTTTGAAAATTGCTTTTTTAATCTTTTAAATATGACATTAGTATAAATTTTCATCGGTTTTCATTGAAATTATGAAAAAAAGAGAATACAATAAATGCATAATGCGAATGATTAAATTTTAAGATAAAACATAAAAAGAAAAGGAGATTGTTATGATATACAAAGGAAATATCTGTGACGGATGCGGTAAGGTCTTTGATGAAAATGACGACATTGTCGTCTGCCCCGATTGTGCCACACCTCAGCACAGAGAATGTTATGAAAAAAACAACAGCTGCGTCAATGCACATCTTCACGGTGAAAATTGGAACTGGGAAGGTCAAACAGAAAATTCTGCACCTTCAATTTTCAACAAGAATAATGAAGAAAAGAAAGAAGTTGAAACCTCCCCCTGTCCCAACTGCGGGCACGAAAATCTCAAGGGAGCAAAGGAATGTGAGCAATGCTCAATGAAGCTTGTTGTTTTCGGCATTGATCTTGCAGATGAAATCAAGCAGCAGAACAATTCTGCAAACACAGAAAATCAGAACAACAATATCTCTCACTATGATTCACCGTTTACACTTGGTGTTGGCGAGGGCTTTGAAAATGAAGAAGCTCCTGAAAATACAGAAAATGCAGGCAAGACACCCTTTCCCCCGTCTGCCGAACAGGTGGAAAAAAGCGTAATTGAAAATATGATGAGAAGCGGACAGGAAGCCTATAACAACAGCACCGTTGACGGTGTTCATGTGAATCTTCTTGCATCTCTTCTCGGACCCAATGCATATAAATACATTGAAAAATTCAAAAAAATGGAGTCCGGAAAAAAGGTAAGCTTCAACTGGGCATCATTCTTCTTTTCACCCTATTGGTTCTTTTATCGTAAGCTTTACAAAATCGGTATTGTTTTTATGACCGTTTCCTTAGCTCTTACCATTCTGTTTATGCCAAGCTATATTGAATTCTCTGACTTTATGGTGCGGATTGCAGAAAATGCAGATGCTTTTGCCGCAATGGACGAAGCCGCATTTAATCTGTTCTATGAAGAATATATGAGTATGGTTCTTCCAATGGCAGCAATGGGTGTTCTGCAATTTGTTCTTCACATTGTTGCAGGCTTTGTTGCAAATCCCCTTTTGAAGAAAGAGACGCTTAAAAATGCAAAAACCGTGATAGGTGCAAAAACAAAGGGCGAAGCGGCTATGCTTGTTGCAAAGCTCGGCGGAGTATCAGCTCTTGCTCTTCTCGGTGCTTTTGTTGCAGAAGAAGCAGTCAGTATGCTTATCTCTTATCTGATGTTTTGATTATTTACAGTAATTTAAAGAGTTTTACTTGACAAAAACGTAAAAATTAGGTATTTTATTATATACGAATATTCTCTATTTTAATGATAAAGGGGAAAAGATGCAATGAAAAAAGAATACAAGGTAATAATTGCAATTATCCTTGCAGTTTGGATTTTCGCAATGGGTATGGTTCTTGGTGTGGACAAAGGTATTGATGACACACTTGCAACAGCAAACAACACAACTCTTGCACCAACTTCTACCCCCACAACAACCGAAACTCCCTCAACCCAGACACCGACAACAACCGAAACTCCCACAACAACGGGCCTTCAGGCATCAACTGTTCCTTCAACACCTGCGGTTGATGACAATTCAACAACAGCTCCCACAACCAAGAAAAACGATGACCCCGCCTCACTTTCAAAAGCTGAGGTTATCGAAAAGGTTAATTCCTATGTGGCACAGCTCAAGGCAGAACAGAATATGACTGCTCACAAGGTTGAATCAATCAAGATTGAAGTTGTTGACTGCTCAGTACCTTCCGCTATCAGCATTATTAACGGTATCATCAGCGGTCTTGCAGGCGATGAAGAAAAAACATATACTTTTGTTAACGGAGCAGAAGAT
>CAYUVR010000045.1:0-14962 GCA_964448225.1 uncultured Faecalibacterium sp. | reverse complement strand
GGTTATCGGCGGCGTAATTGTTCTTTACAGAGAAAGCCCCGAACTTCGTGAAAAGGCAATTCAGAAAGAGAAGAACATCAAAAAAGCTGCAAAGCTTAAAAGAGAAAAAGCACTTGCCGAAAGAAGAGAAAACAAAAAATTTCGCTTCACGGGAAGCGCAAAGGGCAAAAGATAATGCGTATCGGTATTTTCGGCGGAACGTTCAATCCGCCTCATCCGGGTCACAAAAGACTTGCCGAAAGTGTGATGAAAGCGGCGTCTCTCGATAAAATTCTGATTATTCCCACTTTTACTCCGCCGCACAAACAGGGGAGTGAACTTGCAAGTGAAACTCACAGACTTAATATGTGCCGCCTCGCATTCGGTGAGGAATATTTTGAAGTCAGTGACCTTGAAATTGAAAGACAAGGCAAAAGCTATACCGTTCTTACGGTTACAGAGCTGAAAAAACGCTATCCCGATGATGAGCTGTTTCTCATTATCGGCTCCGATATGCTTCTGAGCTTTCATAAGTGGTACAGATATGAGGAAATTCTCAAGAATGTAACGCTTTGTGTTGCGACAAGAGAAAACGATATTTCGGCTCAAAACCTTTTATCTTATGCCAAAGACACATTGAATTTGAAAGAAGACGAAATTATCATTTCTCCAGTCACGGCTTTTGTGTGCAGTTCAACTGATGTGCGAAACAGAATCAAGGCGGGGGAGAGTACCGACTCTTTTCTCAAAAATGAGGTTAGGGAATATATAATGGACAATAATATTTACATGGATAAATATGCCGAGTGGAAAAAGCTTCTCAAAGAAAAGCTCAAGGAAAACAGATATATCCATTCTCTGAATGTTGCTGACAGCGCTTTGAAACTTGCAGAGAAATACGGTGCAGACAGGGACAAAGCATACTTCTCAGGTCTCGTGCACGATATTATGAAAAATGCAAGTGATGAACAACAGTTGCAAATCATGGAAAAAGGTGGTATAATTCTAAGTCGCACAGAGCTTCACAACAAAAAGCTGTGGCACGCTATGGCAGGCGAAGCTTATCTGCGCACCGAAATGGGTATCACCGATGAGGATATTCTGAATGCAGTCAGATACCACACAACCGGCAGAGCGGGTATGAGTTTGCTCGAAAAGGTTGTCTATATCGCTGACTACATTTCCGCCGAAAGGGATTATCCCGATGTTGACGTTATGCGTCGGCTGAGTATGGAAGAAAGCCTTGAAGAAGCATCGCTTTATGCGTTGAAGTTTTCCTTCTCCTCTCTTCCTCAAAGGGGCAGTCTTATCCATACGGACAGCGTTGAATATTATAATGAACTTACAATAGAAAAGGAGAAAACCGAATGACAGAGCTTGAAATTTTAAGAGAAATTGTCAAAGTTCTCGATAAAAAGAAGGCAAGAGATATCAAAGCACTTGAAATTACGGAGCATTCAATTGTTGCTGATTATTTCATCATTTGCTCAGGTACATCGAATACCCACGTCAAGTCACTCGCCGATGAGGTTGAGTTTGAAATGAAGGAAAAAGGTGTTGAGCCTTACCACATTGAAGGCAAGGCAACAGGCTGGATTCTTCTTGATTACAACAGCGTTCTTGTTCACGTTTTCACGGGCGAAACAAGAGAATATTATAATCTTGAAAGACTTTGGCAGGACGCAAAAGAGGTTGATATTTCCGATATTGTGACGGAAGAATAAAACTGAAAATTATTAGATTTTTATATAACGGAGTGATAAATTTGAATTACGATTTCAAACAGACAGAACAGAAATGGCAGGAAAAATGGGAGCAGTCCGGCGTTTTTGAAGCAAAGGATAATTCAGACAAGAAAAAGTTTTATGCTCTTGTCGAGTTTCCTTATCCCAGCGGTGCCGGTATGCACGTCGGTCACATCAAGGCTTATTCAGGTCTTGAAGTTGTATCCCGTAAGCGCAGAATGGAAGGCTACAACGTGCTTTTCCCCATCGGCTTTGACGCATACGGACTTCCCACAGAAAACTACGCAATCAAAACAGGTATCCACCCGAGACAGGTTACCGATAACAATATTGCAAAATTCACAAGTCAGCTCAAAAGAGTAGGCTTCTCTTTCGACTGGAAGAGAGTTGTTGACACAACAGAAGAAGGCTACTACAAGTGGACACAGTGGATTTTCCTCAAGATGTTCGAAAACGGTCTTGCTTTCAGAGATAAGACTCTTGTTAACTATTGCCCCTCCTGCAAGGTTGTTCTTTCAAATGAAGACTCACAGGGCGGCAAGTGTGACATCTGCCACAGCGATATCGTTCAGAAGTCAAAGGACGTTTGGTATCTTCGCATCACCGAATATGCCGATAAGCTTCTTGAGGGTCTCAAAGATGTTGATTATCTTCCTAACATCAAGCTTCAGCAGGAAAACTGGATTGGTAAATCAACGGGTGCTTTCGTTAACTTCAACGTTAAGGATACACAAGAAACACTCAAGATTTACACAACCCGTCCTGATACTCTTTTCGGCGTAACCTTTATGGTTATGGCTCCCGAGCATCCCATGCTCGATAAGTATAAGGATATGATTTCTAACTTCAATGAAGTTGAAGATTACAGAGCTGAATGTGCAAAGAAGACTGAGTTTGAACGTACTCAGCTTGTCAAAGACAAGACAGGCGTAAAGCTTTCGGGCTTTGTTGCAATCAACCCCGTTAACGGCAAGGAAATCCCCATCTTCATTTCCGACTATGTTATGATGGGCTACGGTACAGGCGCAATTATGGCTGTTCCTGCTCACGACCAGAGAGACTATGACTTCGCAAAGAAGTTCGGCATTGATATCATTGAGGTTATCAAGGGCGGCGACATTTCAGTTGAAGCTTACACAGGTGACGGCGAAATGGTTAACTCCGATTATCTCAACGGCTATAAAGACAAAAAGAGCTCAATCGCAAGAGTGCTTGAAGAACTTGAAAAGCAGGGCATCGGTGAGAAGGGTGTTCAGTATAAAATGAAGGACTGGGCATTCAACCGTCAGCGTTATTGGGGCGAACCTATCCCCATTGTGCATTGCGAAAAGTGCGGTATGGTTGCTGTTCCTTATTCAGAGCTTCCCTTGAAGCTTCCTCAGGTTGAAAACTTTGAGCCGGGTCAGGACGGCGAAAGCCCCCTTGCAAAAATCGAAGAATTCGTTAACTGCACCTGTCCAAAGTGCGGCGGCGCAGCTAAGAGAGAAACAGACACAATGCCTCAGTGGGCAGGCTCCTCATGGTACTTCCTTCGTTATATTGATCCTCATAATGACAATGAACTTGCCAATATGGAAAAGCTCAAATACTGGATGCCCATCGACTGGTATAACGGCGGTATGGAGCATGTAACACGCCATCTTATCTATTCACGCTTCTGGCACAAGTTCCTTTATGATATCGGCGCTGTTCCCTGTGAAGAACCCTATGCAAAGAGAACTGCTCAGGGACTTATCCTGGGCCCTGACGGTGTTAAGATGAGTAAGTCACGCGGCAACGTTATTGACCCCAACGAGGTTGTTGATGTTTACGGTGCAGACGTACTTCGTACATATGTACTGTTTATGGGTGACTATGAGCAGGCAGCTCCCTGGTCAGAAAACTCAGTTAAGGGCTGTAAGAGATTCATTGACAGAATCTGGAATCTTCAGGAAATTCTCACAGACGGCGATGAATTCTCAGCGGAGCTTTCATCCTCGTTCCACAAGACAATCAAGAAGGTCAGCGAAGATATTGAAACTCTCAAATATAACACAGCAATTGCAGCTCTTATGACACTTCTCAACGCTATTTACACAAAGGGCTCAATCAACAAAGCTGAGCTTAAAGTGCTTCTTCTGCTCGTTAACCCCTTTGCTCCTCACGTAACTGAAGAAATCAACGAGGCTGTTTTCGGCGACGCAATGCTTGCTGAAACTCAGTGGCCCCCTTATGACGAAGCAAAGTGTGTTGATGCTGAAATTGAAATTGTTGTTCAGGTTAACGGCAAATTAAGAGCAAAAATGAATGTTCCCGCAGAAGTTGAAGCTGCTGATGCAATTGCAAAAGCTAAAGCAGACGAAAAGGTTGCTGCTGAAATAGCAGGCAAAACAATCGTCAAAGAGCTTTATGTCAAGGGCAGACTTGTCAACATTGTTGTCAGATAATCAAAAATCTGAAAAAGCAGACAGATTATTGCATATTTTCTCTTGACAAGCTGAAATCATTATTGTATAATAGTTTGCGTATCCTTGAATGGAAATATACCCCTGCTAACAGGTAAGGGAGGGAAATATAAATGAGTCAGGTAAAAGTTAAAGAGAACGAGTCACTCGACAGTGCTCTCAGACGTTTTAAGAGACAGACTTCACGTGATGGCATCATCCAGGAGGTTCGTAAAAGAGAACATTATGAAAAGCCGTCAGTAGCAAGAAAGAAGAAGTCTGAAGCTGCTCGTAAGCGCAAATTTAAGTAATTAAGTGAAAAATCACCCTTGGACTTCGTTTCCGTGGGTGATTTTTTAATGTATGAAAGGAAATGATAATTATGCTCAACAAGCTTAAAGCTTTTTTTAATAATAATACTTCTGCAGCTCTTATTATGAGCGAAGAAAACGTGTGTTATTTCACATCTTTCCATTCTTCAAACGGATATCTTGTTGTGACAAGCGAGAAATCATATTTTCTCACTGATTCAAGATATATTGAAGCTGCACAAAACAAAATTTCTTCCTGTGATGAGATTCATCTTCTCAAAAATATGAAAGAGGATATAGCATCTCTTCTTAAAAAGCTGGGTGTTACAACTCTTCACCTTGAAAGTGCAAGAACAACCGTTGCACGTTATAACGAGATTGCAAATGCGATAGATTTTGCCGAAACCGTATGCGACGGAAAGCTTGACAGTGCAATTGACGAAATCAGAAAGATTAAAACGCAGTCACAGGTTGATGCAATTATCAAAGCTCAGAGAATTGCAGAAAGAGCTTTTGAACATATCCTTACTTTCATTTCCACGGAAAAGACAGAAAAGGAAGTCGCACTTGAGCTTGAATATTTTATGCTCAGAAACGGTGCTGATGCTCTTTCTTTTGAAACGATATGTGTCAGCGGCAAAAACAGCTCACTTCCTCACGGTGTACCTTCTGACAAGAAAATTGAAAACGGCGACTTCGTCACAATGGACTACGGCGCAACCGTTGATTTTTATCACTCGGATATGACAAGAACCGTTGCTGTTGGTGAAGTTTCATCAAAACAGGCAGAAGTTTATGAAACCGTGCTTAAGTCACAACTTGCAGGTCTCGATAAGATTAAAGCGGGCGTACCCTGCAACGAAGTTGATGCAGTTTCAAGAGATATCATCAAAAATGCAGGATATGGCGAATATTTCGGTCACGGACTCGGTCACGGTGTCGGTGTTGAAATCCACGAACTTCCAACATTAAATCCGTCAAGCAAGGAAATACTTAAAGCAGGTCATATTGTTACTGTTGAGCCGGGCATTTATCTTCCCGGTGAGTTCGGTGTCAGAATTGAAGATATGGCACTTGTCACAGAAGACGGCTCAGTTAACCTTACAAAATGCGAAAAGAAGCTTATTGTGCTTTAATCTTATATAATTTATGCCGAAAGAGGTGAGGGTCTGTGTCTTTTTACGAAAATAAAACCGAAGCTGAAAAAGCTTTGCTTATCAGCGTTGATACAGGTGAATTTGATGCTGAAGTATCAATTGATGAACTCGAAGAATTAGCTCATACCGCCGGCGCTGAAGTCATCGGCAAGGTCATTCAGAAAAAAGATGCTCCCGAAAAGGCAACCTTTGTGGGAGTCGGTAAGCTTGCGGAAATCATTGCATTCTGCAAAAGTCAGCAAGCAGATCTTCTTATTTTCGACAGTGAACTTTCACCTTCACAGCAAAGAAACCTTGAAAAACTCACAGGAGTCAGAGTTATTGACAGAACAATGCTCATTCTTGACATTTTCGCTATGCGTGCAAGAACTGCTGAGGGTAAATTACAGGTTGAACTCGCTCAGCTCAAATATCAGTTGCCCCGATTAGCGGGGCAGGGCACTGCTCTTTCACGTCTTGGCGGCGGTATCGGCACAAGAGGTCCCGGTGAAACAAAGCTCGAAAGTGACAAAAGACACATCAGACGACGTGTTCAGAAGCTTGAAGAAGAACTGAAAGAGCTTGAAAAAAGAAGAGCGCAGATGCATAAAAGAAGAGCCAAAGAAGGTGTGCAGACCGTTGCAATCGTGGGCTACACCAATGCGGGCAAGTCAACCCTTATGAATGCTTTGACTGATGCAGGTGTGCTTTCTGAAAACAAACTTTTTGCAACTCTTGACCCGACTTCAAGAGCTTTGACGCTTCCTGACGGCAGACAGGTTATGCTTGTTGACACCGTCGGGCTTATAAGAAGGCTTCCTCACAAATTGGTTGAAGCATTCAAGTCAACCTTGGAGGAAGCAAGTCACGCAACTGTTATTCTCAATGTTTGCGATGCTTCTGACGAACACGCAGCAGAGCATCTTGAAGTGGCAAAAAATCTTCTCAATGAGCTTGGCTGTCAGGGCAAACCAATCGTTTCCGTTATGAATAAATGTGACCTTGTCGGTGACATCTATTCAATGCCAACATTCGGCAAAACCGTAATGATTTCAGCTCTTCACGAAAAAGGCTTTGTCGAGCTTCTTGATGCAATTTTAAAAGAGCTTCCGCCCACAAGAAGAAAAGCGGAGCTTCTCATTCCATTTGCCGCAGGGGCGATTGCCGCAAGAATCAGAAATGAGGGCGTTGTTGAAGAAGAGGAATACCGTGAAGACGGCTTATATATGAAAGCGACAGTTGAAATCAGCCTTCTTGACACAATCAAAGACTTGATAATTGAAAATAAGGACTGATTTTATTCGGCACAGAATCCGTGCATAAATCCGTCAAGTTCAACACTTGAAATATCTCCGCCTATAACTATACCGTTATAAACAAGAATATTGCCGTGAATCAATCCGTCGGAGTTTTCATATTCGGGGTAGTTCTTGATTTCATAGCACCAGCTTTTGACTCTTACCCCCTTGTAAATTTCAAGGTCAAACCCTTGATTTTTTTGAATTTCGTTATATTCAAGATAGGTTTCATCAAATTCAGTGGGAATCACAACCTCCTTCACTTCAATGGGATCTGCTGAGATTTCCCAACCGAATTGAGAGAAAAAAGCAACTCTTTCTTCAGCTGTGTCGGCTTTCATCACAATTCCGCCTATGTTTGAGGCGGGTAAAGCTTCGGATTTGGAAACATAAACAATTCCGCCGATTACGGCAAGAACTGCAACAAGGCTCAAAGCAAGAATTTTTTTCAGCTTGTCTGATTTTATTGAAAGTACAAACATAGTTTTTTCCACCAATCTTAATATGTTTGTATATCTATATGCAAAAAAAATCTTTTTAATTACTGTCACAGAGGTACGATATGGAATATATACCCTTTAATTCCCGTAACAATCTTCATAAAAATCCATACGGAGCAGTGAAAGAAGACGGAAAAATAATTTTTAAGGTTATTCTTCCCCGTCACTTGCAATGCTCCTCAGTTTATCTTGTTATCAAAGAAGATGAGGGGGCTTACATATATCATAAAATGGACTGGCTTTCAATGGAGGGCGACAATGAGGAATGGTGGGAAACTTCTTATAAAACCGGATATGCAGGAATTTATTTCTACCATTTTGAATATGACACTCCATGGGGCAGGGTTGCAATAAGACACAACGGTAACTGTCTCGGCACACTTTCAATGGGCAAACGCGATTGGCAACTGTCGGTTTACAGCAAGGAATTTTCAACACCGGACTGGCTAAAGGGAGGAATAATTTATCAGATTTTTCCCGACAGATTCTATTTTTCGGGAAAACCAAAGAAAAATGTTCCGAAAGACAGAATTTTGCGTGACGATATCTTCGCACAGCCTTTCTGGAAACCCACAAGTGAAGGTAAGGTTCTGAATAATGACTATTTTCAGGGCGATTTGAAGGGCATTGAAGAAAAGCTTGATTACATCGCATCACTCGGTGTCACCTGTATTTATCTCAACCCCATTTTCGAAGCTCAGAGCAACCACAGATACGACACCTCAAACTACGAAAACATCGACCCCTTGCTCGGTACGGAAAAGGACTTTGTATCCCTTTGCAAAAAGGCAGAGGAAAAGGGCATCTCCGTTATTCTTGACGGTGTTTTCAGTCATACGGGCGATGACAGTATATACTTCAACAAATACGGCAGATATGAAACCTTGGGCGCATATCAGTCCACCGAATCACCATATTATAACTGGTATAAATTCAAAAAACACCCCGATGATTATCATTCCTGGTGGGGTATAAGTATTCTTCCGGAAGTCAAGGAAGAAAGCCCCGATTTTATCCGCTATATTACAGGCGAAAACGGTATTGTCCGAAAGTGGATGAGGCTCGGTGCAAGAGGCTTCCGCCTTGATGTTGCTGACGAACTGCCTGACGCATTTCTTGACGAATTCCGCAAGGCTGTTAAAAGTGAAAAGGCAGACGGACTGGTTCTGGGTGAAGTCTGGGAGGATGCATCAAACAAATTCAGTTATGGCGAAAGAAGAAGATATTTTGGCGGAAAGCAGCTTGATTCTGTTATGAATTATCCTTTTGCCGAAGCTATTATCAGCTTTATAAGAACGGGCAGGGTTGAAGGATTTTCCAATAAGATTATGACAATCACGGAAAACTATCCAAAATGTTGCATTGACGTGTTGATGAATCATATCGGCACTCACGATACAATGCGTGCAATAACTCAGCTATCAGGTGAAAGCTGTGAATACAGGGACAGAAACTGGCAGAGCAATAAACATCTTACCGAAGCTCAGTATGAAATGGGTGTGAAACTTTTGAAGCTCGCATCGCTCATTCAGTTCACACTACCCGGTGTACCGTCAATTTATTACGGTGACGAAGCAGGTATGCAAGGCTACAAAGATCCCTTCAACCGTTATTGCTTCCCCTGGGGCAAGGAGAACACTGAGCTGCAGGAATATTATAAAGCACTCGGTAAAATGAGAAGGGAATGTGATTGCCTTAAAACGGGTGAATATGTCACTGTTTCCGAAATGCTCGGCTGTCTCGCCTTTGTGAGATACAGCGAAAAAGATGAAATACTTGTTATCGTCAACCGCAACGAGCACGAAATTGATTATTATCTGCCTGAAAACTGGCATAACACAAAGCAGATTTTCGGCGGCAGTATGCTTGGTGATAAAGCAAAAATCGACGGACTTTCTGCAGTAGTTTTGAAAAAGGAGAAAATATAATGAGTGAATGGACAGAAGTAAAAATCAGCGTAGATGCAAAGAATGTTGACAAGGCAGGGGACATCGCTTCAATGGTTGTGCCCTACGGTATTTATATCGAGGATTACAGCGAGCTTGAAAAAGAAGCGTGGGAAATTGCTCACATCGACCTTATCGATGAGGAGCTTTTGCAAAAGGACAGAACAAAAGCAATTGTTCATGTTTACATTGCACCGCAGGAAAATCCTCAGGAAGCTGTCGCTTTCCTTCGTGAAAGATATTCAGCTGAGGGCATAGATAACGAAATAATGCTCGACCGGTGCAAAAATGAAGACTGGGAGAATAACTGGAAACAGTATTTTCACCCTATTCCTGTCGGCGAGAAGCTTCTTATCAGACCCACTTGGGAAGACAAATTTGAAGCAGGGGACAGAAAAGTGCTGAACATTGAGCCGGGACTTGCTTTCGGCACAGGTACACATGAAACCACAAGACTTTGTCTTCAGACGCTTGAAAAGCATATCACAGAAGGCACAACAGTTCTTGATATCGGTTGCGGCAGCGGTATTCTTTCAATTGCGGCACTTCTTCTTGGCGCAAAGCAGGTAACGGGTGTTGATATTGATGCCCTTGCTGTGAAAACTGCACAGGAAAACGGCGAAGCAAACGGCTTCAGTGAGCCTGAATATAAAATTCTTCAAGGCAATCTTACCGACAAGGTTGAGGGCAAGTTCGATGTTGTTGTTGCAAATATAGTTGCCGATGTTATTATTATGTTCTGCAAAGATGTGGCTTCGTTTATGAAAGATGATGCTGTCTTTATCACTTCTGGTATTATTGACACAAGGGAGCAGGATGTGATTGATGCTTTCGCAGAATACGGTTTCACAATCAAAGCCCGTCACACTGAAGGCGGATGGGTATGCTTTGAATGCCGTAAATAAGATGTGTAGGGGCACCCATCGGGTGTCCTTATTTTCTTAAGATATTCTTACGATTCTTTTACACAGCTTGATATTTAATTCATTTAACCGTATAATCTTAATTGCAGAATACGGAAGGTGAAATAATGAAAGAGAAAAGAAAACTCAAAAAACGCACAAAAAGAATAATACTCTCTTTGTTTTTAATAGTTTGGCTTATCGGTGCCTGTGTCCTTACGGTGAATTTCTATGTGATTCTTTCACAAGACGAAAAGATTTTCACAAGAGAAGAAGTTACCGTTATGGATGATATAGACTATGTGGTGGTGCTGGGCTGCGGAATCAAAAACGGCAAACCCTCCCATATGCTTGAGGACAGACTTCTTGAAGGTATGGCGGTTGCAAACGAGAGTGCAAATTCAAAATTGCTGCTTACGGGAGATAACAGCGGCGAGCAATATAATGAGGTTGGTGTTATGGTGGAGTTCTGTCTCGAAAAAGGCTTTGACGAAGACAGAATTGTAACTGACGATATCGGTTTTTCAACGGGTGAAAGCATGGAAAACCTTTTGAGGGATTACCCTGACAGCAAAGTTGTTGTTATCACGCAGAAATATCATATGTTCAGAGCCTTGTATATTACCGAACAACTGGAGATTGATGCTGTGGGTGTTGCATCAAATCCCAGAAGCTACGCAAATCAGGTTTATTTTTCCCTTCGTGAGGTTCTTGCAAGAAACAAGGATTTCATAAAATATATTTTTCAGCAGTAACAAAGGAGCTGTAAAAAAACGAAAGTTTTTTGCAGCTCCTTTGCCTTTTACAGCACGACTTCAATCGATAAACGCTCATTTTCGAGAATCTGCCTCAGAGCATTTCGACATTCGTTCACGCTGTTTTTTGCCTGTGTATATTCTTTTTCCTCAAAACAGAAACGAATGGAGTCAAGGCAGTTTTCAACAGTCTCGCAAAATGCTCCTTCGACGAGCATCTTGAATTTTCCTTGATTATTTTGCCAGAAAACAGACGAATCGTCAATTTTTTCTTCGGCATCGCCGTAGTTTTCTTTGTTTATATATTCGATGCAAAGTGCCAGTTCCGCATCAAGTTCAGCAACCTTTTTTTGAATAAAGGAATAAGAAAAAGCACAAAAGCCGAATATAAGACATAAAAGCAAAACTGAAATTATAAGCCTTTTCAACCTGTCGTCACCTGCTTTCTGACAATGTAAGTGCTTCCCGTGCAATCGGCTGTCATCAGAAGCACATCTTTTTCACAAAGCCCTTCTTTTTTCAGAATTTTCCGGAGTTTATCTCTTGTCATACCGCAATAAGAGAATTCTCTTTCAATGACCTTTCCGTCATTTATAACAAGACATGATAGCGTGCCGTCCTGAGTTTCATCGTCGATTTTTGTCGGGGGGCGGCAGTTCTTTTTGAGCTTGACACTGAGCGAGCCGTTAGTTTCAACATAGGCGAAATCAACATTTTGAAGCTCGTAAACATCCTTGAGTCTTAACGCTTCTGTCAGTTCGTCAACACCGTAGCGTATCTGCTTAAGGTGCTTTTGCATAAGCTTGCCGTTTTTTATTACAAGCACCGAATTTCCCTGTATCAGGCTTTTGAAAAGCGGAAATTTAACGCAAAGAACCGAAGATATAACTTCAAACGATGCAAGCAAAAATACAAGTCCCAAACAAGTAATAAGCGGAACAGAGCTGTTTTGCAGCGGCATTGCTGCAACTTCTGACAGCAGAATGGTTATAACAAGCTCTGACGGTCTTAGTTGTCCGATTTGCCTTTTTCCCATCAGCCTTACAGCTACAATCAGGGCAACATAAATAATTATACCTCTGACAAGATTGTTAATCATCACAATCACCTCATAAGGATTATTGGTTGTTTTTCCGCATTTTATTTAACTGTTTCAATAAATAAAAAAGCTCCCCTTGTAAAACAAGGGGAACGGGCATATCAGAATACAAACTGAACAAGGAGCATATAGCATATTGTACCTGCTGAAATCGAAATCAGCATTTGTTTTTTCCAAAGCTGAAGCACGGCCGTAATCACAATGCAAATAAGCTCAGGGATACCGTGACTGCCTTCGAATATATTAACATTCTTAAGGCAGTAAACAATAAGCAGTCCGAACACGGCTGCGGGCAGCACCTTGCCCATATACTGAATAAATTTAGGTGTTGGCTTGTTATCCGGGAAGGCGACGAAGGGTACAAAACGCATAATCAGCGTTGCAAGAATAATCATTCCAACGGTGATAAGCTGTTGGTTAAATGTCATTACTGTCACCAACCTTTCCTTCAAGATGTTTTCTTGAAAGTGTGAGCGCAAGGAAAATCGCAATCATTGCAGGGATAATGAAATTATCAGCTGAGAAGATTAGAAGCGAAATTCCCGAAAGCACAAGGCCGTAAATTGCACTGAGATGGCTTTTATCTTTCTGCCACTGATTGATGAAAATAACAACAAACATTGCGGTCATAACAAAGTCAATACCTTCGGTGCTGAAGTTTATCATTGTGCCGAAAATTGCACCTAAGGTTGAGCCGACAATCCAATAAATGTGGTCAAAGAGAGTCACAAAAAACATAAACCAGCCTTTGTCAACATCAGATGGCGGATTTGCCGAATAGTTAATTGAAAATGTCTCATCAACCATACCGAAAATCATATATATTTTTTTAGGGCCGAGCCCACGGAATTTTTCCAGCATTGAAAGGCCGTAAAAAATGTGCCTTGCACAAAGCACAAAGGTAATAATGAAGGAGTTAAGCGGGTCAAAGGCACTCGTGAGAAGAGATACACCCACAATTTGTGTTGAGCCGCCGAAAACAAGAAGGCTCATTATAAATGTGAAAAACGGAGAAAAGCCGTTAACGCTCATCAGAATACCGTATGTAAGACCTAAAAATCCGTAGCCGAAAAGAATTGGTATTGAGTGAGGAAAAGCGACAAAGGCTGCTCTTTTGAGCATTTTTACTTTGTCTTCAAAGGATATTTTTTTCTTTGTTTTATCCATAATTAACCCCCTCGCTTGATTTTTACGAGGATTATTATATTCCCGATGCAGAAAGTTTAATTTCTGTTTAAGAATATAAGTGGAAATTATTGTAATATTTTGACATCGAAATATTTTACAGCATCAAAATTTACGGATAAGTGCTGTATTTTTTGTTCTTTTGTGTTAGAATGAGATAAACAAAAAGCAAAGGTGAAACAAAATGAAGAAAGAAATCCCTGTAAAATACGGAGTGCTTATAGCAATTGCAGGAATTGCTATGATGATTTTCGGTGCATATCAAGGTGAGGCTGAGGCGGTTATGGCGAAGGCGATAAGAATTTGTCTGGAGTGTATCGGAATTGGATAAGAAACAGAACGTGAAAAACAAAAAAGAAAAAGAGACCTTTCGTCACTCTTTTCAGATATTCTGGGCAGTTATCACCAACAGCTTTATAACCGGCTTTATTCAGGGAAAGATTTACACCGGGAGTCTCAAAAAGCTTTGTGTGCCGGGACTTAACTGTTATTCTTGCCCGGGTGCTTTAGGCTCTTGCCCGATAGGCGCTTTGCAGTCAATGCTTTCGTCACGAAATTATAAATTCACCTTTTATGTTTCGGGATTTCTAATTTTTGTGGGTGCGGTTTTCGGCAGATTTGTCTGCGGCTGGCTTTGTCCTTTTGGCCTTGTTCAGGATTTGCTTCACAAAATCCCGTTTCCCAAAAAAATCAAAACCTTTAAAGCAGACAAGCTCCTGAGAAAACTTAAATATGTTATACTGATAATCTTTGTCATTCTTCTTCCTATGGTGGCAGTGGACATTGCAGGGCAGGGGGACCCTTGGTTTTGCAAATATATCTGTCCTCAAGGTATGCTTCAGGGAGGACTTACCTTAACGGCACTTAATGAGAGCCTCAGGGGTGCAATAGGCTTTCTCTATGCATGGAAGGGCGTCATTCTCGCCATGACCGTGATACTTTCGATTATTATCTACCGTCCTTTCTGCAAATACATTTGTCCTCTTGGTGCTATATATTCAGTGTTTAACAAGGTTTCTGTTTTCAGAATGCGCTGTGACACGGATAAATGTGTGGGTTGCGGAAAGTGCAGCAAGGTTTGCAAAATGAATGTTGACCCTAAAAAAACACCCAACCACAGTGAATGTATCCGTTGCGGACTGTGTGAAAAGAATTGTCCCACGGGTGCAATCAGTTGTAATTGGAAAAGAAACAAAAAAGAAAACACAGATAAGTCAGAACAAAAAAACAAATAAAAAATTAAGAATGGACTTGCAGCAGCAAGTCCTTTTCGGTTGTTTTATTCCTGAGGTTCCCAACCGACGCTTTGGAATTTATCATCACTTATTTGTTCATCAACGTAATGATAAATTTTTCCGTCACTTCCTTCGGCATAACCGTCAAAGACAAGAAGATTGACACCGTTTTCCAGCACTGCTACATAGTAGGGATGCTTGCTGTCTGTTTCTTTGAAAATCATGGTTTTCACTCCTTTAAAAATAGTTTCTCTATTTATTTAAGTTGGAAAAAATCTTAAAAGTAACAGAAAATTGTTGAATCTTTTTAATTTATTATCCTTGTTCGAAGCCCTCTGAACGAAAAAAGCCGCCCACACACAAGTGTGAACGTCTTTTTTTTGGCCCGCCCAGAGGGATTCGAACCCCCGTTCTTCAGAATCGGAATCTGCTGCGTTATCCAACTGCG
>CAYUVR010000044.1:0-15079 GCA_964448225.1 uncultured Faecalibacterium sp. | reverse complement strand
AGTAAGTGCGCCCTTACGAGAACGAATCAATATGGTTCGGATATAGATCGTTAACTCGCACCAAAAATCTCAAGTCCTTTAAGACTTGAGATTTTTTTACTTTTCCAGTGTATATTCGGGCTTCTTCGTAGTTTTCACGAAAATTACCACTTATTCTCCACATACTCACAAAATGCGAATAAATCTTTGATTTCAAGCTTTGTACCGTCATCAAGAATAACGTCGCCGTTCCAGTTGCCGTATAGCTGATGGCAGTCCATTCTTGCGATTTTAAGATTCACATCGCTGCGGTTGTCAAAGGTAGGCTTCATTGTCATATTGAATCTGCCGTCTTCGGAAATGAATTTCCATTCCTGCATAAATCTGTCCTTGGGGAATTTTTCCACATCAACAGCACCGATTTTATGCACCTTGCCGTCATAGAAAATGCAGGTTTCCGTGGCATAGCTTTCATCACCGATTGCCCAGGTGATTTCAAAGCCGAAAATATGCTTTTCGCCTTTTTCATCTGTGAGATAAGTTGCACCGCTGCCCCAATACCAAACAAGCTCACGGGGAGTATTAACCTTGCCCCAGTCAAGAGTGCAGAATGAAGTATCCTTTGAAAATTCATAAGTATAGTCACCGAAACAAAAAGTGCCCGAGGTCGGCATACAGTTCTGCTTTGTTGTCATAAAAAACTTTGTGTTGTCACCTTCAAAAGGCAGAACAGTCGTTATGTTTTCAAGTCCTTCCGGAATATCCATATTGAGAGTACATTCAAGATTTTTTCCTTTGTGCAAAGTTTTGAAATAAACGGTACGTTCTGTTTCCTTGGTGTCGAAATCAAATTCGGTTTTACCGATTTTATCGCCCCATCTGCCCGGCACATCAACCTTATTAAGAGGTACGCATCTGTTGCCGCCTGCAAAAACAGTCATGGCATCGGCTGTGACTTCACCTGTTCTGAGGTCAAGAAGTCTCAGACCGACAAAGCCGCCTATACCCACATTGGCAAAAGAAACAAGAAGCTGCTTTTTGCCGTCTGTGACGGTATAGTAATCCCACTCCTTACGGCTGATAAGCCGTTCTCTTCTGACAAGGTTTCTGTCATATTCAAAAACATTATGTCTCGCCCACCCCCTTGCATTCAAAGTGCCGTCGGGATTCAGTAACGGAGTTGATTGTGTATATTCTGTCTGCTTTGATTTTTCTTTCCGTTGTGTAAAGGGTATATATGTCCTTTTTAGTTCGCTGCTCATTTTCTTTTTCTCCTTAATGTATATCAGTCAATTTATCATCATTGCTTTTCAGCAAGTCCCGTGCAACACATACCTGTATATTGCTTCAGCCACACCGTCATCATCATTTGTGGGCAGAATTATGTCGGCTTTGTTTTTAACCCGGGCAATGGCATTGCCCATAGCAAAACGGGTGCCTGCAACTTCAAACATTGAAATATCGTTTTCCTCGTCGCCGATACAGGCTGTTTCTTCCGGCTTTATGCCAAGATGCTTTGCCAGAGCAAGAAGTGCCGTTCCTTTTGAGCCCTTTTTATTGTATATTTCTGCATAACCCTTTGAATGGGCAGAACAGACATCAGGGTACGGTTCTATTATTTCTTTTATTTTTTCACGATATCTTTCACCAAAATAGAAAAGCTGGAACTCTTCAATGTGTCTGTCACTTTCTTTTGCTGTTTTTGCCATACTTTTTACGCACTTTAAAGTTGGTGCATCATCGCCCAAAAAGTGTTTGACAGCATAATACACAAGCTTTCCCTGAACATAATAGTCACGGTCGATGTGAGCAGCAATAAAAATGTCAATTTTTTTGCACTTGTCAAGAATTTTTACTGCAGTTTCGCTGTCAATATAGGACTTGAAGATTTCCTCATTTTCTTTCAGATCAACTGCAAGTGCCCCGTTGGAGGAGATAACATAGCGATAAAAATTTTCGTGCTTTATCTTTGCAGGCAGACATGTTATGTTTCTGCCTGTTGTTGGCACAACAATAATTCCGCTTTCTGCCGCCTTTTTAAGAGCGTTCAGGGTTTTGTCTGACATTTTGCTTTTTGAGTTAAGACAGGTTCCGTCCATATCAACAGCAAGCAGTTTTATCATTTTAATTTACCTCCTTCGGTGCGATTGGTTTAATTGTATCACGAAAGTGAATGTTTTGCAACGGGTGGTGAAGCAATGAAATAATAAACCTTTATCAGAATTATAAAGTCCGGTTACTTGAAAATCCTCTTAATATTTTTCTAAAATTTCCGTAAACTATTGATAATTTTCCTCAGTTGGTATAAAATGTAAACACAAAATTAAAAGGAGAGTAATATTATGAAAAGAATCAAAAAATCTCTTTGCCTTGTTCTTGCATTTATGATGATTTTTTCTTCCTGTATGATTTTCTCATCAGCAGAAGCCACTTCATCATACGTAGCAAATTATGACACCGAAACTCCGGTAATCATTGTCCACGGTATGAGCCAGAACAACACTTATCTGCTTGACGAAAACGGTGAATGGGCAAAGGACGACGACGGCAATTACATTTACGGTTGGCCGCTTCACATTGAAATTTCCGCCCTTTTAAAGGCAGTTCCTGCTCTTATCAAGTCAATTTTCACAAGGAAGGACGCAGGTCTTTCCGACGCTCTTTATCAGGCTGCACATGATGCTCTTTATGTTATTGAAAAAGATAACAACGGAAATTACATCAATGATGTTGATGTTCCCTGCTATGAATATCCCATGAGTGAGCTTCCGGCGGCTGTTAAGGAAGAGTATTACAACTTCCTTCCTATTCAGCAGTTAGGTGAGCTTATCGGCGAAGATAATGTTTATTATTTTGGTTACGATTCCCTTGGTGATGTTGTTTCCACCGCTGACAGACTTTACAACTATATTCACAATGTTGTACTTCCTCAGACAGGTGCAGACCAGATTAAGATCTGCCCCATCAGCCTCGGCGGTACTGTTGCAACATATTATCTTAATGCGCATCCTGAAGATTACAGCCTTATCAAGAAAATGGTTTTTGTTGTGCCTGCAATTGACGGCTCAAACATCATCGGTGATCTTCTCACTAACAACCTGAGCGTATATGAAGACAGTGAGCTTTATGAAAATCTGCTCGTTGCTCTTTTGGGTGAGACACCTCTCGCTTATATGCTCAACATCGTTCTTCGTATACTTCCTTCAAGTGTTCTGAAAAAAGCACTTAACGGACTTGTTGACGGTGTTGTTGATGTTGCCGCACGCAGAACAACTATTCTCTGGGCTCTTTGCCCCACAGAATATTATGAAGAAGCAAAGGCTATATGGCTTGAAGGCGATGAATACGCTGTTATTCGTGAAAAGGTTGATTCCTATATGGAAGCAAGAGCTAATTTTGAAAATAACCTTTTCACTCTCAGAGATACAGGTGCAGAACTGTTTGATATTGCTTGCTACGATGTACCTTTGTTCCCTCTTTGCAAGGACTATCAAACAACAAACGCTGACAGAGTTATTCATGCAGCTTCACCTTCAATGGGTGCAACCTTTGCTGACCTTGGCACAACTCTCGGTGAAAATTATGAAGCCGTAGGTACATACTGTGATGACCCGACTCACAATCACCTTTCACCTGACGGTGTTGTTGACGCAACAACAGGTCTTCTTCCTTGCACAACATGGTATTTCAAAGGTCAGGCTCACGAACTTCTCCCGCATAATGACGTTGCACTTGAACTTGCAATTCAGGTAATGGTTGACGATAACATCAAGGATGTTTATTCAAATCCTGCATATCCTCAGTTCAATAACGGCAGAATTACCCGTGACACAAACGCAAACATTGAAGCTTGGGAGAATGCAGACAAGAGCCGCATTTCAGCCGAAAAAACAGCAGCAGTTGAAAAAGCAATTGCTCAGGTCAGAGCCCTTGAAGAGGAAACAATTGTTGACGTTGAGGCTTGGGCAGCAGCAGAGGACTCTCTTGAAGCCGCACTTGTTGATGCAGGTGTTATTGAAGATCCCAATCCTTCATGCCTTGAAAACATCTTCACAACAATCACAAAAATCGCAAACAGAAGCATAAACAAGGTTTACAGCACAATACTTGAGAAATAAAAATTACTGACATAACAGACAAGCACACCGCTGAGCGGTGTGCTTACTTTTTATTCTTCATACATCATATAATAATTATCAATGCCTTCTCTTTCCCAACATTCATGCTTAATCACCTTAAAGCCGAGCTTTTCATAAAATGCCACATTATCCGGGTTTTGAGCCTCGAGACCTAATTTATAGCCTTTCGGAACCAAATCGGCAATTCCCTGCTTGATAAGCTTTGTTGCAATACCTTTTCCCTGATGCTCAGGCGCAACAAAAACAGGTGAAATAATATAGGTGTTCTCGGGAAAAACCTTCACATCAAGGTGACCGTATGTTATGAGAGTTTTGATTGTTTTGGGAAGGTAAAGCCAGAGAAATACCCAGTTGGGATACATAAGAAAATCAAAGACATCATATTCATTGTGAGCTTCACGCCACACACAAATGCCACGCTTTTCCTCGTCGATATAAATAATATCCTCTCTGTTTGAAGTTGCAAGTCTTTCAATCATAAAATGATATACAAACTTTTTTCTCAATTTTTCATTTTTGGTCACATAGGAATGAACAGGGTCATCGACATAACTTTCCGCCGCCATTCTTGCAAAATATTTGAGCGTTTTATTGTCCATTGGTTTTTTCTTCATAGATGCCTCCCAAGGTAAGTAAAATTCTTTGTGAACAATATTTCTTTCAGTATATCACAGTTTTATTCTCTTATCAATAAAAAGGAGCTGTAAAAAAACGAAAGTTTTTTGCAGTCCCTTTAATTTTACATTTCGTTTGTGGCAACTATGTCAACACCCGTGTCACAGATGTTGCTGATGAGAACCTCACCCATTTTAATCGGTGCGTCAACAACCTCTTTGTTGATTTCCTTCATACACTCAAACATCTTGCCCTTTGGGATTGGCGCAGAGGTTTTGACTGAGATAACGGGAAGTGAGCCACCGTTGACCTTCATTGTGGTGGTGAGCATTCTCACAGGATTAGTACACTCATCGTGAGCATATTTTTCTCCCCTCTTACAAGTGTTACCCGTAACTGAGAGAACTTCATTTTTGTCACTGAGTTCAACCGTCAGCTGACAGCCGAGAGGACAAGCTACACACGTCATTTCTTTTTTCATAGTTTATCCCTCCACCTTCACAATAAGTTCTTTTTTGTCAAGTGACCTGATATCCTCAGCCTTAACAATAACATATTCCATTTCGCCCGGTGCAAGCTTGGGCTTTTTCTTTGTGTAAAGCACCTTGTCACCACTCGTTACGGTTATTCTGCCGTTTTTATAAACATCTTTAACCCTGAAATAAAGCTTGACATCGGCATCTGTCTCGCAGCTTATATTCTGCGGAACAACATAGCGTACTCCGCCCTCAGGTTTAACGGCAACATACCTGTTACGCTTGTTTCTGCTTTTTGACTTGATATATTTTGCAGCGCCTTCACCGGCGGTATAGCTTTCCTGTGTAACATAGTCAACAAGGTCGTGAACCTGAAGAACGTTACCGCAGGCAAAGATACCGGGGCGGCTTGTCTGTCTGTTTTCATCAACAATTGCGCCGTTTGTGATGGGGTCAATCACAACACCCGCATTTCTTGTAAGCTCATTTTCGGGAATAAGACCGACGGAAAGCATCAATGTATCACATTCAACAAACTGCTCTGTGCCGGGAATAGGACGGCGGTTTTCGTCAACATTGGCGATTGTAACACCCTCAAGTCTTTCAATACCGTGGGTTTTGATAACGGTACAGCTGAGTTTAAGAGGGATACCCATATCGTCAAGACATTGAACGATATTTCTTGTAAGACCACCGGAATAAGGCATAAGCTCGCACACCATTTCAACCTTTGCACCTTCAAGTGTCATACGTCTTGCCATAATAAGACCGATGTCGCCTGAGCCGAGAATAACAATTCTCTTGCCGGGCATATAGCCGTCGATGTTGACATATTTCTGTGCAGTACCTGCTGTCATAATACCCGAAGCACGTGAGCCGGGAATATCGAGAGCCCCTCTCGGTCTTTCACGGCAGCCCATTGCAAGAATAATTGCAGTTGCGTGAATTTCAAGCATACCGTCTGTATTGTTTGTTGCAACAACAATATTACCTGTGAGAATATCGGTAACCATCGTGTCAACCTTAACTTCAATGTCGGTTTCTTCAAGTTGCTTGATAAAACGGTAAGCATATTCAGGGCCCGAAAGCTCCTCACCGAAGTGATGAAGACCGAAGCCTGTGTGTATGCATTGTTCGAGGATACCGCCGAGAGTGGCAGCTCTTTCGAGAATCAGTATTTTTTCAACACCGCACTCCTTTGCTTTGAGTGCCGCCGCCATACCGGCAGGACCGCCGCCGATAACAACCAAATCATATTTAAGCATCACTCTCACCTCACTTCGTCTTTTCGTAAAGTATCTTTGAACGGTTGCCGTGCTTGGTGATCTGATTCATCGGAACACCAAGTTCACGGGAAAGAATCTCAACAACCTTTGAGCCGCAGAAGCCTGACTGACATCTGCCCATACCTGCTCTTGTTCTTCTCTTGACACCGTCAACATCTCTTGCACCGCAGGGAGCTTTGATTGCGTCAACAATTTCACCCTCTGTAATACCTTCACAGCGGCAAATAATTCTGCCGTAGCGCTTGTCCTTTTCAATGAGCTTACGTCTTTCTTCCGTGGAAAGCTCGTTCACTCTGACAGGTGCGGGACGGGTGGCAACAAAGTCAGCTTTTCTTTCATATTCGGGAGCTAATTCACGGAAAATCTGACCGACATATCTTGCAATTGCAGGTGCAGCAGTAAGGCCGGGTGATTCAATGCCTGCAACATTGATGAATCTTTCGTTTTCTTTGCTCGGGCCGATTACAAAATCGCTGTGTTCGCCCTCAATGTGGGCACGGAGACCCGCAAAGGATGTGATGGCATTTCTCGTTGTAAGCTGAGGAATAACCTTATTCATTTCACGCTTAACGGTGTCAAGTCCGTCAATTGTTGTGTCGACATCAAGCTTGCTGTCAAAGTCAAGGTCAATCGCTGTGGGACCCATAAGCACATTGCCGTGAGCTGTGGGAGTGACAAGAATACCCTTACCCATATTTGAAGGACACTTGAAAAGCACGTGATTTACCATTTTGCCTTCTGTTTTATCAAGAAGATAGTATTCACCTTTTCTCGGAATAATTTTGAACGAGGTGTCGCCTATCATTTTTGCAATCTGGTCTGCAAAAACACCTGCACAGTTAATGATATATTTAGCCTTGATAACACCTGAAGCCGTTGAAAGGAAGAACAGTTCGTCTTTATATTCAATATCAAACACACCGCTGTTTCTTTTAACCCTTGCGCCATTGACAACAGCGTTTTCTATTGCGGCAATTGCAAGCTCATATGGACTTACAATACCCGCTGTTGGTGCCCAAAGCGCACCGATTGCTTCTTCGCTGATATAAGGTTCCATTTCACGCAGTCTTTCCTGGCTGATAATCTGCATATTGGGCACACCGTTATTGAAGCCTCTTTCAAAAAGAACTTCAAGAGTCTGCATATCGTCCCAGGAATAAGCAACAACAAGTGAGCCTATATTTTTATAAGGTACGTTCAGCTTGTTGCAGTAATAAGCCATAAGAGAAGCACCCTGAACGTTAAGTTTTGCTTTTAGTGAGCCTGTTTCAGCATCAAAGCCTGCGTGAACAATTGCGCTGTTTGCTTTTGAAGTACCCATAGAAATATCATTGCATTTCTCCAGAACAACAATTTTTGCATCGAGTTTGCTGAGTTCTCTTGCAATCATCGCACCGCACACGCCTGCACCGATTATTGCGACATCATATTGCATTTTATTTTCCTCCGTTTCTCCTGTGTTGTGTTAATATATTTAATTATTTTACCACTTTGCCGTTAAACAGTCAATAAAAAAGATTTAACATTATAAAAATTAGTATCTTTGACTTATAATAACAACTTGTGATACAATATAATAAGCTTGGAACAAACAAGGAGAATAAAATGAAAATATCCGCAATGATTTCCTGCAATGACGGCTTTCGTCCTGTCAGCTTTCTGATTGAATCCCTCAACGAAGATGCGGACCGATTATAAAAAAGGAGAAAGCTATGAAAAACTACCCTAACCCATTTATTACCGAACGTGCAGACCCATACATTACAAAAGGCCCTGACGGTTATTACTACTTCACAGCATCCTACCCTGCCGTGGGTGATGCTGAACACGGCTATGACCGAATCATTCTTCGCCGTTCAAAAACAGTTATCGGTCTTTCTGATGCACAGGAAAAGGCAGTGTGGCTTGCCCATGAAAAAGGTATTATGGCACGGCATATCTGGGCACCCGAAATTCACTTTATCGGCGAGAAATGGTACATATTCTTTGCCGCAGGAGACAGCGACGGCATCTGGAATATCCGTCCCTATGTTCTTGAATGTGAGGGTACAGATCCCTATAATGACAGCTGGATTGAAAAAGGCAAGATGCAGGCTTGTGATGGTGATAACATCTCCTTTAACAGCTTTTCCCTTGATATGACCTATTTTGAGCATAAGGATAAGCATTATCTCATCTGGGCAGAGATTATCGGTGACTCTTCACTTTTTATGGCAGAAATAAACCCCTCTGAACCCCGGAAACTTATAAATAAACCTATTCTTCTCACCAAACCCGAATATGACTGGGAAAAGGTTAACCACCGAGTTAACGAGGGTGCAAGTGTGCTGAAAACCAAAGATAAGATATACGTGTTCTTCTCCGCTTCGAGTACAGGTGCAGAGTACTGTATGGGCAGACTTTCAGCCGATGCTGACGCAGACCTGATGAAAGCGGAAAGTTGGGAAAAGCTCCCTTCCTCCGTGCTTGAAACAGCCGATTTGGTGGGTGAAGCAGGGCCCGGACACAACAGCTTTGTCACAGACGAAGACGGCAACCTTCTTCTTGTTTATCATGCAAGACCGGAAAGCCACCTCAAGGGCGAATGCGGAACATATTGCAGTGAATCACTTTATGACCCATGCCGCCACGCAAGAATCAAAAAGGTACAATTTGACGAAAATGGCATACCGGTGCTGAAATGAATAAAATACACGGGCGGCTGTCTGCCGCCCGTTTTTTGTTTTTATATAGAACTTACTATTTCTCTGACCACATCAATGGTCTTTTCTTCACTTTTCACCGTGCCTTTATAGGTTTCAATAAATCTGAATTCAAAATCTCTGAGCTTTTTCTGGAAGTCGGTGGTTTCATAGTCATTACGCTCGTTGTGATTGAATTCGGTGTCGGAAATCTGACTGCCGTCAGTTTGGAATTTTTCCCAAAGCTCATTGAAGAACATTTCCCAGCGAGGCATATAATAATACCTGATAAGTCCTGCCCATTCTTTCCAGGCATAGTCGAAAAGCTCGTTATTTTCGAAAGGCCCCCAGATTGTGAGAAGGGTGATTTCATTCTTTCTGAAAATATCTTCGCACTCTTTGCAGCAGGAATTTGCAACTGCTTCTTCAATGTGGCTGTCAAGTGTCAATTCAGACCTTGTTGCAAGAAGGCGGTCAAGCTGTTCGAGTATCTGCAGGAACTTTCCTGTTTTCTCTTTAAATAAAGCTTCGTCTTTCTTATTGAAGCTATCCATAATTTCAAAATAAACCTCCTTTGCGCTGTTACTCATATACTGTCTCAGAATATCGCAAAGGTCAAAATAATATCCGTCCCTGTCAGCCTTTTTTGCTTTGAGAAGCTCTTTCACAGCTTCAATAAGTTTTTCGTTGTCATATCTGAGTTCAACGTGGTCATTTGGTGCGGTGTGATAATGAGTTGTTGAAGGTCTTGCACAAACAATTGAGCTTGTTTCCCTGCCGATACATTCTTCACGGTATGGACCTTCACGCAGAAGTCTCACTGCGTTCCTGAGACATTCTTCATCACTGCCGCATCTTCTTTCGGCATAATCTGAAAGCCAACCTTCAAGGTCAATTGCTTCTTTTTCTGTTATAACGTCAAAGGCCAAATCATAATAAAGCGGATTCTGATAGAAGCCCTCCATGAAAAGTCCCGTACCCTCACAGTTGGGATACTTCTTTTTTGCAATGCTGTACTGATTGTCAGCAAGAAGCTTCACAGAGCCGTGAAGTGAGTTTCTGTCGCCGAAGTTATGGAGTGTTCCGCAAAGGAAGCTGTAACCCCAGAAGCCGTCCATATCGGAATTTTTGCTGCCGTCGAGGTCGAGAATCAGAAGTCTGTCTTTTGGGACTGCTTTCACAATCTGTTCACGAAGGCTCCAGCCCTGCATGACCCAAACCGAGTCAGGGTCGAAGTCGGTGTACATTTTCGAAATGGTTTTTCCCACATCTGAAAGATATTTGTCACCGTCAACAGGCGGCTCATTTTCGTGAAACGGGTCGCAGGCATAATAATGATACGAGCCGAAAAGCTCCTCTTGCTTTTTGAGAAGAGCAGTGCCGAAAAGTGAGAAATTATTGTCAAGAGGGTCAAGCTGACAAGTGCCCGAAAAACCGCACCAAGCAGGAAGATACTGTAGAACAGAGTGACTTTCAAATTTTTCCTTCAGCTTTTCGGGAATATGCCCTGCAAAGCCCTGCTGAATGGGTGTCATACCGAGTTCAAGCTCTCTTCCGAGAATTTTTCTTCCGAGCTCAAGCCTTTTGTCAATGAACTTTTTGTCAGGGATATGCATAAAAGTGTCAAGATTTGTCATCATCTGCCAAGGGTAATAGGACGGTCCTGCAACGAAAGAAAGAGCCTCTTCTTCGGTGAAGCCGAAATCGCAAAGAGTATAAAACATAACCGCCTCACAGCCCACAACCGTAAGCGGCATATTGATGCCGTTCATTGCCATAAAGTCTATTTCCTTTTCCCATTCATCCCACTGCCATGAGCGCATTGAATAGCCGAATGTGCAATAGTTGAAATAAGCTCTTTTGTCCTGATCGATGATTTTGGCCATTTTCTCGGTGGGCAGGGGAGCTTCTTTCACAGTAAAGGAAGTGTTGCCGCAATGGGCAAAATTCACCTTGCAGTATTTTTTCAGATAATCGTAATAACCCATTGCAAGGCTGATTTTGCAGTCACCTGCAATATGTATTTTTCCGTCTTGTGAGCTTACTTCATAATATCCTTTGCCTTCTTTTTTGTCACCAAGGCACAAAGTAAAGCAGTCAGCAATACTCGGTGTGTTTCTTTTGATTAAATCCAACATCTTTATTCTCCTTATGAGACTAAATATTATTTTGTCCATTGTAACAAAATGAATATAATTAGTAAACAGAAAAAATTAAATTTGCAAATAAAAAAGCTCTCGTGATAAGAGAGCTTTTTCGTTTTATTTTATGCAGCTTTACCGAGAAGCAGATCATAGAAAATGTACTTAAAGAAACTGCCGATTTCAATGAAGAATTCGATGATTACCTGATAGAACATTTTATGTTCTTCAACCTCGGGCTGTTCTTCAGTTGTTTCTGTTGCTACTTCTGAAACAGGGATTTCTGATGTTGCAAAGCTTGAGAAACCTACAGCTGCCACAGACATAAGCATCAACACACAAAGAACAAGTGAGATAACTTTTTTAATTGTTTTATTCATAGTTGTTTGCCTCCTTAAAAACATTTCATTATCGTTTACATTGTAAACTATTGAAACCGATTAGTCAATAAATTTTTAACAATTATTTTTAAAAACTTACCTGCTTTTAACCTTGATTGTCTCTGTAGGAAGACTTCTGAACTCTTTATCCTTGTTGATTTTATAGGAAAAAGCACGGTAATAATAAGACTTCATAGCCTTCGGTGTTTTGTCGCAAACATTCACCTTGGTGTTTTCATCTGTTCTGCAAACTTCAACAAAAGGCCCGTCGGACTGTTCGCTTCTTTCAAGAATATAGCCATCGGCGCCGGACACTATTCTGAGTCCAAAGTTAATCTTTCTGCCTGCGGATGCTTTATATTCAAGAATTTCGCCGCTGTCAAGATTTACTGCAAGACCGGGAGAACTGAAAATTCCTTGTCTCTCCCCTTCTGCATCTTTAACAACTGCCTGCACATAGTAACGATAAAACTGTCCCGGAACAATACCTTCATCAACAAATTCACAATTTTTTGTTCTCGCCAGAGTTGTCACCTGTGAATAAAATTCGCTTTTTCTGCTGACTATATATTCACTTGCACCCTTGACTTTTTTCCACTTGACAAAGATTTTCCCATCCTCAACTTTTGCCCTCACCTTTTCAGAGGCGGGAATATCCGAAACCACCGCAACCCTTGCAAGGCTGGATTTTGTTGAAGCCTTTTCTTTGCCGTCTTTTCGGTATGCCATAATTATATAGCGTACGGTTGTATCCTTGGGAACATCAGTATCAATGAAAGTACATTTTTTTGACCATTCAAGCCTTTCAAATTCCTTGCTGTCACCTAATGCACGCTTTATAGCATACTTTTCAGCAGTTTCAACCTTTGTCCATTTAATTTCTATCTGACCGCCATTAACAATCTCAATTGATTTGATTCGAGGACGCTCTTTGAGCTTACTGACCTTATTCATCATCTG
The DNA here is from genome assembly GCA_964448225.1 of uncultured Faecalibacterium sp. Classification (GTDB taxonomy): domain Bacteria; phylum Bacillota; class Clostridia; order Oscillospirales; family Acutalibacteraceae; genus UBA6857. Next base: position 2,422 of record CAYUVR010000044.1, on the reverse strand, counting down.
TCACCCATAAGTGATGCACTTTCCTTGTCGAGGAAGACAGTAACATCTGCGTGGAGCTTCAGAATTGAAGCAGGACATTCGGGAGTAACTTCACCTTCAACAAGTGCCTTGACAGCCTTTGCCTTGCTTGCACCTGTTGCAATGAGAATAATTCTCTTTGCTCTCATTATGTCGCCTATACCCATTGTGAGCGCATATTCCGGCATTGTGTCGCCGACTGCTTCAAAATATTTTTTGTTGGAATCGATTGTGCTTTGTGAGAGCTTGACAACGAAAGGCCCGTCAGCAAACTTATCCCCGGGTTCATTAAAGCCAATGTGACCGTTTGTTCCGATACCCAGAAGCTGAATATCAATTCCGCCGCTTTCTCTGATTCTTTTTGAATATCTTTCACATTCGGTGTCATTATCCTCAGCCTCACCCGAAAGGAAGTTGACCTTTTTAAAATCAACATCGGTTTTACCGAAAAGGTTATCCTTCATAAAGTAGAAATAGCTGTTGACATTGTCTCTTGAAAGACCTGCATATTCGTCAAGGTTAAAGGTTGTTATGTGTTTGAGGCTGACTTCACCCTGCTCATATTTTTCTATAATTCTTTTATATGTTTCAACCGGTGAAGCACCTGTTGCAAAGCCGAGAACACTTCCTTTGTTTTTCTGAACCTGCTTGACAATTATATCTGCGGCCTCTTTTGAAATTTCAATAGGATCATTTAAAACTATAACTTTCATTTTTTACTCTCCTTTTTCCCTTATCAGAAACACGGGATAATTAACCAATTAACATAATAACATATCTGTCATTATTTTGCAACAAACATAAAGAAAAAACATTTGCTTAAAATAAATACATGTGCTATTATGTTACAAAACAAAAACCTAAAAAGGACTTGATGTAAATGAAATACAACTACCATACTCACACCTTCCGTTGCTTTCACGCGAGAGGAACTGACGAAGAATTTGTGAAAGCTGCAATTGAAGCAGGCTTTGATGAAATCGGCTTTGCAGACCACTCACCGTGGCCTTTTTCTGATTATATTTCGGGTATGAGAATGCATGCTGATGCGCTTGAAGATTATTGCAGCAGCATAAAAGAGCTGAAAGAAAAATACAAGGATAAAATCAGCATTAAACTGGGACTTGAATGTGAGTATTTTCCGAAATATCTCCCCTGGCTTAAAGACCGGATTGAAAAACAGGAGATTGACTATATAATTCTCGGGCACCATTTTTCAAAAGATGAACCGGGCAGCCTTTATAACGGCAACATGAAAACTCCCGACCATCTTTATACTTACAGAGATGATATTATCGAAGGCATAGAAACAGGGCTTTTCGCCTATGTTGCACATCCTGATATTTTTATGCGAGGCTACCCCGTTTTCGATGAGCACTGCGAAAAAATATCCCGTGAGATTATCGAAAAGGCAATCCAAACGAACACCCCGCTTGAATATAATCTTCTCGGTCTTTCTCATTCAAAAGCAGACGGCAAGCAGGGTTATCCTTACCCCGATTTCTGGCAAACGGCAAGTGAAATGAAGCCGCCCGTAACCATAGGTATTGACGCTCACACCCCCGGCGCATATCTTGATTATGAGCTTTTCAAAAGCGGATATGAGAAGCTGGAAGAGCTGGGACTCAAGGTTGTCGATAAGATTAAAATGTTCAGATAAAAGGAGCTGTAAAAAAACTTTCGTTTTTTTACAGCTCCTTTATGATATTCTTTTATAATTTTTTCAAAATCGTATGCACCCGTTACAAAATAATTTCCGTACCTGAATCATTCGTCTCCAAGATAAATATCAAGATATTCGCTGCCGGGATTTATTTTTGTAACCTCATTAACCTGACCTTTCTTGCATTCACACATCGTTTCTGAGAAGGTCATCGAAGCTTTCTCTTTTAACTGCAACATAGTCCTTTCCGCCACTTATCATAACAACAGGGGGGCGGGTAATACGGTTGTAGTTTGATGCCATTGAATAGTTATATGCACCTGTGGTACACACAGCGACAATATCCCCTCTTTCGGGTTTGGGCATAGTAACATCCGGCTGAATAATATCACCGCTTTCACAGCATCTGCCAACAACATCACAGGTGAAGTCTGCCTTTTCGTCCGTACGGTTTGCAAGAAGCACCGTATATTTTGAGCCGTACAAGGCATAGCGTGGATTGTCAGTCATACCGCCGTCAATTGAAACATAGTTCTTATAGCCTGTTATCTGCTTGATTGTGCCGACGGAATAAAGAGTCATACCTGCATCGGCAACAATACTTCTGCCCGGCTCCACAAGCACTTTCGGCATGGCAATTCCAAGCTCTTCAGAAAGTTTTTTAAGGTAAGATGCAAGCGTACCGATATTTGCGGAAATATCCATCTGAGGGTCATCTTCGGTGTATCTTACACCATAGCC
>CAYUVR010000043.1:0-16349 GCA_964448225.1 uncultured Faecalibacterium sp. | reverse complement strand
AGCTGATAGAAAATCATAATCTGCTTATATGAGAATCTCTTAAGGAAATACGGTGAGAACAAATCAGGAGGAGTTCCTGCAAAGGAAATAAGCGCAACGAGCAAGCTGTACGGTAATCCGCTGAGACGGAAGGTATAGAAATAAAGTATTGTGACAAACGGAAGCATACCGTTACCCAGCGAGTCGATAAGACCTACTATGGTGTTGATTAACAAATACTTGTTTTTGAGAACGCCGAACATACCGTCCCAGAACTTAATATTGACTTTTTCTTCAATGGGAGGCTGGGGGATTCTCTCTTTGATTCTGCCTGCAAAGTACATTGTAAAGCATGCAGAAGCAATAAATGTTATAGGAATAACATAACGGTACATATTGATATCAGCCCACTCATAACGGAGAGAACCGATAATTGAAGGCAGAATAATTGCAAGAATTGAATTGAAAATGTGAGAAAGCTTTACAGGATAGCTGCGAACCAATATTCTTTCTTGTAAATTGGGACTGATGCTTCTTGTGCATGTTTCAAGAACCTTATCAAAACCAAAAACATTGTATGTAGCAAAGAGAAGGTTTGCGACCCAAACACGAGTTGCAACATCAGTAATTTCATAAACAGGAAGCCAACCGATGAGCACAACCATTATACATTTGGGCACAACATCACAGTAAAGTGAATACTTATATCTGCCGTATTTGGGCAACAGCTTTTTACGCCAGAAGATGTTACGGGCACCTACCCAGCCGGTATAAAGGAAGTGAGTTCCGAAAGTTTTAAAGCATGCCGTGGCATTCATTCCTTCTAATCCGTTAAGGGTTGTTATAAACTTGCTGGTTTGGTCGAATAGAGTCGAATAGTCAAACAGAATTGTGGAAATACCGAAAATCATCATCAACACATATACTGCGTAGAAAATTCTTTCCATTTTCTTTTTTAAAAAGCCCAGGTTATCACACACATACCACCACATAAGTGCTGAGATATAACCCAAGGGCATATTCAGGATGCTTATGACGGAAAATGTGAGATAGGGTAGTTTGTAATGGTGCATGATGAGAAAACAGCTTGAAAAGAAGCCGATATACTCAAGAGTTTTTGTGCCTGCATAGTTTGCACCGACACCGATAACTACATCCTTATACTCTTTGTATGGAACGTATTTTCCTTCAGCGGGTGCGTTCCAATGGGTTTTGATTTCAGTGAAAAATGATTTGACCTTTCCTAAGGCTGAGCCTTGATTGTCACTCATTGATACCATACCTCCCTTAAATTTGTTAATTTCTATTTTATCACTTTTACAGTAAAATAACAACACGATATCATGCCAAAAAAAGGGTGAGTATTTTGTATATTATATCTTATTTGTGACATTTTGTTTGCAGTGTTACTATGTGTAACATTGATAAAACACAAACCAAATTTGCACAAAAATCGCATGTGTTTTTTGTGCAAATTATAAAATCGATAAAATTGTCTTTATTTATTGCACATTTTGGTATATAATATAACGGAAAATTGATGATGGGAGAAATATTTATGGCAAGAAACCATGAAGTTACGACCGTGCATGACCTTTTGAAGCCTGACGGCACACTTGCAGAGCCGGGTTGGTCAAAAAGTTTAATCCAGACCTATAACAGAGAAAGTATTGCAGCACCTAAGCTCAGAATCAAAGAGTGGGACTATTATCTTATCCTTGCCGACAAGCACGCTGTTGCTTTCACTCTTTCCGATGACGGCTATATCGGTATGCAATCCGCTTCGCTTCTGGTTTTTGATGAAAACAATCCTTGGGAGCAGACGAGTTCAATTCTCAACTTCTTCCCGATGGGTAAGTATAAGTTGCCACGCACCTCTGAAACAGGTGATATCAGATATCACGACAAGAAGCTTGATCTTGACTTCATTGTAACTCCCGGAAAGCGCAGAATTGTCGGAGAGTACAGAAAATTCAAGGACGGCAAAACCTTGAAAGTAGATATTACACTTGAACAACCGCCAATGGATACTATGGTAATTGCAACACCATGGAAAGAAAGCAAATCAGCTTTTTATTATAATCAGAAAATCAACTGTATGAGAGCCTCAGGCTATGCGGAATTTGACGGTGTGAGGTATGAATTCAATCCGGAGACTGACTTCGGCACACTCGACTGGGGACGTGGTGTATGGACTTATGACAACACCTGGTATTGGGGCAGCGGTAACACAGTTGTCAACGGCAAACCCTTCGGTTTTAACATCGGTTACGGTTTTGGCGACACAACAGCCGCTTCTGAAAATATCCTGTTCTATGACGGTAAAGCACATAAACTTGATGATATTACTTTTAATCTTCCGAAAAACGGCTCATACACAGATCCGTGGACCTTCACTTCAAGTGACGGACGTTTTGAAATGGATTTTAAGCCTGTTATTGACCGTGTGGCAAAAATCAGCCTGAAGGTTATTGAAACAGACCAGCATCAGGTTTTCGGCAGAATGAGCGGCAAAGCTATTCTAGATGACGGCACTGTTGTTCAAATCAAGGACGTTATGTGTTTTGCAGAAAAAGTAAGAATGAAATATTGATCGGAGGAATTTAAAAATGAAAATTATTGTTGTAGGTGCAGGTGCTATCGGCGGCACCGTCGCAGTTCTTTTGAAAAAGGAAGGCTATGATGTAAGAATCAAGTGCCATTGCAATGAAATTAAGGAGCTCATCGAAAAAGAAGGCTTCTCTCTTCACGGTGCAAAGGGTGAATATCACGTTGATTTCAAATGCTACCTTGATGTAAGCGAATTCGGTGATGAAAAGTTTGATATTGTAATCATTGCGACAAAGTATGCACATATGGCTTCCTGTGCTGAAATGATGCTTCCCTATGTTGCAGAAGGCGGACTTATTGTTGGTATGCAGAACGGTATTCTCACAGAAGAACTCGGTGAAATTGTTGGCAGAGATAAGGTTGTCGGCTGTATGATTGGCTTTGGTGCAACAAGAAATGCTGATAATGATGTTACAATGACAAGCTCGGGTGAGTTTTATATCGGTATGCTTGACGGCAGAAAGCCTAAGATTCTTGAAGCTTTTGCTGAAATGCTCAAGAGCGTTGTACCGACAAAGATTTCCATGGAAATCAAGCGTCGCCAATATTCTAAGCTTATTATTAACTCTTGCATCAATGCGGTTGCCGGAATTACAGGTAAAACACTCGGTGAAATCCTCAAAGATGACAGGGCGAGAGACCTTTTCCTCAACATCGCAAGAGAAGGTATGGCAGTTGCAAAGGCAATGAAAATCAATGTTCCAAAATACGGTGTAATGCTCGAATATAAAATGCTTGCTCTGGGCAATAACAAGGTTTATAATGCTGCTTGCAAGTTTGTTGTTATGATGGTCGGAAAGCTATACTCCGATGTTAAGCCTTCAACTTTGCAGTCACTTGAAACAGGAGAAAAAACCGAAATTGATATTCTCAACGGTTATTTCTCACAAAACGGTGATAAATACGGTGTGCCCACACCCGTTAATCATAAGCTTGTTCAGATGATTCACGAAATAGAAGACGGAACAAGAAAAATGTCTTCAGATAATCTGGCTGAGTTTTAAGTTTACATAAAATAAAAAGACTACAGACTGTATCGTATTTCTGATACAGTCTGTTTTTTTAATTGTCGGATTTTTTTATATCAAACCAGAATTCAACGCCTTTTTCGCCATTGATTACGCCGTATTTTTCACCGTGCAAATCCTGCAATGTGGCTACAATTGAAAGACCAAGGCCAAATCTGCCTTCACTTCGGCTGTGTGCTTTGTCGGCACGGTAAAAACTTTGCCAGATATTTTCGATATCGGTGCCTGGAATTGATTTGCCGGTATTGAACACGCTTATCCGGTAACTTTCTCCTGTATCACGAGCCTTAACGGTTAGTTTTTTCTCAAAATCAATATGACTTAGCGCATTTGAAAAGTAGTTATTGAACACATTTGTAATTAACTCCGTGTCTGCGTTACCGACAAAGCTTTCGTCGATATCCTGTTCGTAAGTAATGCCTTGTTCATTAAGTTGAATCAGGCGGTTTTGAACACACCCGGAAATCAGCTCACAAATATTGAAATCTGTTTTTTTCAAAATGTATGTTCCGGAACCGTAATGAAGATACTCCATAATTTTGATAACAAGATTGTTCATTTTTTCTGATTCTTCAATGATGATGTCACAGAATTCCTCTGTCGAATCGCAGCCTATGCCGAATTTCATCCCCTCGGCATAACCCTGAATTATTGAAATCGGAGTTTTAAGCTCGTGAGATACATTTGCGATGAAAGTACGGCGTGATTTGTCAAGCTTCCTTTCAGTCTCAATATCCATTTCGAGTTGTCTGTTTTCAAGCTTCAAGTCTGTCAAAGCCTTGTTGAGCGAAGAAGAAAGAATATTTATATTTTCGCTAAGCTCATCAAGTTCCTTAATTTTAAACGATGGACAGCTTTCTTCAAAATTCATACCCGCAATTTTCTTTGTTGTTGTTATGATTTTTCTGATCGGTTCAGTGAAGAAATTTGCATAATAAAATGTGATTATCAGAAGCATAATCAAGGCTAATATCGTAAGGGTGAATAATGCCCAGGAGGCAACAACTGCACTCTCTTTGATATAGTCTATGGAGCTGTATAAAATCAGTCCCATATCATTGCCGAAAAAGCTGCCGTAGACGATATACTGTGCTGTTGTGAAATATTCCTGGCGAACTTCAAAATAACTTCCGTCTTTCAAAGTACGCTGAGATAACAAGCGCATTACTCTCGGCTTCATATCTGTAGGCTCTGTAGTTGCAGCACCTTTGTCATACACGGTTTCATTGCTTTGTGTTGTATAAATCAGTACATCTCTAGGGGAATAGATTTCAATATATAGGTTGTTTTCTGCTTCGTATTCGGAAAGCACGGCAGGATATGTATCTGTTGAATAATCAATTTCTGCAATGCTGTCTGCAATTTCAAGCATATTAAGACGGGTTGCAAGAGCAAAAATTTCATCCATAAAGCTGAATTGCAAAACTGAAAATACTATAACAAACACCAGAACAGCTGAGATACTGACAAGCGAAAATCGTCTTTTGAGATTGCTCTTGTATTTTTTGTTACTGTTCATCATCAGTCCTCAATTTTGTAACCGATTCCGTAAACGGTTTTCAGATGCTTATTGCCCCAATTGCCAAGCTTCGTTCTGAGTCTCGCAACGTGTGAATCAACGGTGCGTATATCACCTGTGAAATCAAATCCCCAGATGCTGTCAAGCAGTTGCTCACGTGAAAAAACACGTCCGGGTGCTTCAAGAAACTTTTTTAGTATGTTGTATTCCTTAAGCGTCAATTCAACCTCTTTGCCGTCAAGCCGAACTTCGTGTGCTTCATCGTTGAAAACCAACTCGCTGAATTGTTTTTCCGAAGAAAATGATACAGAAGAGTTACTCGCTCTTCTTAAAAGAGCCTCAACACGTTTAACGAGAATTGTAGGACTGAAGGGCTTTGTTACATAGTCGTCAGCACCGGATTCATATCCTGTGAGTTCATCAAACTCCTGACTTCTTGCTGTTAGCATAATAACAGGCAGGGTAGAGCTTTCACGGATTTTTCTGCAAACCTCCCAACCGTTCAGTCCGGGCATCATTATATCGAGAATAATTAAACTAAGATTGTTTCTGTTTTCTTCAAAAAGCCGGTACGCTTCGTCACCGTCTCCGGCTTCAATTACTTCATAACCGTCTTTTTTTAAAAAATCAGCAACCAGTTTTCTGATTCTGGCTTCGTCATCTGCTACAATAATTCTTTCCATATTTAAGCACCTCACAAAATAATTCAACAGAATAATACCACATTTAGAGCTTTGATACAAGTTAATATTCGCAAAAATATTAACAATTTGTTTAAAAATATAATTATTTGTTTATATTGCGAAAAAAGGAATTAGTTTTAGCTTTAAATATTGACACTTTTCCCATAATAGTATAAAATATAAAAAACAATATCTGCCTTGAAAAGTAAGGAGAAAAAGGCGGAGAAAAATAAAATTTGTCCACACGGACGGAACGGAGTCTACTATGATTTATCTTAATAAGGACAATGTATTTCATCTTCAGACAAAGAAGACAAGCTATGTCTTCAGAGCTCTTCCCACTGGTCAGCTCGAAAGTATGTATTACGGCAGAAAAATAAGAAATGCCGATTCTTTCGTCTTCCTTTATGACAAACACGCTTCCGGCTACAGCAACAGCACACCTTACTCTCAGGAGGATACCAGTCTTTCTCTTGACCATATTGCGCTTGAATATTCTGCATACGGCAAGGGGGATTACAGACTTCCTTCAATGCAGCTCACATCACACGATGATGTTTTCACAACAGATTTCAAATATAAGTCATCTGCCGTAACAAAGGTTAAACCGGAGCTCAACGGCCTTCCTTCAAGCTACGGCGAAAGCGATACACTTACCGTTGTTCTTGAAGATACTGTACTTGGTGCTGAGCTTCACCTTCTTTATACTGTTTTTGAAGATTGCAATGTCATCACAAGAAGCACCCGACTTATCAACAAGAGTGACAAGCCTATCAAAATTCACTCTCTTATGAGTATGCAGCTTGACCTTCAGAAGGGCAATTATGTTATGCTCACATTTGACGGCGCGTGGGCGAGAGAAAGATATAAGAATGAGCATAAGCTTACTTCAGGTGTTTGCTCTGTCGGCTCAATTGCAGGTTATTCTTCAAACAGACATAATCCTTTTTTTGCAATCCGTGATGAAGAATGTACCGAGTCGAACGGCAACTGCTATGGCTTTAACCTTGTTTATTCAGGCAATCATATTGCAAGAACGGAAATTTCAACTCACGGACTTCTGAGAATTCAGAACGGCATCAATCCTTTTGAATTTGAGTGGGAGCTTAAATCGGGCGATAGCTTTGATACACCGGAAAGCGTGATGACTTTCAGTCACGAAGGTCTTAACGGTATGAGCCAGAATATGCACCTTTTTGTTAAGGAGCATATCGTAAGAGGTTACTGGAAAGACAGGGAGCGTCCCATCCTTGTTAATAACTGGGAGGCAACAACCTTTGGCTTCACAGAGAAGAAGATTCTCGACATTGCCGCTGCAACAAAAGAATTAGGCGGTGAAATGTTTGTTCTTGACGATGGTTGGTTTGGTAAGAGAAATAACGATAAAGCCGGCCTCGGCGACTGGTATGTAAACAAAAAGAAGCTTCCAAGCGGTATTAACGGCCTTGCTAAGAAGGTCAATGAAATGGGACTTAAGTTCGGGCTTTGGGTTGAGCCTGAAATGGTAAATCCTGACAGCGATCTTTACCGTGCGCATCCCGAATGGGCGATGACAACTGATAAATATACTCCCTCACAGGGCAGGAATCAGCTCACTCTCGACCTTACAAGAGATGATGTGTGCGAATATATAGTCAATACAATGACTGACGTTTTCCGCTACGGAAATATCGAATATATCAAATGGGACAATAACCGACAGTTCTCAGACGTTTTTTCAAGGCGTAAGGATGCAAAAAGCGGCGAATACTTCCACAGATACATTCTCGGCCTTTACAAAATCTGGGACGCTCTGACAGGCAAATTCCCTGAAATCCTTTTTGAAGCTTGTTCAAGCGGCGGCAACAGATTTGACCTTGCAACCTTCTGTTATATGCCTCAGTGCTGGACAAGCGATAATACTGATCCTCTTGACAGAATGTATATTCAGACAGGCACGTCATACGGTTATCCGCAGTCTGTTATGACAATGCATGTTGCAGCAGCATACAGCTTTGCAAACTTCAGACACTCAACCGTTGAACACCGATTCAATGTTTCGGCTTTCGGACTTCTCGGCTATGAGCTTGATGTTACAATGCTTTCAAAGATGGATAAAGCCTGTGTCAAAAAGCAGATTGAATATTACAAAAAGCATCGCAGACTCTTACAGTACGGTGAATTTTCACGAATCGGCGATATCTTTAAGGATGACAGAGCAATGTGGCAGATTACAAGTGCCGACAAGAGCGAAGCAATGTACGGTTATTTCGTAAACAGAGTTACTCCCAACTGGGGCAACGATGTTATCAAAATGGTTAATCTTAATGAGGATTATACATATCACCTTTGTGTGCGTCCCCAGGTTCTTCCTCTCAAGAAATTCGGTGATATTATCAATGTTCCGCTGCCAAAGAAGCTTGATGTTGAAGACGGTAAGCTCTTTGATTTCCTTTGTGATACTGTCAGAATCAGAAATGAAAAGGAAGAGTACACACTTGGCGGAGATATGCTTATGAATTCAGGCTTCAAAGCAAAGCAGCTGTTTAATTACAGCGGATTTAACTTCTCCGATTCAAGAATTATTCTTGACAACGATTCAAGAATTTATTATCTCAACAAAACAGAGGAAACTGCTGACTGATGAAAGAAGTATATAACACTTATTCTTTTCTTGGTGATATTGATTGGGATATTGTTCCGGAAGAAAAACTCTGTTATTCTAACTGGAATTCAGACACAAGTTACAGCACATTTTTCAAAATGTGCTTTCAAAAGAACAGCGGCATATATGTAAAAATGCGAACCGACGAAACAAAGCTTCGTGCTATCTGTACAAAGCGTGATGAGCCGGTATGGCAGGACAGCTGCATGGAGTTTTTTATTTGCGCAGTCGAGGGCAGGGAAGAATATATCAACTTTGAAATGAACAGTGCCGGGGCTTATCTCACCGAATTCGGAAAAGGAAAGACGGACAGAGTTTTTCTCAAAACAATTACAGAAAGAGAAGTGAAGATTACAACTGAGGTTTCGGACAACGGCTGGTCTTTGGATTTGTTTGTACCTTGCGAACTTATCAGCGAAGCTTATAAAACAGATTTTGTCGGTGGCTCTTGCGTTTTAAAAGGTAATTTTTATAAATGCGGAGATAATACAGACTTGCTTCATTATGATTCATTCACCCGTATGACAACTTTGCCTCCCGGATTTCATAATCCTGAATGTTTTGCGTTAATTAAAATCAGAGAAAGGTAAAAGATATGAATAACATTGAAAAAGAATTGATGGAAGTGTGTCGACATTTCGATATTGAAGGCGAATTCCATTCACACAAAATCTTTACTGACGGTCATATAAATATAACATATCTTGCTGTGTTTGTTAACAGAGGAAGATTTAACAAGTTTCTTGTTCAGGGTATAAATGTGCATGTTTTCAAAAATCCTAAAGAACTTATGGAAAATATCGTCGGCGTAACAGACTATCTGAGAGAAAAAATCAAAGAAAGCGGCGGGAATCCGGATAGAGAAACACTCTCTTTTCTCAAGGCTGATAACGGAAAATATTATTTCTATCATCTAGGTAAGTGTTGGAGAATTTATAACTTTATAGATAATTCTTATACCATCAATACGATTGAGAATCCTGCCGTATTTGAAAATGCCGGCAGAAGCTTCGGTCTTTTCCAGAAAAGACTTGGCGGTTATCCTATGGAGGGCCTTCACGAAATTATTAAGGATTTCCATAATACACCAAAACGTGTTGAAGCACTCGAAAACTCAATTGAGTTTGACAGAGCAGGCAGGGTACAGCTGGTTAAGGAAGAAATTGATTTTGCTCTTTCAAGAAAAAAAGATGCGGAAGTTGTAATCAACCTCTATAAAGAAGGATTAATACCGTTAAGAGTTACTCACAACGATACCAAGCTCAATAATATTCTTTTTGATGAAAAAACCGGTGAGAGTATCTGCGTAATTGACCTTGACACGATTATGCCGGGCTTTTCACTTTATGATTTCGGTGATTCAATCAGATTCGGAGCAAATACAACAAGAGAAGATGATGATAATCTTGATAATGTCAGGGTGTCACTTAAGCTTTTTGAAAGCTTTACAAAAGGCTTCTTGAGTGCGTGTGCTGAGGATTTGACGAAGGCTGAAGTTGAACATCTGGCTTTCTCTGCAAAGCTTATGACTTATGAGTGCGGAATACGTTTTCTGACTGACTATCTTGATGGAGATGTTTATTTCAAAACTGCTTATCAGGAACATAATCTTGTCAGAGCGAGAAATCAGTTTAAGCTGGTGAGCGAAATAGAGAAAAATCTTTACAAGATGAATGAGATTGTGGAAAGAATATATAAAGAATCGATTTAAGCTTATCCCCGATACTGTTGTGTCGGGGATGCGGTTTATCAAATCCGTTTTTATTGCATAAAATATACCAAGGAGAAAATTTTGAGGTGAGTTTTATGAGAACGGATAAGGATTTTCTCAAAAGGCGACTTGAAGATTCAATTTTTTATTTCCGACTTTTGAAAAAGTACAGCGAAAAAGAACCGCAGGAGTCGTTAAGTGCAACGTTGAGCGAGGAATATAAAAAAATATACATGAATCTTTTAGATGAATATGTATGTCATTTTGATGATTCATCGGAAAGGACCGACTGTGCATGGAAAGATAAGGGAGTTTAAAATGACCGATTTTATTATTAAAAAAAGTGATGTTTCCGAATACGGAGATATCACTGTACTACTTCAAAAGATTCTTAATTTTTCCCGGGACTTTCCGACTGCGCAAATATGTTTGTGAAAACCTTGTTATCAGAAATAATATTATCAACAGAATGGATACTGAAAAAGCGGATGAAGAAATTGTAACTTTCAGTCTGATGCAATGTAAAAATACTGTTTTTGAAACAAATTTCCTTGGAGAAAAAGTTGTTTATAATGCAAAGTAATGAAATTTATTATTAAAACTACATAAAATATAATCTGAAGTATTTATTTTTATGTTTAAATGTGCTATACTAAAACTGTAATAAAGGTACCTTTTCAAAATTCTCCCTTTTTGGGAGTTGATTATAGAAAGGAGCTGACGATATGAAAATTACAGTTATCGGCAGAAAATGCACACCAAGAGATTCATTCAAAGAAAGAGCAGAAAAAAGACTTAAAAAAGTTGAAAAATTTTTCGGCTCTGATGCTGAAGCTAAGGTAACAGCAACAGTCGAGAAAAATGAACAGATTGTTGAGGTTACAATTTTCCATGACGGAATGATTTATCGTTCACAGGAAAGAGCTCAGAACATGAATGATGCTCTTGATCGCTGTGCTGATTCAATTGTACGTCAGATTCGTAAGAATAAAACAAAGGTTGAAAAGAGACTTCGTTCCGGTGCTTTTGAGTCATTTGATGCAATTGATACTTTTGAGCCTGAAGACGAATACAATGTTGTACGCTCAAAAGAAATTGTGCTCAAGCCCCAGAGTGTCGATGAGGCTATTTTGCAGATGAATCTGCTTGACCATCAGTTTTATATGTTCCGCAACTCCGCTAATGAAAAAATCTGTGTTGTTTATGCAAGAAAAGATGGCGGCTACGGTCTAATTATTCCCGACACAGATTGATTTATTTTTTTAATTGTGTTACAATCTATCCGCTGGCATATGTCAGCGGATTTTTCATATTATCGAAAGCAGGTTTATTATGAAGATAAATTTTGTTATTCCCTGTTTGTTGGGACTCGAAAAGCTGATTGCTGATGAAATGAAAGACCTTGGCGCAGAAAACGTGGTTTCCGAAAACGGCAGAGTTCTGTTTTCAGGTGACGAAAATATACTCGCAAGGGCAAATATCTGCTCACGTTATGCTGAAAGAATACAGATTCTTGTCGGCACGTTTGAAGCCTTGAGCTTTGAGGATCTTTTTCAGGGTACAAAGGCTCTTCCCTGGGAAGATTGGATCGGTGCTTTTGATGCTTTCCCTGTGAAAGGTTATTCTCTTAATTCTGCTCTTTTCAGTGTCAGCGATTGCCAATCAATTATTAAAAAGGCTGTTGTTGAGCGTCTTAAAAGTAAATATGGCATATCATGGTTTGAAGAAACCGGGCCTGTTCATCAGATTCAGTTTTCAATTATGAAAAACAAGGTCAGCCTTCTTTTTGATACATCAGGCTACGGTCTTCATAAAAGGGGATACCGTATTGAATCAAACGGTGCGCCTATGAAGGAAACACTTGCAGCTTCCCTTTGTAATCTTGCAAGGCTCAGACCATATCATACACTTTATGACCCAATGTGCGGCTCAGGAACGATTCTTATTGAAGGTGCAATGATGGTTAATAACATTGCACCCGGTGTAAACCGCAATTTTACCGCTGAAAGATGGGATCAGATTCCCGAAAAAATTTGGCTTGAAGAAAGAGAAAGGGCAAGGAGTCTTAGAGCTGCTGACAGTCAGTTCGTCGCCTATGGCTCTGATATTGATGAAAAAAGCCTTGAAGTTGCCTTGGCCAATGCAAAAAGAGCCGGTGTGGATAAGTATATTACCTTTGAAAAGCGTGATATCAGAGATTTTCAGAGAAAAAGTGAAAAAGGTACGGTTATCTGCAATCCGCCCTATGGTGAGCGTCTTCTCGATTTGAAACAGGCTGAGGAATTATATAAGGCTATGGGCAAGTGTTTCAATCAGGAGCGTGGCTGGGCATATAATATTATAAGCCCAAGTGAAGATTTTGAAACCTTCTTCGGCAGAAAGGCTGACAAACGCAGAAAGCTTTACAACGGTATGATTAAGTGTCAGCTTTATATGTATTTCAAATAAGAGGTGAAGATTATGCTTGTTTTGTGGTATCCGAAATGCTCAACCTGTCAGAAAGCTGTAAAATGGCTTGAAGATAACGGACTTGAATTTGAACTTCGTGATATAAAAACAAATAATCCTAATTTAAACGAGCTTTCAGAGTGGTATGATAAAAGCGGTCTTGATATAAAACGATTTTTCAACACAAGCGGGCTTATGTATAAAGCTATGAATCTCAAAGACAGGCTGCCCGTTATGAGCGAAAAAGAAAAGCTTGAGCTTTTGTCAACTGATGGTATGCTTGTCAAGCGTCCCTTGGTGATATCGGATAAGGGTATATACACGGGATTTAAGGAAAAAGAATGGGAAAAACTTAAATAAACTCAAAGGAGTTACGGTAATGAAAAAAATTAATAATATTTTATGGGGATTACTTTTAATTGTTCTTGGTGTACTTATAGGTCTTGATACTTTTGAAATTGTTGACATCAACTTTTTCTTTGACGGTTGGTGGACTCTTTTCATCATTGTTCCATGTACAATTGATCTGTTCAGAAGCAGAGATAAGACCTTTGATTTTATCGGTATTGCTGTTGGTGTATTTCTTCTTCTTGCCTGTCAGGAACTTATTACTTTTGAGATGCTTCTCAAGCTTCTTATTCCTACAGTGCTTGTTCTGGTTGGTGCTTCTCTCATTTTCAAAGATGCCATCGGCGGAAAGGCAGCAAAGCAGATTAAGATTCTTAATGAACAAAAAAGCAACAGACGTAATGTTTCGGCCGCTTTTTCAAGTCAGAAGATTAAGTGTGATAATGAAATTCTTGAATCAATGGATATTTCCGCCTCATTCGGAGGTGTCGAATGCGATCTTTCAAACGCAATTCTGAATAACGATGTTGTTCTTAACTGTAATGTCTCTTTTGGCGGTATTGATATTATTATTCCGGTTGGTGCAAATGTTGCTGTCAAATCTACCTCAATTTTCGGCGGTGTCTCAGATAAAACTGAAAACACTGCAGACCCGAATATGCCCACAATTTATATCAATGCGGTTTGTATATTCGGAGGAGTTGATATAATATGAATTCAACGCACAATTTAATTCACAAACTTGCCCGCATTTTTGCTCTTTGGCTTGTGGTTGTCATTATTGCGTCTGCTGTAGGTGCTGTATATGTTTTTACCGGTGGAGTGTCCCTGTTCAACAAAGTGACCGACGGTGAAGAGATTACAAGTACTCAGACATATGACAATGTTGAAAAGCTGGACATTGAGCTTTCAAATGCCGCATTAGAGATTATTCAGGGCAGTGATTTTTCAGTAAGCAGTAATGATAGCAGAATTAAAGTCAAAAACAGTTCTGGTAGGCTTAAGGTTACTGAATCTTCTGTTGCTTCTTTTGACGGAAGAAAGGTAACAATCACAATTCCCAATGGCGTTGTTTTTGAAGAGATTGCTGTTGAATCCGGTGCCGGAATAGTCGAAGCTGATACTTTGCAATGCAAAAAATTCAATCTTGAGGTCGGTGCAGGCGAGGTGTCCGTTAATAAGCTGGTAGTATCGTCAAGTGCTGATATTGAAGTCGGAGTCGGCAAACTAAATGTTAAAAATTCTGAAATTAACAACTTTTCGTTGGAGGTCGGTGTCGGCGAAGGTGTTATTACAGGAATAATTACAGGGAAAAGTGAAATCGATGCAGGTATAGGAGAAGTAAATCTGACTGTCACACTCCCAAAAGATAACTACACTGTCAAAGCTGAAACGGGAATCGGAAGTATGGTGATTGACGGTGAAAAAATAAAAGGCGACTGCGTTTTGGGTAACGGTTCGAATATTCTTGAAATCAGCGGCGGTATAGGTTCAGTCAGTGTGAAATTTCAATAACAGAAAAGCCTCGGTTAGATAATCTTTCCGAGGTTTTTGATTGTCAAAAAAAGTGTACAAAAGAAGCAAGGAATTTTTATCACTTTTACGGATTGAACTGTTAAAGTGATAGTGATATAATATATAGATAATATTTATCGGTGGTTACCGATACAAAAGGAGTTTTTTTATGGAAGAAATCAAAACAAACCTTAGTGCTGAAAATCAGAAGCACGTCAGGACAAGCGAGTTTATACTCTATCTTATCGGTGTATTCTTTTATACCAATATGACCGGTATGGTTGGTTCATACAGAAACGCATATCTTGTTAATGTATTGAGACTTCCCGAAAATCAGACATCACTTTTCAACACATTGGTAAGCGTTATACCCTTTATTCTTAATTTCTTTATCGTTATGTATATTGATGGCAGAAGAATGGGTAGGGGCGGCAAATTCAGGCCACTCGCAATGCTTGTTGCAGTTCCGATGGGTGTTCTTCTTATGCTCACGTTCTGGGCACCTGAAGGCCTTTCAAGCACAGTTCTTATGATTTATCTTGTTACAGTTGCAGTTCTTTGGGGCGTTATGTGTACATTCGGTAACTCAATAAATATGGTTGCCAATGTTATGACTCCAAATCTTAAAGAGCGTGACAATGTGCTTTCTTTCAGAAGTATCTCTTCAGCAGTCGGCAACTCTGCACCTCTTGTTATTGTTCTTGTTATCGGTCTTATCTGGAAAGACGAAGGCACACAGTACATAATCGGTGCTGCACTTTGCGGTGTTATAGGTATTATCACGGTTCTTCTCGGTATGAATGCGGTTAAAGAAAGGGTTACATATACCGCTGAAAAGAAAAATCCGCTTATAGGTTTTGGCGACATTCTTAAAAATAAATACGGTTGTGTAATTATTATTTCTGAATTCCTTAAGAGCTTCAGAGGAATTTCAACCTATATGGGTCCATTCCTTGCAGCTGCTCTTCTTGGCTCAACATCAAAATTTCTTCTCTTCGGTCTTCCCACAGGTATCGGTACTGCTGTTGGTATGCTTGTAATTAAATTCCTTCTTAACAAGTTCAACTCAAAACAGCTTTACATTGCCAGTGGTATCTATTCAATCATTGCCAACACAGCTGCTTTTGCAATCGGATATATGTATTTCCGGAACGAAAGCCCGGTTTTGCAAATCCTGTTTATTGTATTCCTGTTCCTTATAGGTCTTCAGTTTGGTGCATCAAATCTTCTTCCCTCAATGTTCCAGGCTGACGTTCTTGAAGATATCGAATCAAAAACAGGTAAACGCCTTGATGCATCGATGCCTTTTGTTATTTCAATCGGCACACTTATCAGCGGTACAATCGCAAGCGCACTTGCTCCTCAGGTGCTTTACGGTGAAGGCTCAATCATTCAGTATATTCAGCCTACAGACCTCGACCCGAATCCCGTGCAGAGCCTCAAAACAAAGATACTGATGCTCTTCTTCTACACAATCGTTCACGGTATAATGATGTTCCTTGCCGGTGTACCTTTCTTCTTCTATAAGCTCACAGGCAGAACAAAGGAAGAAGTACACGAAAGGGTACTTGCAATGCGTGCAAAAAATGAATCGGACGATACAGATGAAGCCGCTAAGGCAGATGCTGAATAATTTTTACTGATTTTACAACAAAAAAACAGACTGCTTCCCCAAAAACAGCAGGGGATAGCGGTCTGTTTTTTGTTTAATAACGGCTCAGTGTACTTTTTGTAAACCTCTTTAATTTTCTTTTTTAAAGAAGATTTGCAAATAAAAAAAGAAGCCGTAAAATTACGACTTCTTTAAGCTGGTTGCGGAGACAGGATTTGAACCTGCAACCTCCGGGTTATGAGCCCGACGAGC
>CAYUVR010000042.1:0-16934 GCA_964448225.1 uncultured Faecalibacterium sp. | reverse complement strand
GACCGCCCGGAGCTATGCCTTCGTTGAAGCTGTAATTATCCATAAGTAAAAGCCGTTTTCCTTTCTGTGCAATAGCACATAGCTATACAATTACAATTTTACCACAAGAGAAGAAAAAGTAAATAGAAATTCCTAAAATTTATGAATTTGTAATTTTTTCTTCCTGCATTGACACCGCAACTGAAATTCAGTACAATTATAAATGAAACCACGGAAAGGGCGGCAGACGCCGTGAAATAATAAAGGATATGGCAAAAATTTTCAGTACAATGCTTTTTGATGCAGATAACACCCTTCTTGACTTTGACAAAGACGAAAGGCAAGCTCTTATCAGGACAATGACCGAATACGGTGTACCTGTGAGTGAAGAAAACATCGGAGTATATGTCAACATTAACAAAGGGCTTTGGAAACAGCTTGAAAAGGGCGAAATCACCAAGCCTGAGCTTAAAAGAGTACGATATAAGATGTTCTTTGATGCAATCGGGTTCACAACTGATGCTGACCCATTTGAAGTCAATGAAAGATATCTTTATCTTCTCGGGGAAGGCGGAAACACCATTGACGGTGCAAAGGAGCTTTGCGAGGAACTGAAAAATGAAGGATATGATCTTTATATCGTGACAAACGGCGTTGCCGCAACACAAGCAAGAAGACTTGAAAAAAGCGGTCTTCTCCCCTGCTTTCACAAAATATATGTTTCTGATTCGATTGGTTTTCCAAAGCCTAAAAAAGAGTTTTTTGACTATGTGCTGAGTGAAATTCCCGAAAAGGACAAGGATAGGATTCTGCTGGTTGGTGACTCCCCTTCTTCCGACATCAAAGGAGCTATGAACGCAGGTCTCAAATCAGTCTGGCTTAATTTGTTCGGTGCAGAGCTTAGTGAAGGCTACAGTCCCGATTATATTATAAGTGACATAAGGCAAGTTAAAGATATATTATGACTTTTCACAAAGGTAAAAGACGGTAGTTGAGCACTACCGTCTTTGTATATATTAGTTTTATTCTTCCTCGAACATATCCTTACCGAGTCCGCAGGTAGGGCATACCCAATCCTCGGGTACATCTTCCCAAGCTGTGCCGGGAGCAATGCCGTTATCGGGATCACCAAGTTCGGAATCGTAAACATATCCGCAGGGACAAGCGTATTTAGCCATAATAAATTACCTCCGTTAATTATCTCAAATCAACCAAAATATCTGTTAAGAAGACCCTCAAATGCTTTGCCGTGTCTTGCTTCGTCACGAGCCATTTCGTGAACTGTATCGTGGATAGCATCAAGACCGTGTTCTTTTGCCATTTTAGCAAGGTCGAATTTGCCCTGTGTTGCGCCGTTTTCAGCAGCAACTCTCATTTCAAGGTTTTTCTTTGTGCTGTCTGTTACAACTTCACCAAGAAGCTCTGCAAACTTTGCAGCGTGTTCTGCTTCTTCGTAAGCAGCCTTTTCCCAGTAAAGACCGATTTCGGGATAGCCTTCTCTATGTGCAACACGAGCCATTGCAAGATACATACCAACCTCTGAACATTCACCGTTGAAGTTGTCACGAAGACCCATAACGATTTCTTCGGGTACATTTGCTTCTTTGCCAACGCCAAGGATGTGTTCTGCAGCCCAGACCATACCTGCGCCTTCTTCTCTTTCCTTCATCTTTGCTTTGCAGATGGGGCAATTGTCAATCTTTTCGTCACTTTCGTAACCGCATACGGGGCAATAATACTTTTTCATTGTTGTTTCCTCCAGTTAATAATTTTTTAAAATTTAGTTTGTTTTGCATTGTGGGCATATTCCGAAAAACATAAGCGAATGATTCGTCACCGTTCCTCCGAAGTCTTTTGCAAGATTATTAACGTTTGTGCCATCTTCGAGCTCTAAATCAAGAACACGCTTACATTCATTGCATGTGAAATGATAATGCTCATGGGTGTGACCGTCAAATCTGTCACTGTCGCCGGTGGTGATTTTCAAAATCAACCCTTCTCTTTCAAGAAGCTTCAGGTTACGATAGACTGTTGCGAGGCTTATCGAGGGTATTTGCTTTTTTACGGACAGGTAAATATCCTCGGCCGTCGGGTGGTCATATCGTTCACTTAAATTCTGGAGTACTGCATCACGTTGCTTTGAGTTTCGCAGAGTTGACATTGCATCACTCCGTTCCTTCCTTATTGATAATGATTATCATTATCGTAATTTCATTATATCCGACTCTACCCGGTTTGTCAAGAGTTTTTTTAAAATTTTTTGAGAATTTTTCTAAAAAATTCGGCAAATAAAAATGCAGATGCTAAAAAGGAACAAGCGTCTGCATTCTGTCAGGTTTTCTTGATTTAAAAAGGACAAACGTATCTTCTCTTGCCTTTAGTGTTTTTACCGTACTCTATTGCATTTTGTGGACAATAGGATATACACGCCATACAATGAGTACAGTTTCCCTGCCAAACAGGTCTGTTGTTTTCTATTCTAATGTTATCCAAAATGCATTTATTTTCACAAATACCGCATCCGATACACTCATCGGTTGCATAAAACTTTTTATCTTTAACAACAAGAGAATAAAACGCCGGATTCACAACCGAGGAATATATTTTGCCAAGCACTCCGCTTTTCTTTTCCGGTATACGCTCCCCTTTCAGCACAAACTTTGCCGTTTCATCAAGATATTGCTTACAGCCCTCAATCATATTCTTTGCTTCGTCTTCACCGCAGGAATCAAAAAGCGCAATATAATTTTCGGGCATCACAATTTCTGCCACACCCCTGTAATCAAGCTGCAATTTTTCACAAAGTTTTTTTAAATACTTGCCGGCATCACCGATCTCACCGCCGCAAGTAAGAACAAAATAAATTTCTTTGCTTCCGTTAAACTCAACATTCAAAAGCCGGTCTCTGACAAAAATCGGCAACTGCCAACAATAAGTGGGAGTAACAACTACCCAAGGCTTTGAAGATGTGAGAGAAACATCCGCCTTATTTTTGATAATACCAAAAAGGTTAACTGTTTCGTCCCCAATTTGTTCAGAAATATACTTTGCTGCAAAAGCACTGTTACCTGTACCGCTAAAAAATAATATCATATCGTTACTCCTTTACAAGTATAATTGTTTTTCATAATTATTATACCACAATTAACCATAAACACAAACTTTATTATAAAAAAATTGAGTATTCATAGGTTAAATCCCTTATGAATACTCAATATGGTCCGAGTGACAGGACTTGAACCTGCGGCCTCTTGACCCCCAGTCAAGCGCGCTACCAAGCTGCGCCACACCCGGATATTGTTTTTGACGACTTTGATATTATATATGCTAAGTTCATAAAAGTCAAGCCTTTTTCAGAAAAACTTTAAAAATCTTTTTTTGTAGACAAAATTTGATTTTTTCTTATTCTGAAGTTCTCTCCAAGAAGGAAAAGTACACTCATTGCCATCACACCGACACTTATAGGCAATGAAATATTTGTTTCAATATTTTCAGGCAGACTGCCCATACTGATTGTGTTAACAGAAACCGGAAACAAATCAAACAGTACCGAGGATATTAGAATCGAAAGAACAGAATTGATTATTCGTGCAGACAGAAAATATTTTAACGGTAATTTCATTTTCACAATCGACGGCATAATTTGCATATGTGCGCAGATTCCGCTGAAGCCTATAACTCCGGCAACTGCAGGCATAGGCAAAATTGCTGATGCGTTTTTACACCCGTTTGTTATCTCAATGATTGAATAAACAAACAATTTTGTACCATTTGAAAAAGGCAGCAATCCTAAAAGCTCACTGAAACAAGAAAACAAAATCACCCAGGAGCAAATATTCATCATACCTCTGCTGCTTTCCGACACAGATGAAACAATAGCTCCCTGTATATCCAATTTGCTATCTGATTTTTTTGACAACACCTCTGTTAGCTCATCATTAAATAAAAATTTACTTAAAAATCCAATTGTTATTGATGAAGCAACAACTGAAATAAAAATTATGCATCCTACTTTTTTTGAACCAAGCATATAATAACCTACTGTTGAAATCACAAAGGCAGGCCCGGGATTTATACAAAACAGCAAAAGACGCTGACCCTGTTTTTGTGTTATATATTTTTTATCATACAACTCCCCTGCCATTCTCGCCCCAATCGGCAGACCGCCAATCATCGAAAGGATAATAAGACTTCCGCAGACACCGGGAAGTCTGAAAAGTTTTTTCATCGCTAACGAAAAAGCTTTTTCCAGCTTTGAACATATGCCGCTTGATACAATAAAAGATGACAGAAACATAAACGGAAACATCGACGGTATAAGCGTATATAAACTTAACTCAATACCCTTTTTAACGCCTTCACCTGCCACTTCAGGAAATCTCAGAAGTGAAAAAGCCAAAACGAAAATAACAGCAGTTACAGAAATATAACTAAATACAATTAAGACTTTGTTTAAAGATTTTACTCTTAACATAACATCACCCTTTAGATTATATTCAAAGCCAAAATTACATATTATATTTTGTAACTAACAATATTTCCGGGGTGTTTTTATGCCAAAGATGACAAAAGGTAAAAAAAATACTATAAAAACTGAAATAACAGAAAAATTTAATCTTTCAACAATTGACCTGATTTCAAACAAAGAAGCAACTTTATGCGGTTGTGGCGGTATTGTTGAATATGATGAAAATAATGTAAAAATTAATTGCGGAGATATAATCGCAACCTTCAGTGGTACAGACCTCATTATACAAGCTCTTTCCGTTGAAGAACTGATTATAAGAGGTGAAATTGTGAGAATTGAGTTTTCAAATTGCTAGGTGATAATATGAATCTTATAGGAATAATACGATTTTTTCGTGGATATTTGCTTTTTGAAATATATGGCGGCTTTACGGAAAGATTCATAAATCTTTGTGCAGCCCACCGTGTAAATATCTGGAATGCCAATTTAAAAAAAGACTCCATGACAGCTTGTGTTTTGACAAAAAATTTCAGAAAGCTTCGCCCTATAGCAAAAAAAGCCGGCTGTAGGCTAAAAATTGTTAAAAAGGTCGGTATTCCCTTTTTTATGAACAAAAGCAAAGATAGAATAGGCTTGCTTATATCAGTCTGTTTTTTTGCCGTATTCTTCATTGTTATGAATCAGTTTGTCTGGACAATTGAAGTAACGGGTTCAGAAACAGTCAGCAGTGAAGAAATACAAAATATAACTGAGAAACTAGGACTGTGTATAGGGAAACCTGTTTCACAATTAGATGTAACACACATCAGCAGACAAGCTGTTAACCATTTCAGCGGTCGGCTTCAATGGATGTCGATAAACATAAAAGGCAGTAAAGCTGTAATAGAAGTGCGTGATTATACAGATATACACGAAGACTCGGATTACGGTGATCCATGCAATATAGTTGCAGATTTTGACGGTGTTCTGCTTTCAGTTGAAGTGTTGAACGGTGACAAAATTGTTGACGAAGGAAATGCAGTTAAAGAAGGTGACCTTTTAATAAGCGGAATAATTGAAAATGAGGATTTGTCATGTATATACACAGAAGCAAGAGGAAAAATTACCGCACTGCACCATACAGAATATTCAAAGCAATACAGTAAAAATTATAATGAATATACCGGCATAATAACGCAAAAAGAGATATATACTATTGATATTTTAGGATTGAAAATTCCTCTCGGCTTTGTCGACAAAAATCAATATGACAGCTGTTTCGAATATAAAACATATATTTCATACAACGGCACAACATTACCTTTTGGCATTATAAAAACCTCTTATATTCATTTTGAAGAAAAAAAAGAAAAAACAAACGCAGAATTATTACTGTCTTTGGATGACTTTACCAGAGAAAACTACAGTAATTTAAAAAACACTTATATTTTAAGTACAGCAAATGAAGCGGAAATTATAAATAACGAAATTTTGCTTAAAAACAATATTGAATGTATTGATTTCATCGGTGTCCAAAGTCCGATTGTCAGAGAATTTTATGAAAATTAAATATTTTTTTCGAAAAAGACTTCACTTTTTTGAAAATATGTGCTAAAATTTGTTATATATACACTGTGAATAGGTTTGTATATTTAGTTTTAAACTGCAAATAAAAATGAGGTGCAAAAATAACTTGGCAGAACAATCTGTAAGCATTGAAAGAATGGAGCATGCCGTTTCTCTTTTCGGCTCATTCGACGAAAACATTAAAATTATCGAAAAGGAATTCGAAGTTAATGTGATTACCCGTGGCAGCGACATCAAAATTCAAGGTGACGAAGAAAACATCGATAAGGCAAAAAGAGCAATAGCAAATCTTCTTCATGTTATAAATAAAGGCGAACTACTTAATGAACAAACAGTCAGATATGTTGTTTCTCTTGTTAAAGACGGCAACGACGATAAGCTGTCCTCTATGGGGTCAGATGTGGTTTGTATCAGCGCAAAAGGTAAGCCTATCAAAGCTAAAACCTTAGGGCAAAAGAAATATATTGATGCCATCAAAAATAATACAATCGTAATCGGTGTCGGACCTGCCGGTACCGGCAAAACTTATCTTGCTGTTGCAATGGCTGTCAGCGCCTTTAGAGCGAAAGAGGTAAACAGAATTATACTGACAAGACCCGCAGTTGAAGCAGGTGAAAAGCTCGGTTTTTTGCCCGGTGACTTGCAGCAAAAGGTTGACCCTTATCTCAGACCGCTATATGATGCACTTTTTGATATGCTCGGACCTGAAAACTTCCAAAAATATCAGGAAAGAGGTAACATTGAAGTCGCTCCCCTCGCCTATATGAGAGGCCGTACTCTGGATGACAGCTTCATTATCCTCGATGAAGCTCAGAACACAACTCCCGAACAGATGAAAATGTTTCTGACACGTCTCGGCTTCGGGTCAAAAATTGTCGTCACGGGTGATATTACACAAATCGACTTGCCTGACGGCAAACGTTCAGGTCTTGTTGAGGTTGTGAAGATTTTGAAAAATCTTGAAGATATACAAACTGTCAAGTTCTCTGAAAAGGACGTTGTCAGACATAAATTAGTTCAGGATATTATCAAGGCATATGAAAAATATGAGGAGGTCAAAAAGAGAAAATGAAGGACAAAATCAAAGTAATCATTACTAATGACCAGAATGTTATCAAAATTCCCACAGGAGTCAGAATGCTCATAAGACGCTGTTGCAATGCCGTTCTTGTTACGGAGCAATTCAAAGGTTCAGCAGAAATCAGTGTTACCATCGTTGATGATGAGCAAATTCACGCTCTTAATAAGCAACATAGAAATATTGACAGAGCTACAGATGTACTATCCTTCCCTCTCGGTGTTGATGGCGTTTATGATATCAATAATGATACCGGCGCTCAAATGCTTGGCGATATCGTCATTTCAATTGAACACGCAGTTAAGCAGTCTGACCTTTACGGTCATTCACTCGACAGAGAGATTGCCTTTTTGACCGTACATTCAATGCTTCATCTTCTCGGTTATGACCACGAGCCTGGCGGACTTGAGCTTGTGCGTATGAGAGAAAAGGAAGAAGCTGTGCTCACTCAACTCGGCCTTGTCAGAAGCGGCAGCTATTACACTATGGAGGAATAAGCGTTTTTGCTGAAAAAAATGGAACATTACTCTAAACTATTTAAAAGCTTTTTCTATGCCTTCAGAGGAATTTTTCACACCATAAAAACTGAACGCAATATGAGAATACATATCACCTGCCTTGTTTATATGTTCTCAATACTTCTTCTGACTGATTGGTTTACGCTTTCGAGAGCTGAATGGGCAATTCTCACAATTGCCGGCGGAACTGTCATTGCAAGTGAGATTATTAACACAGCAATAGAGAACGCTGTTAATCTTGCTTCGAAAGAAAGAACCGAATACGGTAAAATTGCAAAGGATGCCGCTGCCGGCGCAGTTCTTATAAGTGCAATTTTTGCTGTAATCACAGGTGTTATAATTTTGTTTCAACCATCAGCTTTCAAAGCTATGTTTGAATATTTCAGCACAAATATACCTATGCTGATTTTGTTTGCACTCAGTATTATTCCCGCTACTTTATTCATATTCTTCGGTTTTCCCCACAAGAAAAGGTAATTGTCATTATGAATGATTTTTTTAAAAGAACAGAAATGCTTTTAGGCTCAAAGGCAATGAAAAAACTCCGGAATTCAAAGGTTGCCGTGTTTGGTGTTGGCGGTGTCGGTGGATACGTGGTTGAAGCGCTTTCCCGTGCGGGAGTTGGCAGAATTGACCTCATTGATAATGACTGCATAAGTGAATCAAACATAAACCGTCAAATAATTGCAACAACTGAAACTATCGGTAAAATGAAAACCGAAGTTGCAAGAGAGCGTGTACAGGAAATCAATCCGAATGCAGAAGTTAACTGTTTTAATCTTTTTATTCTGCCTGAAAATGTGAACGAGTTTGATTTCACCGTTTATGATTATATTGTTGATGCAATCGACACAGTTTCCGGTAAGCTTGCAATAATTGAAAAATCATCAAAACATAACATTCCCGTTATTTCTTCTATGGGTACCGGAAACAAGCTTGACCCGACGATGTTTGAAGTGACCGACATCTATAAAACCAGTGTATGTCCCCTCGCCCGTGTTATGAGAACCGAACTGAAAAAGCGTGGAATAAAAAAGCTTAAGGTGCTTTATTCAAAAGAAACTCCGGTTAAGCCTGAAAATCCCGAAATCGGCGAAAACAGAAAGGTCATTCCCGGTAGCATTTCATTTGTTCCTTCGATTGCAGGGTTGATTATTGGCGGAGAAGTGATTAAAGATTTAATTAAATAAGAGCAGTCTTTTTAACCAAGACTGCTCTTAACTTTTACTGAATTATTTTACTTCAATTCTCCAACCGTAAGGATCTTCTCTCTTGCCCCACTGGATACCTGTGAGTTCATCATAAAGCTTCTGAGTGAGTTCACCAATGCCGCCGTCACCGATTGTCATAACATCGTCCATATAGCGGAGCTTGCCGACAGGTGAAACAACCGCTGCGGTACCAGTACCCCAAACTTCTTCAAGGCTGCCGTCTTTTGCTGCTGCAACAAGCTCGTCAACAGAAATACGTCTTTCCTCAACTTCATAACCCCAGCTTCTGCAAACGTGAAGAATTGAGTTACGTGTGATACCGGGAAGAATACTGCCGTTGAGTGCAGGGGTGATAACCTTGCCGTTTATTTTGAACATAATGTTCATTGCGCCGACTTCTTCAATGTACTTTCTTTCAACACCGTCAAGCCAAAGTACCTGTGAATAGCCACTGTCGTGAGCCTTAACCTGTGCAATGAGAGAAGCAGCATAGTTACCGCCGGTTTTTGCAAAGCCCATACCGCCCTTAACTGCACGGACATATTCGTCTTCAATCCAGATGCCAACAGGAGCAAGACCGCTTTCATAGTAAGCACCTGAAGGTGAAAGAATAACGATGAAAAGGTAGGTCTTTGAAGGAGCAACACCGAGGAATTCATCAGTTGCAATAACAAAGGGTCGAATATAAAGTGATGTACCTTCATCTGAGGGAACCCAATCTCTGTCAATGTCAACAACAGTTTTTACTGCCTCAACAAACATATCCTCGGGAATTTCGGGGATGCAAAGTCTTTCGTTTGAAGCGTTTGCTCTTTTTGCATTCATATCGGGACGGAAAAGATAAATTTTATCATCTTCGCCACGGTATGCCTTAAGACCTTCAAACATTTCCTGGCCGTAATGGAAAACCATTGCGCTGGGGTCAAGTGAAATATCGCCGTAAGGTACGATTCTTGCATCGTGCCATCCTTTTCCTTCGGTATAGTTCATTATGAACATATGGTCTGTAAAAATGTGACCGAAACCAAGCTTTTCGCCCTTTGCGGGTTTTGCTTTGGGGGCCGTTGTTTTTGTAATTTTAATATCCATCATAAACACCTCTGATTATTCAAAATCGTAGCCTGTTTTAAGAGCTTTTAAGTTAACTTCAATAAGATTTGCCTTTTTGGGAGGAACAACCTTCTGAATAGCTGTTTCAGTACCGTCAAAACCTATTGTGTCACAAACTTTCATAAGCTTACCCATAAGAATCATATTAGCAAGGGTTGCAAAGCCTTCGTCTTTTGCAATTTTTGTTGCAGGAACATAATATGTAGTTACATCTGTTCTTTCAACCTTTTCGCTGATAAGTGTTGAGTCAACAATGATAACACCACCCGAAACAACATCATTTTCATACTTCTTCAGGGAAGGAAGATTCATTGCAACAAGGCAATCCGGTGCGTTAACAATGGGTGAACCGACAGGCTCATCGCTGATGATAACACTGCAGTTTGCTGTGCCGCCACGCATTTCAGGGCCGTACGAAGGAAGCCAAGAAACCTGCTTGTCAGAAATAAGTCCTTTATAGGCGAGAAATTTACCTGCAAAAAGAACACCCTGACCGCCGAAGCCTGCAATGAGAATTTGTGTTGTGCTCATTATTCTTCCTCCTTCTTTTCAGCATCTCTGTCCTTATACACACCAAGAGGATAATAAGGAATCATTTTTTCTTCAACCCATTCGAGAGCTTTTTCGGGAGTCATACCCCAGTTTGTGGGACATGATGAAATAACTTCAACAAGTGAAAAGCCCTTCTTATCAATCTGATTACGGAAAGCTTTTTTAATAGCTTTCTTTGCGTTTCTTACATTCTTAACATTGTTAACAGCGACTCTTTCAATGTAGCCTGCACCGTCAAGCTGTGAAAGCATTTCTGAAACCTTGACAGGGAATCCGCAATGACTTGTGTCTCTGCCGTAGGGTGAAGTCTGTGTTACCTGACCGGGAAGTGAAGTGGGAGCCATCTGACCGCCGGTCATACCGTAAATTGCATTGTTAACAAAGATAATTGTTATGTTTTCGTTTCTTGCTGCTGCGTGTACAGTTTCAGCCATACCGATTGAAGCAAGGTCACCGTCGCCCTGATATGTGAAAACAATATTGTTTTCAGGGTCTGAACGCTTGAGACCTGTTGCAACAGCAGGAGCACGTCCGTGAGCTGCTTCAACCATATCGCAAGCAAAATAGTTATAAGCCATAACTGCACAGCCAACGGGAGCAACACCGATTGTTCTGCCTTCAATTCCCAATTCGTCAATAGCTTCGGCAACAAGGCGGTGAATAATACCGTGCGTGCAACCGGGACAATAATGGAAAGGAACATCACAAAGTGATTTAGGTCTGTCAAAAACTACCATTATTTATTTCCTCCTTCGTTTGCCTTTCTGATTGCTTCGAGTACCTGTTCAGGTGAAGGGATCATACCGCCTGCTCTGTTGCAGAGAGCAACAGGCTTCTTGCAACCTGTATAAAGTCTGATGTCATCAATCATCTGTCCCATTGAAAGCTCAACTG
This sequence comes from uncultured Faecalibacterium sp., assembly GCA_964448225.1. Taxonomy (GTDB): domain Bacteria; phylum Bacillota; class Clostridia; order Oscillospirales; family Acutalibacteraceae; genus UBA6857. The sequence goes on along the minus strand of CAYUVR010000042.1, from coordinate 5,558 downwards.
AGATAAAGCACTTTACCTTTTCGGCAGCATCAGCAAATACCTTCTTCGGGAAAGGCCAGAGAGTGATGGGACGAATCATACCAACCTTGATGCCTTCTTCTCTTGCCTTGACAATTGCATTTTTTGCAACACGTGCGGCAATGCCGTAGGCAGAAACGCAGATTTCGGCGTCGTCCATCATATATTCTTCATACATAACTTCGTTTTCTTCAACGATTTTATATTTTTCATATCTTTCAAAGTTTGTCTGCTCAAGCGCATCAGGAACAAGATAAAGAGAATTAATGATATTGTGCTTTCTTTCACACTTTGTGCCTGTAACAGCCCAAGACTTGTCATATTCCGCTACAGCGGCTTCTTCAAGCGAAACAGGCTCCATCATTTGTCCCATTGTACCGTCAGCAAGAATCATTGATGTCATTCTGTATTTGTCTGCAAGGTCGAAGCCCTTGATTGTAAGGTTTGCCATTTCCTGAACTGAGGAGGGTGCAAGAACGATCATATGGTAGTCACCGTGTCCGCCGCCCTTTGTAGCCTGGAAATAATCAGACTGCGAAGGCTGGATACCGCCGAGACCGGGGCCTCCTCTCTGAACATTGACAACAAGTGCAGGCAAGTCACTACCTGCAAGATAAGAGAGACCTTCAGCCTTAAGTGAAATTCCGGGGCTTGAAGATGATGTCATAACTCTTTTACCTGTTGAAGCCACACCGTAAACCATATTGATTGCTGCAACTTCACTTTCAGCCTGAAGGAAACATCCGCCGATTTTAGGCATTTTCTTTGCCATATATGCGGCAATTTCAGTCTGAGGAGTGATGGGATAACCAAAGTAATGACGGCAACCTGCGAGAATTGCAGCTTCTGCAATAGCCTCATTACCTTTCATAAGTACTTTTTCAGCCATTTTTCCTAACCTCACTTTTCAACCTTAATGATACAATCCGGACACATTGTGGCGCAGAAAGCACAACCGATGCATTTACTTTCGTCTGTCATTTCTGCGGGTGAATGACCTTTTGCATTAATCTTGTCCTTTGCAATAATAAGAATATTTTTCGGACAGGCAGTTACACAAAGTCCACAGCCCTTGCACATATCTGTATTAAATGTAACCTTTGGCATAAACTTACCTCCAATTAAAAAATTTTACTTTGTAACGTCAATGGAAAAAGATTTTCAACTTCTGATTTAAGAACATCAAACAAGCGACTTTCAACGGTTGTGTAAGAAATTGGCAAACCGGATAACTCACACAGCTTTTGAACCTCATTTTTTGTTGAAATAACATCCTGTTTTGTTGTAAGTTCTCCTAAATTAGAGTTATTTATTATTCCTGTAAACTTCAATCCTGCAGCAACTTCGATTTCGTGAAGAACCGTAAATGCTTCTTCAGCCGTTCTTGTCAGCGGGCGGAAAAAATTAGCTACAAAATACATTTCATAGTTATCTTCTTCCACAATTGAAGGAGCAAAGCGACCAAGAGCCACAGCACCTGCATCGTCTCCGCCAATATCCATAACCGCATAGGTGCTTTTATCGTGAACGGTACGGTACATACACTGAGGAAGTGATGGAATATCAAGATTTGTGTTTGCAAACTCTGAGCAAATCAGCTCAATCCCCTGTTTGGTCAGCTCCTCTTCACTGTCCTTCGTTCTGAAATAAGGATTAACAATGTCAAGGTCGGCAATTACAACGGACAGTCCCTCTTTTTTCAGGTGAAGAGCATAATTAACGGCAATGTTTGTTTTTCCGCTGCCGTAATGACCGGCAAAAAGAGTCACTCGCTTTAATGCCATAATCTTTTCCTCCATTTTAATCGTACTTTATATTATAGAACACTTATCCCGTTTTTTCAACAGAAATCACGAAACTTTCTGCGGAAAGAATGAATATTTCCGCAGAAAGTTTAAATGATTATAACTTATTTCTCTGAATTTTACCGCTGATTGTTTTGGGAAGTTCATCTCTGAATACAACAATTCTCGGATACTTATAAGGAGCAGTATTTTTCTTAACGTAGTTCTGAATTTCCTTCTTAAGCTCTTCAGTGGGCTCAGTGCCTTTTGTGAGAACAATACTTGCTTTAACTACCTGACCTCTGATTTCGTCAGGAGCAGCAGAAACACCACACTCAAGAACATAGGGAAGTTCCATAATAACATTTTCAATTTCAAAGGGGCCGATACGGTAGCCTGATGACTTGATAACGTCATCAATACGGCTGACATACCAGTAATAACCGTCTTCATCGCACCAGGCTGTGTCACCGGTGTGATACATTCCGTCATGCCATACTTCCGCTGTTCTTTCTTCGTCACGGAAGTAGCCTTTGAAGAGACCGCACGGAATCTTTTTGTCTGTTCTGACAACGATTTCACCTGTTTCACCAACAGGGCAGGGATTTCCGTCAAGGTCAACAATATCAATATCATATCCGGGAACAGGCTTACCCATTGCACCCGGCTTGGGAGTTGTGCCGACAAGATTGCCGATGGTGAGAGTGGTTTCAGTCTGTCCGAAGCCTTCCATAATCACAAGACCGGTTGATTTCTGGAACTGATAGAACACTTCGGGGTTAAGTGCCTCACCTGCTGTTGTTGCATATCTGATTGATGAAAGATCATACTTTGAAAGGTCTTCTTTGATAAGCATTCTGTACATTGTGGGGGGCGCACAGAAGGTTGTAATGTTATACTTTGCGAACATCGGAAGAATCTCTGATGCGTCAAATCTATCGAAATCATAAGTAAAGACTGCGCCTTCACTCATCCACTGGCCGTAGAACTTACCCCACATTGCCTTACCCCAACCTGTGTCTGAGATTGTAAGATGAAGGTCTGTCGGCTGAACTGAGTGCCAGTATTTAGCGGTTACGAAATGACCAAGCGCATATTTATATGAGTGAGAAGCAATTTTGGGATAACCTGTTGTGCCGGAAGTGAAGAACATAAGCATTTCGTCATCACCGCAAGCTGTATCTTCTTCACGGTTGTAGATGCTTCTGAAGAGCTTATATTCTTTATCAAAGCTGTGCCAACCTTCTCTTTCACCGTTGACAATGATTTTAAGTTCTAGTCCGTCATAGCTTTCACTTGCGAAGTCAACCTGATTTGCAGTTTCTCCGTCAGAAGTGCAAAGAATAGCTTTGACACCTGCTGCTTTGAAACGGTATTCAAAATCATGAACAACAAGCTGATTTGTTGCAGGGATAATGACAGCACCGAGTTTATGAAGAGCGAGAGCTGTAATCCAGAACTGATAATGGCGTTTAAGAACAAGCATAACTCTGTCGCCTTTAGTTATACCAAGGCTCTTGAAGTAGTTAGCAGCTCTTGCTGACTCTTTCTTCATATCATTGAAGCTAAAGCGTCTTTCTGTCTTATCGTTTGAAATGTGAAGCATTGCAAGCTTATCAGGATACTTATCTGCAACAGCGTCAACTACGTCAAACGCAAAGTTGAACTTATCTTCATCCTTAAAGCTGATGTCTTTGAGAATACCGTTTTCATCTTCTGTTGTTTCAATGAACTTTTCAACAAAAAGTCGGTGCTCTGTTTTAGCTGCAACCTGTACTTCGTTCACAACTTCCTGAACGGGAGCTTCGTCACCTGCAATTACAACTGCAACAAATGTACAGTCTTTACCGTCAACAGCAATCATACCGTGAGGAGCTGAACTCTTATAATAGATGCTGTCCCCTGCTTCAAGAATTTCTGTATGTTGACCAACTTGTACCTTAAGTTTGCCTGAAAGCACATAGTCAAATTCCTGACCACTGTGAGTTGTTGTGTTAATTGGCTTGTTCTGCAATTCTTCTTTATATTCATATTTTGCAAGATAGGGCTCAGCAAGTTTGTTTCTGAAAAGAAGCGCGAGATGGTTGATTTCAATACCCTCATCATCTTCTTTAGAAATAATTTTGCCCTGACCTTTTCTTGTAACAGTATATGAAGAAAGATTACTGCTCCTGCCTTCTAGAAGGTCTGTTTTACCGATGCCGAACACCTTTGCACATTTATGAATGAAAGAGAAAGGAAAATCATCGGCACCTGCTTCGTAAGAAACATATTCGTTCAGGCTGATATCAACTTTTTCAGCCATCTCTTCCTGGGTGTAGCCTGCGATTTCACGCATTTCTTTAATTCGGAAAGCCACCTCTTTAAGTTCGTTGTTCATTTTGTTAAGTTCCATTTTACTTACGCCTCCTGATAAAAGAGTATTTTAGACAAAAAATAAACTCGTCCCAAAGTTAAACTTTGAGACGAGCAATAAACTTAATTTATACCCGCGGTACCACTCAAATTGCGATTTAAAATCGCCACCTCAAGCTCCAACAAGCCCTATGCATTAACGCAGCAATCACGAAAGGTATCTACTAATCAAAAAAAGATGTTCGGACCTTCAGCTCAGAAGTGATAGGAAAATGAAGGATTGTTTATCGGCTTTACAGCACCGCCGACTCTCTGTGAAACTCTGACTTCTTCCGTCTTCGTCATAGCTTTTATTTTTAAATTTGAATGTATTGTAGCACTTTGAAAAAGTAAAGTCAAGATGTTTTTTAAAAAACTTTACACAAATTAAAAAAATCCTCCCAAAAAAGGGAGGATTTAATCTTAAGCAATGATTATTTAACCATTGAAGCGATTTCTGCTGCGAAATCGTCAACTTTCTTTTCAATGCCTTCGCCCTTAGCGAAACGTGTGAAGCCCTTGAGTGCAACTTCGCCACCAAGTTCCTTAGCTGTGTTGGCAACATACTTAGCAACATTGATATCGCCATCCTTAACGAATGCTTGTTCTGCAAGGCAAACTTCCTTATAGAACTTTGCAATCTTGCCTTCAACAATCTTGCCGAGAACAGCATCGGGCTTTGAAGCCATCTTCGGATCTTCCTTCATCTGAGCAATAAGGAAACCCTTTTCCTTCTCGATAACTTCAGCAGGTACTGAAGCTGCATCGAGATACTGAGGATTCATAGCTGCAACCTGCATTGCAACGTCCTTACCCATAACAACAAATTCGTCCTTAGCTGCAACTGCATCGTCAGCATCAAATTCAACCATAACACCAACTGTGCCGCCTGCATGGATATATGTTTCAACAACACCTTCAACTCTTACGAAACGACGAACATTCATATTCTCACGAATCTTGAGGAAGAGTTCCTGAACAGCCTCCGCAACTGTAATTGAACCGCCTGAAATTATGCAAGCGTTAAGAGCATCCATATCCGCAGGATTCTGTTCTGCAACTGTTTTCGCAACATCATTTGCAAGAGCAACGAATTCGGGGTTCTTAGCAACGAAGTCTGTTTCACAGTTAACTTCAACAAGAACACCGATCTTGTTTGCCTTATCATTATAAGCAACTACAACACCTTCAGCAGCAACACGGCTTGCTTTCTTAGCTGCGGAAGCAAGACCCTTTTCTCTGAGGATGTCCATTGCCTTTTCCATATCACCGTCTGTTTCTGCAAGAGCCTTCTTGCAGTCCATCATACCAACGCCTGTCTTCTCACGAAGAGCCTGTACGTCTTTAGCTGTAAATGCCATA
>CAYUVR010000041.1:0-18410 GCA_964448225.1 uncultured Faecalibacterium sp. | reverse complement strand
ACAACGAAAACTCATACACAAGCCAGATGGTTCGTACAATCAAGTACTTCGCAGAGCTTGCATAATTAAGGAACTGACGCAATAAGCGCAGACCAAAAGCAAAACAGAAACAACAGGTATTTTTAAGTGTTATTTGTGCTTAAAGATACCTGTTTTTTTATATATGGAAAAATATTGATTTTTGTTTATCCTTAATGTATAATCAAAATATGAAAGCGCTTTGAAAGGATGAGAAAATATGAAACCATTTTTCCTTTTTTCAAAAGAGGAAAGCGAAACAAAGGTTGCTAATGACCGACTTTTGTCTTATGCGGCAGGTCTGACAGGTCAGAATATGACCTACAACTTTGTTTCAAACAGACTTTTTGTTTATCTGAACACTATTTTGAAAATCCCTTCGGAAAAAACAGGCATCATCACAGGTGTCAGCACTCTTTGGGATGCCATAAATGATCCGCTTATCGGCGGACTTATTGACCGCAGAAAGCACAAGCCGGGGCAGAAGCTGCGTCCGTTTTTGCTGTGGACACCGTTGATTATCGGTATTCTTGTTTTTTTGATGTTTGTTGACTTCGGCTTCAAGGAAAGTCAGACAATAGCATTCATTCTTGTTTTATACATACTTTTTGATGTGTTCTATTCTTTGCAAGATATTTCCATCTGGGGCATTGCCGCTATGTCAAGTCCGGATTCAGATGAACGTGGGCGTGTTATTCAATGGATTTCAATTGCTGCAGGCTTGGGCGGTACATTAGGCGGACTTTTCCCGACCTTTAAGGATTTTGCTGTTAAAAACAGCATTATGACTGAGAAGACTACTTATTTATACGGCGCTCTTATTTTTGGTCTTGGCGGTATGCTCATAGCAATGCTTGCCTACAGAATGAAAGAAAAAGTTGAGCCTGCTTCTGATGAAAACAAAAGCAGTATCTTAAATGATATCTGGGAGCTCAGACATAACAAAACGCTCATTATCGTTTGCCTTGCAAGAATCGTGCAAAGCATATCAATTGCACTTCCTTGGGAATACTTTTTTGAAACACAGGGAGTTTCCTACAATGTGTTTGGTGCAGAAATTTCAGGCGGTACTGCTCAGGTGGTTTACGGTGCTATTATGGGTATACCCGGTGCAATTGCAATGTTTTTTGCAATAAAGCTTATCAGAAGATTGGGCGGCAACAAAAACCTCCTCGTTTTTTCAGAAGTAATCACAATCATTGCACGTATTATAGCCTTCTTTGTCGGTGCAAACGACCGTTTCCTTAATATCGGTGCCCTTGCGGTTGTTATGCTTCTTCTCGGCACTGCACAGGTCTTCACCAATATAAAGGATATTGCACACCGTTCACTTCTTACAAACTCCATTGATGAAATTGAACTTGAAACAGGCAAGCGTACAGAAGGCATCACCTTCTCAATGCAGAATTTCGTTTCTAAGGTAACAGGTGCTATTCCTAAGTTCATTCAGGGTTATGTTCTCAAGTTCCTCGGCTTTGACCAGAATATCAAGCACGCCGCCAACCAGACAGTTATCAACGCTCAGGTGGCACCGCGTTTTCTCAAATACCGTTGGCATCAGTTTATTCTCGGTCCTGCAATAGGTTCTGTGCTTTATCTTATTGTTATTCTCTTCCTCAAGGACGACCAGGCTCACACAGCAGAAGTTGAAAGACAGTTGAAAGAAAAGAGAGCTCTTGCAGAAAAAGAGCAGCTTGCTGTTGCAGAATAATTTTCCAAAACGCCATTGATTTTTGAATATAGTTATGTTATTATAAATTTGCAAAATGCAAATATTTCCACGAAAGGAGAAAAATACTATGACAATCGGTCAGGTAATTGAACTTATCACAAAGCTCTTTGCACTTCTTTCAGAGTATTTCGGTGATTTCTTCAAAAAGAACGAAGAAGGCACTGAAGATGCAACAACAGAAGCTTAATCAAAAACCTGCCGCAAGCGCGGCAGGTTTTTCAGTAGAAAAGCAGGGAGTAGTAAAGTAGGAAGTAAAGGCTTGCTCATATCTTAGACCTTACTGCTTTCTACTGACAAAAGAACCGCCCACAAGGCGGTTTCTTTTTTTATATCTTCGTTTCATCAAAATCAATGAGCACGGAATTTTTGTTGGGGGTAAGCTTTGTGAGTTTGACTCCCGCTGAATTGAACATTCTTTTTGAGGCTTTTGTTGCGAGTGTTTCCGCATACTTGTCGGAAAGATAAACAACTTCCTTGATTCCGCTTTGAATGATTGCTTTGGCACATTCATTGCAGGGGAAAAGAGCAACATAGATTCTGCAGCCTTCAAGGGAAGTGCCACGGTTGTTGAGAATTGCATTAAGTTCTGCATGGCATACGTAAGCATACTTGGTGTTGTAGGTGTCACCGTCACGCTCCCACGGAAATTCATCATCGCTGCAGCCCATAGGAAAGCCGTTGTAGCCGACGGACATAATGCGGTTTTTGTCATTGACGATGCAAGCACCAACCTGTGTGTTGGGGTCCTTGCTCCTGTATGCGGAGAGAATTGCAATGCCCATAAAGTATTCGTCCCAGGATAAATAGTTTTCACGTTTTGCCATTGTTTACTTCCTTTCTGTTTATCTTTTTTTGGTTTACTGCGCACCTCTGTAATAAAGTCCTCTTGTGAAGTCGCCTTTCACGCTTTTTTTCTTTCGGTATGCATCAAGTACGGTGTCGCACATTTCCTGCTTTTCCTTTGTGAAATAAAATGTGATGAAGTCCATATTTTCGATTTCGTCAAGTCTGTCTCCCATATAAATCGGCTGACTGTTGAGAATTTCACTGCAGCCCCATGAACAGACAGCGGGGAATTTCATATTCATTCTGTCCGTGAGATAACTGCCGGACTTACACTCATCACAGCTCTTGCCGTTTTTTATCGGGCAGTTTCTTGTGAGCATCAAGGGCAGTCTGCCGTATCCGATAAGACCTCTTTTGACATTTGAATGAACTTTTGCTGCCTGTTTTAAGGTAAGTTCAGGTGACAAGGTAATTTCCTTTACACCCAAACCTTCTAAAACCTCTGTCGAAAGGCTGTTGAAAACGTTTAAAGAAAAGCCTGTGTGAATTTCAAATCCCAGCTTTTTTGCAATTGCAACAGCGTCGATTGTGCTGCAATATGCAATATTAATTCCAAGCTCTTTCATTTTCAAAAGACGGGTTTCGACCTGCTTTTCAGCGCCGAAAATGCCTCTTGGCACCTCAATTCCCAAGCAAACAGGCAGGTTTTTCAACTTTTCCACCGAGTTTTCCTCAGCTGACAGGGGAATATACAAGTTTTCCACATTTGTGAGATTTTTTGGAATCTGACTTAAACGAGCAACTCTCACACGGTATTTTAAAGGTGAAATTCTTTTCTTTTCGGGGATTTTTATTTGCAGCGGTGTAAAGGTGACTCGATTTACAGATATAAGTTTCTTTTCCAGCTCGTCCAAAGCACTTCTTCTCAGGCTGTTGATAACACTTGCGGGCACGATAAGCCCTTCGTCAAGGTCGATTTCGATTTTTTTCGCATAAAACTGAGTGCCGCCGCATTTTGAAAGTCTCGCTTCAAGACTTTCTTTTGTCATTGGCTTATTGATTGCCTTTTCGGGAATGTATGAGTCCGAAACAAAGCAGGTCTTACCCATAGCCGAGGCTGAAAGAGATATGTTTTCATTTTCGATAACCGTGAGATAAAAGCTGACAGGAATAAGAGGTGTTTCTTTTTCATAAAGCTTTTCCAAATCTTTCAGCACCGCATTTGTGGCGGCGGTGACATCTTCTTTTTTTCGTATGCCGAACATATCTTTGCCACGCTTGTTTTCAAAATATCCGTCGGTAAAGCCTGAACGGGAAAACACGGCTCTGAGCTTTTCTGAAATATCTTCCGTGTCACTTCCGTCAAGAGCCTTTTTCACGGCTGTGACGGCGGCTGCAACATATTCGGGCCTTTTCATTCTGCCTTCAATTTTGAGTGAGTCAATGCCGAGAGCCAAAAGCGCATCGGCTTTATCTGTCAGAGACAAATCTTTGAGACTCAGATCAAAGCCTGTTCCGTCCTGAACGGAAAAGGGAAGACGGCAGGGCTGAGCGCACAAGCCTCTGTTTCCGCTGCGTGAGCCGAACATACTGCTCATATAGCATTGACCTGAAACAGACATACAAAGCGCACCGTGAACAAAAATTTCAATTTCCGCATAGGTGTTCTTTTTGATGTTTTCAATTTCAGCTTTTGTCATTTCCCTTGGCAGAACAACTCTTTTGTAGCCTAATTCTTCCAAAAGCTTCACACCGCTGACAGTTTGTACCGACATCTGGGTTGATGCGTGCATTTCAATTTGGGGTGTGACCTTTTTCACAAGTGCGGCAAGACCCAAATCCTGCAAAATAAGCACGCCTGCACCTTTTTGGCAAACGTGCTCAATTGTTTGAAGAGCTGACGGGATTTCTTCGTCATTTATGAGTGTGTTCATTGTGATGTTGACTCTGACACCGTGGGAGTGACAATAGTCAACAGCACTCTGAAGTTCGTCTTCATCAAAGTTTTCTGCTTTAATCCTGGCGTTGAAGTGTTTTGTGCCCATATATACTGCATCGGCACCTGAGCGAACTGCGGCTTTTACGCTTTCCAAAGAGCCACCCGGAGCCAGAACTTCAATTTTATTTTTCATAAAAACTATTTCTTTTCGCTGATTGTGTTAAGAACTGCATTGAGTTCTTTTCTGAGTCTGTCATTTTCAGCTTTCAGGTTCTGAACTTCTTTTTTAAGGTTCTCTGTTTCGTGTCTTGCCCAGTCTGCTTTGCTTTTTGCGCTTGAAGCGTCATCAAGATAATCCTTAATCTGGTCACGGAGCCTGTCGGCTGTGGCGGTTGCTTTGTGAGCTTCATCGGCATAGTCAAGTGCGGCAAGAACAGCAGCCTGAGTTGTGGAAATTCTGCTGTTGGCTTTCATAATGTTTGCCATTGTAAGATCAAGTGCCTTGCCGAGCGACTGAACATACTTCGCATCGTCTTCTGCGATGATGGAGTATTCTGCACCTGCGATGTTTAATTTGACTTTGTTTGCTGCCATAAAAACCATCCTTTCTCAAAAGCAGATTCAAATCAGTTTTATTATACAACAAAGTTTTTCTATAATCAAGTTGAAAATTAAATAATAAAAGGATATATGTCAATAACTTTTATTGATTTTTGTTAAAAAAGGTGATATAATAACTATGGTTTAAAATTCATATCTCTTGATTTGCACTGAGTGAAAGACGCTCGGTGTGCTTTGTTTTGGTATGAAAAAAATACGGAAGGAGAAAATTGATGGCAGAACTTATCAGGAACTTTTTTGAACTTTCCGCAGTTCAGTATTTTTTTGATGCTGTGTTTAAATTAGTGCTTGCGGTTGTTTTCAGCGGTATTATCGGATTTGAAAGAGAACATTCACACAGACCTGCCGGTTTCAGAACACATATTCTTGTTGCAGTGGGTTCAGCTCTCGTTATGATGACCTCTGCTTATGTTTTCAAGGAGTATGAGGGCATCGCAAACGTAGACCCCACAAGACTCGGTGCTCAGGTAATCAGCGGTATCGGTTTCCTCGGCGCAGGTACTATTCTCAGAGAAGGCTTTTCTGTTAAAGGACTTACCACGGCGGCATCACTCTGGGCGGTAAGCTGTATCGGTCTTGCGGTAGGTGCAGGCTATTATGTTGGTGCACTTGTTGCAACACTCTTTATTTATCTTACCCTTAATACCTTCAAAAGATTTATCGCAAGAAGCTCACCTTCAAAAAATATTTATATTGAAGCTGAGAATATGTCAAAGCAGGCGGCGGAAATCGGCGCAATTGTGAAAAGGTACGGAGGAAATCTGCACACCCTTGAGGTGCTTTATGCTGATTCATCGCCCACAAAAAGAAAAAGCGATTCCATTGTTATGAAGGCGGTTGTTTTCCCGAGGGATGAAGAAGGACTGAATCTCACGATTTCCGCAATCAGAACATTGGAAGGAATCAGAGACCTTTATATAGACTAAATCAAAAAAGAGGTATCATCTTTGACGATACCTCTTTTTGATAAAAATAAAAGCTGTCACTTGGACAGCTAATTATTCCGCTTTAATTAGTTTTCTTCAAGTTCATCAGCTCTGCCGAGGATAAGGAAGAGATACTTTTTGATTGTGTCGAAGATCATCTGGATAAGTGATAATACATCCTGCATATAGGTCACTCCTTTATTAAAAATATATTTACATTGTTATCATATCATTTATTATTGGTTGTGTCAAGTGATTTTTTCGGTTAAGGTATATTAAAAAATATATAAATTTTTCCTTATTGATATTTCTTAGGAATAATGTTAAAATATATAGAACAAGAAAAAACAACTCAGAAGGAGAAAACAAATATGAGCAAGGCAACCCTCATTGTTATGGCGGCAGGTATGGGCAGCAGATACGGCGGACTTAAGCAAATAGATCCTGTTGGCCCGAACGGAGAAATCATACTTGATTATTCGGTTTATGATGCTGCAAAGGCAGGCTTTGACAAGGTTATTTTTGTCATTAAACACGAAATTGAAGAAGATTTCAAAAAGATTATGGACGGCAAATATGACGGAATTATTGAAACTGAGTATGCCTATCAGGATATAAATAATCTTCCCGAAGGCTTTTCTGTTCCCGAGGGCAGAGTCAAACCCTGGGGTACAGGTCACGCAGTTCTTTCCTGCAAGGGTATGATTGACGGTCCGTTTGCTGTTATCAATTCCGACGATTATTACGGCAGAGAAACCTTTAAGCTTATTTATGACGAGCTGACAAAGGAAAAAACGGCAGAAGAAGACAAATATCAGTTCTGTATGGTAGGCTTTAAAATCAAAAACACCATCACAGAAAACGGACACGTTTCAAGAGGTGTTTGTCAGGTCGGTGAACACGGATATCTTGAGGATATTGTTGAAAGAACAAAAATTCAAAAAACAGACGGCAGAATTATGTTCACCGAAGACGATGTAAACTGGACGGAACTGCCCGAAGACAACATCGTTTCAATGAACTGCTGGGGCTTTTCGCCCGAAATGATGACAGAGCTTGATTCTCGTTTTGTTTCCTTCCTCAGAAACAACGAGGGCAATATGATGAAGTGTGAGTATCTTCTTCCCTTTATTGTTGACGACATTCTTAAAGAGGGTAAGGCACAGGTCAAGGTGCTTTCTACCTCAGAAAAGTGGTACGGTGTAACATATAAAGAGGATAAGCAGTCAGTTGTGCAGGCTCTTAAAGAAATGACCGATAAGGGCATTTATCCCGATTGCCTCTGGAGAAAATAAAATGCAGATGACAACAGCGGAATCAAAAAAGAGAAGGACTGAGGGCAGACTTTAAATGTTGTTGTGGTGGGCACTCCTTGCAGAGTCCTCAGACCCATCGGCGAAAAGGACAGGTAATATTATTTCAGAGACAGAAAAATTGATGTTGAAATTCCCGAGGAATAATCCTGAAATCACCCGACTTCGGTTGGGTGATTTTTATATCTTGACATATACCCTACAGGGGTATATAATAGAGGTGAAAAAACATAAAAGAGGTGAGGAAAGTGAACTGCGAATGTTGTCATAAAACAAAGGAACGTACACAAGCTGAATATAAATCTCTCATCAACCGTCTCAACCGCATTGAAGGTCAGATAAGAGGTATAAAGAATATGGTTGAAAATGATGCCTATTGCACAGATATAATCACTCAGGTTGCGGCGGCAAATGCGGCGCTTAACAGCTTCAACAAGGAGCTTCTGGCAAGTCATATCCGTACCTGTGTGTACGACGATATAAAAAACGGCAAGAACGAGACGGTGAACGAGCTTGTTTTGCTGATTCAGAAGCTTATGAAATGAGGTGCAATTTATGAAACAGTATAACGTGACGGGAATGTCCTGTGCCGCTTGCTGTGCGAGAGTTGAAAAGGCCGTGAACGGTGTTGAGGGTGTAACAGGCTGTTCTGTAAGCCTTCTGACAAATTCAATGTCGGTTGAAGGTACGGCAAGTGAAAGAGCAGTTATTGCTGCTGTATCTGCGGCAGGATACGGCGCAAGTGCCAAAGGAAATGAAGCTTCTGCAAAAAAAGAGGAAGACAGCTTGAAGGACACCGAAACACCGAAGTTGAAAAAAAGGCTGATATCTTCCGTAGGCTTTCTCGCAGTTCTGATGTATATTTCTATGGGGCATATGATAAATCTGCCCGTGCCCTCTTTTGTTGAAGGTAACTATATCGCCCTTGGCATCACACAGATGCTTCTTGCAATTGTTGTTATGGTGATTAACCTCAAGTTTTTTGTCAGCGGTTTCAAAGGATTTATTCACAAAGCACCTAATATGGATACTCTTGTTGCTCTCGGCTCAGGTACATCATTTTTGTGGAGTCTCATTTCACTTTACGCTATGACCTACTATCAGAACATCGGTAACAGTCAGATGGTTATGGAGTGTTATCACGATTTATATTTTGAATCGGCGGCAATGATTCTGACACTTATCACCGTGGGCAAAATGCTTGAAGCGAGAAGTAAAGGCAAAACAACTGATGCGCTGAAATCTCTTATGAATCTTCGCCCGAAAACGGCTTGTATTTTAAAAACCGGCGAAGAAGTAACGGTTGATATATCCGATGTGAAAAAAGGTGACATTTTTGTTGTCCGCCCCGGTGAAAGCATACCCGTTGACGGTGTTGTGCTCACCGGCACAAGCGCAGTTAATGAATCCGCACTTACAGGTGAGAGTATCCCTGTTGATAAACAAGCGGGGGACAGGGTTTCGGCGGCCACCGTCAATCAGTCGGGCTTCATCAGGTGTGAGGCTGTGGCTGTCGGTGAAGATACCGCACTTTCACAGATTATCCGTATGGTGAGCGATGCCGCTGCAACAAAAGCACCCATTGCAAAAATTGCCGATAAGGTATCGGGAGTATTTGTGCCCGTGGTTATTGCAATTGCGGTTCTTGCAACGGTTATCTGGCTTATGACAGGTGCGGACATCGCCTTTGCACTTGCAAGAGGAATATCCGTTCTCGTTATCAGCTGTCCCTGCGCTTTGGGTCTTGCAACACCCGTTGCGATTATGGTCGGTAACGGCTTGGGTGCAAAAAACGGTATTCTTTTCAAAACTGCCGAATCAATTGAGAAGGCAGGCAAAATTCAGATTGTTGCCCTTGACAAAACGGGTACTGTCACAAAGGGTGAGCCTGAGCTTACCGATATAATTTCCGCTGAGGGCGTGAATGAAGCAGAGCTTATTTCTTTGGCATACAGCCTTGAAAGCAAAAGTGAACACCCCCTTGCCAAGGCTGTCATCGCATATGGTGAAAAAGAGGGTGTGAAGAAAGAAGAATCAACTGATTTTGAAGCGGTAGCCGGAAAAGGCTTGAGGTGCAGAATTGCTGAAAGTGTAATTCGTGGCGGTAACATTGGTTTTATAGGTGAATATTGCAGAATATCTGATGAAATGAAAAAAAGAGCCGAAGAACTTTCGAAACAGGGAAAAACTCCGTTGTTTTTCTCAGCAGATGATAAATTCCTCGGCATTATTGCAGCAGCAGATGTAATTAAAGAAGACAGCCCCGAAGCTATCAGACAGCTTCAGAATATGGGGATTTATGTTGTTATGCTCACCGGCGACAATGAAAACACCGCAAAGGAAATCGGAAGACAGGCAGGTGTTGATGAAGTTATCGCAGGTGTGTTTCCCGACGGAAAAGAAAAGATTGTCCGTGAACTGCAGAAAAAAGGTACGGTTGCAATGGTGGGTGACGGAATCAATGATGCGCCGGCTCTCACAAGGGCAGACATCGGCATTGCCATCGGTGCAGGCACAGATATTGCAATTGATGCGGCAGATATTGTGCTGATGAAGTCAAGACTCAGCGATGTTCCTGCGCTTATCAGACTTTCGAGAAAGACATTGCGTATTATCCGTCAGAATCTGTTTTGGGCATTTTTCTATAATGTGCTGGGAATTCCTCTTGCGGCAGGCGCATATATCTCGCTTTTCGGCTGGGAGCTGAATCCGATGTTCGGTGCGGCGGCAATGAGCCTTTCAAGCTTTTGTGTTGTTTCAAATGCGTTGAGGCTTAATTTTGTGAATATCCGTTCTGACAAAAATGACAGAAAGAGAAAAAACAAGCTTTCCTCTGCCGGAAGTAAAGCGGAAGAAATCGCAGAGCTCAAAGAGGGTGAGATTCTTCTGAAGGTGGAAGGTATGATGTGTTCGCACTGTGAAAAGACGGTGAGGGAAACTCTTGAGGCATTCGCAGAAGTTGAATATGCCGTGCCGAGCCACGAAAAAGGGCGGGTTGTAATTAAGCTGAACGGTGATATTGAGCTTGAATTGTTGAAAAATGCAATTGTAAAAGCAGGCTATAAGGTTAAATAAAAAAACAAGTAAAGTTTTTGGTCACTTTTTTCAAAAAAGTGACGCCTTGCGGCGAGCAATAAAAGGTGAAGTATTCACAAAACGGTGACAGTAAAGAGACGCTTATCTCTATATTGTAATATGTTAATAATATTAAAAGCCATCTCTTCTTAAAAAGAATGAGATGGCTTGAATTCTTTTTTTGCCCTCGCCGGGGCGGGCATTTCTTTCTTGTAAGAAAGAAATCAAAGAACTTTGCTTATTTAATCTTGTCTAAATGCGTTCTTATAGCGTCGATACTCTCTTGTGAAAGAATATGCTCAATTTTACAGGCATCCTCAACAGCAATTTCTGACGATACACCAAGACGTGTGAGAAATTCAGTCAGCATGGTATGTCTTTTGTAGAGCTTTTCAGCAATGACTTTGCCGGGCTCAAGAAGAACGAGATTGCCGTCACCCATAACGTCAATGTAGCCGTTTTCACGGAGATTTTTCATTGCAACACTTACGCTGGGCTTTGAATAGCCGAGCTCGTTTGCAATGTCAATTGAACGGCATGAGCCGTTGCGGTTTGTTATGATAAGTATGGTTTCAAGATAATTTTCAGCGGATTCTTGTATTTTCATGTTTTCTACCTCATTTGTTTTCTCTTTCTATATGATACCATATATTTTGATTTCTTTCAAGGCTTTTATTTTTGAATATAAACCAAACATTCTTTGACTTTTTTCGCATACAGGGGAATATATAATCAGTACATATTATGTGAAAAGGAATGATGTTATGTCAAAAACTTCTTACGACTTGGAAGATATTACGGAATATTATACTGAAGATATTTCAAGGGAAAGAAAAGCGTCTTCTTATCTGAAGCTGATTGGCTCGTGCTTTGTGGGACTTTGCTTTTCGGGACTTAACGCTCTCGGTGATATGTCACCCTTTGCTGTCAGCTTTTTGTCTGTTGTGCCTTATGAATTCTGCTTTCCCGTTTTTATGGGCAGCGTGGTGGGTTATTTTCTTGCAGTGCCCTGGCAGACTGCACTCAGATATACTATGGCTCTCGGAATCACAGCCCTGTTCCGCCTGTTTCTTCACCGCCGTTTCGGTTCGGTTGACGGCGGAACGGCAAATCAGGTTGTTGCCTTCTGTTCGCTTTTCTGTTCGGGACTCATTTTTCTTCTTTTAGGCGATTTTGGCTTTTATTCTGCGCTTATCGTTCTCACTGAGGCGGCGCTTGGACTTTGCGCCTCAGCTTTTTTTCTGCGTGCGTTCAAAACTCCGGTTTTCAACATCGGCATATCCAACCTTACGGCAAAGGACAGCCTCAGCCTTGTTCTGAGTCTGTGCATTTTTCTTTTGTGTATGTCCGGTTTCACCGTTGAGGGAGTTTCACCTGCAAGAATAATTGCCTGCCTTGTGGTGATGTTTGCTGCAATATATAAAGGCTCTGCCGCAGGCAGTGTCACCGGTGTTTGTGTTGGGGCGGCATTGTGCATCGCCCCTGAATTCCGCCACCTTTTCCCTTGTTATGCTCTCGGCGGACTTATGGCGGGTGTGTTTTCCTCCTTCGGTCAGGTAGGCGTAGGCATTTCATTTCTCGCTTGTTTCTGTGCCTGCTGTCTTGTCGGCGGTTTTGACGAAAGCTTTATTATCAGCCTTATTGAAGCAGGGGTATCCTTTGCCGCTTTTCTGATTGTGCCGTCAAGGCATCTCACTTCCTTGCAGGATTTTTTGCAAAAAAGCGGAATGATAAGCGATGACAGAGTCAACAAGGAGGTTGCCGCAAACCTTCGTAAGGCGGCAAATAATATTTATGACGTATCGGAAATAGTATCAACTGTCAGCGAAAAGCTCGATAATATAATCAACCCTGAGGTGAACAGACTTTTTGCAAATATTCAGCAAAGGGTATGCGATGGCTGCGAAAGCAAAAGTGATTGCTGGAATAAGCTTTTTGACTCAACGGCAACGGATATTCTGTCTCTTTCAGGGGTGGAAAAACCGCCCAAAGGCAAACTGTCTTTGGAAAAACGGTGCATAAGAAAAGAAAAACTCTCATCATACATATATTCGAGCCGACGTGAGTATATCGACAGTATGGCGACGAAAATGAAAATCAAAGAGATGCGCCGTGTGCTGACGGACCAGTTTTCGGGTATCGGTGACTTTCTGGTGGAGGTTGCCTGTCAGGTCAGCGAAAGCAGAATTATCGACAGGGCGAGGTCAACAGCCCTCAGAACGGCAATTCAGGACGCAGGAATTGAAATTGATGCACTTAGTTATTTTACGAGTACGGGAGGTGCGGTTACTGTTGAAATCACTGCCTTTCAGCATCCTTTTGAAACAGACCACAAAAAAATGAAAACTATAATTGAGCTGATGACAAAACGCTCATTTGAAAAACCGGATATCCGGGTGACAGACATAAAAACAACAGTCATATTCAAGGAAAAGCTACCATATTGTGTGCAGATGGGCTTTTATCAGAAGCCGCTTAAAGAAAATACGGTTTGCGGTGATACGGTGGGGATGACGGAAAGCCGGCACGATTCCTGCTGTGCGCTCATAAGTGACGGAATGGGAACGGGCAAAAGAGCTGCCGTTGACAGCACAATGACGGCTTCGCTTATGGAAAAGCTTTTGTCGGCAGGCTTTTCTTTTGACAGCGCCCTCAAAATTGTGAATTCTTCACTAATAGCAAAGTCAACAGATGAATCGATTTCAACCATTGACGGTGTTGAAATTAACCTCTTTACGGGGCAGTTGGATTTTTACAAGGCAGGTGCCGCAATCAGTTTTGTGCGCAAGGGCAACAGAATCATCACCGTTCAGAAAAGCTCTCTGCCTCTTGGTATACTCAGAAACATCAGCTTTGCAAAAGAAAGTATGACTATGGATGTGGGTGACATTGTTCTTGTTCTGTCCGACGGAGTGACGTCCGGAGACTGCGGCTGGATAAGCGATGAGCTTTTGTCCTGGAGCACAAACAACATGGAGGATTTGAGTAAGCACATTGTTGAGCTTGCTCATCTTCGCAGTGAAAAAGAAACCGCCGACGATCTGACAGCTCTTGCGGTGAAGCTTATGAAAAATTACCGATGATGTTCAGGAGATAGGATATAGGGCATAGAGGATAGGATATAGAGGATAAAATGTGAAAAAACCTCCCGTCGTTCTGACGGGAGATTTTTGCTTTTATATTATCGTCAATCAGTTATTGGCTGACTGTCCGGGTCTGCCGCAGCATTTCTTATATTTCTTGCCGCTGCCGCAGGGACAGGGGTCATTTACGCCGACCTTCTTTTTATCGTTGCGAACAGTTCTGCCTTTTTCACTGCCGTCGCCTGAGCCTGTTGCAGATGTGACCTTTGCAACCTGTTCACGCTTGACTTCTTCATCGGTCTTGAACTGAGCAGAAAGCACGATTTTAACTGTATCGTCACGGATTGAAGATGTCATTTCATCGAACATATCATAGCTCATTTCTCTGAAAGCGATAACGGGGTCTTTCTGACCGTAGGCAAGAAGACCGACACTGCGCTTGAGTTCATCCATGGCATCGATATAGTCCATCCACTTGAGGTCAACGTTACGAAGGAGCATTGCTCTTTCAATTTCACGCATAGCTTCTTCGCTGTACTTTTCTTCTCTTTCTTCGTGAAGAGCGTGAGCTCTCTGAGTGAGCATATCAAAGATTTCTTCGGCTTTCATTTTGTCGTCGCCCTTGAAATCGTTTTCGTTTGTCAGCCAGCCGATATATTTTTCACGAAGTGAAGCAAGATGCCATTCTTCATAGGGAATGCCTGCAGGGCAGAAGAATTCAACTGTGTCACCGATTGATTCATCAATCATTTTTGTGATAACAGGCTTCATATCTTCGCCTTTGAGCACCTGGTCACGCTGACCGTAAATGATTTCTCTCTGACGGTTCATAACATCGTCGAAGGAAAGAACATTTCTTCTCACGGCAAAGTTGTTGCCTTCAACCTTCTTCTGTGCGGCTTCAACCTGTCTTGTTATCATACCGACTTCAATGGGCATATCGTTATCAACGGGAAGGCTGTTCATAATTGAGTACATTCTGTCACCGCCGAAAAGACGGAGAAGATCATCCTGCATTGAAAGATAGAAACGGCTTTCACCCGGGTCACCCTGACGGCCGGAACGTCCTCTGAGCTGGTTGTCGATTCGTCTTGAATCGTGACGCTCTGTACCGATGATGTAAAGACCGCCTGCATTTCTTACCTGTTCGGCTTCTTCGGCAATTTCTGCCTTGTATTTTGCCTCGAGTTCTTTGAACTTGTTTCTTGCTTCAATGATATCTTCGTTGTCTGTGTCACCGAAGGCTGTTGCCTCGGCAATAAGCTCTTCTGTGTATCCGAGCTTTCTCATTTCGCTTTTTGCAAGAAATTCAGCGTTACCGCCAAGCATAATATCGGTACCACGGCCTGCCATATTGGTTGCAATGGTAACTGCACCGAGCTTACCTGCCTGAGCGACAATTTCAGCTTCCTTTTCGTGATGCTTTGCGTTGAGCACATTGTGCTTGATGCCACGCTTTTTGAGTGCTGAGGAAAGCTTTTCACTCTTTTCAATTGAAATTGTACCGACGAGAACGGGCTGTCCTTTTTCGTGGCATTTGAGAATCTGCTCAATAATTGCATTGAACTTGAACTGCTCAGTCTGATAGATAACATCATTGTTGTCTATTCTTTGAAGGGGCTTGTTTGTGGGGATTTCAACAGCGTCAAGAGAATAGATTTCTCTGAATTCGTTGACCTCGGTCATTGCTGTACCGGTCATACCCGAGAGCTTTTCATAAAGGCGAAAATAGTTCTGGAAGGTAATTGTTGCAAGAGTTTTGTTTTCTCTTGCAATTTTAACATTTTCCTTTGCTTCAATTGCCTGATGAAGACCGTCGTTGTAGCGTCTGCCGAGCATAATACGGCCTGTGAATTCGTCAACGATGAGAACTTCACCGTCTTTAACAACATAGTCAATATCTCTTGTCATAATGCCGTGGGCTCTGACTGCGATGTTGATGTGATGTGAAAGAGTCAGGTTGTCAGGGTCTGAAAGGTTTTCAACGTTGAAGAAGCGTTCTGCCTTCTGAATACCGCTTTTTGTGAGGGTTGCAGTTTTTGCTTTTTCGTCAACGATATAGTCTGCGCCTGTTTCTTTTGCAAGTTCTTCAAGGTCAGCTTTTGAGTCTGTTTCTGCAATTTTGTGACACTTGAGACCTTTTACAAAGGTATTGGCAACGGAATAAAGTTCTGATGAGCGTCCGCCCATACCTGAAATGATGAGGGGAGTTCTTGCTTCGTCGATAAGAATTGAGTCAACTTCGTCCACAATTGCAAAGTTGTGACCTCTTTGCACCTTCTGTTCCATATACTGAACCATATTGTCACGCAGATAGTCAAAACCCATTTCATTGTTTGTGCCGTAGGTAATATCAGCCTGATATGCCTTGCGGCGTTCTTCGGTTTCAAGTCCGTTAACGATAAGTCCGACTGAAAGGCCGAGGAAACGGTACACCTTGCCCATCCATTCGCTGTCACGGCGAGCAAGATAGTCATTGACGGTAACGATGTGAACGCCTTTGCCTGTGAGGGCATTGAGGTATGCGGGAAGGGTGGCAACAAGAGTTTTACCTTCACCTGTTTTCATTTCTGCAATTCTGCCCTGGTGAAGCACCATACCGCCCATGATTTGAACGGGGAAGTGCTTCATACCGAGAACACGCCATGAGGCCTCACGGCAGACGGCAAATGCTTCGGGAAGAATTGAATCAAGGGTTTCACCGTTTTCAAGTCTTTCTTTGAACTCGGGAGTTTTTGCCTTGAGTTCAGCGTCACTTAACTGAGCATACTGTTCTTCCAAAGAGAGTACCTTGTCAACAGTAGGTCTGATTCTTTTGATTTCCTTGGTGGAGTAATCACCGAAAAGCTTTTTAAGTAAGCCCATTTTATATCACCTCATTTTAAATTTAGAGATTACTTATAAATGTATAATCATCTGATTATAACATAAATGAACGGAGTTTTCAACCGTTTGGGATAATTTGTGATTATATGCCTGCGTTTTAAATTATACCTAAAAATTAAGGTTACAATTTCGCTATTGCTTTTTATCCCGAATAAATGTATAATGGAAGTTAATTCCATAACAATATACTAAAAAGGAGTTGAATAACATGGAACCTATTAAGGTGGATTTCACCGGAAAGGGCGGCGAAGGTAAAGGTAAGGGCAAAAATGCATGTCTTGCTCCCGATAAGGCTGCACTCAGAATCATCATCAGCATTATCGGCACGGTAATCGGCGCTGCAGTTGCTTATTATTTTATGCTTCCCCCTCTCAATTTCAAAAGCACTGATACTTATATGTATTTCGGTGTTGTGGCAGTGATTTTTGTTGTTTTGCTTTTCATTACAAGCGGTGCTTTGGCAAAACCCGAATATACGGAGTATGTGAAAAGAAAGTCAATTGTGCCTGTTATTTTTATCGCAATTCTTGTTGTGATTGTGGGTATAGGTATGGTTATTTCATCCGTATTTTTCAGAGCAAAGACATATAGTCAGATTATCTCTGTTGACGAAACAAAAACCTTTGCAACTGATATTCAGGAAACGGACTTTTCATCAGTTCCCGTTCTTGACACAGAAGCCGCAAGTGTACTTGCAAACCGTACACTCGGTGACCTTGCTGCAATCGGTAAGGTTTCACAGTTTGAAATTGCAACACAGTTCACTCAAATCAACTATAAGAATAATCCCGTAAAGGTTACAACTCTTGCATACGGTGATATTTTCAAGTGGCTCAAAAACACATCAACAGGTCTTCCCGGTTATGTTGTTGTCAATATGGTAACTCAGAAGGCTGAGCTTGTGACTCTTCCCGAGGGCGAATATATCAGATATTCGGTAAACGAGCATTTCGGCAAATACCTTATGCGTCACGTACGTTTTGCATATCCTACTTATATTTTTGACACACCAAGATTTGAAATTGACGAAGAGGGCAGACCTTTCTGGCTTTGTCCCGTTCTTGACAAGACAATCGGTCTTTTCGGCGGTACAGATGTCAAGGGTATAATTATTGTTGATGCCATCACGGGCGAGATGGTGGAATATACAACTGAAGAGGTGAGAAACAGCACGGAGCTTCAGTGGATTGACGGTATTTATTCAGAGGACCTTCTTGTTGAACAGTTCAATTATTACGGTCAGTATCAGAAGGGCTTTATTAACTCAATTCTCGGTCAGGACGGCGTAAGAATGGCGACTCAGGGCGAAAACTTCCTGGCTCAGGGCGACGACGTTTATATGTACACAGGTGTAACATCTGCAGGTAATGACCAGGCTATTATCGGCTTCGTTCTTATCAATATGAGAACAAAAGATGCATCGTTCTATGATATATCCGGTGCCACGGAATATTCAGCACAGATTTCTGCACAGGGTGCTGTTCAGGATTATAGTTATGAAGCAACCTTCCCCATTCTTCTCAATATCAACGGTCAGCCCACTTACTTTATGACTCTTAAGGACTCAGGCGACCTTGTCAAGCGCTATGCAATGGTTAACGTTCAGAACTATCAGGTTGTTGTAACAGGTGAAAAGATTTCCGAATGTACGGAAGCTTATGTTAAGAGCCTCAAGCAGAATAACATCAACATTGATGTTGACATCGGCAAGATTGAGGACGCAACACAGAATAACGAAAACGCTGAAAACAACGAACAAGTTGAGCTTCTCAAGGTCAAGGGCGTTATTTCTGATATCCGCACAGCAGTTATCGATGGCAACAGCGTATATTTCATTGAGCTTGACGAAAGCGGTGTTTATTATTCAATAAAGGCATCTGAAGCAGAAAAGGTTGTCATTATGAATGTAGGCGATAACGTTACAATTTCCTACGCTGAAAGCGAGGGCGAAATCATCGAAGCAGAAACCATTAAATAAAAAGGGGCTGTTGCACTAAGACAGCCCCAAAATAAAAAAATAAAGCCACTGAG
>CAYUVR010000040.1:0-18502 GCA_964448225.1 uncultured Faecalibacterium sp. | reverse complement strand
CTCAGTGGCTTTATTTTTTTATTTTGGGGCTGTCTTAGTGCAACAGCCCCTTTATTTCTTTACTTTTTAAGTTCAATTCCCTTGTTTTCAAGGTCAGAGATGATGGAATTTACAACATTCATCACTTCTTCCCTTGTGAGAGTCTTTTCGGGATGCGCAAAATAAATTCTGACGGTGATTGACTTGCCGTTTTCGTCACGGTAAATGTCAACAACCTCTGTACCCTTGATGAGCGAGCAATTTGAATTTTTCACAGCTTCACCGATGGGAGCAAACTTTTCCGATACGAAAGAAAGGTCAATTTCAATGCCGGGGAACCTGGAAGGTTCTTCATAAAGAATTGCCTCTTCCTTTGCATTTGCAAAGTCAGTAACGTCGATTTCAGCAAATACGATATTAGCTTTTTTGTCAACCTTCTTTGAAACTACAGGATGAACAATACCGATTTCACCGATATTTTTGCCGTCAAGCATAATAGCGTTAAGATTCTTCGGGTGTTCATAGCAATGATCTGCCTCTATAGCTTCATAGGAAAGAGTGCTGTGCTTGATGTCGCCTGTTACCGTTGCAAGAATGTCACGAAGCTCAAAATAAAGAGTTTCCATAGTCTTTGTCTTTGAGAAAAGGGTGATTGCAAGTTTCTTTCTTTCGTTGCAAAGTCCGTCTTCTCTGAGACCTTCAACAACTCTGCCCACTTCAAAAATGCCGAAATCGGGTGCATAGGTGTTGTTGAGCTTGACCTGACAAAGCTGTGTGGGGATAATTGAACTTCTGATAACCTCAATGTTGGGGTTGGTTGCATTGACAAGCTTCACATTGTCTTCAATGTCAATACCCAAAGCCTTACATTCATCATAGTACATCCAGACATAGGAATGTGCTTCGTGAAGTGAGAAACGCTTAACAAGAATATCCTTAATCTTGTCTTCAACTGTCTTTTCCGCATCGGGACGGACAGGATAAAGCGGAGTTTCTGTTGTGTGAATATCGAAGTTGTCATAGCCGTAAATTCTGGTGATTTCTTCGATGATATCAGCCTTGATTGTAACGTCCTTTGTAGCTCTCCAAGAGGGAACCTTAACTGTGAAGTCATTACCCTGAAGCTCAACACCGAAGCCGAGTGATTCAAGAGTATTTACAATTGTATCATTAGAAATTTCAATGCCTGTATAACGGTCAACAAAAGCCTTGTCAAAGCTGAGAGTTACTTCGTCATACTTGAAAGCTTCTTCATCTGTGAGTGAGGAGACAACCTCAACGCCTGAGTCAATATCTGTAAGAAGCTTGACAAAACGTGCAACTGCAGGCACTGTCATTGCCGGGTCAAGACACTTTTCATAACGCATTGAAGCATCTGTTCTGTGTGAAAGACGAACTGTTGACTTTCTGATTGATACCGCATTGAAGGTGGCGCTTTCAAGGGTAAGTCTTGTTGTATCTTCGACAATTTCGCTGTCAAGGCCGCCCATAATACCTGCAATGGCAACAGGTGTGTCGCCGTTACAAATCATAAGGGTATTTTCGTCAATGTTTCTGTCTACACCGTCGAGGGTTGTGAAGGTGAAGGGTGTGTCAAAACGCTTGATGCGGAGCTTTTCAACCTTTCTTGAGTCAAAAGCGTGCATCGGCTGACCCATTTCAAGCATAAGGTAGTTTGTAAGGTCTGCAAGAAGATTGATGTCTCTCATTCCGCAATAGAAAAGTCTGATTCTCATATTGACGGGGCTGACATTCTTTGTGATGTTTTCAACCTGAAGGCAGGAATATCTCTGACAAAGAGGGTCTTCAATCTTCATATCAATTTTGGGAAGGCTGTCATATTTCTTAAGGTCAACAACATCAAGAGGCTTCAAGGGTCTGCCGGCAAGAGCTGCAAACTCTCTTGCAATACCGTAGTGACCCCAGAGGTCGGGACGGTTTGTGAGAGACTTGTTATCAACCTCAAATATAATATCGTCGATTTCGTAAACTTCCTTGATATCAGTGCCGTTCGCAACATCGTCGGTGATGTCCATAATGCCGGAGTTATCATCGCTGATGCCGATTTCTTTTTCTGAGCAGCACATACCGCAAGAAGTATAACCTGCCAATTTTCTCGGTGTAATTTCAATTTCACCGATTTTTGCACCAACCTTTGCAAAAGCGGTCTTCATACCCACTCTTACATTGGGAGCGCCGCAGACAACATCTGTCAGCTCAGCGTCGCCTGCATCAACCTTGAGAAGGTGGAGCTTCTTTGATTCGGGATGATCTGCAACTTCCTTGATTTCAGCAACAACAATTCCTGAAATATCGCTGCCCTTGAAGAAAATTTCGTTTTCAACTTCAGCTGTTGAAAGTGAAAAACGGTGGATAAGCTCAAGCTTGTCAAGTCCTTCAAAATCAACAAAATCTGAAAGCCAATTCATTGATAAAAACATAATTTACGCTCCTCCTTTCTTATTCGTCAATAAACTGTGTGAGAGTTTTAAGATTTCCGGAATTAAGGTCACGGATATCTTTAATTCCGTATTTCATCATAACAAGTCTTGTAAGACCGAGACCGAAAGCAAAGCCTGTGTATTCATCGGGGTCAATTCCGCCTGCTTTGAGAACTTCGGGGTGAATCATACCGCAGGGGCAAAGCTCAAGCCAGCCGCTGTGCTTACAGGAAGGGCAGCCTTCACCGCCGCAGATAAGACAGCTGATGTCAAGCTCAAAGCCGGGTTCAACAAAGGGGAAGAAGCCGGGTCTGAGACGTACCTTGATATCCTTCCGGAATACTTCCGAAAGCATTGTTTTCATAAAGTAGATAAGGTTTGAAATTGAAATATCCTTGTCAACCATAACGCCTTCCATCTGGAAGAAGGTGTTTTCGTGACAAGCGTCTGTAGCTTCATTTCTGAAGCAGCGACCGGGGAAAATTGCCTTGATGGGCACTCCGTCATTGACAAGAGCATCCTTATACTTCTTATAAATAGCATTCTGTGCAGCTGAGGTCTGGCTCTTTAAGAGCTGACCGTTTTCAAGATAATAGGTATCCTGCATATCTCTTGCCGGATGGTGCTTGGGAATATTGAGAGACTCGAAACATTCATAGTCTGAAACAACCTCTGCATAATCTTCAACGGTGAAGCCCATTGATTTGAAGATTCTTTCGCACTGACGCTGAACGAGTGTGATCGGATGATAAGAACCTTCTTCGATTGTCGGTGGCATTGAAATGTCGAAATCAGGCATTGAATCGATTTCCTTTTGAATTTCAAGCTCCTTTAATTCTTTCGTTCTTTCTGTGATTTTGTCGGTAACTTCGCCCTTGAGCTCGTTAACCTTCTGACCGAAGGCCTTTTTTTCTTCATTTGAAAGACCTTTCATTTCCTTCATAAGCTCAGTAACACTACCCTTTTTGCCAAGGTACTTGACTCTTATGGCTTCAAGGTCCTGCGTGTTTTCAGAGCTTTTCAATTCTTCAAGGAACTGCGCTTTGAGTTCAAGAATTTTACTGTCCATATTAAACCTCCGTATAAATAAAAAATCGTCCCATCAGAAGATGAGACGAAATAAATTCCGTGGTACCACTCAAATTGCAAGGCTGTATGCCCTGCCACTCTTTCTTGCTTTAATGCAGCAAATACATCCTGCTTTTCACAGGCAGCTCGTGAGGCGAAATTCATTTGCGGGGACAATAGGATTTTTTCAGCTTTTAAATCCCTCTCTGGAAAGTCTTTTCCGTAAATTACTGTATTCTCAGTCATTGCTTTTGAACGATATTGAATAGATTATACCTTACAATAAAAAATAAGTCAAGTATAAGATTCAAAAAACCTCCCGCTGATGCGAGAGGTCTGACGCTTGGTTTATTATGCCCAGATGAGCCAGATAAGAATATAACCTGTGATAACAGCAGCAAGGGTAAAAGGTACACCGTATTTCATAAAGGTGGTTGCCTTGACTTCGTAACCTTCTTTTCTGAGAATACCGATACCTGCAATGTTTGCGGATGCACCGATGGGTGTAAGGTTGCCG
This sequence comes from uncultured Faecalibacterium sp., assembly GCA_964448225.1. GTDB lineage: Bacteria > Bacillota > Clostridia > Oscillospirales > Acutalibacteraceae > UBA6857. Next base: position 14,497 of record CAYUVR010000040.1, on the reverse strand, counting down.
CCGAGAGTTGCGCCGCAAAGAAGTCCGTAATAAAGAATGATGGGATTCATCCCCACACCGGATGCAATAACGGGAATGATTGAAAGCATCGTTGCCGTGTATGGGATGTTGTCAATAAAGGCGGAAAGAATAACACTCATCCAGACGATAATTGTATAAACGAGGAAGGGTGAGCCTGCACCGAGAGAAGCAATTGCATTACCGATAACATCAATAACACCTGCACTCTTGATACCGCCGATAACAACGAAAAGGCCTGTAAGAAGTACGATTGTGTAATAGTCAATTTCCTTGAAAGCGTTTTTGACAATATCCTTGTTCTTCTTAAAGCAAAGTTCACGGATAATGCCTACAAGGAAGAAAGCGATACAGATTATACCGTTTGTTATATCGGGCTTACAGAAGCCGCCGTTTGCTGCATCCTTATAGGGAATGAAGGAAACAGCAACAAGTGAAAGTACAGTACCCACAAGAAGGAAGGTGGGGAACTTATCCTCTACCTTTGTTCTGCCGTTAAAGTCGATTCTATCATTGTCTTTTCTGAACATAAACAGAATAATCAGTGCGCTGACAATTGCGCCTGCCTGAACCACCCAGAACATTCCGATGTGACCGTCGTGAACAAAGAAGTCTGAGAAATCGAGATTTGCAGCCTTTGCAAGAAGAATTGAGGTTGTGTCACCAACAAGAGTTGCCGCGCCCTGAAGATTTGAAGAAATCGCAATGCAGATAATTGACGGCACCGGTGAAATGCCGAGCTTTTTGCAGAAAGCAAGGGCAACAGGTGCAATCATAAGCACGGTTGCAACATTATCAACAAAAGCAGAAACGATGCCTGCAAAAAGTGAAAGGGCAACAACTACCCATTTGACATTGGGCATTTTTGAAATAAGTATATCAGACATAAGCTGAGGCATTTTTGACTCAATGAACAGATAAACAGTACCCATTGTACCTGCAATCATCATAATAACATTCCAGTCAATCTCAGAAAGTGCATTGGCTATTGAATAATTATAGCTTCCCTCACCGAGTGCGAAAAATCCTTCTCCGAAAAGATTGGGATTAACCGATGCGATTATGCCTAATGCAACAAAAATCAAGGCTGAACCGACGGTAACATAAGGTCTGATTTTCTGGAATGCCAACATAAGTATATATGTCACGGCAAAGAGAATCAGCGCAGTAATTGTAATTGGGCTCATTTTTTGACATCTCCTTAAAATATGCTTTTTGTCTGCACAAAAAGAAAAAATCCGCTATAAAGCAGATTCCGTCAGAATTAAGATAAAACACCGTAAAGCGAAAAATCAAAATTACAATCCACAACAAATAGAATATGAAAAGCTTACACATTCTATGACAGACTCCACCACTTATCCGGATTGCAGAAAGATTATACTACACAGAAAATGAAAAAGTCAACAGCTTTCTAAAAAAACTAAAAAAGCATTGTTTATCCTGCTGACAGTATGTTAAAATAATTGTGAAAGATTAAATTCGGAGGCTGTTATGACTACTTTTGAACTGATATATGAACAGGTGAAAAGGATTCCCGTGGGCAAGGTCGCATCTTACGGACAAATTGCTCTTTACGCCGGCAATCCTCGCTGGTCAAGAGTTGTAGGATATGCTCTGCACGTCAATCCCGAGCCTGGGATTATCCCCTGCCACAGAGTTGTGACAAAAGACGGTAAGCTTGCAAAAAGCTTCGCCTTCGGCGGTGAAAATGTGCAAAGGGATTTGCTTTTGTCAGAGGGTGTTCAATTTCTAGACAATGAAACAGTTGATATGGAAAAATGTCAATGGAGAAAATAAAACATCTCAATGTGCGTATTGCCTAAAACCGAGCAAACAAATTTAGTAAGTTTGTTGAGAATTATACTTGAGTTTAAAGTGTTTCGGTGGTAGAATTCTTAAGGTTAAAAAATTATAAGAAAAGTTTAAAATAGGAGGATTTATTATGAGTCTTTTGGGCGGAGTTATCTCAATCAGCAATATTTCCACCCTCTTGTTTGTTGTTTTCGCTGTTTTGATGTTGGGCTATGCACTCGGCAGAATCACAATCAAGGGTATTTCTCTGGGCGATGCAGGTGTTTTCATAATCGCACTTGTTGTCGGTGCTCTCTGTTTCAGCGTCAATCAGGAAGGCTCTCTTGTTTTCAGCGGTTCTTCAACACCGTATGATTTCAGCAGCGGACTTTCACTTATTGAAAGCCTTGGCCTTGTGCTTTTTGTTACCTCAGTCGGCTTTATTGCAGGGCCAAAGTTCTTCGGTAACTTCAAAAGAAACTTCAAATCCTATGTATTACTCGGTCTGATTATCATCATTGCAGGCGGTCTTACTGCTGCAGGTTGCATCGCAATGGGCGAGGTTATCGGCTACGGCGGTTCTATTGAGGAGCAGGACGGATTTGTTGCAATGATAGTCGGTTTGCTTTCAGGTTCACTCACTTCCACCCCTGCATTCTCAGCGGCAAAAGCAACCGTTGCTGAAGAATATCAGGCTCTCGTTTCTGTCGGTCACGGTATTGCATACATCTTCGGTGTTATCGGCGTTGTGCTTTTCGTTCAGCTTATTCCCAAGCTTACAAAAGCAAATATGGAAGAAGAACGTGCAAAGCTCGTGATTAAAGAAGATGTTAAAAAGAAAGCTTACACCGGAAAGCTTTTTGAAATTGACCATATGGGTATCGCAGGATTTTCACTCGCCGCTATACTTGGTACTGTTCTCGGTCAGATAAAGATCCCTCTTTCTTCAGAAGGTTTAAGCGGCACTTGCTTCTCACTTACCACAACAGGCGGCTGTCTCCTTGTAAGCCTTGTTTTGGGACACTTCTCACGCATCGGTAAAATCAACATTATGCCTGCACAAAGCACACTCAAGCTTTTCCGTGAGCTCGGTCTTGTTCTCTTCCTTGTTGGCGCAGGTATCCCCGGTGGAGCAGAATTCGTTGAAAACTTTGATGCTATGTACTTTGTTTACGGCATCATTATGACAATCGTACCTATGATAGTTGGATTCCTGTTTGCAAAATACGTGCTTAAGCTCAGCCTTCTTAACAACCTCGGCTCAATCACAGGCGGTATGACATCCACCCCCGCACTCGGCACTCTTATCGGCACGGCAGGAACAGAAGATGTTGCAGCAGCTTATGCGTCAACCTATCCCATCGCACTCATTGCGGTTGTGCTCGTTTCACAGTTCCTGATTATTCTTATGTAAATAAAATAAAAACCAAATCCCATTACCAAGATTCCGGTAATGGGATTTTTTCTTTTTGCCTTCGCCGGGCGGCAATACTTTTTTGTGAAAAAAGTATTCAAATAAACTTTGCTTATTTCTTGCTGTTGAGATATTCTTCTCTGCCGAGTTCGTAAAGGTTGTTACCTTCCGAGTCGATGATAACCATCAGGGGCATATCCTCAACATAAAGCTTTCTGAGAGCTTCTGCACCGAGGTCTTCGTAAGCGATAAGCTCTGCTGACTTGATACATTTTGCAAGAAGTGCGCCTGCACCGCCGATTGCACCGAAGTATACGCCTGTGTACTTCTTCATAGCTTCAACAACCTCAGGAAGTCTTGCGCCTTTACCTATCATACCTCTTGCACCGACACTCATCATTGTGGGTGCATAAGCATCCATTCGTCCGCTTGTTGTGGGGCCTGCCGAGCCGATAACCGTGCCGGGCTTTGCGGGAGTGGGGCCGACATAATAGATTGTTGCATTCATCGGGTCAATGGGAAGCTGCTCACCACGTGCAAGTGCTTCGCACATTCTTTTGTGTCCTGCGTCTCTTGAAGTGTAGATATAACCTGTGAGTAAAACTCTGTCACCTGCTTTAAGAGTTTTTGCAATTTCCTCTGTAAGGGGTAATGTGATTTTCTTTTCCATTTTAGATTACCTCCGACTTGTGACGTGTTACGTGGCAGTTGATGTTAATTGCGCAAGGCATACCTGCAATGTGTGTGGGGAGAGTTTCGATATTAAGACCGATTGCAGTTGTTTTTCCACCGAAGCCCTGGGGACCAATGCCGAGCTCGTTAATCTTTTCGAGCATTTCCTTTTCAAGGTCTGCATAATAGGGGTCAGGATTTTCTGAATCAATAGGTCTCATAAGAGCCTTCTTAGCAAGAAGAGCAGCCTTGTCAAATGTGCCGCCGATACCAACACCCACAACCATGGGAGGACAAGGATTCGGACCTGCTGTTTCAACAGTTTCAATGATGAAGTCCTTAATGCCCTGAAGACCTGCGGAAGGCTTGAACATACGGATTGCACTCATATTTTCGCTGCCGAAGCCCTTAGGGCCAACGGTAATTTTAATGTTTTCGCCGGGTACGATTTCTGTATAAATCATTGCCGGTGTGTTGTCGCCTGTGTTACCTCTTCTGATGGGGTCTTTAACTACACTTTTTCTGAGGTAACCGTTGGTGTAGCCTCTGCGGACACCCTCGTTGACGGCATCTGTGAGATTACCGCCGACGATATGCACATCCTGACCGATTTCAAGGAACACACAAGCCATACCTGTATCCTGACAGATGGGCACATTTTCATTGTCTGCTATTTCGTAGTTTTCTATGATATCATCAAGAATACCCTTTGCGATTGCTCCGTCTTCACAAGCACGGCAATTCTTGATTGCACACTTAACATCACCGGGAAGGTGACAGTTTGCTTCAATGCAAAGCTTTTCAATTACCTCGGTAATGAGGTCTGTTTTTATTTGACGCATCGTTTTTTACTCCTTTTCATCTTAATTATCTTTCGTGGCGTGCATATTTGGGAAGAAGCAGCGGTGAAGTCTTACCTGTGTCGATATCGGCTGCCTTCAGTTCTTCAGCATATGCCGTAACGTGGTCAAGGTTCATTGTGCCGAGTTCAACTGTCTTACACTTTGCAGCTGCTGCCTTACCTGCATTACGTCCGAAAACGATAATATCAAGAAGTGAGTTACCCATAAGACGGTTTCTGCCGTGGATACCGCCGACCGCTTCACCTGCAACAAGTAGGTTTGAAACAGCCTTTGTGAAGCCGTCACCGCCGATTTCAAGGCCGCCGTTCTGATAGTGAAGAGTGGGATAAACAAGAATGGGCTCTTTTCTCATATCAATGCCGTAATTAAGATACATTCGAAGCATTGCGGGGATTCTCTTTTCAATTGTACCTTCACCGCCGAGAATCTCAATCATCGGAGTGTCAAGCCATACGCCCTTTCCCTGAGGAGTGTCAACACCCTTGTTTCTGTCATTACATTCACGGATGATGGAAGCCGCAGAAACGTCTCTTGTTTCAAGGGGATGCATAAATGCTTCACCGTCTTTGTTCACAAGCATTGCGCCGAGTGAACGTACCTTTTCTGTTACGAGAGCACCAAAAAGCTGTGAAGGATAAGCAACACCTGTGGGGTGGTACTGAATTGTATCCTGATAAAGAAGCGGTGCGCCGAGTCTGTAACCGAGAATAAGACCGTCTGCTGTTGCGCCGTAATGGTTTGATGTGGGGAAGTTCTGATAGTGAAGTCTGCCTGCGCCGCCTGTTGCAATAACAACTGCCTTTGCCTTTGCAACAAGATAATCCCCTGTTTCCATATTAAGAAGAACTGCACCTGCTACCTGTCCCTTATCGTCCTTGATAAGTTCAACGGCTGAAGTGAATTCAATAACAGGAATTTTTCTGTTAAGAACCTCATCACGGAGATTACGCATAATTTCTGCGCCGGAATAATCCTTGCAGGCGTGCATTCTTTTTCTTGATGTACCGCCACCGTGGGTTGTAACCATTCTGCCGTCTTCGTCCTTGTCGAACATAACGCCAAGCTCGTTGAGCCACTTGATAGCATCGGGAGCTTCCATAACAAGACGTCTGAGAAGCTCAGGTCTTGCAGCAAAGTGTCCGCCACCGAAAGCGTCAAGATAATGCTGAACGGGAGAGTCGTTTTCCTTGTCAGCAGCCTGAATACCGCCTTCTGCCATCATTGTGTTTGCATCACCGATACGAAGTTTTGTGACCATAATAACCTTTGCACCTGCTTCGTCAGCTTCAATTGCCGCAGAAGCACCTGCACCGCCGCCGCCGATAACCAGCACGTCACAGTCATAGTCAATTTTTGAAAGGTCAACCTTTTCTGAAAGAAGGATTGAATTTGAATGAAGAAGATCTGTGAGCTCCTTGGGAGCCTTCTGACCCTTGTTGGGGCCGACCTTGATTTCTGCAAAGCCGTCTGCTCTGTAGTCGGGGTGGAAAGCCTTGAGAAGGGTGTCCTTTTCTTCTGCCGTCATTCTTTTCGGCTCTGTTTTCATTCTTTCTGCTCTTGTTGCTTCAACCTTTTTGATTGATTCACGCATTTCTGAAGTAAACATCTGAATACCCTCCTTATTTCTCAATTTCTCTTGTGTTATAGAGTTCTTTAATCTCCGTGATGGGCTTTTGCATAATCTTTTCAATCATATCGTCATATGCGCCCTTGCGGATTTCTTCAACCCTATTTACAAGATGCTCTGTTTCGGGAGCGATGTATTTACCAACAAGACGTCTTGCAAGAAGACCGACCATAGGATGTGAAATTTCTGCGGGACATCTTACGCTGCAGCAGCCGCAAGCTACGCAGTCGAAGGATTCTTCTGCACATTTTTCAAGTTCGCCTCTTTGTGCGTATGCAATGTACTGCATAACGTTGAGGTCCTGTGTGCAAGCCTTTGTGCAGGCGTTGCAGCCTATGCAGGAATAAATTTCAGGATAAAGCTCCATCATAATCTGCTGTGTAGGCTTGATATCATCTATGGAGTAAGTTCTCTTATCTGTTGGGAAGAAGGGAATTGATGCAACATACATTCCGTCTTCAACCTGCTTCTGGCAGGCAAGACAGGTCTTGAGTGTGTTGTCTCCCTTTATTCTGTAAATTGTGGCACAAGCACCGCAGAAGCCGTGACGGCAACCGCAACCTCTTGAAAGAGTGTAGCCTGCATATTCCATAGCGGTCATAATTGTCATATCGCCGGGCACTGTGTACTTTTTTCCGTAAAAATATACATTAACCATATTACTCATATTCTGTCAGTCCTTTCTCTTAATACTCATCGGGGAGTTCGTCAACTTCATCGCAACGGAAAACCGGGCCGTCCTTGCAGACATATTTTGAACCGATGTTACAACGGCCGCATTTGCCCACACCGCACTTCATACGAAGTTCAAGTGTTGTATATGCCTGAGTTTTGGTAAACCCCATTTCCGTAAGCGCTCCGAGAACGAACTTGATCATAATCGGAGGACCGCAGACGAGTACGGTTTTGTCTGTTTTCATATTAAGTTCTTTCAGGTAAGACGGAACAAAACCAACGTGGCCGTCCCAACCGTCCTGAGGTCTGTCAATTGTGAGATATACGTTTGTATCCTTGGCTTTCATCCAGACTTCCTGAATCTCCTTGAGTTGAACAAGGTCATCGGCTGAACGTGAGCCGTAAAGAATATCAACTGTTCCGTAATCATCACGGTTATCGAGAACATAGTTGATAACACTACGAAGAGGTGCAAGGCCGATACCGCCGGCAACGAAAAGAAGATTCTTGCCTTTGAGCTCGGTATCAACGGGGAAGTTGTTTCCGTAAGGACCTCTGAGCATAATTTCATCGCCGACCTGAAGGTCGTGGAGGTAATCGGTAAGAACGCCGCACTTCTTGATTGAAAACTCCTGAAAAAGCTTGTTTGTGGGTGAAGATGTGATTGAAAACATCGCTTCACCAACACCGGGAACACAAAGCATTGCACACTGACCGGGCATATGCTCAAAAAGCTTTCCGCCTTCCGGTGCTTCAACTCTGAAAGTTTTGACATCGGGAGTTTCCTTTCTGATATCGGTAATAACACCGACCATAGGAACAAGCGTATCTAATTTATAATTCTGATGGCAGGTACATTCGCTCATTTTGAATTAACCTCCTTACTGAAAGCCTTGATAACCTTAACAATATTGGTCGATGCAGGGCATTTGTCAACACATCTTCCGCAACCTACACAGGAATACATACCGTCATTGTTGGCAGGGAAATAAACAAGCTTGTGCATAAATCTCTGACGGAAACGCTGCATCTGGCTCGTTCTGTTGTTGCCGTGGGCCATCATTGTGAAGTCGGAATACATACAGGAGTCCCAGCAGCGATATCTCTGTACACCTGAGCCTGTGTCATAATCCTTAAGGTCATAGCACTGACAGGTGGGACAAACGAAGGTGCAGGTGCCGCAAGCAAGGCAAGGCTTATAAAGCTCTTTCCAAAGTTCGGAATTGAACTTTTCGTTTGTTGCATCACCGTGCCAACCCTCAAGTGAAAGGTCAGCATAAGGAAGACGTGAAAGAATTGCCTTGATGCTTTCCTTTTCTTCCAGGACTGCAGTTTCATCTGCATCGGTGAGAAGCTCCCCGCAAAGAGCTGTGAGCTTTTCGCCTTTTTCTGTGTCAGCTCTCCAGTAAAGGTATTCGCCCTTAAACCAGGTTGTTACATCGCCCCCTGGTTCTGTGGGGTCAACACCGAAAGCGGTGCAAAAGCAGCTTTCTTCCGGCTCAGAACAAGCAAGAGCAACAATAATTCCGTGATTTCTTCTTGCTTCATAGAAGGAGTCAACGGGAGCAGAAAGGAATACTCTGTCAAGAACCTCTGCACCCTTGATGTCACAGCCTCTGACACCGAAAAGCACAAAGTCTTCACTTTCAAGTTCTTCCTGAGTGATTTTGATTTTCTTATCCTCTTTTGTAACGGTATAGAGTGTTTCGCTCTGAGGAAAAAAGGCTTCCTTTGCACTTTTTACCGTTTTGAGGGTATCAAGGTCAACCTTGCTGTCAGCAGTATAAATGCCGAAGTTGGTCTGACCTGCTTTTTTTATGGGGATATATAATCTTTGAGCGGCGGAAATAAGGTCAAAAAGCTCTTTAAGATTATCTCTTTTAATCTTTTTCATTTTGTCTTATCTCCTTTCTCCGGCTTCCATATCGTCGAGTGTGTAATCAGTCAGAGGACTCTTCTGTTCGATGTCCTCACCAGCCTGAAACTCACCGTAATATTCATTGATATCCTTGATGAACTTTCTGTTGAACAGGTGAAGAGGAATTCCCTGAGGACATACCCTTGAACATTCACCGCAGTCTGTGCATCTGCCGGCAACGTGGAAGGCACGGATAATGTGGAACATACTTTCGTGGAAGGGATCAACATTTGCCTTCTGCTCGCTGTCAAACTTGGTTGAGTCAAACACACACTTTCTGCACGAACAGGCGGGGCAGACATTTCTGCAAGCATTGCATCTGATGCACTTTGAAAGCTCTCTCTGGAAATAAATAAATTTATCCTCAGAAGTGAGACCTTCTATAATTTCAACATCTGTGAAACGGTCTGAATCAAGTGTATCTGCACTTTCAAGCATAAGTTCGTCATAAATCATATGCTCTTTGCCCTTGCAGACGTGACATCTTTCAAGCATTGAATCCTTATAAGCTACTGTCTTTTCACCGTAAAGTGTTTCCGCCTTAAGCTCGTTACAGTCGCCGTCAATTTCAGCACCCTTGATGTCTGTGATACCTTTGATGCCCTGATCTTTGATTGCATCAAGGGAAAGCTTACCCTTACAACCTACACCGATGATATATGCCTTTTCACGGATAACTCTGTGTTCTTTCAGAAGCTGATTGAAGGAATAAGTGTCGCAGGGCTTGAGAAGTACTGCTGTTACGCCATCAAGATTTGATGCCTTAATCATATATTTTGAAAGGTTTGCGCCGCAGAAGCCGTCATAAACAAATTCGTCAAGTTCTTCTGCATTGCCAAAGTAAGCGGGTTCGGGATTAAAAGCGAAATCGCCTTTTTTCCAACCGAGTACACGTTGCACCTTGCCGCTTTCCAACAGCTCTTTCAAACGGGAAATCAGTTCTTGCATCTCAAATCCCCCAATCTTACATTTTTACCGAGTGAGCGGACAGTTTCAACAAACTCGTTCATTGTCTGTGAGAACTTCACTCCCTCAGCTGCGCTGACCCATTCAACACGGGTTCTGCCTCTTTCAATACCCACATAGTCAAGCATTGAGAAAAGAAGTGTGAGTCTTCTTCTTGCATAATAGTTACCTGTGCTGTAATGGCAGTCACCGGGGTGACAGCCGCAGATGATAACACCGTCTGCACCCTTTTCAAAGGCACGGAGAATGAACATCGGATTAACTCTGCATGAGCAGGGAACACGGATAATTTTAACGTCGGCAGGATAGCTGAGTCGGCTGCTGCCTGCAAGGTCAGCACCTGCATATGAACACCAGTTGCAGCAAAATGCCACAATTTTGGGTCTGAATTCTTCATTTGTCATCGACATATAGCATCCACCTCCGCAATAATCTGTCTGTTTGAGAAGCCCTGAAGGTCCATAACACCTGAAGGACAGGCAACGGTACAAGCACCGCAACCCTGACAAAGTGCGCTGTTGACAACAGCAACTCTGTGAGTCTTTTTGATGCCGTGGTCATTGATGAGCTTGTCTTCATAGGAAATTGCACCGTAGGGACATACATTTGCACAAGCTGAGCATCCGTTGCAAAGAAGCTCGTCTGCCTTTGCTGTGCAGGGGTTAGTCATAAGCTTATCCTTAGCAAGAAGGCCCACAACCTTGATTGCGGCAGCACCTGCCTGTGAAACGGTTTCCGGAATATCCTTCGGACCCTGGCATACACCTGAAAGGAACACACCTGCCGTCGGAGATTCAACGGGACGAAGCTTCGGGTGGGCTTCCGTAAGGAAGTTGTTTGTATCAATGCTTGCTGTGAGCATTGTTGCAATGTTTCTGACTGTAGGATTAGGTTCAATTGCAGCGGCAAGAACAACCATATCTGCACTGATTTTGAGCTGTTTGCCGTCAATAAGATCCACGCCGTGAACAAGAAGTGAGCCGTCAGCCTGAGGCGCAACCTTGCCGACTTGTCCCTTGACGTAATTTACGCCGTATTCTTCAACGGCTCTTCTGTAAAACTCGTCAAAGTTTTTGCCGGGAGTACGAACATCAATGTAGAAAACGGTAACATTAACATCAGGGTACTTATCTCTTATAAGCATTGCATGCTTTGCAGTGTACATACAGCAGATTTTTGAGCAGTAGCTCTTACCCTTGCTTTCTGCACAACGGGAGCCGACACACTGAATGAACACGATGTTCTTCGGGTGCTTGCCGTCAGAAAGACGTTCAAGATGTCCCTTTGTGGGGCCTGCCGCATTCATAATTCTTTCAAGTTCAAGTGAAGTGATAACATCCTTGCTCTGTGAATATGCATATTCGTCATAGTTATCAAGCTTGATAACCTCAAAGCCCGTTGCAACAACAATTGCGCCGTACTTCTGAGTGATAACCTCGTCTTGCTGCTTATAGTCAATTGCGCCTGCCTGGCAGAACTTTTCGCAGACACCGCACTTGCCTGTTTTAAGCTTTATACACTGTGTCGGGTCAATAACGGGAACATTGGGAATTGCCTGTGCAAAGGGAGTGTAAATTGCAGTGCGGTTATTAAGTCCGCTGTTAAATTCACTCTTTGCCTTTTTGCCGGGGCATTTTTCCATACACACGCCGCAGCCAGTGCACTTATCCATATTGACATATCTTGCTTTTTTTCTGATATCAACGGTGAAATCACCGACAAAGCCTGAAACCTTTTCAACCTCACTGTAGGTATAAAGGTTGATTTTCTCGTGTGCCGCTGCATCAACCATTTTCGGTGTAAGAATACAGGCTGAACAGTCGAGTGTGGGGAAGGTCTTGTCAAGCTGTGCCATTTTGCCGCCGATTGAAGGAGTTTTTTCAACAATATCTACTTCGTAGCCTGCATCGGCAATGTCAAGTGCAGTCTGGATACCTGCGATACCGCCGCCGATAACAAGGGCACGTTTTGTAACCTTGCTTTCCCCTGCTTCAAGGGAGGTGTTAAGGTTAACCTTGGCAATTGCGGCTCTTGTGAGAATAACAGCCTTTTCAGTGCCTTCCGCAATATCTTTATGAATCCATGAGCATTGCTCACGAAGGTTTGCGATTTCAACCATATAGGGGTTGAGTCCTGCTTTTTCGGCACACTTTCTGAAAGTAGCCTCGTGCATTCTGGGTGAGCAGGAGCAGACAACAATACCTGATAGATTCTTTTCCTTGATTGCCTGAGCAATTTTCTCCTGGCCTGCTTCTGAACACATATACTGATAATCTTCAGCGTGAACAACACCCGGCTCGAGTTTTGCCATTTCAACAACTTTTTTAACGTCAACCGTTGCAGCAATGTTGCTGCCGCAATGGCAGACAAATACTCCTATTCCGTGCATATGCTCACCTCCTGAACTTTCTGAATGCACTGACTAAAAGCTGCTGAGGCATATCTTCATCAATAAGCTCAGGAATTTCGTCAGGCACAAGATAGCTGCCGCCCTTTTGTCTCACAACAATCTGTCTTGCGGCATCAACAATTTTGCCCGGCTTTACGTCTCTCGGACATCTTTCAACACAGGCAAAGCAGGAAAGACAAACCCAGAGAGAATCACATTTTGCCAAAGACTCAACATCTTCGTTAATAACATAAGACACAAACTGATGGGGCTTGATGTCCATTTTTTCATATGAAGGGCAGGAAGCTGAGCATTTGCCGCACTTCATACATTTAAGAGGATTGGTTCCGCTGATTTCTTTCACCATTTCACTCCGGCTTTTCTTAGAAGCTTCCACTTGCGTCAACCTCCTCTTTCACTCCGAGAGCCTCGGCAAGAAGCTCTGTGAAATAAATTACCGGTACATCAGATTTTGCATTCTTTGTGAGATTATACTGACAAAGAGGACAAGCTGTGATAAGCATTTCAGCTTCAAAGCTTTCTGCGCTGTTCATAACAGTGTCACACATATTCTTTGAAAGCTCCTTATCCTTAAGTGAGATATATCCGCCGCAGCATTCGTTACGGTAGGGATAAATCACAGCTTCCGCACCGATGGCACGGATGAATTCTTCCATAATGCTTGGGTTTTCGGGATTGTCAAAAGCGAGAATTTCTGAGGGGCGAAGAAGAAGACAACCGTAATAAGCGCCGATCTTTCTGCCTGTGAGAGGCTTTGCAACCTTTTTCTTCAGTTCGTCAAAGCCTATCCTGTCACGGAGAACTTCAAGAAAATGAAGAACCTCTGTTTCGCCAAGGTAAGGCTCGTCAAGCTTCATATAGTTGTTTGCTCTCAGTCTGATATCCTCAACATTTCTCATATCATCGTTGACTCTTTTCACAACGTGATAACAAGCTGAGCAGAGAGTAACAAGCTCCTGATCTTTTTCCTTTGCTTCATTCAGTGCTCTGACAGAAGAAAGCTTTGAAGCGATTTCATCACTTGACAAGGGATAAACACCGCCGCAGCACTGCCAATTTTCGATTTCTTCCAATTCGAAGCCAAGTGCCTTTGCCGATGCTCTCGCATATGCATCAAGCTTTTTAGCCTTGGTTCTTAAGGTACAACCCGGATAATAACTGTACTTCATACATCTATGATCCTTTCTTTTTGATTTCTGCAGTTTTCACTGCACCATGTAGCGCCCTGTACCTTGCGTTTCTCAGTTTTTCTCCAACTCTTTTGGTCGCAAAACACCAACATAGTCTATCCGAATGATTGTAACATTTTTTTCTTAAAATATCAATTAAAAAATCGAGTTTTTTTGAGGATTTTTTACAGTTAATTTAATCCGCTTTTGAACATCATAACATAGGTATATGAAGCTGATAACAAGTCTTATTAGGCAGGACATATCAGTTAGAGAACAATAACTGCCTTAACGGGCATGCATAAAAAAATCTCCTCTCTTTCAGAGAGGAGATTTTACGATAAAAATGTTGAATTATTCCGTCTTCTGTGCAAATTCAAGTTCTTCTTTTTTGCCGATGTTGTAGATAAACTTCATTGAAAGGAAGGCGATAAGTGAACCTGCTGCAAGAACGATAAAGTAAAGTGACTTGACCTTATCACCAAAGTCTGCTGACTGAACAGCATTTTCACCCTCCCGGAAGCCGATTGCAACAAGGCCCCATGAAACAACCGCCTGACCGATACCCTGTGCCAGCTTACGGAAGAAGGAATAAAGAGCATAAAGTGAGCCCTCTTCGCTTTTACCTGTTTTTCTGTAGCTGACCTCGATGCAGTCTGCAACAATTGCCCAGACGGAAATCTGGAACACTGCATTACCAAGGTTGAGGCCCATAAGACAAACAATATAGATAATCATACCTGTCATATCGGCACTGATGGGAACAAACAGAGCAATAATACCTGCGATTGTACCGATAAGCATTGTGCTGACAATGATGTTTTTCTTGCCGAATTTTGAAGTGAGCTTGCCCACAAGCACCATAAAAACAATCATCGGTGCATAGCTGCCAATCATTGCAATACCAACTTTTCCGGCATCCTTGAAGAAATACTGGAAAACCATGTTGTTAAGTGACATTGTTGAGTTGA
>CAYUVR010000039.1:0-18868 GCA_964448225.1 uncultured Faecalibacterium sp. | reverse complement strand
CGAATAAATGCTGAAGAAACCGAAAAGCTTTCTCATATTTACTTTGCCGGCAAGTGATACCATGAGACCACTCATAACCGCCACACAAACAAGGCCGATAATAAGCACAAGAGGGTCAAAAACAACACCGCTGACAACCGATCTTATCAGTTTAACGAGATTAAAAATGAACACCTGAGGTGCAAGATACATATAGACCTCACGCATAATCACTTTTGAATCAATGTCATTTATCAAAAGGTTAACCGCAGAAAGCGATACTTTTGAAAGACCCGGAACAACCTGTGCAGGCAGATTATAAACAGCCATTCTTAAAGCATCGGTTGTTGATGCACTTCTTTTTGTTTTTGCATTATTCTGACGTGTGTACCACATTGCGACAACAAAGAAAAATCCGCCAATTATACTTGCAGCACAAGCAATAAGCATTCCGTTTGAAAGGAATTTGTCAATATAATCACAAAGCAGTTCTTCTTTCGACACAGGCACAAACAAGATAAGTGACGGTAAAATCGTAAGAAAAATATTTTTCTGCCTAAGTCTGTATGCTTCATCTGTTTTGTTCTCAGGCTTTGAAAAAAATGATTTTAAAGTCTTGGAATAAATTTTTCTGAGACTGACGAAAACCACAACTGAAAACATAAGCATAAAAGCTGAATAGTAAAAACCCAACAACTTGCCGTCAGATGAAAATCCGAGAATAGTACTTATAACAGAAAAATGAGCTGAAGATGAAGTAGGTAACGGTGCAGTCACTCCGGTAAAAATTGCTATAATCAAGATTTTAATATAATCCAACATAAACTTCCTCCTATGTATTGAACAGTCACAATAAATCAACATATAGTATATCACAAAGTTTTCATAAGGGCAAGTGTAACAGAGAAAATCCCTTCCGCAAATTTAACGGAAGGGATAATATCGGGTTACTGATTATCTGTATTTTCAGATACAGAAGGCATTTCTGTATTCTCAACTGAAATTTCATTTAACAAAGACGAGGAATCCTCAATTTTTTCGCCCTTCATAATCTTTTCGAAATCCGGGCCATCAAGCTTTTCATTAACAATAAGATATTCCGCAACCTCTGAGAGTTTGTTGCGGTTGGTTTCAATAATTTCGTGGCACTTATCATAACAATATGTGATAATCTTTTTGATTTCAGCATCAATATCAGATGCCACGGATTCAGAGTAGTTTCGCATACTGCTGTAATCTCTTCCAAGGAATACTTCCCTGTCAGAAGAGCCAAACATAATTGGGCCAAGGGTATCACTCATACCGTATTTTGTAACCATATTACGGGCAATTTCTGTTGCTCGCTCAATATCATTTGAAGCACCTGTTGAAATATCACCGAGTTCAACAGCTTCTGCAACACGTCCGCCGAGAAGAACAACAATATCATCAAGCATATCTTTCTTGGAACGATAGCTTCTGTCTTCTGAAGGAAGAGACATTGTATATCCGCCTGCCATTCCTCTGGGGATAATGGAAATCTGGTGAACAGGATCCTGTCCCGGAAGGAAATATGTTGCAAGAGCATGACCTGCTTCGTGATATGCAGTAAGCTTCTTTTCTTTATCGTTAATTTTCTTTGATTTCTTTTCAGTACCGACAACGCACTTGATGGTAGCTTCTTCAATTTCAAGCATTGTAATTGCTTTCTTCTTTCTTCTTGCAGCGAGAAGAGCCGCTTCGTTGAGAAGATTCTCAAGGTCTGCACCTGTGAAGCCTGCCGTTGAACGGGCAATAACCGAAAGCTTAACGTCCGGTGCAAGAGGTTTATTTCTTGCGTGAACTTTAAGTATTTCCTCTCTGCCCTTAACATCAGGATAACCGACTGTCAGCTGACGGTCGAATCGACCCGGTCTGAGAAGCGCAGGGTCAAGAATGTCCGGTCTGTTTGTTGCAGCGATTATTATTACACCTTCATTTTCACCAAAACCGTCCATCTCAATAAGAAGCTGGTTAAGCGTCTGTTCTCTTTCATCATGGCCACCGCCCATACCTGCACCACGATGACGTCCGACAGCATCAATTTCATCAATAAAAAGAATAGAAGGAGCGTTTTTCTTTGCTTGTTCAAAAAGGTCACGAACTCTCGAGGCACCGACACCGACATACATTTCAACGAAATCAGAACCGGAAATTGAGAAGAACGGAACACCAGCTTCGCCTGCAACAGCCCTTGCAAGCAAAGTCTTACCCGTACCCGGAGGGCCGACAAGAAGAACACCTTTAGGAATTCTAGCACCTAATGCGCTGAAAGTTTCGGGGGCTTTAAGAAATTCAACAATTTCCTCAAGTTCAGCCTTTTCCTCATCTGCACCTGCAACATCTTTAAAGGTTGTTTTTCTTTTTTCATCCTTACCGAGCTTGACTCTTGCTTTGCCAAATGCCAGAGTACGGTTCGTTTCGTTTGAAATGCTTTGGCCCATTTTACGGTAAAAATAGAACACCAGGGCTACCGAAAGAATCGACATAATAAGCATAGGCAACATGCTGGCCCACCAAGAAGTGCTTGAGCCTTTGATATAATCATACTTTATCGGCGAGTCGGGATTGGCAAGGTTATAAGAATTAACATAATTATGAACATCGTTGATAAAAATTTCAACATTGGGAACAGTA
Organism: uncultured Faecalibacterium sp.; assembly: GCA_964448225.1. GTDB lineage: Bacteria > Bacillota > Clostridia > Oscillospirales > Acutalibacteraceae > UBA6857. The sequence goes on along the minus strand of CAYUVR010000039.1, from coordinate 16,234 downwards.
TAAGTCTCGGTCGTATCTGCACCGACGAGTTTATATTCCATTGCACCGCTGCTGAGATTAAGCTCAAATTCAGCAACCTGATTTGTTCTGAATTGATTTACGATTTCATAATATTTAGGCTTTTCACTGCGGGTTTTATCTCCGACCATATATGCCATTGTTGCAATTAAAAGTATAGGCACAATGATATACAGAAGATTGCCCCATTTGGGCGCTGTTTTGTTATTGTTCAATGGGTATTCACTCCTTTAATTGCTGTAAACTTCCGGCTTAAGAACACCGATAAAAGGAAGGTTACGATAGTATTCGTCATAATCAAGACCGTAGCCGACAACAAAAGCGTCCGGCACTTTGGCACCTGTATATTTAAGCTCAAGTGTTACTCCTTCAGCTCGTCTTTCCGGCTTATCAAGAAGGGAACAGCAGGCAACACTTTTGGGGTTTCTCATCGACAAAACCTGAGTGAGTTTTTCAAGTGTTCTGCCGCTGTCAAATATATCTTCAATAAGAAGAAGGTCATAATCAGAAATGTCATATGTTATATCTTTGGAAATATTGACAACACCAGAGGTAACGGTTGCTGCTCCGTAACTTTTCGCTTCCATAAAGTCGATCTTGCACGGAATTGTAATTGCTCTCATAAGATCCGACATAAAGCAAACAGAGCCCTTGAGTACACAGACGAGAAGAAGATTTTTATCCTTGTAATCTTCACTGATCTGTTTGCCGATACGATTCACGATTTCCCGGATTTCTTCTTTTGAAAATAATACTTCTTTGATATCCTTAAGCATATTATTTATCCTTCCCTTTTTATTATGATTATATTTTTTGAATTTTGATCAGGTTTATAAAATTCATTTACCCCTATATTTTCTATCCAGACAACTTTTTCACCGTCATGCAAAACAGGTATTGCATTTCGTTTTTCAGGTGGTATTTTCATTTCATTAAAAAGCTTCTTAAGGCTTTTGGTGATGCCCCTTTGTTTGAAAGTAAAGTTATCTCCGCTTTGTCTCGAAGACAGAACAAGCTCCCCGGTAATTTTTTCACTGTCAATTGCATTTTCGCAGTTTAAATCGGCAGAACTTATATAATAGTCACCGTAAGGCGTTACTGCCTTATTGTTTTCAAACACACTTTTCCAGACGAAGTCTGTCTTTTCAGCACCATGAAAAAAGATTATATCACCTTTTACCGAAATATACAAGTCAGCCGCAACCTCAAGTTTTCCGCAAGACTGCATAACAATTTCATTAAAAAGTTCGATGTGTTTGTTTTCAACACTTTTATTCATTTTATCTTTTAAGATATAAGCAAGAGCTCTTTTTCTGACAGCAGAATGAGCATTTTTCAAAACTGTATTATTATATCCGTTTTGAGTTCTGCTTAATTCAACAAGCTTATTTGCCTGTGAAGAAAGGAAATCCTCATCTTCGCTCAAAGAGTTTACGCAACGAGCTATATTCTTCTCAAAAGCTTCATTTATATATTGAATATTCGGAATAAGATTATGCCTTATATGATTTCTCATATAGTCATCAGACAAATTGGATGAGTCCACAATATACGGAACATTGTGGGTGTCACAGTAATCCTCTATCTCTATTCGTGTACATTCGATCAAAGGTCTTATAATATTCGGCTCCCGTTTTGCCGGTATGCCACACAGTCCTTTCAATGCAGTACCTCTTGCAAGATTAAAAAACAGAGTTTCAATGCTGTCTGAAAGAGTATGTGCAACAGCAATTGCATCACAATTCATTTTTTCAAAACAGAGATACCTGACAATTCTGCCGCATTCTTCCTCACCGATTTTCATTTGTTTGGCTGTTGAAGCTATATCTTCGCTGAAAACCGTAAGCTCAACTCCATTCTTTTCGCAGTAAGTCCTAACAAAGTCTTCATCACGCTTTGCTTCATCACCACGCAAATTGTGATTCACATGCACAACTTTAAGAATGATACCATATTTATCCTTTAATGAACTTAAAATGTCTAAAATGCACATAGAATCGGCACCGCCTGAAACACCAACACACACTGTTCTGACATTGGAAAGAAGACCGTATTTTTCAATTGTCTTTTCAACTTTACATATCATTTCTAATTGTCTCCAAATTCGAGAACAAGGTATAGTCACCGTTCCAAGCAACCTTGACCGTTGTTGTCGGGCCGTGTCTGTTTTTTGCAATTATAAATTCTGCTTCATTCACAGGTGAATGTTCAGCTTCAGCCGAAGCATCGTCTTTTTCACTTGCGTAATATTCATCTCTGTAAAGCATAATAACAATGTCAGCATCCTGTTCGATTGAGCCTGATTCACGAAGGTCTGAGAGTTGTGGCTTATGGGATTTTCCCCTGCCCTCAGTGCTTCGAGCAAGCTGAGCAAGAACAACAACGGGAATATTAAGGTCTTTTGCCATGAGCTTAAGGTTTCTCGTAATCTCCGAAACCTCCTGAACACGGCTTTCAACCCTACCGCCGCTTTTCATAAGCTGAAGATAATCAACAAAAACAGCATCCACATCACGAAGACGTCTGATTCTTGATTTCATTTCAGAAACAGTCATATTTGATGTGTCATCAAAATACAATTCGCAGTTGCTTAATAGTGCCGTTGCTGTTGCAAGTTTCGCCCATTCGTCACTTGAAATATTGCCCGTTCTCATTTTTGTGCTTTCAACTCTGGCTTCTGTTGCAAGCACTCTTTGCGCAAGCTGTTCTTTGGTCATTTCCAAGGAGAAGAAAAGCACCTTCTTTTTGCCCATCATTGCTGTGTTTCTTGCAAGATTAAGAGCAAGGCTGGTTTTACCCATAGCAGGACGAGCACCGATAATCAAAAGGTCAGACCTGTTTAATCCCGTTATCGCCTTATCAAGATCGACAAAACCCGTTGTATAACCTTTGTACTTATCTTTATCAGGTGAACTGAGCTTTTGCAGTTTATCATAAACCTCATTAACAATAATATCACCGATTTTTGCAGGCCCTCTTGTAACTCTGCCCTGTCGGATATCATAAATTTTCTGCTCAGCAGATTCTAAAAGCAAATCAGCTTGTTCGTCTGAATTTGCTGCATCATCAATGATTGTTTTTGAAACATTGATAAGTGCCCTTTTATAATATCTTTCACGGATAATGTTACAGTAAGCTTCAACATTTTCTGTTGAAGGCACAAGATCCGCAAGCTGAAAAAGATATTTTTTTCCGTCAGCATCGTCATATATTTTTTCACTTTTGAGCTTTTCAAGAACAATCAAAGGGTCAATCTTTCCGCCAAGAGCATCAATTTCCTGCATAATTGTGAAAATAGCTTTGTGTTGCGGAAGATAAAAATATTCCGGCTTTACAAGAATAAGAACCTGCGTTATACAAGACGGGTCAATCAGAATTGAGCCAAGCACAGCCTGCTCAGCTTCAAGTGAAAATGGCATATTCACATCATCAATTGATGTGAAAGAGTTTGCTGAATTCATTTTCTCACCCCGTTATTTTGACAATCTAATAAACCAAACTTCAAATTATTCTCCAACCATTACAAAAAGCTTTGCTGAAATGCCGGTGTAGAGTTTAATTTCAAATTCATAAGTACCGAATTGCTTGATATCTTCAACAACAATTTTTCTCTTGTCTGTTTTGATACCAAATTCGCTGTTGATTTTTTCTGCAATTTCTTTTGATGTTACAGAACCGAAAAGTTTGCCGTTCTGTCCGGCTTTTGCGGTAATTTTGATGGTCTTTCCGGAAATTTCAGCCGCAGCCTTTTTTGCAGCTGCAGTTTCGGTTTCAATTCTGTATTTCTCAGATTGCTCTCTGTTTTTAAGCTCGGTCATACTCTGAGCGTTTGCTTCACAGGCAAGTCCTTTCGGGAAAAGGAAATTTCTTGCATATCCGTCTGAAGTGTTAACAAGCTCACCTTTTTTGCCTAAGCCTTTAACATCCTGCTTTAATACAACTTTCATATTTAATTCCTCCGTTTATACATTACTTAAATAGTTATCAATTGCATTCTGAAGCTTGATTTCCGCTTCAATCATTGATGTTTCTGCAAGCTGACAAGCTGACATAGTCTGATGTCCGCCGCCGCCCATATCCTCCATAATGAGCTGAACATTTATTTCGCCGTAGCTTCTTGCAGAAATATTTACACCCTTACCGTTCTGATAAAGAACAAAAGAAGCCTTAACACCTTCAATATTCAGCATCTCATCACAAGCCTGAGATGTAATGAGACGAACATTCTGAAGCTTATCGGGAGAAAGAGAAACAGCACATTCCTTATATGTGTATGCGGCATCAATAATGGCGTTTCTGTTACGGAAAATTTCCATATCATTTGAGAACAGCTTTTTACCGTCAACAGTATTAGCGCCTCTTGAACGCAGATATGCAGCAGCCTCAAAGGTTCTCACACCTGTTCTGAGAATGAAGTTTCTTGTGTCAAGCATAATACCCGAAAACAAAGCAAGCGCACAGAAAGGATCAATAACAGGCTTACTGCCGACATACTGTGCAATTTCAGTTACCATTTCGGAAGCTGAAGAGGAGTTAGGCATATGATAAAACATAACCGTATCCTCAATATAGCCGATAGACTTTCTGTGATGGTCAATAACCATAACTTTGCCCGCCATATCAACAAGCTCAGGACATTCTGTAAAGTCCTGCTTATGAGTATCGACCACAATCAGAAGTGTGTTAAACCCGACATATTGCTTTGATTCCGACGGTGAAATTATTATTCCTTCACCTTTGGTATCAATAAACTTATTAACAAGCGGCAAGGCAAGCGTGTTGTCACGGTTTAAAACAATATTAGCCTTTTTACCGAAGTGATTTGCTATGCAGTACATTCCCACAGCGCTGCCGAAGGCATCAAAATCAGAAAATCTGTGGCCCATAATGAGAACATTGTCACTGTCGGAAATTATTTCTGCAATTGTCTTTGCAATCAATCTTGTTCTGACTTTATTTTTCTTTTCATGTCCCGCTGAAACACCGCCGTAGAATTTATACTGAGCTTCGTGCTTGACGGCTGCCTGATCGCCGCCACGACTCTGAGCCATGTCAAGAGCCTGACGTGCCGAGGCATTAGCTTCAATAAGATTATCTTCCTTGCCAACTCCAATTGAAAGTGTTATGTCAGTTGCTTTCCCTTCATAGGTATACTCACGAATTTTATCAAGGATTGAAAACTTATCGTTAATCATTTTCTGAAGTGAGCGTTCTTCCACAAAAATAAGCATTCTTGCGTTCGAAAACTTTCTGCACAACGCACCGTAAGAAGATGCCCAATCATCAATAAACTGCTCAACACGGCTGAAAATTGCCGCACAATCACTTTCTTTAAAATTCTGATAAATCTCATCGGCATTATCAACAACCGTGAGCATAATTGACGGGCGTGTTTCATAAAATTCTTTTTCTGTAAGACGAAGCTTTGTCTCATCAAAGAAATAAAGAAGGTATATTTTTTCATCGCCTATATCAATTTCACTGGAATATACCGAAAAATACAAGGTGTCGATTTTAATTTTAAATCCGCCGCCAAGAATCAGCTTTTCAAGATTATCTCGTCTGACAATCTCTTTCAGATTCGAGCCTTTGAAATTATCATCGATTTTGAAGTCATTTTTAAAGCTGTCATTAAGCCAGATAATTGTACCGTCCGCTTCAATAACAGTGCAAGCAACCGACAGTCTTTCAAAAGCCTTTCCTTCAGAAAAGTCAAGTTCTGACGATACCATCTTAACCTGATGCAAAAGCTTTTCCTTTTTTGTTTTATGATAATAAAACTTGCCAATAGCAAACAGAATCACAACCACGGTTTCAACAATGGCAAGATTTCTGTCATAAAACGCTGTAACGGCACAGAATACCGACGCAACGCAAATGAAAATCAATGACAAATCATATATCTTCCAAAGTTTTTTCATAAATTAAATCTCCATTAAAATAGGAAGAATCATCGGACTTCTCTTCGTTCTTTCATACATAAGGCGTGAAACATCATCACGAACTCTGCTTTTGATTGTTCCCCAATCATAAATTTTTCTGTCATAGCAACGCATAATTGCATCATAAGCCGTATTTTCAGCATCCTTAATAAGGTCGCCGGCTTCTTTGACAAAAACGAAGCCACGTGAAACAACATCCGGGCCGGAAACCAGCTCACCGGTTGCACCGTCAAGAGTGGCAACAATAATAATGATACCGTCCTCAGCAAGATGTTTTCTGTCTTTAAGGACAACAGAGCCAACATCTCCGACACCTGAACCGTCAACAAAAATCTTTCCTGCCGGTACGGTTCCTATTTTTTTGATATAACTGTCACACACCTCAAGCTGAGTGCCGTTATCCGCTATTACAATGTTTTTAGACGGGATACCCATGGCTTCAGCCAAAGCAGCATGCTTACTGAGATGTTTTTGCTCGCCGTGAACAGGAACAAAATACTTGGGCTTAACAATACCAAGCATAAGTTTCAGCTCTTCTCTGCAAGCATGGCCCGAAACATGAACATCATACATTTTTTCATAAACAACTTCTGCACCGTGCTTCATTAACTCATTGACAACACGGCTGACTGTTTTTTCATTGCCGGGAATAGGCGTGGCAGAAATAATGACATAATCGTTAGGCCCGATAGCAACTTTACGATGGTCGGAAAAGGCCATTCTTGTAAGTGCAGACATAGGTTCGCCCTGGCTGCCTGTTGTGATAAGGACAATCTGTTCATCAGGATATTTATTTATCATGTCAAGCTTGATAAGAATACCCTCCGGAACGTGAAGATAGCCAAGTTCAGCCGCAACAGCAACAACATTTTCAAGACTTCTGCCGGAAAGAGCAACCTTTCTTCCAAGTTGCTCGGCAACATTGATAATCTGTTGAACACGATGAATATTAGATGCAAAAGTTGCAACAATTATTCTTCTTTTTTCTGCTTTGCGAAAAAGCAGTTCAAAAGATGCGCCAACCTTGCTTTCACTTTCCGTATAACCCGGACGTTCAGCATTAGTTGAATCTGCCATCATACACAAAACGCCTTCTTTGCCAAGCTCGGCAAAACGTGCAACATCAATCATTTCGCCATCAATAGGCGTTGTGTCGATTTTAAAGTCCCCGGTGTGTATAATTGTGCCTCCGGCCGATTTGATTGCAAGACCGACTGCATCGGGAATCGAGTGGTTAACGTGTATAAATTCAACCTCAAAAGCACCGAGTCTGACTGACTCTCCGGGCTTTACAACATTGAGCTTTGCACTGTTTAAAAGTCCGTGTTCTTTAAGCTTGCCTTCAATAAGTCCGTTAGTAAGTCTTGTGCTGTAAACGGGAACATTGACTGTTTTAAGAAGATAGGCAAGTGAGCCGATATGATCTTCATGTCCGTGCGTTATGAATATACCCATAACCTTATCAGCATTATTCTGAATATAACTGAAATCCGGAATTACAAGGTCAATACCCGGCATATCTTCATCAGGGAAAGCAAGTCCGCAGTCAACAAGAATTATATCATTGTTGTATTCAAACATTGTAATGTTCTTACCGACCTCATTGAGACCGCCAAGGAATGCAATTCTGATGGGCTTCACAGTTTGCTGCGTTTTCTTTTTCTTATCCTGCATCTTGTTTTTCTTCTTTTTATAATAAAACGGTTTTGATTTTCCTTTGTTATAATTGCGTGAATCACTTGTTTTAGCTGTAGTTTTATTTTGAGTCTTCTGTTTTTTTGCGGAATTCTGATTACTGTGAATCTTTGAGCTGTTAATATTTTTCTGAGTCTTTTGATTTTTTTCGCTCATTTAAATTAAAAACCTCCTTTTCTGAAATTTTTGTTATTGTTTCGTTACTGAAATATATAATAATAATGTCTTTTTTAATTCACTTTAAACATAATTATCCATAATAAAGGTATTATAGCATATAATACTATCTTTTGAAAGTTATGTCAAGAATAATAAAGTATTATTTGAACAAACCGTATATTTGCACGCATTTATTAATTTCCACTTGACAATTCTTTTTATTGGTATAGAATATATAGTGACTGATTTTGCAAAAGTTACAGATATTGTGTCTGTAGTACTATTTTAGAATAACATAATCAAATAAATTAAGGAAGTAGATTGAGATGCTGTCAAAAATCAAAAGTATTATACAAGCGACATTTTTATACACAATTTATCTGTTTTTCGTCAGAAATTACAGAAGACTCAAAAACAAACTGAAAAGATTAAAGACGAGAATCAAGAAAAAAATCCGCAAGAAGACCGACCCGTACTATGTTTATTTCGTTTTAAAAATTCTATATCCCGGTATCTACAAAAAATATTCAAAAAGACCTGTTGACGAAAATAAGATCGTCTTCGTTGAAATCAGACTTCCGAAACTTACAAACAGTTTCCAGATTATGTATGATACGCTTTATGCCAATACAGACTATGACATTCATTGTCACTTCCTCAGAAACACCTTTGTCACCCGTCCCGAATACAGGGCAAGATGCAAAGCTATGGTTAAAGATATTGCAACAGCAAAGTATGTTTTCTTCGATGAAGCAACAAACGTTACCGGTAACTTTGATATCCGTCCCGAAACTGTGGTTACTCAGCTTTGGCACGGTTGCGGAGCTTTCAAGAAATTTGGCTTCAGCACTGCTGACGCAATTTTCGGTGCTTCAAGAAAGGATATGGAAAGATACCCCTTTAACCGTAACTATACTCACGTTACCGTAAGCAGTCCGGAAGTTGTGTGGGCATACGAGGAAGCAATGAGATACTCTCACGAAAGCGGAGTTGTAAAGCCCCTCGGCAGCAGCCGAACTGACATTTTCTATGATAAGGACTTTATCAACAAATCATACGAAAATCTTTATGAATTGTTCCCGGAAGCAAAAGGCAAAAAGGTTATTCTTTATGCTCCCACTTTCAGAGGCAGAGTTGCTAAAGCAAAGTCCCCCAATGTACTAAGTCCCGCTCTGCTTCACGAAGCTCTCGGTGACGAGTATGTACTCATTACAAAACATCATCCACTTGTGCGTAAACGTCCTAAAATTCCCGCATCTCTGCTTGGTACTTTCGCTATGGATTTTACTGACGATATGAGTATTGAGTCCCTTCTTTGCGTCAGTGATATCTGTATTTCAGACTATTCATCATTGATTTTTGAATATTCGCTTTTTGAAAAGCCTATGATTTTCCTTGCACACGACCTTGACGAGTTCTTCGATTGGCGTGGATTCTATTACGACTATGATGAGCTTACCCCCGGTCCCATAGTTAAAACAAACGAAGAAATCATTGATTATATCAGCAATATTGATAAGCTTTTCAACAAGCAGGAAGTTATTGATTTCAAAAATAAATTTATGAGTTCCTGCGACGGACATGCAACCGAGAGAATTATTCAAACTGCTTTTGGTGATGATTATGAAAAACACAAAAGAGCAGTACCTCTTGAAAGGAAGGATTATCATCTTGAGCCGAGTGCAGACGATTTTCATGAGCTTGTGAAAAAAATATAAATTTTGCACCCGATATAATTCGGGTGCTTTTTTAATAATATTATCAATATTGACAAAAAACGCATCTGATAGTATAATACTTAAGATAAAATAAATATTATTTATGAGGTGAAAGATATGATATATGCAGTTATCGCCGCCGGCGGAATCGGCAGCAGAATGGGTAACCTTGAAAAACCCAAGCAGTATCTCACATTAAAAAATAAGCCAATCATTGCTCATACTGTTGAAAAGTTTTATGTTAACAGCTTTTTTGAAAAAATTATTATTCTTTGTCCGGATCAATGGGTAAGCCACACAAAGAGTATTCTCAAAAAACACCTTCCCGAAAACGACAGAGTTGTTGTTCTTCAAGGTGGCAACACAAGAAACGAAACTATTATGAATGCAATCAAGTATATTGAAGAGACAGATGGACTCGATGATGACACAATCATCGTTACTCACGATGCAGTCCGCCCCTTTGTAACAGCAAGAATTATTGAGGAAAATGTTGAAGCTGCTCTTAAGTACGGCGCAACAGACACCGTAGTGCCTGCAACAGATACAATTGTTGAGAGCAGGAACAAAACAACCATCAGCAACATTCCTGACAGAAGTAAGCTCTATCAGGGACAGACTCCTCAGGCTTTCAAGGCAAAGCTTCTCAAGGAGTTATACTACAGTCTTACAGAAGAAGAAAAAGATATCCTTACCGATGCGTGCAAAATTTTCAGCATGAAGGGATATGATGTACATCTTATTGAAGGTGAAGTTCACAATATCAAAATCACATATCCGTATGATTTAAGAGTTGCAATGGCTCTTTTGGAGGACGAAAACAAATAAGTATTTTTATCTGAAAGGAAAAAGCAATGCTTAATACAGTTTATAGATTAACTCAGCCGAGAAAGTTTGAAATTGCATTCAGTGAAATCGATATTTTCAGCGGAGACATTATTGTTAAGCCTACACATCTTTCGATCTGTAACGCAGACCAAAGATATTTTCAAGGCACAAGAGACCCTAAGGTTCTTGCTCAGAAGCTACCTATGGCTCTTATTCACGAAGCAGTCGGTAAGGTTATTTACTCCCCTGACCCCGAATTCAAGCCCGGCGATATGGTTGTTATGATTCCCAACACTCCCACAGAAGAAGACGAAATCATTGCGGAAAATTATCTTCGTTCAAGCAAGTTCAGAGCCAGCGGCTTTGACGGCTTTATGCAGGAGTATGTTTCAATTAAAGCAGACAGACTTGTTAAGCTTCCCGAGGGTATCAATCCTGAGGTTGCTTCATTCACAGAAATTGTTTCAGTCAGTGTTCACGCTATCACCCGTTTTGACAAGATCGCTCACGCAAGACGTGGTATTATCGGTGTCTGGGGCGATGGTAATCTCAGCTATATGACCTGCATTTTCTTGAGAAAAATGTTCCCCGATGCGAAAATATACGTTTTCGGTGTGGTTCCAAAAAAGCTCAGCGACTTCACTTTTGTTGATGAAACCTATCTTACAAGCGACATTCCCGAAGGAATGAAAATTGACCATGCCTTTGAGTGTGTTGGCGGCAACGGCTCGCAGGCGGCAATCAATCAGATTATTGATTATATCAATCCCGAAGGCACAATTTCAATTCTCGGTGTCAGTGAATACCCGGTCCCCATCAACACAAGAATGATGCTTGAAAAGGGTCTTAGAATGTTCGGAAGCAGCCGCAGCGGACGTGAAGATTTTATCAAAACTGTCGAGATGTATAAGGAACATCCTGAAATTGTTGAATATCTCAGCCATATGGCAGCAGTTGTGAAGCCTGTAAGAAACATCAAGGATATGATTGAAGCGTTTGACCTTGACACTAAAAAGGCTTTCGGTAAGACCGTTATGAAATGGGAAAAGTAAATATAAAACAAAAAGCAGCACGATGTGTTGCTTTTTGTTTTATATTTACTAAGCTTTAAGCCAACAATGCATTCCAGTCATCGATTCCGCCGTCATAAAGAACTCCTGCCATAAGCTCTGCCGGATCAACAGGATTTCTGTTGTGGTCTTTAAGCTTTACGACCTTACCGATTTTTTTGCAAACTGCAATAAAAGCCTTGTATTCAGGAGTATCAGGAGAATAATTTTCTGTACCTCCGTACATATTGAGAATAACCTGACATATAAACTCAACAATTTTTGCATCGGCGATGCTTGCATCAACATCCTTGCCGCAACCAAAGAATCGGCACAGTTTTCCAAAGGTCAAACCATTTGCTATCTTTCCGATTTTTTGCAGAACGGACTGCATTTTGCGAAGTTTCTCTTCTTCACCGCTGAAACCCTGAGCCAAGACAAGGAAAGTTTCAAAATCGTTTTCAATAGTTTCAAAAACACCTTTAACCATATACAGGAAGTGTTCCTTTGAATATTCGATAACATCCTTTCCGCCTAAATCCCAGTCAATTTCCTTAATCTGAACGGTTTTAACATCCATACCTGAATAAGAGTATTCAACCTTACGGTAAGCGAGTGGATAAGCTGTTAAGGCAGCAGTATTTATCTGATAAAGCCTGTTACCTCTCTTTGTGTCAATATAATCTATATCGTGTATGTGAGTATGACCGACAAAGACATACCTGATGCCCAAATCTGCAAGATAGGGAGTTGTGAATTCATAACCGCCGAGCATCGCCTTATGAGAGAACAATGGGTAAATCGGTGACGGCTCAATAATCGGGTGATGTGTCATTGCAAAGATTTCACAACCCGCTTTTTTTGCGTCTTCAACCTGCTCTTTAATCCAGAATAAAAGGTCATTATAATATCCGCAGAAAGCGTCAAAATCGCCGTCATCATTAAGAGCGAGCAAACGTACATCATCCGTTAGCTGAACGCAGTATGAATAAGAATTTTCGTGTTCAGCAACAGCTTCGCTGTAACCGAAATCATTATAAAGTGCTCTGAGCTCAGCTCTTGTATATTTTGGAAGCTCCGTCTCCCCTTCTTCGTCGGTGTATTTTCTTGCGTGCATATAAAAGTCATGGGTTGCAAAAGTGATAAAAACTCTTTTTCCGTTATTCTGTAAGATTCGTAACTTTTCAACTAATGCATCATGACTCTGCTGTTCACCGTCAAATGTCAGGTCGCCTGAAATAAGCACGATGTCTGTTTCTTTGTCTTCAATGATGGATTTAAAAGCGGAATCAACAATTGCACCGCTTTCAGCCATACATTTCTGGTCGAGCTTACACTTCATTTCATAGGTTTTGCCGCTTGAGCCTATTATTTCGTTTGCATAATAATGAAGGTCTGTTAAATGATAAAAATTTAAGCTGTTCATATTTTCTCCTTAAAGTTGACAGCATACGGGTATTATCCCGTATGCTGTATTTTTAAAATATTAAAGACCGGTCTTTTCTCTTATGTAGTTTCTTGCAAGAACAGCATACTCATAAGGGTTTGCGATTGCAGGATCCTGTTCAGCTTCAACAACAACCCAACCTTCATAGCCCGCTTCATCAAGGACATCAAAAACAGGAGTAAAGTCGAAGTCGCCGTCACCGGGAACAGTGAATGAGCCTGCACGAACAGAATCAAGGAAGGAATAACCCTTAACTTTTGCATCTTCAATAACATCCTTGCGGATACTCTTGAGATGTACATGCTTAACTCTGTGAACGTACTTTTTGAGAACACCGATTACATCTTCGCCGCTGAATGAAAGATGACCAGTATCGTAAAGAAGATATACAAGGCCAGGATCTGTGATTTCCATAAGCTTATCAATTTCTTCAGCTGTCTGAACACCTGTACCCATATGGTGATGAACTGTGAAGTACATACCCTTTTCTTTTGCGAGTCTACCCATTTCATTGAAGCCCTTAGCAATAAGTTCCCATTGTTCATCAGTATAAACAGGCTTTTCACCGAAGATGCTCACATCTTTACCCTGGATACTGTTGCCCTGCTCTGATGCACCGATAACTTTTGCACCTAGAGCGTGAAGAAAATCTCTGTGCTTGATGAAAGCTTCGATTGTTGCATCATAGCCTTCTGAAAGAAGAAGTGAAGAGAACCATGCGTTACAGATTCTCATACCTCTTACGTCAAGCTTATGCTTAAGAGTTTCAACATCTTTGGGATATTTGTTACCGATTTCGCTGCCCGTGAAGCCTGCCAAAGCCATTTCGCTTACACACTGTTCAAAGGTGTTTTCTGCTCCAAGGTCGGGCATATCATCATTTGTCCATGCAATGGGTGCAATGGCAAGATTTACTTTTTCTTTGTTAAGCATTTTAGTTGTCTCCTTTTTATTTAATATAAACGTGCTTTTTCAATATTCTTTTTCATATCTTCGTAGCACTCGTGCACTCTCTCGCTTTCTGAAACCTCAGCAACACCGACTCTCCACCAGGAATCGTATCCGTCAGTCATAGTCTTATGACCCACCTTAATATCAAAGAGCGTGGGAACAGTCTGCTTTTTTGAGTCTTCAATTGCGGCATATAATTCTTCTTCTGTTCTGATGCTGTATGCCTTGCAGCCATAGCCTTCGGCAATTTTAGCATAATCAGTCATAATAACTTCGCCGTCAAGAAGTCCGCTTTCATTGTTTCTTCTTGTAAAGCGTGTGCCGAAGGTGTCAGTACCCTGACCGTTCTGCAAGTTTTCAATACAGCCCCAACCGCTGTTATCAAAAAGCATAACATTGATTTTTTTGTTTTCCTGAACGGCTGTGTATAATTCACTGTGAAGCATAAGGAAGCTGCCGTCACCAACCATTGTATAAACTTCTCTGTCACCTACTGCCATTTTTACACCGAGAGCGCCGCAGATTTCATAGCCCATGCAGGAGAACCCATATTCAACGTGGTAAGTATAAGGTGCTTTCGGCTTCCAGATTCTCTGAAGACAACCGGGAAGTGAGCCTGATGAACCGATAACTACGGAATCATCAGCGATTGTTTCATGAATTATACCAAGAGCTCTTGTCTGTGAAAGAACTCCGTCGAGCTTAACATTATAGCAACGGTATATTTCTTTTTCGAACTCCGCTTTAGCGACTTCATATTCATCAGTCCACTCCGACTTGTATACGTCAAGCTTTGCCATAATAGCTTCAACAGTTTCTTTTGCATCGGCAATAACAGCAGTTGCATCCATCTTGAAGGCATCAAAAGAGCAAACATTAATTGAAAGCATTTTTACATCGGGATTCCGGAATCCCCACTTTGAGCAGGTTGTGAAGTCGGTAAGTCTTGTTCCGACAGCAATAACAAGGTCAGTTTTTTTAGCAATTGCGTTTGCTGCAGCACCGCCGGTTACACCGCAACCGCCCATATTGAGAGGATGGTCTGTGGGAATCTGTCCTTTACCAGCCTGTGTTTCGCCGATTGGAATATTGTATTTTTCAGCCATTTTGAGAACTGACTCACAGCTTTCGGAATAAGTAACACCGCCACCTACGATAATCATAGGCTTTTTGCTGTTTTTAATCATTTCGCAAGCTGCATCAATTTCTCTTTCGGAAGGAACTCGTCTGTCCATATACCAGACTCTCTTCTGAAGAAAATAATCAGGATAATCAAAAGCTTCCGCTTCAACGTCCTGCGGCATTGAAATACAAACTGCACCTGTGTCAGCAGGGTCTGTGAGAACACGCATTGCATTGATGCAAGCTGTCATAAGCTGCTCGGGGCGTTCGATTCTGTCCCAATATTTGCAAACTGCCCTGAAAGCATCGTTTGCAGTTGTTGCGTAGCTTGTGGGCTGTTCAATCTGCTGAAGAACAGGGTCCGGCTGACGGCAAGCAAAGGTATCACCGGGAAGAACAAGCAAAGGAATTCTGTTTGCTGTTGCTGTGCCGCAAGCTGTCACCATGTTGAGCGCACCGGGGCCTATTGATGAGGTGCAGGCAATAATTTTGCGTCTGTTCATTTGCTTGGCAAAAGCAATAGCAGCGTGAGCCATACCCTGTTCATTGTGTCCTTGATAATATGTAAGGTTGTGACCGCCCTGTTCAAGTGCCTGACCGATACCGACAACGCAGCCGTGACCGAAGATACCGAAAATTCCGTCAACGAATTTTGTTTCTTTGCCGTCAAAGCTGACATACTGGTTGTCAAGGAACTTGACCAGAGCCTGAGCCATTGTAAGAACCATATGTTTCAATCCTTTCTGTGGTTATAAAAACACTTTAAGGAGTGCTTTTTGACAGCACTCCTATAAAGAATTTAGCCGATTTCTGAAATCTTAACAGCTCTGCCTTCTGCAACTGACTTCTTGGCTGCAAGAGCTACGAGAATTGAGTTGAGACCGTCAAGACCTGTGGTGGGTGTGGGCTTGTCATTCTGCACTGCGTCAACGAACTGTACCATTTCGTCACGGAATGACTGCATATATCTTTCAAGGAAGAAATAAAGAGGCTTGTCTGTTGTAACACCGGCTGCGTTCATAACAGTTACATTGGTTGGAGTATCGTTTGCCGCCATAGCTGCGCCGAGAGAACCGAAAACTTCGATTCTCTGGTCATAGCCATAAGCTGCACGGCGGCTGTTGTCAATTACACCGAGGGCGCCGTTAGCAAACTTAAGGTTGATAATTGCTGTGTCAACATCGCCTGCTTCACCGATTGCAGGGTCAACAAGACAGGTTGCATTAACATATACTTCAGTCACATCGCTGCCTGCAAGGAAACGAGCCATATCAAAATCGTGAATTGTCATATCAAGGAACATAC
>CAYUVR010000038.1:0-19397 GCA_964448225.1 uncultured Faecalibacterium sp. | reverse complement strand
AAATGTAAAAAAAGAAAAGTGAGTATTCACTTGTGTTATGAATACTCACTATGGTCGGAGTGACGGGACTTGAACCCATGGCCTCTTGGTCCCGAACCAAGCGCGATACCAAACTTCGCCACACCCCGATATATAACTTAAAATATTATACATTAAATAAATGAAAAAATCAACTGTTTTTTTGATTTTTCTTAAATATTTTAAATCAGTACAAACTGTCGTTTTGCAGTAAAAATTAACAAAATTTTTGTGCACTTATCACTTGCGAAAATCTTTAATTTATAGTATCATAATAAAGCATTTAAAGAATGAATAAACACAAAAAGGATTGAAAAATGAAAGAGAATAAGCCATTAAGAAACTCGCCGGATAAATACAATCATCAAACAAAAAGCAAAAATGAACCCACAGATAAAAGCAGACTCATTGTACTTTATGCTTTGATTGTTTTTGTTGTTCTGATTTGCCTTGCCGTGTCAATGATCGACAACGGTGAAACAACCGTTGGAATAACAAAGCAAACCACCACAGAAATTCCTGAGGAAACAACAACTGAATTAGACCTGTCTGCTCTTCCTGAAAATATTGTTAATCTTTATAACAATAATCCGGATGCCGAAGATTATGTTTTGTCCTTTGCCGACGAACACGATAAAAAACACAAAATTGATATCAGCTCATATCTGGGCACTGATACTGTTCCGCTGTTTTTGCAATGGGATAAACAATGGGGATATCTGAAATATGCAGGTGACTATATTGCCATTACAGGATGCGGTCCAACCTGCCTTTCTATGGTCGCATTTTATCTCACTCAGGATGTCAATATGACTCCGAAAAAAATGGCTGAATTTGCCACCGAAAACGGATATTCTTCCCAGGGCGGCGGTTCGCCGTGGATACTCTTCAGTCAAGGCGCTGTAAAATTGGGCTTCAAGGTTGAAGAAGTACAACTCAGTGAAAGCAAAATTGCAGAACATCTCAATGCAGGTACACCGATTATATGCAATATGGGTCCCGGTGATTTCACAACAAGCGGACATTATGTTGTTTTCAGAGAATACAAAGACGGCAAGATTTATATAAACGATCCTAACAGCTACAGCAATTCAAACAAAGCTTGGAAATACAGCGAAATTAAAAGCCAGATCAGAAACATGTGGGCAATAAGTAACTGAAAAGAGAGAGGTGGCCCTCTCTCTTTTATATTTCGTTCAAAACTTTTTCGATTGCCGCAAGACCTTCGTCAATTTCGTCATAGCTGATTGTTAGGGGCGGAAGCAAACGAAGTTTAGTTTTTGCCGTCAGTGCAAGAACGCCGGCTTCTATACCTTTCTTTACGATATCAGCCGCTTTAATGCCCCCTTCCAGTCTTACGCCCAACATCATACCCATACCGTCAACACCTTCGACGTGAGGCATTTTAAGGAGTTTTTCTTTAATATACTCCCCTTTTTCTTTAACCTCGTTTAAAAAGTCATCATCCATCTTGCTGAGAATGTATGCAGCACCTGCCGTTGCTACCGGATTTCCGCCAAACGTTGTTGCGTGGTCACCCGGACAAAATGTGTTTTCAGTTTTTTCACCGAACATTACACAACCCAAAGGAAGTCCTCCGCCTATCCCCTTTGCAGTTGTAACGATATCGGGTTGTATGTCAAAATTCTGAAATGCAAAAAGCTTTCCCGTTCTGCCGACGCCTGTCTGAACTTCATCAACTATTAAAATAATGTCATTTTCTTCGCACAGCCGACTGACAGCTTTAACATATTCTTTTCTCAGGGGCATAACACCGCCTTCGCCTTGAATAAGCTCCATCATAACAGCACAAACCGTACCGTCCAATGCCTTTTTAAGCTCATCTATATCGTTAGCGGGAACAAAACAGAAACCGTCAGTGAAGGGAAAGAAAAACTTATGAAAAATATCCTGACCTGTTGCCGAAAGTGTAGTAACCGTTCTTCCGTGAAAAGAATTTACAAGAGTGATAACCTTGTTTCTCCCTTCACCGTACTTTATAAAACTATACTTTCTTGCACATTTGATAGCTCCTTCATTGCTTTCAGCGCCACTGTTTGAAAAAAAAACCTTTTTTAGGCCTGTCTTTTCGCAAAGAAGTCCGGCAGCCTTGGTGCAAGGCTCGGTGTAATAAAGATTTGAAATATGCTGCAAGGTGTTAAGCTGTTCGGTAACAGCATCTACCCAGCCTTTGTCACAGAAGCCTAAAGAATTTACGCCGATACCGCTTGAAAAGTCAATATATTTTTTGCCGTCAAAATCGTAACAAGCGGCACCATTACCCTCTTTAATTGCAACAGGAAAACGTCCGTATGTATGAGCTACATAGCTTTCGTCAACAGACTTGATTTTTTCAAATTCACTCATAAAATTACCTCACTTTGTCATAAGCGTGCCTATACCTTCATCCGAAAACATTTCAATAAGAATAGAATGAGGTACTCTGCCGTCAATCATAACAGCCTTTTTAACACCTGAACGGATAGCCTTTTCACAGCTTTTCATTTTCGGAATCATACCACCCGAAATAATACCGCTGTCGATAAGTGCTTCAACCTCATCAACGTGAATCTGTGGTATCAGAGTCGATGGATCGTCAACATCTTTCAAAAGACCGGGAATATCTGTGAGAGTAATGATATTTTCTGCGTGAAGTGCTGCCGCAATTTCTGCCGCCGCAGTATCCGCATTGATGTTATAAACCTGACCGTTTTCATCAATGCCGACAGTTGCAATAACGGGAATGTAATCTTCCTCAAGAACTTTAATAATAGGATTCGGATCAACCGAAATTACCTCGCCAACATATCCGTAATCAAAACCGTCATCCAACTTCTCAGCTTTAATCATGGCACCGTCAATACCGCAAAGGCCGATTGCCTTGCCGCCGCTGACCTCGATAAGCGACACAAGGTCCTTATTTGTTTTACCTGAGAGTACCATCTGTACAATTTCCGCAGTCTCTTTATCAGTATAACGAAGACCGTTGACAAACTTAGATTCGATACCAAGCTTATTAAGCATTCCGCTGATTTCAGGCCCACCGCCATGAATGAGAACAATTTTAATTCCTATAAGTGAAAGCAGAATAATGTCACTCATTACAGCCTGCTTGAGTTCGGGGTTAATCATTGCGTTACCGCCGTATTTTACAACAACGGTTTTGCCGTAATACTTTTGAATATACGGAAGTGCAGCTGTAAGCACCTGTGCTTTCATACTGTCCGTAATCATATTTTCAGCCATTGTTCTTTCCCCCTTAAGTGCGGTAATCTCCATTGATTTTGACATAGTCATATGTAAGGTCACAGCCCCATGCCGTCGCATCAGACTCACCTTGATTCATTTCAATAAGCAGATTGATTTCATCTTCCAAAAGAATTTCTTTTGCCTTATCTTCTGAGAATTCAATACCGTATCCTTTTTCACATACCTTGACACTACCTTTAGCAGATGAAAGATAAACATCAATTGTGTCAACCTTAAAATCACCGGGAGTATATCCGATTGCACAAAGAATTCTGCCCCAGTTTGCATCTGCACCGAACATTGCTGTCTTGACAAGTGAAGAGCAGATTATGCTTTTTGCTATGTCTTTTGCAATTTTAAGAGTAGGCGCCCCTTTGACAGCACATTCAAGAAGTCTTTGTGCACCTTCACCGTCGCCCGCAATAAGTCGGGATAGCTTAACGGAAAGAGACATCAAAGCATCACAAAACAGCTCGTAAGCTTCGTTTTCGCTGTCAATAAGCTCGTTTTCAGCCTTACCGTTAGCCATAATGCAAACCATATCGTTTGTTGAAGTATCTCCGTCAACAGAAATCATATTAAAAGTATCCTGTACAACTGAACTGAGCGCTTTTTGAAGCATCTGAGAACTGATTGCACAGTCCGTTGTGATAAAACAAAGCATTGTTGCCATATTAGGATGAATCATTCCCGAACCTTTGCAGCAAGCACCGATTGTAGCTACCTTACCGCCAAGGTCTATCTGTACGGCACATTCTTTTGAAATTGTGTCCGTAGTCATAATAGCTTCAGCAGCATCATGACCGCCGTCAGTGTTAATCTGACCTGCAAGTGCTTTTGCACTGTTTTCAATGGGTGTCACATCAAGAGTCATTCCGATAACACCTGTTGAAGCTACAATTACATCACCTTCGCTGACTGATAAGGCATCAGCTGCAATGCTACACATTTTTTTAGCCTTTTCAACTCCGTCACTGTTGCAGGTGTTAGCGTTTCCGCTGTTGACAATAACAGCCTGTGCAGTTCCGTCTGAAATATTTTCTCTTGTAACGGTGATCGGAGCACCGTAAACTTTATTTTGCGTGTAAACTGCTGCAGCGGCACACTTTGTCTCGCTTTTTATCATTGCGAGATCTTTTTTTGTCTGGTTCTTTCTGATTCCGCAATGTATACCCGAAGCTGTAAAACCTTTCGGTGCAGTAACACCGCCGTTAATATAATTCATTTTGGTTGCCTCCTCACAAAGCTGTGGCTTCGTCAAAACCCATCGCAATGTTCATATTTTCAATTGCAGCAGACGATGCGCCCTTACCAAGGTTATCAAGCACCGCCGTGATTGTCATTCTTTCGTCATTTCCGCAAACATAAATTTTCAAGTTATTTGTTCCTTCAAGTCCCATTGCAGAAAGGAATCCGTCTTCAGGAGCTGAATGTACAGAAATAAATTTGCTGTTTTTATAAAATAAAGAAAAATACTCTGTCATTTTCTTGACAGATAATTTTTTATTTAAAAGAGAAGTAATAATCGGTACAGAAACCGCCATACCGCAATAAAAATCACTCACTATCGGATTAAACACAGGAAGAACATCGAGCCCTGTAATTTTCTGCATTTCCGGCAAATGCTTGTGACACTGGCTGAGTCCGTATTGTCTGGGACTGTCATATTCCGAAGGTCTGTTTTCGTTTTCGTAGTCCCCTATCATTTTGTTACCGCCGCCGCTGTAGCCCGTGATACTGTGGGCAGTAATCGGATAATTCCTCGGTATAATATCTCCGCAAATAAGCGGATAGACAATTGAAATAAAGCCTGTTGCGTGACAACCCGGATTTGCAATTCTTTTTGAAATTTTAATATCTTCAAAATGTTTTTCAGACAACTCAGGAAATCCGTAAGTCCAGCCGTCAGCTGTTCTGTGAGCTGTGCTGGCATCAATTATGACAGTATCGGGATTTGTAACTAATTTAACCGCTTCCTTTGCAGCATCATCGGGAAGACAAAGAAAAACAACATCTGCTGAATTCATCAGCTTTTTTCTTTCAAGCGCATCTTTTCTTTTCTCTTCATCAATTTCCAGAAGTTCAACAAACGGATGTGAGAGAAGCTTCTTTTTAAGCTGCAGTCCGGTAGTTCCTGCCTGACCGTCAATAAAAACCTTTTTCATAGTATACCTTCTTGAATAAAAAAGTTAAACAAATACACCATTATGCATATATCTTTGATTATTATACATGATTCTGCATATTTGTCAAGTATTATTTGTATATTTATGTAAATAATGCTTTTAGTTTTATTTGATTAATCATAATTATATATCCGCAAAAAATCAGCACTTTCATCTGTCAAAAAGACAAAAGTGCTGTTTAAATTTAAAGTTCGACAGAAAAGAGCTTCATAGCATTTTTATAAAGAATCTTTTCCTCTTCCTCACTTGTAAGGCCCATATTTTTAAAACATTCAAACTCAACTTCGTGACTCCACATAGGATAATCCGTTCCGAAAAGCACTTTATCAGCACCGTATAAGCGCACAAGCCTTTTACACTCTTCCGGTGACAACCAATTGAAGGTTGAACAGCAGTCTACGTAAAAGTTCTCATATCGGTGCAGTCTTTCAGCCGCATCTTTCCAGCAAGACCAACCACCGAAGTGGGCACCGATAACCGTAAGATTTTTATGCTTTTTTAAAACGTTTTCAACTCTTTCAGGGTTAGAAAAGTCAAATCTTGTGTCACCGGTATGAAGCAGAACGGGAAGTTCACCTTCACACATAGAATATATTTTGTCGCATTTAGGGTCATCAATTTTAAACTCCTGAAAATCAGCATGAAGCTTAACACCTTTTAAGCCCAGGTCTTTGATTTCTTGAATATCAGCCTCAAGATTTTCTGAATCAGGGTGAAGTGTACCCAATCCGGTCATAAGTCCGCCGCTGTTTTTTGCTGTTTCAGCTATAAAAGAATTGATCGAATGTACCTGATGCGGGGTTGTGGCAACGGAAAAAATTATATAGTGACGAACACCTGTTTTTTTACCGCTTTCAACAAGAGAAGAAATTCTGCCGTCAAAATGCATATCAAGGTCATAAAAGCTGCCGATGTGTTCAACTGCCCTGTCGGCAATTTTATCAGGGTAAACATGGCAATGACAGTCAATTATCGGGAAATCCATTTAACAAACACCACCGATTATGCAGTTTCAACAGAGTTAGCCTTCTGCAAACCGTATTTTTCAATAGCTTCCTCACGCATCTTGTATTTAAGAATTTTGCCTGCAACGTTCATCGGGAAAGAATCGACAAAATCAACATATCTGGGCACCTTATGTTTTGCCATATGGTCTCTGACATATTGTTTCATTTCATCCTCAGTCATTGTCTCGCCTTCTTTAAGAATGATACAAGCTGCAATTTCTTCGCCGTACTGTTCGTCAGGCACACCGATAACCTGAACGTCGCTGACCTTAGGATGAGTATAGATAAATTCTTCGATTTCCTTTGGATATATGTTTTCACCGCCACGGATAATCATATCCTTGAGTCTGCCTGTAATACGGTAGTTTCCGTCTTCTGTTTTACAGGCAAGGTCACCTGTGTGAAGCCAGCCATCCTTATCAATCGCAGAAGCTGTGGCTTTGGGCATCTTATAGTAGCCCTTCATTACGTTGTATCCTCGTGCAACAAACTCACCGGTTACACCGACGGGAAGATCCTCACCTGTTTCAGGGTCAACGATTTTACATTCGATTTCGGGAAGAGCACGGCCAACGGTACTTACTCTGACTTCAAGTGAATCGTCAGTTGAACTCATAGTACAGCCCGGTGAAGCCTCTGTCTGACCGTAAACAATTGTAATTTCGTCCATATGCATCTTGTTAACAACGTCTTTCATAACAGAAATCGGACAAGGAGAACCGGCCATAATACCTGTTCTCATATGTGAGAAGTCAGTCTTCGGGAAGTCGGCATGCTCAAGCATTGCAATGAACATTGTGGGAACTCCGTGGAACGCAGTAATCTTTTCCTGATTGATGCAGGCAAGAGACGGCTTCGGTGTGAAATAAGGCAACGGATAAAGTGTTACGCCGTGTGTCATTGAAGCGGTCATTGCAAGAACCATACCGAAGCAATGGAACATCGGCACCTGAATCATCATTCTGTCGGCTGTGGAAAGATCCATTCTGTCACCGATACACTTGCCGTTGTTAACAACGTTGTAGTGAGTGAGCATAACACCCTTTGGGAAGCCTGTCGTACCCGATGTATACTGCATATTGCAAACATCATTGGGGTCAACATTGGCAGCGATTCTGTATACCTCTTCAACGGACACATTTTCACTTCTTTCAATTGCTTCCTCCCAAGTGAGACATCCTTTCTTTTTAAAGCCGACTGTAATTACATTTCTGAGGAAAGGCAGACGGCGGCAATGAAGAGGCTGTCCTGCTTTTGTTGTTTCAAGTTCCGGACAAAGCTCACCGATAATGTCGGCATAATGAGAATCACGGTAGCCTTCAACAAGAATGAGTGTATGTGTATCAGACTGCTTGAGAAGATACTCAAGCTCGTGAATTTTGTAAGCTGTGTTAACTGTTACAAGAACGGCACCGATTTTTGTTGCTGCCCAGAAAGCAATATACCACTGAGGAATATTTGTTGCCCAGACTGCAACGTGACTGCCCGGCTTTACACCAAGAGCGAGAAAAGCTCGGCAACATTCGTCAACATCGTCACGGAATTCTGCATATGTTCTTGTATAATCAAGCGTTGTGTATTTGAAAGCGTATTGGTCGGGGAATTCCTCAACCATCTTATCGAGCACCTGGGAGAAAGTCTTTTCGATAAGTGTTTCCTTTTTCCAAACATAATTACCTGTACCACGGTTATTAAAATAAAGATGACTCTTTTTTCTTGAAGGAGCCTGAAATTTCTGCATATACTGCACAAAATGAGCAAGAATAACATCAATTTCAGTAAGATCTGGCATCCAATCAGGATTCCATTCAAGTGAAATAAAGCCGTTATAGTTAATTGAAGAAAGAGCGTTAACAACGATATCAACAGGTACTTCACCTTCGCCGATGAGGCAGTACTCACGCTCTCCGTCAATAACAGCCGAGTCTTTGAGATGAACGTGCTTGATATATGCACCGAGGTTTGTAATTGTAACTTCGGTATCCTCACCCTGTTCACAGTATGTATGATACACATCCCAAAGAGCTGCAAGTGAGTCTGAAGCAAATTCCATAAGGACATCACGAAGAGCAGAAGTATCAGCGAACATTCCGCAGCTTTCAATAAGAACAGTTACGTTCTTTTCAGAAGCATATTCGATAAACTCCGAAATACAGGATATAACATTATCTCTTGCGTTCTCAGCACTGCCGGAAGCATAAACTCTCACATAAGGAACACGAATTTTTGCAGCAAAATCAATACATTCAACAATGTGTTCTGCATTTTCTTTAACACTTACAGAAGAAATATCTGTTGTAATATCAACACAAGGCACCGAAATGCTTGCATCTGACAGCTTACGCATTGTTGCCGCAGAATTATATTTGTGGAAAGGTCCGTCTTTTTCGATAAGTTTTGAATTGAGTACATTGTGAAGCTCAATACCTTTGAAACCGATTTCTTCTGCAAGAGAAGTAAAATCCTGCCAAGACTGCTCCTTCCAACCGTTTATTGAAAAAGAAAGCTTCATCATAATTTATGCCTCCTCATATACGATTTTGTTGATGGCATTAAGATATGCCCTGATGCTTGCACCGATAATGTCAGTAGAGATACCCTTGCCTGAATAGAGCTTGCCGTTATTACGAAGTTTAACGAGAGCAGAGCCCATCGCTTCCTGTCCTTCAGTTACAGACTGAATCTGGAAATCATCAAGTTCATAGCGATGACCAACAATCTGCTCAATTGCAAGAAAAGCAGCATCAATCGGGCCGTCGCCTCCTGCAAGACCGTTGATTTTTTCACCGTTCTTGTTCATTGTGATATTTGCGGTTGCAGATATCACATTACCGCTATTGATAACATAGGACTCAAGAAAATAAGTTGCGGGAACCTGCAATGCAGCCGAAGCTATAATTGCATCCAACTCTTTTGCTCCAACAGGCTTTTTACGACTGATACGCTTGAATTCTTCATACACCTTTGCAGTATCTTCCTGAGAAAGGTCGTAGCCGAGAAGCTTAACAGCCTTTGCAATTTCAGAAATATCATCATGCTCATTGAGAACAAAATCTGTTGCAATTGAGCCCATAGTGGCATCAAGAGGTGAATTCTTGCTTCTCTTTGAATTTGCAATCCAGTCAATCTGCTTTGAAATTCTGTGGAACTCAGTCATTTTGACAGAAATATCAAGAGCAAATTCGTCCTGATGAACCTTAACAGCTCTGCACACAGGTTCAAGAGAAGCAGCCTCGTTACCTGAAATTGATGTAACTTTAATTTCTCTGACCCCGGCCTTGATTGCAGAAACACAACAAGCGCAAGCCATATTCATTTCATCACTGCACTGAATACCGACTGAAACATTCTCAATTGCAGGCACATTTGCATAAACATCATCAATAAATGTTGAAATCTCATCAGCAAGCATTGTACCGGCAGTATCACAAAGGGTAATTGTTGTTGCACCTGCCTGAATTGCAGCAGCAACAGCACTGTAAAGGAAATCAACCTCACTTCTTGTTGCATCGTCTGCAATAAACTCAACATCATTGCACAGAGACTTAGCCTTTGAAACAAGCTCTTTAATCATTTCAAGCACCATAGGAGGCTTTTTCTTGCAGATAAATTCCATTTGAACAGTAGATGTCGGCACAGCAATCTGTATTCTCGGGTGCTTTGCATCTTTGAGAGCATCTGCAAGTTTTTCAATATTCGACTGCTCAAGATTTACAGGAACAGCAATTATACTGTTATTAACACAAGATGCAATCGATTTGATAAGAAGTACATCTGTTTTTTCTTTGACAATCTGAGGAAGCTCAATAACGGAAACATTCACCTTATCCAATAACTTAGCAATTTCGATTTTCTCTCTGAAGCTGAGAGCGTAGTCGTTTGATTTAGACGCTTGCTTTAAGGTAATGTCAGCAATTGATAATTTTTCCATTTTTTAATAACTCCTTTTGTTTTATAGTTACTTGTATCACTTTTGCGAAGAGTAATGATAACAAAAAATCCTTGAAATTACCGATATGGTAATTTCAAGGACGAATATAATCCGTGGTACCACCTTGTTTACTGTGAACACAGTCACTCTTCAAGACTCCGACAAGTCTTTAGCCATGATAACGGGGCATCCGTGACTGCCTACGCAACTAAAAAGCCTTCAACAGTCCTGCTCGGAAATGAGACTGAATAATCACCTTGTATCGGTTCTCACCATCCACCGACTCTCTGAAACTAAAAATGAAAATTCATAATTTCGTCAACGCATTTGTGATATTAGTGTGGATTTTAACATAAAAGAACAAAAATGTCAACACCTTTGTGCTTAATTATTTAAGATAATTCTTACTTCGTACCAAAAATTCTGTCACCTGCATCACCGAGTCCGGGCACGATATAACCGTTTTCATTGAGTTTTTCATCAAGAGCAGCACAATAAATATGAACATCGGGATGAGCTTTTGTAAAGGCTTCTATACCTTCGGGAGCTGCGATTATGCACATAAAACGGATTGAACGGGGCTTTCTGAGCTTAATCTGTGAAACAGCATCAATGCCTGAACCACCCGTTGCAAGCATTGGATCAACAACAAAAACATCTCTTTCACCGATATCCTTCGGAAGCTTACAATAGTATTCAACAGGCTTCAATGTTTCTTCATCACGATAAAGACCGATATGACCGATTCGGCAGGAAGGAACAAGGCTTGTTATACCGTCAACCATACCAAGTCCTGCACGGAGAATGGGTACAACAGCAAGTTTTTTGCCGCAAATATGCTTAACGGTTGTCTTACATATAGGAGTTTCAACTTCAACAACTTCCAAAGGAAGATCTCTTGTTGCTTCATAGCACATAAGAGTAGCAATTTCAGAAACAAGTGCTCTGAAATCTTTTGAGCTTGTTTCCTTATTGCGAAGAATTGAAAGTTTATGCTGAATAAGAGGATGATCAAAAATTGTAACGTTGTTATACATAATAAAAGCTTCCTTTCTTGTTACTGTTCCTTTCTTTATATTATAACTGTAACAAGTGAATAAATCAAGGCAATAGCAAAAAAATAATAAATTGACTTAATATATTACCTGTGATAAAATGATGATGGAATTGTTTTTCAGGAGGAAGGAAATATGAAAAAGAAAAAAGGACTTAAAATATTTATCAGTATAATTGCCGGTCTTATCGTTGTCGTAATTGTTGCCGGAAGTATTCTTCTTCCCAAGGTTGATACCGGCGGATACCGTTACATTGCACTTAACGCTCTGACATCTTTTTTGAAGCCTAAATCAAGCAGCGACGTTGAAGCCCTTAAAGAAAAAACAGGCGGATATATAAAAGGTGTATGCCACCCTAATGAAGATTACGGACAAATCAAAGAAGCGAATATTGAATGGGTAAGATTTGATTTAACCTCTCTGCCGTTTGACGAAGACGGAAACCTTACCGAAGGCTATATCAACTTCAAAAAAAGAGCGAAAGGTTATGCGGATAACGGCATCAAAGTTATGTGCGTAACTCAGTATCCCGATGTTTACATTGAAGCAGGCCTTGACCCGAGAGAAGAAGAAAGCAAGGCTAAAATTCAGGAATATGCTAGATTTATTGCTGAAGACCTGCAAGGTATTGTTCACGCTTTTCAGATAACCAATGAAATGGGTATTGAACACTTCACCTTGCCTTTAACACTGCAGCAAGCAGCTGATTATATAGGCATACAGCTTGAAGCAATGTATGAAGTCAGAGGCGATATCATCATCGGCTTCAACTGTGCAGGCGGTGCAATTTATACTCTTGTTGAAAAAATGCAGCCTTATCTTCAATATTGCGATTATGTAGCACTTGACCTATATCTCGGTTGTTTTGAAAATATGTTTAAAGATATCTGGATATATAACGGTATTCTCAGATATTTGTGGAGCTATACCGGAAAACCGATAATCCTTAACGAATTCGGTTATATGGGCTATGGTGATGTAAAGAGTGATGAACAAAAGCAAGAAATTCTCCGCACTTACGGTGTTGAAAGTGAAGATGAGGCAAGAGAAGATATTTTTGCTTTCATCGACAAGTTGCCTGAGGATTTCAAAGAGCATATGTTAGGGCTTGAATACGCTGACGAAGACGAACTTGCCGATAAGTTATTTGACACCGAGCTTGCAAATCACCTTTACAGAGAAATTCAGGGTGGGTATCAACTGACTGACTACAGACACACACCTGAAGATCAAGCTGAGTTCTTCACCGACACAATTGCTCAAATCAGAGAGCTTGACTTCCTTTGCGGTTCGTTTGTTTATTGCTACAGTGACAGTGATGCCTGTTACATTTGCGGACAGGAGGATTGTCCTATTGAAACAGGTTGGGGACTTGTTGACCTTTACGGGGAGCCCAAGCCCGCTTACTATGCAGTACAAGATGCTTTTGCTGACTAAAATATAATTAAGGAGAGGCGGTGCCTTTCCTTTTTTATTTCATAAATTTTTGACTTTCTTTGACTGCAAGTTCATCGCATCTTTCGTTTTCCGGATGACCTGCATGACCTTTAATCCAATCAATTGTAACATCATGCTTTTCAATCAAATCGAGAAGTTCGCCCCAAAGTTCCGGGTTGAGTGCAGGCTTTTTATCCTTCTTTTTCCAATTGTTAGCTCTCCATGATTTTGCCCAACCTAAAGATATACCGTTTGAAACATACTGCGAATCGGTAACAATTTTGACCTTGCAGGGTTCTTTCAATGCCTTCAAGCCTTCAATAACCGCCGTTAATTCCATACGGTTATTCGTGGTATGCTTTTCACCGCCCGAAAGTTCCTTGCGAGTGCCCTTATATTCGAGAATTGTGCCCCAGC
The DNA here is from genome assembly GCA_964448225.1 of uncultured Faecalibacterium sp. Lineage (GTDB taxonomy): Bacteria > Bacillota > Clostridia > Oscillospirales > Acutalibacteraceae > UBA6857. The sequence goes on along the minus strand of CAYUVR010000038.1, from coordinate 6,097 downwards.
CACCTGCACCGGGATTTCCGGCACAAGCCCCGTCAGTATATATTGTAACCTCTTTCATCATTAAGAAAACTCCTGAATTTGTTTTAAAGGTATTTTAACATAACAATACTTTTATTGCAAGAAGAAATAATCACAACTTTAAAGCAAATCTTAACAAACGATGAAATTATATAAAGTGACTTGAAGATTGCCATAATTTATAGTATTATATTATAAATGTGCATCACATCCAACTTTAAGAAAGAAGGCTAAAAATGTTAAAGCAAAAAAGAAGCTTTTGGGAAGAATATAAATACATAATAATTTCTTTTCTGGCGGCTGCAGGAACAATGCTTGTCATTTATATGTGCAACAGTATGATTCCGATTGGCGATAATACAATTTTGAGGATGGACCTTTATCATCAGTACGGCCCCCTCTTTGCTGAACTTTATGAACGAATCACCAACGGCGACAGTCTCATTTACTCATGGACATCAGGTCTCGGCAGTGCTTTTCTAGGAAACTATTTCAACTATTTGTCAAGTCCGATTGGTGCAATTGTCGTCTTTTTCGGACACAAAAACATCACGGAAGCAATTGCCGCTATGATTCTTATCAAGGCGGCTCTTTCATCCGCTTGCTTCACTTATTATATCAAAAGATCTCTTCACAGCCAATCTTATGCTACCTGTGCATTCGGTGTGCTTTATGCTTTTTGCGGTTATATGCTTGCCTATTATTGGAATGTTATGTGGCTTGATGCAATGGTGCTTCTTCCGATTGTGTTGCTCGGTATCGAAAGAATAATCGACCACGGAAAAATGAAAACATTTGTCATCGGTCTTGCTCTTTCTATGTTTTCAAACTACTATATGTCATATATGCTCTGCCTTTTTTCCGTTGCATATTTCTTCTATTACTTCATCAAAGGTTATAGTTTCGGTTCTGTGGTAACCGAGGAATATGCAAAAGAAAACAAAGGCTTCTCTTTCAAGAATAACAGATTTTTCAGAAGCGGTGTTATATTCACGATTGCTGCATTGACCGCTGCAGGTCTGATGGCTTGTGTGCTTCTGCCTGTATATAAAATTCTCCAGTCCTGTTCCGCAACATCCGGCACTTTCCCAACAGACCCCGAGTCATATTTTACTTTCTTCGACTTTTTTGCCAACCATCTCGCAAACCTCACAACAACAATCAGATCAAGCGGTGACGATGTTCTGCCGAATGTTTATTGCGGTGTTCTCACTCTTGTTCTCGCTCCCCTTTTCTTCTTTACGAAATCCATTTCGAAAAAAGAGAAAGTTGCAACAATTGGTCTTCTTACATTTTTATACTTCACTTTCAATATAAATATCTTTAACTATATCTGGCACGGAATGCATTACCCCAACGATTTGCCATACCGTCAGTCATTCATCTATTCATTCATTCTGCTTGTAATGGCCTATAAGACATTTATCCGTCTGAATGAATTTAAGGCTCGCCACATAGGAGTTGTTGGGGCAGCACTGGTTTGTTTTGTTATGCTCACAGAAGAGCTTACTTCAAAAAACGTCACCACAGGTACAGTAATTCTCACTCTTGTTCTCATTGTGCTTTATGTTGTTGTTCTTGCTATTCTCAAAGATAAACGATATCAGACAATTTCTGTTGCAGCTCTGCTGATTGTCTGTGTCTGCAGTGAAGCTGTTATGTGCGATTCAAGCACCGTAAGCATCACTATCAGCAAGGATTCTTATGTGTCAGACTACGACGATTTCCAGGCTGTCAAGGAAACGCTTGACACAATTGAAGATGGCGACTTTTACCGTATGGAACTTACTGACCTTCGCACAAGAATGGATCCTTCATGGTACTATTACAACGGTGCTTCTGTTTTCTCGTCAATGGCATATGAAAGATTTTCAAATCTTCAGGATGATTTAGGTATGATGAGCAACAGAATCAACAGTTATACCTATAATCCGCAGACACCCGTATATAATATGATGTTCTCAATGAAATACATCGTAAATAACTATACACCCGATGCTCTGAGTGCTTCACCTAATTATTCGCAAGTATCTTCTTATTCAAAATACACGGCATATAAGAACAACTATTACCTTCCCATTGCTTACCTTGTTGATTCAAATGTTACCTCTTGGGCAACTGATGAATATATTTCCGGTTGGAAATCAAATACTGGAAGTGACCCATTTGCTCTGCAGGGAGATTATTTCAACCTTGCTACAGGCGGCCTCGGTAGTCCTTTTGAAAGACTTGATCCCACATATATCACATATTCAAATGTTGAAACCTTCTCGGAAGACCTCAGTTCATACAGTTTCTCGTTTGATAAAATCACCGACGACATGGACGGTTCTGCAACAATTTATCTGACAGCTAAAACAAATGCAAATATTTATATTTACTTTGATGTAACAGGAGCTGAATCAAAAGATCTTACAGTTAATTCACCACTTGGCACTATGACACACAATGTGAATCAGGACTGTGTTCTTGATTTAGGATACTATAATATCGGAGACTCCATAACGGTAAATATACCTTTTGAAGCAAATTACGGCACTCTCAAATTCTTTGCATATTCTCTCAACCAACAGATTATGGACGAAGGATATAAAGTACTGAGTGAAAACCAGATGCTTACAGAAGAGTTTGAAGATACTTATATCAAAGGCAGAATCACAGCTGAAAAAGATTCTCTTCTTTACACTTCAATCCCCTATGACAGTGGTTGGAATGTATATATAGACGGTGAAAAAGTACCGGAAGAAAAAATCGTCAAAGTCGGTGAAGCATTACTCGGCATAATGGTTGAAGAAGGAAATCACACCGTTGAATTCAAATATCAAGTTCCCGCTTTATATGAAGGATTGCTCATCACAATCATAACAGCACTTCTGATTGTTGTTTTCTTCCTTCTCAAAAAGCTGAAGTTAACAAGCAAAATGAAGAAAAATACAATAAGTTACTCTGAAATTGACCTTAGTTATTCCGAAGAAGTTGTAATACCCGAAGAAGAAAAGGTTAACACAGAACTAATTGAACTTCAAGAAAAAATAGCAGAACTCGAACAGCAAAAAACGGTGGCAGACTCTTATCCCAAGCGTGAGCTTATTGAGCCGAGAGTATCTGTAAAAAAAGAAGTTTTTTCACCTAAAGTAAATCAGATTGAAGTTGTTGAAATTGAAACAACAGACTTTGAAAATGAAGAATAATTAACAAAGAGGCATACTCATAAAATTGAGTATGCCTCTTTCAGTTGGAAAAGAAATTAACTAACTGTTTTTATATCAAACTGTCAGCAAAATTATTTCATATTCTTTTCATAACTTTCGATCATCTTTTTTACCATCTGACCGCCGACTGAGCCTGCTTCACGTGATGTGAGGTCACCGTTATAACCCTGTTTGAGGTTTACGCCAACTTCAGAAGCAGCTTCCATCTTGAACTTGTCAAGAGCATCTCTTGCTTCGGGTACCATACCCTTTGAATTCTTAGCCATTTCGTACACTCTCCTTCAAATAAATACTTTTTGCGTTTGCAAATATATTTTGTGTTCATTCCATAAATATATAAGTGTAAGTATTTGGTAGTACGATATTAAATTTTGTATATTTCCTGAAAAATAATACAATATTTTTTGATATATATTGCATATTATTTCATTTTGATATATAATTAGTGAAATTATATTAAAAAGGAGGATTAAGTGTGAACAAAGAAAGAATTATAGATATGCACGTTCACTCAGACAATTCCCCCGACGGAACACACTCTCCGATGTTTATCTGTGAACAGGCGGTTGACAAAGGCTTGAGGGCGATTGCCTTCACTGACCATTGTGAAATCGATGTCTACCATAAACAGAAATACAATAGTATGTCATTTCATTCATATTTTGAATGTTCGAAAGCACGGGTTGCTTTCGAGGGACAACTGCTCGTTTTAATTGGTCTTGAGATTGCTCAGCCAAACTCAAACATTGAGCTGACAAGAAAAGTAGTCAACTCCCGACCGTATGATGTTATTCTCGGAAGTATTCATACCCCAAAAGGCTTTGACTGTGACATAAAAGAAATTGAATATGATAAAATTGATGTTTATAAATTTATGAGTGATTATTTTGCCGAGCTAACAGAAATTGCCTGTTGCCCCGAAATTGATGTTATGGCCCACATCACCTGCCCGATGAGAAGAATTCAGGGGAAGTACGCAATAGACTTTGATTACAGCAAAATATCAAAAGCAACCGATGAACTGCTTTGTACAATGATAGAAAATAACAAGGTTCTTGAAATCAATACCTCCGGTTTGCGTCAGCCGATAAGCAAAACAATGCCTGATGAAAATTTGATAAAGAGATATAAAGAGTTAGGCGGAAAACACATCACCATCGGCTCAGATTCGCACTCTGCTTATGATGTAGGTGGCGGAATCAGAGAAGGAATGAAAATTGCAAAGAAATGCGGATTCGACCACCTTGCATTCTTTGTTGAACGTGAAATAATGGAAATTAACAACAATGTATAAAAAAGGACGAGATAAAGATGTCAAAAGACAACAACACTTTAATTCAGATTGACAAAAAAACAATCATCAGCATAACTGCTCTTCTGATTGGTATTATGCTGTTTGCAGGAGTTCTCACTCAGGTTGTGCCCACCGGTGTTTATGATACAGCTGCAGATGGCTCTATCATAAACGGTACCTACCATGAAATAGCAAGGGAAGAAGCAGGATACAGCTTCTGGCGAGTGTTCTTAGCGCCGATTGAAACCTTTATATATTCAACATCAGACGCTATGACAGGTGTTGCGATTATTCTTATAATCGTAATCATTGGCGGAACATTCCTTGTGCTTGACAAAAGCGGTGTGCTGAAATATATAATGTCAACTATTGTGGCAAAGTACTCAAACAAAAAATATGCACTTCTTGCCATTATGATTTTTGCTTGTATGCTTCTTTCCTCTTTTGCTGGTATACTTGAAGAATCAGTAACACTCGTGCCGCTTGCCGTTGCGATTTCACTTTCTTTGGGCTGGGACTCTTTTGTTGGTCTTGGTTTCAGTTTAATTGCTGTTTCCTTCGGTTATGCAGCTGCAACCTTCAATCCCTTCAATGTTGGCATAACACAGTCAATGGCTGATTTGCCAATGTTTTCAGGTGTACTTTTCAGAGTGCTTGTTTTTCTTGTGATATATGCGGTAATCGCTCTTTTCTTTATTGTATACGCAAAAAAGATTGAAAAAGACCCAAAAAAATCTCTTTGCTATGAAAGCGACATCGAGCTCAGAAAAAGATTTCTCAATGAAGAAGAAATGGAAAAAGCAATGGCTAATCAGAAGCTTCCACAGGCTACCAAAGCCTTTGTAAGTGCGTTGATTGCCGTTCTCACAGTTACAGTAATCTGCCTTGTTGCAAACACCTTCATTGAAGACCAGACTTTATCGGATATTATAGGATATCTCCCCTTGGTTTCAATGGCAATTCTTTTCACTGTAGGCGGTCTTCGTGCAGGCTTCATATCGGGGCTTAACAAAAAAGAGCTTGCGGACGTTTTCAAAAAAGGGGCAAAAACAATTCTTCCCTGTGCACCGATTATTTTAATCATCATCAGCGTTACATATATCCTGAAAAGCGGCAAAATTATTGACACATTGCTTTATTGGGTACACAACTTAATCAGCGGTGTAAATCCATATATTGCTATCATTATCATATTCCTGGTAATAAGTGTTTTTGAATTTTTCATCGGCAGCGGTTCGGCAAAAGCATTTCTTCTTATGCCTATATTACTTCCTCTTGTTGATATGATAGGCGTGGGCAGACAAAATCTTATCGTTGCATTCTGTTTGAGTGACGGACTTTGTAATGTTCTTTTCCCCACAAACGGACTTTTAATCATTGCTCTCGGCATTATCAACATTTCATATCTGAAGTATATCAGATGTGCCTGGAAGCTGTTTTTAGCTGAGTTTGTTGCTTGTGCCGGTTTACTCCTGCTTGGAACAGCAATCGGTTATTAAAGACAAATATGACAAAAATGGGGCTGTTGCACTAAGACAGCCCCAAAATAAAAAAATAAAGCCACCGAGTAGCC
>CAYUVR010000037.1:0-19550 GCA_964448225.1 uncultured Faecalibacterium sp. | reverse complement strand
TATTTGCGGAAATATCCATCTGAGGGTCATCTTCGGTGTATCTTACACCATAGCCGCCACCCATATTAAGAATCTTTATCTGCACACCGTATTTATTTTGCATTTCACAAGCGAATGTGAGCATTATTTTTGCCGCATCAAGATAAACACTGCCGTCAGAATCAAAGACCTGCGAACCGACGTGGCAATGATAGCCGACAATCTCCACATTGGAAAAGCCGACAGCTTCTTTCACGAATTCTTCTGCCTGTCCCGTTTCAATTGCAATGCCGAACTTTGAATCAACCTTACCCGTTGCTACTGCCGAGTATGTGTGAGGATCAATACCGGGAGTAAGACGCAGAATAATCTTTTGCATTATATTCCTTTCTTTCGCCTGACGGTTAATTCCTCTGATTTCATACATATTGTCAACCATAAAATAGCCGACACCCGTATCCATAGCATAAGAAATATCCCAATCAGTTTTGTTGTTGCCGTGAAAAAAGGACTTTTCCATAGGAAAACCTGCCTTATAAGCGGTGCAGATTTCACCGGGAGAGACAAGGTCAATGCCCATTTCCTCTTCCCTCATAATCTCATATATACGCTTGAAGCAAGCGGCTTTTCCGGCATAAACGGGAAAGCTTCCTTCACCGAAGGACTCCTTCATTGCATTTTTATATATACGGCAATTATGACGGATACGGTCCTCGTCCATAACATATAAAGGTGTCTTATATTTTTCAGCAAGTTCTACCGTATCAACACCTGCAAAATTGAGGTGAGAGTTTTTTACGCTGATATTTTCACATAGCATAGTTTTATCATTCTTTCATCTTCTAAAATTTTTACAGCATATGTGCCAAAAGCTCTTCTTTACTGAACAAGGTAAGGTCAGCAGGAGCAATATCAAACACTGTTTTGCAGCCGAAGTCGCCTTTTTTTGCCATTCGGGAAACGGCTCTCGCATATGTTGCAAGCACGCTGCCTGTAAATTCCGGGTTTGAATCAAGCTTAAGGCTGTATTCAATAACCTGAGTATGTGCATCGTCCGTGCCCGAACAGCCTGTGCGGATCACACTGCCTCCGTGTGGAAGCTCGCTGTGCTTTTGTTTCATTTCTTCCATTGTGATGAAGGTCACCGTTGTGTCATAAGGCTCAAAGTAAGCCGGCATTGTCACAATTTCTCTGCGGATTCTGCCTTTGTCTGCACCCTCCTCAGCCACAACAAAACATTCTCGTTTATGCTTATCACGGGCTGTAAATTCGGGAGCTTCGCCCTTGCGCACACGGTCCATAGCTTCTGAAACGGGAACTGTATACTGACGTGCATCCATAACACCCTCTATTCTTCGTATAGCATCGGAGTGACCTTGTGAAACGCCCTTGCCCCAGAAGGTGTAATCGTATCCGTCGGGAAGAACAGCGGAAGCATAAAGGCGGTTGAGTGAAAACATACCTGGGTCCCAGCCGCAGGATATAAGAGCTGTTGTGCCGCCCTTCTTTGACATTTCATCAACGTTTGCAAAGTGCTTCGAAATTTGAGAATGGTTGTCGTAAGAGTCCACAACATTGAAATGCTCAGCGAGTGCAGGCGTCATTTCGGGCAGGTCTGTTGCGCTGCCGCCGCAAATGATAAGCACATCTATCTTATCTTTCCACTCCAGAATTTCGCTTGCAGACACAACAGGAACGTTTTGGGTTGCAATTTTAAGTGTTTCCGGATTACGTCTTGTAAATACGGCCGATAAAGTCATATCGGGATTTCTTTTCACGGCATCTTCAACACCTCTGCCAAGGTTGCCGTAGCCGTAAATACCTATATTCATAGTCACCATCTCCTAAGTATATGATGTGTCAGATTACTCAAGAATATCATCCATATTGTAATAGCCCTTTTCTTTTTTCATAAGAAATTCGGCGGCTGTTACTGCGCCCTCAGCAAAAAGCGCTCTGTTTTCAGCCTCATGCTTTAAGGTGATTACCTGAGAGTTTGTTGCAAAAATAATTTCGTGAGTACCGACCTCGTTGCCCATTCTCACGGCGTGAATGCCGATTTCATTCTTCTTCCTTTTGCCGTTTTCAGGGCGGCCGATGTTGTATTCACACTCCTGCCTAACCCCTTTAATGCTGTCTGCAAGAAGAAGAGCCGTTCCGCTGGGAACATCGAGTTTTCTGTTATGATGCTTTTCAATAATTTCAATGTCACAGTCAGGCATAGCCTTGGCAACGATTTTTGCAAGGCAGGAAAGAATGGCAACACCGAAGGACATATTGGCTGAACAGAAAAGAGGTATTTTTTCACTTGCCTGTTTAATCATTGACTTTTCTTCCTCGGTTTGTCCCGTTGTGGCAATGACAAGCGGAATATTCTTTTCAACAGCATATTCAGTTACATCTTCAGTTGCGCTGTGGTGAGAAAAGTCGATGATGCAATCGGCTTCGCCCTCATATTCTTTTATGTTGGAATAAATCTTGTTTTCTTTCTCGGTGATATATTCTGCACTGCAAAAAGCGGTCACTTCGTGCTTTTCACCGTTTGCAATTATTTCACAAAGAGCCTTGCCCATTGTGCCGCCTGCACCGTTAACAATAATTTTCATTTTGCACCTTCTTATACGTTGATACCCATTTTTCTCATTTCGGACATAAGAACTGCCTTTGTGTCTTCTTCCATAGGAGTAAGGGGAAGTCTTACATAATCTTCGCAGTAACCCATTGCAGCCATCGCAGCCTTTGCGGGAATAGGATTGACCTCGCTGAAAAGAGCCTTGACAAGGGGGAAGAAATCGAACTGCATCTGAGCCGCACCCTTAACATCGCCGTCAAGGAACTTATGGCACATTTCGGAGGTCTCTTTGGGAAGAAGATTTGAAAGAACGGAAATTACGCCCTTACCGCCGACTGACATAAGAGGAACAATCTGGTCATCGTTACCTGAATAAAGATCTAATTTATCTCCGCAAAGAGCCATTGTTTCAACAATTTTATCAATGCTTCCGTTTGCTTCCTTGATACCCTTAATCATCGGATGCTCAGCAAGAACGGCGTAGGTCTTGGGCTCAATGTTGATACCTGTTCTTGAGGGTACATTATAAAGAATGATGGGCTTTGTGCTGACATCAGCAATTGCAGTGAACATCTTGATAAGGCCCTTCTGAGTTGCCTTGTTGTAATAAGGTGTAACAACAAGCATAGCGTCACAGCCCGCTTCGCAAGCGTATTTTGTAAGTTCAATTGCATATGCTGTATCATTTGAGCCTGTACCTGCAATAATGGGTACTCTGCCATTTGCAACTTCAACTGAAAAACGCAGAACCTCTTTGTGTTCCTCGTCGGTGAGAGTTGAGCCTTCGCCTGATGTACCTGCAATAACAAGGGCATCAATACCTTCTTCAATCTGCCATTCGATAAGCTCTTTGAATTTGGGATAATCTACTCCGTTTTCGTTAAGCGGTGTGATGAGAGCTGTTGCTGCTCCTTCAAAAATTGGTGTTCTGTTCATTTTTTTGTCTGCTCCTTTTTGAATAAAATTCCCGAAGATTCAGCTATCATTTCGCTATAAAAAAACACTCGATTTTGCGTCGAGTGTTAAAATATCTGCAAACACAGCCTGAGAGCTGTTATTTTACAATTACAATAGCACTCCGCAAATGCGACAGTCGGTCAAATCTTATTTTAACCGCCCAGGTGGTCTTTCGCCTGACCCCTTCGGCAACCATCCCTTTCCTTTCCCGTAAAGAACTTGCGTTGTTCCTTTTCCTGAGGGAAGCTACTCATGATGAATTGCGCCTCTATCATAAATGAAATATTCGGTTTTGCTAAGTTTAGCACTATTTCGCCCTTATGTCAATACATTGGGGAAAATTTCTGACAATATATCCTCAGCACTTTCAAAAAAGAAAACAACTGACGCCAAAGGTGTAAGCTTCATATAACGGAAGTATTTTTCCACCTGTGCTTTTTCGGGCACGGTAAAGGATATTTCCTTTGAAAGGCCTTCCATTTTAACCTTTTCTCCCTGATTGCTCATACTCAGAACCGCATATTCTCTGAGATAGGCGTTATATGCCGTTCTTTGTGCCGCCGTAATACTGCCGCAGAAGAAAAGAACGACACAGGCTATAACAACGCTGAAAAACAAGAACTGTCCGATCAGGTTTTTCATTTCTTTGTACATTCTGTTTACTCCTCATAATCTTTAAGTATTTCTGAGACGGCAACGCCTATACATTTGCCTGTATAAACCGCTTCGTCAAGGGTGTTGGAATCTGAGCCGACTTCAACCAGAAGTGAGCAATGAGTGAGATTCATATTATAGCTTCTCGGACAGAAATAAAGAGGTCTTGTTATGCCTTCAAAAAGCTGTTCGAGTTTATTCTGAAGGTGAACGGCAAAAGTCAGATTGTACTCCCAATCGGAGAAGTTTTCCACACCGTTTCCGTCCTCCTGACAGCCGCTGATAATCATCACCTGAGCTGCCTTTTTGCCGTTTATCACAGCAGTAGGCTTCACTTTTGTGCCGTCAGTTCGCTGAATTGCATCTCTGTGAATATCTAACACAATCTGAATTGACGGATACTCTTTCAGATATTCTTCCACGCTCTTTCTCGAGTGGCTGTAAGCACCCGAATAGGTACTGTCGTGAATCTCAGTGTCGTGAATCACCTTATACCCTGCTTTTTCAATCTGTTCGCAGATGGCTTCGCCCACTCTTATCATATTTTTTGAGCTGTCATCGGTTCTTGTCATAAAGCCTTGTTCATAAAATCCCCTGTCAAGAATCTGATAAGTTTCCGTTGTGTGGGTGTGAAAAATCAGAACGGCAGGCTTTTCCTTATCGACACTCAAATCAATTTTTTCACTCAGCTTTTTTTCTATGTTGATATCCGTTTGGTTAACATTTTTCACACGGATAGAACCGAATTTATCGGTGACTCCGTCATTGACATATTTATATTCTGCAATGTCGCCGTCTTTTTTGTCTTCATCGGCGGTCTTGGTTTTTTCTTCAATAATTTTGAGTATATCTTCGTCAACATCGGTAAGTGAAACTTCAGTTTCCTCGGTTTTACTGACATTTACAGTCTGCGGTTTTTCGGTTGTTGTCACTTGGGTGGTAACATTTTCCACAGCTGTAGTCTCTTCACTTTCGAGTTCTTCCTCAGTAATCCTTGTTTCCTCGGTTTCTGTCACAAAGGTTATACCTTTATCCGGCAGATAGCTTTTTGCAGAAAGAAGAATGATGTCCGCACCAAGGCTTATGAGGCTGTCTTTAAATAGTGCAAAAATGCCGGCAAAAATCGCTGCAACAACCACAAAAGCAGTAATTTTAAAAAGCAGAATTTCTTTTCTTTTCATATCTTTCTCCGTTTTCATAAATTTCTTTTTTTATAATTCTATTCTGCTTTTCCTTTAAAAATTACCCCACTATCGCAACTATGTCCTCTGCCGGAATATGAGGCTGCAATGCCTTATTTATTCCAAGGGCAATGAACCCTGCCGCACGGGTGATTACATTGTCAATTTCCTTTGGTGTCACCATCACAGAGCGCTGTGCTTTCAGGTGCTTTTCTTTTACACTAAGGTCAATGTCAACGCCTATTTTTTCAAGAATATCAAGTGTCATCGTAGCACCGTCAACCACCGTAGGAACTCCGATTGCAACAACGGGTACCCCCACGCTTTTTTCGTCAATCCGGCTTCGTTTGTTACCCACTCCCGCCCCCGGTGAAACGCCTGTGTCACTCATCTGAATTGTTGTACCCAGCCTTTCAAGGCTTCTTGAAGCAAGGGCATCAATCACTATCATGGCAGAGGGCTTTATTTTTTCAGCTATTCCTTCAAGAATCTCCGCAGTTTCAATCCCCGTGTTACCAAGCACCCCGGGCACGATTCCCGCAACACTTCTGAGCGAAGAAAAGCCTATTGACTTTGCAATTTCGGGGCTGATATGCCTTGTTGCAAGCAGTTTTCCTATACATTCGGGGCCGAGAGCATCGGGAGTGATTTTGTCATTGCCCAAACCTGCCACAAGAACTGTTCCTTTTTGAGGCAAAAGAGATCTGATTTCCCTTGCAAGAATGTCGACGGCAGGTGAGAGAATATCTCCGCTTGTTTTGAGAAAGGGAATTTCAAGTGTGATGTATTTTCCTTTTGGTTTTTGCAGTTTTTTTGCACCTTTTTCGTTGAGAATTTCGATTTTGGAAATGGTGATTCCCTCTTCATCAAACTTCTCAAAGCTTATACTCCCGTCGTCCTCTTCCTTTCTCAACTCATGCCTTTCAAGGGCGAGATCCGTGCGAAAATTCATTTTTTTCACCTCAAAGTATTGCAATCTGCACAATTATATGTTAGTATTGTTGTCGCTTTAAAAAAAGTATATCCAAATTTGCAAAAATATCTTGAAATTTCTTTCAAAAGATGTTATGATATGCTCTGCATGAAACTAAGAGGAGGTGTAAAACGTGCCTAACATTAAATCAGCAAAGAAGCGCGTTCTCGTTAACGCAACAAAGCAAGCTCGTAATAAGTCAGCTAACTCAGCTCTTAAGACAGCTCTTAAGAAGGCTAACGCTGCTATTGAAGCAAACGCAGAAGACAAGGAAGTTCTTGTTACTCTCGCAGTTAAGAAGATTGACCAGGCAACAGCTAAGGGTCTTCTCCACAAGAACAATGCTGCAAGAAAGAAGTCAGCTCTTGTTACAAAGCTCAACGCTTCAAAATAATTTCAACAAAGAAAATCAACGAGATGGGTCAAGCCCGTCTCTTTTTCTTTATATTTTCGCATTAATTCCGTCAAATTTTTCGTCAAATTCAATAAAAAAATTCAATAAAAAATTATCTTAAATTTTCCTATATACAATTGTATTTAATTTTAGTGTATGTTATAATATCTACACAATTAAATTGGAGGACTGTACTTTATGAAAAGAAACATCTTCAAGAGTGTTTTGTTTCTGAGTATTTTTATGTGTCTTGCGACAGTTTTTGTCTTTTCCTCAAGTGCTGAAAGTGTCACCTCCGGCGACTTCGTTTTTGAAGTGAACGGCAACGAAGCCACTCTCACCGAATACAAGGGCTCAGATGCCTCAGTCAAAATTCCTTCAAAAATTGACGGTGCAACTGTCACCGCCATCGGGAAGGAAGCTTTCTGGAGCAAAAAGACAATGACGAGCATAACAATTCCCTCGTCTGTTACTTCAATCGGCACCGCCGCTTTCAACGAATGTACCGGACTTAAAAAAGTTGTGCTGCCGGCTAAGGTTAAGAAAATTTCAAGCTCTGCCTTCTGGTACTGCACGAACCTCAAAAAGATTGTTATTCCGGAGTCTGTTGAATCAATCGGTAAAAATGCTTTCAAAGGCTGTGACAAGCTCACGGCTTATGTTGCAAAAGGCTCATACGCAGAAACTCACATCAAAACCCTTTCAAATGTCAATCTTGCTTACAGATATGTAACAAACGTTACGCTGAGCAAAACCTCACTTGAACTCACCGTGGGAGAAACCGCAAAGCTTACATACACTCTTTCTCCCTCGCCGCTTTATAGTGATTCTGTCAAATGGAAGTCCGGCAACACAAAAATTGCCAAGGTCAGCTCCGACGGCAAAATAACCGCCATTGCTCCCGGCAAGGTTAAAATCACCTGTGCTGCAACTGACGGCAGCGGCGAAAAAGGTGTCTGCACCGTTACGGTAATTCCTGAAAAGGTCACAAAGGTGAAGCAGAAAAATATCAAAGAAACAAGCTACACACTTTATTGGTCCAAAACAGAAGGTGCAACCGGCTACAGAGTTTATCAATACAACAGCCAAACCAAAAAGTGGGTTATTTTGAAAAACACCTCGAAAACCTACTTCAAGGTCAGCGGACTCGACTTGGGCTCAAGTCACAAATACATTGTCAGAGCCTATGCAAAATCTGACGGCAAGACTTATCTGTCAGACAAATCCGCAACCTACACCTTCAGCACTCTCTACCCCGAAAAAGTGACGAATATCAAGGCTACCGTTTCTGACACGGCGATCAAGCTCAGCTGGTCAAAAGCCGGAAATGCCACAGGCTATCGGGTATACAGCTATGATACCGCAAAGAAAAAATACACATTCCTTGGCAAAACAGAGAAGACAACCCTCAAGGTTTCATCTCTTTCACCCAACAAAACCTATGTGTATATGATAAGGTCAACCCTGACATATGAAAAGAATACTGTCAGTTCTGAATATTCGGCACGGGTAAGCTTCACAACAAAGCCGGCAGCAGTCAAAAATTTCGGCGTCAAAGAAAATTCCGTTTATGTTGACAACCTAACCCTCAAGTGGAGTAAGCTGAACGGTGTGACGGGCTACAGGATATATATGTATGACAGCAGCAAAAAAGCCTATGTTACCCTTGCAACACTCAAAGGCGTCAACACCACTGAGTATACGGTAACAGGACTTAAACCCGGAACTGAATACAGCTTCAAAATCAAAGCATATTCAAACCTCAGCGGCTCAAACCTTTTCGGCAAAGCCTCAGATGCGCTCAAAGTCAAAACAAACTCCGGTCCTGCAAACATCAGCGAAGCGTTCAAGCTTTTCCTTGAAGCTTACAACAATTCAAAAGCATCAAAGGACAGCTTCACTCTTGTCACCAAGACCACGGTAGCTGATGTCACCGCTGAAAACAGTGAAATTTATTCCGATGTTCTTTCCGCTGTGGCACAAAACAGCTCAGAAATGAGGAATTTCGTTTCCGGCATTGACAAAGGCAGTAAAGAATCGGTTTCTTCTGTTCTTGCCCCGAAAAATGCTTCATGCGAGCTTGAATATTCACAGCTCGTTTCCGACACACTACGCTATAGTGAAGACGGCAACGGTTACAGAATTTTCTTCACCCTGAAAGAAGAAACAGCTCCGGTTGCAAATTCACAATTGGTTTCTGCTGTCGATTGGGACAAGATCGTCGAAAACAATGATACTTTCAAGCTTGAAAGTTGTGTTTATAAAGGCACAACAGTCAGTGCAAAAGTGCACAACGGAAAAATCGATGACATTATGGTAAATGTTCCTATTGAAGTCCGTTTCACCCTCGACGGTCAAGAATACAGCTTCAGCGAAACAATCGCAACACAACACATTTTCTTATGGTAAAATTTGCAAAAGCAATTTTATAAATATTGAATGGAGGATAACTCAATGAAAAAAGCATTAAAATCATCAGTAGTGCTTACCTTCTGCCTTTGCATCATTATGTCAACAATAATGATGGCTTCCGCTATCAGCAACGTTAAGAATGCAAAAGCAACAAGCATTACATACAACTCAGCCACGCTCACCTGGTCAAAGGTTTCCGGTGCTGACGGATACGAAATCCAGCAGTACAAGAGCAAGAAATGGACAACCATCAAAACCATCTCTTCAGGCAGCACTGTAAGCTACAAACTTACAAAGCTCACAGCAGGTACGACCTATAAGTACAGAATCCGTGCTTATGACAAGGGTCTTATCAGAACAACTTACAGTGACTATACATCAACCATCAGCGTCAAACCCGTTCCCACACAGGTAAAAGACCTCAAGGCAACAGGCTCAAACACAACAAAAATCAACCTTACCTGGACAAAAGTTTCAGGCGCATCAGGTTATGAAGTTCAGCAGTATATAAGCAAGAAGTGGGAGACAATCAAAACCGTCACCACAAACTCATACAGCGTTGCTAAACTTAAGCTCGGCACAACATACAAATTCCGTGTAAGAGCCTATACAACAGTATCCAAAAAGAATGTTTACGGCTCATACAGCTCAACAGCAAGCGGAAAAACAATTGTACCCGCAGTGGGAACAGTCAAGTCAAAGAGCATCTCAACAACCGAAGGCACAGTATACTGGGGTGCATCAAGCGATGCAGCAGGCTATCAGGTTTATAACCCCGCAACAAAGAAATGGGTAAACACCAAGACAACAAGAAGCTACACCGCAAAATCACTCACAGCAGGCACAAAATACACCTTCAAGGTGAGAGCTTATAAAAAGGTCAGCGGCACAACTTATTACAGTTCAGAAAAGAGCTACACCTTCACAACAACTCCCGCACAGGTAACAGGTGCAAAGCTTTCATCAATCACTCAGAATTCAATGAAAGCATCCTGGACAAAGGTCAGCGGTGCAACCGGTTATCAGGTATATCTTTATGATTACAGCGGCGACAAGAAGTGGACACTTTATAAGAGCGTGACAACAAACAGTGTCACAATCAGCGGTCTTAAGGCTGTTTCACAGTATGCAGTCCGTATCCGTGCATATGTAACAAATCCCAACAGCACCAACAAGGGCTCATGGTCAGATACCCTCAAAACTTACACAGCTCCCACCACTCCCGGCAGCGTAAGCTTCAGCGACATCAAGACAAATGCTGTCACGGTTAAGTGGAGTGCAGTTTCGGGTGCATCGGGTTATCAGGTTTACAACCCCGCAACAAATAAGTGGGTTGATGCAAAAACAGCAACAACTTACACCGTCTCCTCACTTTCAGCAGGTACTTCATACACATACAAAGTCAGAGCATATAAGACATCAGGCTCAACAAAGATTTACGGAACAGCAAAAGAAGCTTCTGTAACAACCGCACCGGCACAGGTAACAGGTCTTAAGTATTCAAATCTGTCAACAACCTCCTTCACCGTTTCTTGGACTAAGGTTTCGGGTGCTGCAGGTTATCGTGTTTACCTTTATAACCAGAGTACAAAGAAAACAACTTCAACAGACACAACAAATTTGACTCTTACTCTCAGCAATCTTACTCCCGGTGTTAAGTACAATGTTTCAGTTGCAGCTTATGTTAAAAATTCAAGCTATACTTTAGGCGCAACAGCTGCTGTCAGCAACATTCATACCTATGCACTTAACACAATTCCCGTAAGCTGGTCAAAGGTTACAAACGCAACAAAGTATGTACTTTCACGTTACAACCCGACAACTCACGCTTGGGATGAAGTTACAACAACCTCATCACTTTCTTACCGTGATGATTCACAAGGCGTAAATACAGGTGCTCTTTACAGCATTGCAGCTTATAACGGCTCAACATACATTTCAACAGTTAAAACGGAATTCAGCAATGCAGGCATCACTCTTTCAAAGGCAACAAACACAATGACCGTTTCATGGACAGCGCCTACCGATGCAAGCGGAAGAGCTATCAGAAGCTACACAATCTATGAACTTCCCCGTGAAGGCTCAACAGAAACAGATGAAAAGATTGTTTATTCCTTTGACAGCAAAGATACAAAACACACAATGTTCACAGCCTATGGTGTTGAGCAGACTTATGTAATTTATGCAAATTACGGAGGCTTCAACAACACAAGCGATGATACCAGAGATAAGGTCGCTCAGTTCACCGTTCGAGCAGAAACCCTCAACGTCAGTGACACCTCCGACACAGGCAAAACGAGTCAGCTTCTTATGCTCACAGAGGCTATCAACAGAACGAAGTATGAACAAGGCATTGTTAACGTAACCCGTAATTCAACAGCTTCATTCAGCACAGATAAAGTTGAAATAGAAGCCTCCTCACTTGTTTTGAACTTACTCTTTACAGAGTGTCCCAGTCTCAGAGACTTTGCCGACAATGCATTGTTCCCCTCAAAAATTACTGCAACCGGCACCGAAGAAGTTGTCACGTTTATGAACGCTATGGGCGAATCCTCAACAGTAACAGCTGACGAAGTGGCAACAACAGAAACCATTTCTGAATCTGTAAGCTTCAACAAAGGTTACACATATTCACAAACAGCTTCAAACAACAGATTCCTTTATACCTATATTGAACCAAACGGAACAACACCTTATAATGCATATATTTATAACAGTGATGATGTTTCCGCTTGGAAAAACGGCTTCTCATCAGTTTCTGTGACCAAGGCTTCAAACGGAAATTATACAATAAAGGCAGTCATCAAAGCAGAAGAATTCGGCACATCAGTCAATAAATCACAGTCATATTATCACGGTGGCTTCTCATCATTGTTTGAAGACATCGACTTCTCAGGTGCAGAAGGAATGGAAAATGCCCTCACAAAAATCGGTGCAACAACAATCAATGCGGAAATCAACACAAACGGTCAGCTTGTGAGCTACTCCTTCAGCAACACCACAATGTCAACTGACTATGTTATGAGTATGGACGATTTGATGAAAATGAGTCTTGAAGCAAGCGCATCAGTCGGCTTCAGCTATGCCTTCACCTACGGTCTTCAGTCATAAGACAACTCCCTAAAAATCAACATCAAGGGATACCTTTGAGTATCCCTTGAATTGTTAAAGCCATCCACCCCGAAAGGAAACAACACAAATGGATCAGAAAAAATTTATACAAATTTCAGTTATTCTGGTCGCAGCTGTCTGGGCTTTCTGCGGCACATTTATGATAAGCGCAAAAATCGTAAAGGATAAAAACGCTGAAAGCACCACAATTCAAATTCAGACAACCACCGCCCCATTCATCACAACTGCCCCCTCAACAACTGCCCAGACTACAGAAGAACCAACCACAGGTTTTTACACTATGGGTGGAAACAATGTTTCAACAACAGTCACCGTGGGCGACCCTCAATGGCTTATCGACCAGCAGGCTTCAATTGAAGCTTCAAAGCAAGCTGAAGAGGAGGCAAAAACCACAACTGAGAGCATTGTTCCGCAAGGAAAGCAAAATATCATTGATGCCTATATTGACGGAATAAACAATCTTAAAGATACAAAAAATATGACTGTCAGCAAGGCTTCAACCCTTGAGTTCACCGTTGATAAGGCTGCCATTAACGGCGACAGCAGCAGCGTCAGCAACCCCAACGTTCTGAAATATGTCAGCAATTTTCTCAACTCAAACAAGCCTGAAGACCTGACATATGTTTTTGAAAACGGCACAGACAAAGCAACAGGCGAAACACCAATCACGGCAATCGCCCCCTTAGGTGCCTATGCAAAGCTTGATGCCGATGCGGTTAAGTCAGCCACGGCAGAAAAAACTGTCGGTGACGGTTACAGAATAACGATTGAGCTTGTTGACGAGCTTCAGACAAAAGACGAGCCTGCTCCCAACCACGCAACCACCGTTGAGGTTATTGATGTTGCAGGGCTAATGCCCTCAGGCGCAACCCTAAATTATCTCAACATTAACTACAGCGGTACGGTAATTGAAGCGACGTTTGATAAAGACGAAAGAATCGTCTCCATCAAGCATAAGCTTCCGGTTTCAAAAGCAGACGGTGAGGGCTCAATGGATATTTTTCTTATGGGTACGCAGTCGGCAAGTATGGAAATGCACGGTGAATACAACTGCACTTACACAGTTGAATATTAAAAATTCTATTTGTATTGACTTCAATGTTTTGAAGTGATATAATAGGTAAGTAATAATTTATGCGGAGGACAGTATTATGGAAACATTCAAGAAAATTGCAAAAGTTGTGGCTGCAATCATTGCAGTTGCAGCAGCAATCGTAGGTATCTATGTTGCAGTGACAAAAATCATTGAAAAGAAAAAGGCTAAGAACGCAGATGACAGAGAGAACTTTGTTTCCTGCTCGTGCTTCGATGCAGATTTCATTTCAGAAACAGCTGTATAATTTAGTTCATTTGAATTTAAAGAGTCGTTTTAAAACGGCTCTTTTTTTCTTTGCAAAAACGGCTGCCGCCCAACGGGCGGCAGTCCTTTTATATTAAATTATTCAGATTTAATTTCTTCATATGCAAGGTTTGTAACCTCTTGCATTGTGACCTCTTCTTTTTCATAAAGACCTGTGTATTTATCCTGATAATAGCTCTGTGCCGTGCAATCAAGTGTGCCGTCGGGTGTAACGGTTATAACAGTGCAGCCACGCTGTGAGCCTTCCTTATAAATGCCGGGATATGCAAGATAGTCAACGCTCATACCGTAAGTGAGTCTGATTCCCTTATAATCGAGTGAGAAGTTGTTGTAGTGGTCGTGTCCGCAGAAAACAGCCTTTGTTGAGCCGAGCTCAAGCATTGCTTCAAACATCTCGTCTTCTCCGATACCGCAGTATACAACCTTACTGCCTTCACCTGCAACTCCGTAATAGAACTTTACATTTTCTGTGTCACTGAAGTTGTTTTCAGCATATTCATACCACGCATCTTTTTGCTCAGTGAGAGGAATGTGGAAGAAAGCTGCTGATTTGATGTCTGAATTTTCTTCTTTTCCAAGCTTCTTTAATACCTCATTGTTCTGCTCGTTGAGTGCATTAACGGTGTTTTTATACCATTCAACCTGATTTTGGTGGATGTTGTCATATTTCCACATAATGCCAAAATAGTCACCGTCAACATAGGAATGGCTGTCAAGAACATAGAATGATTGTGTGATTACACCGTCAGAATTCTTTACGTTGATAACCTGATTGCCGTAGCCGTCAACTTCATCGGGCCCTGCTTCAAAAAGGCAATATTTAAACTCATCACTGCCGTAAAAATCTGAAATATCCTCTCTGCTGTAATAGCTGTATGCTTCCGTATCGTGATTACCAAATCCGAGTGTCCAGTAAACACCAAGTTTCTCCATCAATGCGGCAAAAATCTTTGCTGATGAAAGGTTGTTGAAAGTACCTGCCTGGAAGGGTACGGGATATGAAATATCTCCGGTTACAATAACAAGATCCGGCTTTTCTGCAGTTATCATTGCAGCAACAGCATTGAGAGCCATTGAATCTTTTTTTGATGACATAAATCCTGCACCGATATGTATGTCAGTCAGCTGAATCACTTTGAACTCTTCATCGGTTGTGAATGTCCAATAACCATTTTCGTCCTTTTCCGGAATAAGCTGATTTTCAATTGCAACCGGTTCAAAGGACTGTGCCTTTTCAGTGTTAGCCTTGGTGCTGACAACATTCATAATTGCAGCCACACCAACGAGAAGTACAATGACAAGAAGAATAATTCCGCACACTTTAAGTGCCTTTTTCCCTCTGCCTTTTTTCTTTTGCTTTTGTTCTTTTTCTTGTGTTTGAGCTTTCATTTTTTATTCCTCCTTATTTAACTATATACAATTTTATTCCTGTTTGTTCCAAAATCTGCTTTTTGATTGAATAAAGCATTTCTTCCTCAATAACAGAATCCGTGCTGAGATAAGCCCGCATTTCATCACCCATTGAAAACTCAAGCTGCGTGTTTTCTGCCTTGATGCCACACTCAAAAAGTATCTTCTGTATTTGCTCCCTCTGATTTTTGCCTGCGAGGTTAAGCAGATTTTTTCCGCTTGAAAGAGTCATTCTGATTCCTGAAATTATAATTAACACGCTTATCAGAATTCCGCAATATGCATCAACGGAATAAGTGCCGCTTTGTGAGAGTATCAATGTCACAACCGTTACTGACGTTATGAAAAAATCCAACAAGCTGTCAACAGACATTACCTTCAACACTTCGGATTCAAGCTTTTTATACTTATATCTGAAAAATACAAACATCAATAATTTTACCACAGCAGTTGCCACAAGAATCCATAAATACCTGAAAGTGAACCAAACAGGTGTTGGGTACATCAACCTTTCGGCAGAATTATATGCAAAAATGAAACCTGCCGCAACGACGATTACAGAAAGAACAAAAGACAAAAACTGCTCCGTTTTTTCACCCCGTGATTTTGAAGAAAGGTCTGCATTTTTAAAAACAAGATAAAAGCATACCATACTTAATATTCCCGACAGACTGTCAAAAAGATTGTTGATACCGTCAGAATAAATGCTGATGCTGTTTGATGACAGACCAATATAAAATTTGGTTGCAAAAAGCAAAAAATTCGCCAAAAATGAAGCAAAACAAACAGATATGACTGTTTTGTTTTTTATAGTTATCACCTCAATTCATCAGAGAATATTGCTACTTTTTTATTTTAACATAAATCCTGGCAAAAATAAATACAACAAAGCAAAATACCGGTTTTTTTTACAATTTTATAAAGTGCAAAAATTAAGACGGGTAAAAATCCCGTCTCAGATTTTATTTTTTGTCTTTGCTTCTTGTAAAAATTGAGCAGATAAGCCCGCAGAGAACAGCTGTCATAATGCCGGTTGATGCAGAAGACAGCGGGCCACTCAATGCACCCAGAAAACCCTCTTGCTGTATTGCTTCTTTGGTGCCTTTTGCAAGGTTGTAGCCAAAACCGATAAGAGGTATTGTCGCACCTGCTCCACCCCATTCAACGATATACTCATATACACCGATACCGCCTAAAACAACTCCGATGACAACAAAAGATACAAGAATCTTAGCCGGAGTAAGCTTTGTAAAATCAATAAGGAGCTGACCTATAACACAGATGATTCCGCCCACGAGGAATGCCTTGAGAACAGTTAAAACAATTTCCATCACATCATCCCCTTAAGCATTTTCTTAGTGTCACCCGATGCAAGTCCGAGAAGCATGGCAGCAGAAATCAGAATTGTGACAAAGCAAAGAACCTTTTTGGCATAATAAAGATACTTGCTGCATTTTACAAGGCACATAATGCACTTGATTTCCTTAATAAAGTTCATTCAAATCACTCCCCTATCCTGATGTTTACAAGATGTGCAATGCCCGGTATACTTTCGCCTTCTCTTGAAGAAACAGGCGACATCAAAGCACCCGTGGCAACAAAGAGTATATTTTTATATTTGCCGTTTCTCATAGAATTCAATATATGTGAGCACAAAACCGATGCACTGCATCCGCAGCCTGAACCGCCTGCGTGAACATCCTGCTTTTTCAAATCAAAAATCATCAGTCCGCAATCATTATGACGTGAAGAAATATCTATGTTGTCTTCTCTCATAAGAAGCTCTTTCAAAAGCTCGCTGCCGACACTGCCTAAGTCCCCTGTTAAAATCAAATCGTAATCCTCAGGTTTTGTTGCCGTATCCGTGAGAAAGTCACGAATGGTTTTTCTTGCAGCAGGGGTAAATGTCAAGAGAAAACCATAAAATTTTTCAAAATCCCAAAAGTGCCTATTTTACTGGGTTTGTGGCACTTCAATTATGGGTGCAGCTATGGGGTGGTTGCAATTAAGGGAAGACTATAAGGGGTGATTTGTAGACAGATTTAGTGAAAGTGTTGCAAAATAAAAAAAGAGAGGCCACCTTAAAAGTAGCCCCAATTTTGATAACTATTTATTCAATCGTAAAACCAAACATTTCTTTGAAGTCGTTAAAGCATTCTTCGCATATCCAATACTTTTGGTCAGTTGTGCAATAGCCTTGAGTTAAATCCTCTTTGTTCTCGCTGAATTTGTCCCAACAAAAAGCACAATGGTCGTGGTCCCATTTTTCTGACGGTTTAGTATATTCTGATTTTTTAAGTTTAGCATTCACCAAATACTCTTGCTGATTTAAGAGTCTCCAGTCGTTTTTCTCAAGCATATAACAATCCTCTACTAACTAAAACGCCTTTTCAATTACAACCTTCAAATTATTCTTAACCACACTATAAGGTATATTCTCAAACAATAATTCTTTTGTTACATCCTCATAGTCACTCTTGAAATAATCCGTTTCATAAATCTTCTCAAGCAACTCTTTTAAGCTTTGTTCAGGCTTTGCCGAAGGACAGTCAACATCCTTTGTACGTATTTCCTTAACTTCGTCATAAAGCTCAAAGAAGCTGTTATCAAAAGTAATCTCCGGCATTATTTTATAAAGATCATAAAGATGTCGTGAATAGCCTTTAGTCTTGCCTGTCAGATAATAGTCACCCAATGCAAACATCTTGTCTATAAATGTTCTGTCAAGTGTCTGTACTTTAATATTGAACGGATTCAATCCGTATTGTTCAATAATCTGTTCTTGCTTCTGTTCTTTTATGAATCGGTACACATAAGTATCTGCCTCTCTTATCTCAAAAGGAAAAGGCTTCATAAAAATTGCAGTTTCAACATATAAGTAAGGCTTGATAAATGCAGTTGCTTCACTTATGGGATATTTAATCTGATATTTATTATAATAACTTCTTGTGTAAATATCTGCAGGATTATCTAGATCAAAACCTAGTTCATCAATGGCTTCTTTTATTGATGTCTTCAAGTTTTTTCTCATACCCTCTGTTGCTTTGTCAGCGTTAAGACCAATATCGATATCCTCGGAAAATCTGTTGATAATCTTAAAACACTTTGAAAGTGATGTACCGCCCTTGAAAATAATATCGGGACATTTTTCTGTAATTCTCTTTAAAAGCAAGGTTACATAATAATCCTTTTCGATAATTGCAGGTGCAATATTCAATGCGTTTGATGTAGCGATTATTACATCGCTGAATAATTCTTTATTGTCGTGCAAGCATTCCAATTAAACTTCCTCCTAACACTCTTTTAGATACATAATCAGGGAAGAAAGAGCAATATTTACTGACCATTGTAAGTGTAATATTATTATCATCTATATACTTTTCAAGATTATATCTCTCGATTTCATCAAGGTCGTTAAGGTCAATCATCTTCACAGCTTCGAGAAGCTGTAATGCCGCACAGTTTTCCTTTGTGATTTCTGTGCTTGACTTCATAACATAAACGTATTGACTACCTACTGCAACCTTACGACCTCTTGAGGACTCGTTGTTGGTAACAACAGTTATCATATTGGGAACCTGCGTTGAAAGTCCGAGCAAGTTCAGCAAAGCTGTACCTGAAACATAGCCGTAGGTTTCCAAGCCGTTTTTTATATATTTTTTAGCAATAACCTTTTGCGGATTTAAAAGAGAGTCCCCGAAAAGTGTTTTTCTCGGGATATAATAAACGCCCGTTGAGAAACGCTTGAGCTGATTTTCATCAACCATTGTTTTGATAGTCTTGTCTATCCAAGGTCTTGAACGCTCAGGAAACATTGCTTCAATATCGCTTGCAAGTATGGGCTCATCATAGCCGAAACCCTCTTTTATCATATTGTATGCAGTCACGGTAATCACTCCTTTCATAGATATTATATTTATTTTTACACCGTTTGTCAATATTTCATACCAATATAATATTTGGAAGCGTGCAGATTTTTCTCCGCACGCTATACTTTATTGAAACTTCTTTATTCTTCTGTAAAATGTTGATACGCTTATATTCAGCAGACTTGTTGCTTCTTCAAGTGAAATTTTCTTGCTTTCATACTTGCGCCAAACTTCATAAAGCTTTGTATCGTCAATGCTGATTGACTTTCGGCCCTGATACTTGCCCTCGCTCTTTGCTTTGCTTATGCCGTCACTCTGAAGCTTTCTTAAACGCTCAGATTCTCGTCTAAATAAGCGATAAAGCAAATCATAGCAAGTCTTACGGTTGCTGTCATTGATTATAAATCCATCATACTCAATATTGAATCCTGCACAGATTCCGTCAAGCAGCTTCTTCTGAATATCATAAGACCTTTTTACTTGTGATATTTCATTGTCAAGATTAACTGTATCAGAAAAGCTTTGTGCATAAGGCTTTCTTACATATAAGCGGTCACCGATATACTTTGTGTCCGTTCTGATTAACCATTCAAGCTGATTAAGGTATTGCATATTACAATCTTCAAGCAGCTTCCAAAGCTCCTGTCTGTTAGAAGC
>CAYUVR010000036.1:0-20532 GCA_964448225.1 uncultured Faecalibacterium sp. | reverse complement strand
GTGGCGTGTTATGAAAACGGGCTGTCACACTTTCGTGCAACAGCCCCTTTTTTATTTGTCACATCAGTCCCATTCACAACCTGTTACAGTGTCAATGTCAATTCCTTTTGTGTCGTGAGTTTTCTTAATCAGCAATATAAGTGCCGCAATAAAGCCGGGAACAAGAAGTGCGAAGGATACGGTGCCTGTTACGCTGTTTCCTAAAATAGTAATCAGCGGAAGGCTGATGATATAGGAAGCTGCAACACCCACAGCAGTTACAATAAACTGTGCCGACATTGTTGATGAGCGCAGATTGGTGGGCGAGGATTCGCCTATCATCATAATAATAACATCGTTTGTTGAATAGTAGCTGCCGATGCAAGCTCCGCACAAAAATCCGACGAGATAAGGATTAAGAGCCATTTTCGCACCTATGGAGAAGCCGATGAATGTGACAAGGCAGTTGAAAGCTGTTGTGACTGCAGCCATTTTTCTGCCCTTTGAGTCAGAAATGTAACCCATGATGAGCTGAGCGAAGGAACAACCGACAGGGAACATAAACAATGCCGTTGTAACAGGCCCTACGCTGACAGCGTTCATAACCTCATCGCCGAGAGAGGCAAAAAGTCCGTTTGCAACATAGTTTTCCGCATAGCCGTAAGAGAGTATGACCTGATAATTGATTGTGCCGATAAAGCCTAAGTTTGCAATTGCCGATGTGATATAAAGCCAGCGAAGCTGTTTGTGCTTCATGGCAAATTTCAGTGCAGGAATAAGACCGCCCTGGGCATTCTGCTCGTCTTTCTTCTGTTTTTCCGCCTCACGCTCTTCGTCTGTCATTCTGAGGTGGCGCAGACGGGAATCGATGAATGCATCTGTTTCCCTTGCACATAAAAGTGCAATAAAACAAGTGACAATGCCCACAAGTGCGGGAATGAGATAAACATTGCGCCATTGCGATGCCTCTTCAAGAAGTAATCTTCTGAGAAGCGGAATGAGCATAACACCCATATTGGCAACAAACTTGATTGTTGAATATACCCTTGCCCTGTGCTTTGTGGGAGATGACTCCATTATGTAAACGACGTGCATATCGTGGGGGATGAAGAACTGCACCATACAAGCACCGATAAAATAAAGGAAAATGTTATCCGAAAGAAAAATGATAAACATTGCAAAACTCATACCGAAGGTGTTGATGACAAGGAAGGTTTTGCGTCCCCAACGGTCAGCAAGAGGCCTGTATAAAAGTCCCAAGGCCTGAAACGGTACGACAAGAATTGACAAAATATCAAGAAGACCGACTGAGCTTTCACCGTACTTTGCAAACAGGTCATTGGCAATTTCCGTTTTCATCAGCGTGCCAATCTGAGAAGCAATTTCATCAGTTGCATAAATCAGAGTGATGATAAAAACAAGATAAACGAAATAGTAATTCCTTTTCGGTCTTGCCTTTTCCTTTTCCCACTTGCGGATTTCTTTTTCACGTTTCAGCTGTTTTTTTCTCAGCTGTTCGTCTGTTAAGGTTTTCTGTTTCATATTTTTTGCCCCTTTCTTTCTCCAATTATACTTTCATTCTGCCGTCATTGTCAATAGTTTGGCGTGATGCTGCTTTATTTTTAATTTATAATCATCACTTATAGACTTTTCAGCTTCAATCTGTTATAATCTTGGTGCAACAAAAATATTGAAGGAGATTTTTTAATGAAAAACATGAAAAGATTTTTAAGCATGGTTCTTACACTTGTTATGCTTCTCGGCTTTTCAGTCAATGCTTTTGCCTTCGATTTTGAAGATATCACCGAAAGCGTCTGGAACAAAAGTTGGGAAAAGAACAGCGAAAAAACAGCAGCTGCAGTTACAATGTTCGTAGGAAGCGACGAAAATGACAGAAATATCGCCTGGTACAGCGATGCCCAGACAGGTTATGTTGAGCTCAAAACTCTCAAGGGTACTGAAAAAATTGACGCCGTGGCAAAACAGACGGCTCAGGGCGACTACCGTCTTACTGTTTCCCTGACAAATCTTGAAGACGGCATTTACGCATACAAATGCGTAAGTGATGATTTCACATCTGATACATACACTTTTTCAGTTGGTGATGAGGACAGCTTCACGGCTCTTTATGTTTCTGACATTCACATTTCCGAAAGTGATGAAAATGAAAACGAAGTTCGTGACACAGCCTATCAATGGAATGAAACACTTGAAAGTGCATATCTTCAGGCATTGAAGGAAGGTAATACACTTGACCTTATCGTTTCCGGCGGCGACCAGGCTTCGGAAGGTCTGCGTCCTGAATATGAAGGCCTCAGTGCCCCGGCACTTATCAAATCAATTCCTTTTGCAGTTTCAGTCGGCAATCATGACCGCAAGAGTGTTAACTATAAGTATTACACCAGCTTCTCCAACGAAGCAGACCAGACCTTCAAGTCATATATCGGCTCTGACTACTGGTTCAGACAGGGTAATGCACTCTTCCTTATTCTCGACTCCTGCAATGTTTCAATGAGAGAGCATTATAAGTTTATGAAAAACGCCACAGAGGCTAACACAGATGCTGAGTGGATTATCGCAGTTATGCATCACGATATGTTCGGCGGCAGAGAGCCCTGGCTTGACACGGAAAATCTTATGCTCCGCCTTTTGTGGACTCCCTTCTTTGACGAATTCGGCATTGACCTTTGTCTTTACAGTCACAGCCATTATTACAGCGTTTCAAATGTAATTTACGGCAGAGAAACAGTCACCGAAACAGGTCACAATGCTGAACTCACAGACCCTGCCGGCACAGTATATATCGCCTCCGGCTCAATCAGCAGACACGCTCCGCTTCTTGATGATGACGGCAATGTGCCTCCCGTTGGTGAAAATGCAGGCTACACCTGGCTTGAAGATGAAACCGTATATAACCTGATGGACTTTGAAGGCGACACACTCACCGTTAAGTCATATACAGTTGAAAGCGGTGAAGAATTCAACCGCCTGACAATCACAAAGACCTCAAATGAGGGCGGCCACAGCTATAAGAACTCAGCCTGGTACTTAAAGCCCGTTGCTTTCTTTGTCGGCAGAATCGTAAACATCATCAACAACATTGATATGTATCAGAGATACAAGGATCAGGGATATGATGTTTCACTCAAAGAAGGCCTTATCGGCAGCTGATGTGAATTCGGAATTGCAGCATAGGTTGCGCAAAAAACAACCGACAGTCCGCAGAATGCACAAACAAAAACAGCTCCTTTGCTTGACAAAAGGAGCTGAGTGATGCATAATACAGACGTAAAGAGGTGTAACCGATAGACGGTTACACTCTCAAAAAATTGTGTTAAAAAATAACCGCTAACTTTTCAGGGTATGGCGGTTATTTTTTTATGTTCGTTTTTATGCTTATCATATGCCTGTTGCTACAATAAGAACTAAAACAAGCATTGCTAAATATTCCATCAGCATAATCCCCCTGAATTAATTAGAGGGCTGTACCCTCTGCAAAAAAAGAGGCGCAGAACGCCCAATGGACGCCCTGCAATAATTATTTATTCTTTTGTTCCGAACTCTGCTCTGCCCTCGGGAGTATCTCTGTAATACTGTGTCTTGGGGTTGGGGTGTTTGTTGATTTTCCAGATTTCCTCTGCCTTGGGTGCCCATTCCTTTGCAAACTTATCGCACTTGCTGCAAAGCATATCTGCAGTTTCCTCACGGATAAGGTTTGTGGACTTGACGCCCGTTCTCGCACAGATGTCCCTGAGCTTTTCGGGGTTTTCAAGCATCGGGCAGGGCCTCAGGTGATTATCATTAAAGGGCTGGTCGTGTCTGAAAGCCATAAACAGCGGATTTCTGAGACCTTCAAGAAGGGTATGAGTTCTGATGTTGGAGTCTGAGAAGTGAATGAATACGCAAGGCTCCATATCACCTGCTGAGTTGATATGGAAATAGTTTCTGCCGCCTGCAATACAGCCGCCGACATATTCACCGTCACTCTGGAAGTCCATAAAGAACATAGGCTTACCTGTTTTTGAGTTGCGAAGCTCCTTCATACGGTAATAGATATATTCTCTCTGCTCAGGAGTGGGAATAAGGTCTGCCGGTGAATCGTGACCGACAGGCATATAGTTGAAATAAAGTCCGAACTTGACACCGAGATCAACCATTTTGTCAAGGAATTCGTCACTTGTAACACTGTAAATGTTATCTCTCGTGTAGCAAACGGAGATACCGAAAAGGCAGCCCTTCTTTTTGAGAAGCTTCATCGCTTCAACAGCCTTCTGATAATGGCCTTCGCCACGGCGCTCGTCACTGACCTTCTCTTCGCCCTCAACTGAAATTGCAACAGCAAAGTTGCCCACTCTCACCATATCGTCACAGAACTTTTCATCAATGAGAGTACCGTTTGTATAGGCAAGGAAGGCACAGTCGGGATAAGTCTCACAAAGCTTGATGATATCATCTTTTCTGATAAGCGGTTCACCGCCTGTGAACATATAAAGATGTGTGCCGATTTCTCTGCCCTGAGACACAACAGATGACATTTCTTCATAGGTAAGGTTGTTCTTGTGTCCGTATTCAGCGGCCCAGCAGCCCTTGCACTTCATATTGCAGGCACTTGTGGGATCCATAAGAAGAAGGAAGGGAATGTTGCATTTATAAATCTCTCTGTTCTCTCTTACTGCCTTTGTACCCTTGACGCCTGCACCAAGTCCCATTGCAAGAAGCATCTTTTTGACCATACCTCTGTCAAGGTCTTTTAATATATTCATTGCAAGCTGATAATACACATTGTCGCCGTCCTGAATTGCAGCCCTTGTTGCATCAAGATATTTCTTCGGGAAAGTTCCCGCAAGCAGCTTTTCGGCAATGTCAAGAAGCTTTGTCAGGTTCTTTTTCGGGTCTTTGTCAACATATTTCAAAAGACCGTTAAGTGTTGCACCGACGGCGGCCCTTTCTGCTTTTTCTTTGATTGTCATAGTTACACCTCACAAAAATTAAAGGTATTTGAAAATATACCAATATACTATACCACATCAAAAAATAAAAGTCTATAGTTTAATTCTTTTTTTAATTTTAAAAAATTTTGAAGAAATCTTGTTATTTTTTTATTCTGCGCCCAATATTTTACTTGTAAACAAAGATAAAAGAGTATATAATAGAATAACTTTCGCAAACAGAGGTGGATATATGAATTACAAAACAAAAGCAACTCTTCTCGCTCTTTTGCGTGTTGCGGTGGCAATGGCAATTTTTGTTCTTGCCGTGATAAATTATGAAAAGCTGAAAAATATAGACATCAGAGCCATTGTTGACGGCAGTGCAAATATGGCAATTGCAATCGGAACAATCTGGGGCGTTTATCTTGTGAAAAGCGTACTTTTCATCATCCCTGCTTCACTTATCTATATTTCAATCGGTATGGCATTTGAAACCTGGGTTGCCTGCCTCATCAGCCTCGTGGGTATTATGTTGGAAGTCACCGTCACATATTATCTCGGACGGTTCCTCGGCGGAGATTATGTCAACAAACAGCTTGCTAAAACCAAGGGTGGCAAAAAGATACTTGATATGAAGCTCAACGAAAACTTCCCCACCCTTCTGGGTATCCGGGCCTTGCCCGTTTTTCCCATCGACTTTGTCAGCCTTTTCTGGGGCGCATCAAAATGCCGCTTCCCCCGTTATTTTATTGCATCGGTTGTGGGAATTATGCCAAGAGTCATACTCTTTACTATTTTAGGCGACGGAATTTATGATTATATCCCCATTCATCTGATTATCAAACTTGTTATTATCTGCATTCCCATAGGTGCGATTATCTACCTGATAAGGCATTTTGTTAAACTGAAAAAAGGTGAAACAGAACCTAAAGACTAAAAAATAGCTGTCATAATGACAGCTATTTTTTAGTAGTCAGTAGGCAGTAGTAAGGGGAATTATAAAAGTGCAAAGTCCCGAACCACCTTCCGGAGATTCGGGGCTTCACTTGATATTAGAGAATCAGAAGTTGTCTTTTTCAAACACAAATGCATTTACAATCGTATAATACATCAAAAAAACTGATTTTGGAATAGTTTGCAACAAATTTTAAAAAAGTGTTTAAAAAATATTCATAATGCTATTCTTGTGTTGCATTTTCCTTTTTAGGCATAACCTTGATTATTGTTTTATAAACATAGACAAAGCAAACGAGAGTCACTATCAAAGACATAAATTCCGCAATGGGGAAAGCAGATGAGCAACGGGGAGAAGCACAACTATCTGCCTTGCAAAAGAAACTATCATTGAAAAATAGCTTTTTCCGAGTGCCTGGAACACCGCACCGAGATTGATGCAAACACCTGCCAAAACAAAACTTGAGCTGATGATTCTGAGCGCAGGCACGCCGATTCCCATCATATCATCACTTGCGTCAAAAAGACGAAGCATAGTTTCCGGCATCAACCACATCAGAAGTGTGCCGATTGCCATAATTGAAACAGCAATGGCGCAGCTGAAGCGAAGCGTCGCAGTTATTCTCTCTTTATTCTTTGCGCCGTAGTTGTAGGCAATAATAGGAATAACGCCGTTGTTAAGACCGAACACGGGCATAAACACAAATGACTGCAACTTGAAGTATACACCGAAAACAGCCGCAGCCGTTGAAGAGAAAGCAAGAAGAATCTTGTTCAGGCAGAAGGTCATAAATGAACCGATTGCAACCATAGCAATTGACGGAACACCGATTTTATAAATCTCGGCAATCATCTTGCCGTCAGGTCTGAAACCCTTGATGCCAAACTTTATTTCTTTGTTGTATTTCTTGTTGAGTATTACACCGATAATAAAGGCAAGAATCTGTCCGATAACAGTTGCAACGGCAGCGCCCTTTGCTTCAAGACGAGGGAACGGGCCTATGCCGAAAATGAATAAGGGGTCAAGAATAATGTTGGCAACCGCACCAATAAGCTGTGTTATCATTGAAAGAGTTGTTCTGCCCGTTGCCTGCAAAAGTCTTTCCATCGTCACCTGACCGAAAAGACCGATTGAGCATCCGCAAACAACAGAAAGATAATCAACACCGTAAGAATGAATCGGAGATGCCGCATCCACCTGTGTGTCAAAGAAAAGCTTTGCGCCGAAAACTCCGAACAATAAAAAAACAATCGAACTTACAACGGCAAGAAACACACCGTTTTCTGCAATTTTGTTAACTTTGTCATAGTCTTTTGCGCCTAAGTTTCTTGAAAGCAAAGCGTTGATACCTACACCGGTACCCGTTGCAACACCAATCATAAGATTCTGTGCAGGGAAGGCAAGTGAAACAGCAGTGAGTGCATCTTCACAAATCTGGGAAACAAAAATGCTGTCCACAACATTATAAAGAGCCTGAACAAGCATCGAAACCATCATTGGCAATGACATTGAAATTATAAGCTTTTTAACGGGCATAACACCCATCTTGTTTTCTTTTTGCATTTTTCAGCCTCCGTTCAAAAATTCTGTCATATATTGTAACATCTTTTAATAATTAAATCTACCTTTTTCATAAAAAATACCTTGTTCAAAATGCCCTTCTCAGCCCAACGTTTTTGTGCAAAGTGCAAAGAAATTTTATGTTTCTCACAAAATTTCAAAATATATTTTGGATAGGTTTACAAAATACTTTTTAAACGCTCAAACTATTTAAATTTTTGCCTTAATATGGTAAAATAAGGTTGTATATTTCTTACTATACTCAGCAAGGAGGATTCAAACTTATGAAACACATCAAAAAAGCTCTTTGTCTTGTTTTGGCACTCTGTATGCTTTTCGGTCTTATGACCACTTCTTCAGTTGCCAAACCCAACACAGGCAGCATCAAAAGCGAACTTTCATTCGTAACTATGTCTGACCCTCACTATTATCCTGCTTCCCTGACAGGTAATGACTGTGATGCTTGGTTAGAATACTGCGCTATGAATTCAAAGCTTTACCGCCAGTCTGACGCAATTGTCAGAACTGCACTTGACACAATGCTTATCCGCAATCCGGAGCTTAAGTATATCTTTGTTCCCGGTGACCTGACAAAGGACAGCGAATATGAAGCACATGTTGGACTTGCAAAAATCTTCGGCGAATACGAAGAAAAGTACGGTGTTGAATTCATCGTTACCGCAGGTAACCACGATATCAACAGTCCCAGAGCCTCAACCTTTGTAAACGGAAAAGAAGAAGAAGGCAGATCAATCACAGTTTCTGAATTCCGTGAAGTCTATGCTGATTTCGGTTATGACCTTGCCTTCACCGAATATGCAAAGGTCGGCGACAATGTTCAGGGTCAGCTTTCATATGCTGTTGACTTTGAAGAAGGCTACCGTCTTATCGTCATCGACTCAAACATCTATTCCTTTGACGAAAACAAACAATATCACACCGAAGGTATGGTAACAGACGAGCTTATGGCTTGGGTTGAGTCCCTTGCAAAAGAAGCTGTTTCAGACGGCAAAACTCCTATGGTTATGATTCACCACGGTCTTGCCGCACATATGGAAACAGAGCCCTCCATCACCTTCGCATTCCCTCTCAACAACTATATGGGTGTTGCTGAAAAGTTTGCTTCTTGGGGTATTCACTACGCTTTCACAGGTCATCTTCACACCGATGACATCGCTGCAACAATCAA
Source organism: uncultured Faecalibacterium sp. (assembly GCA_964448225.1). Lineage (GTDB taxonomy): Bacteria > Bacillota > Clostridia > Oscillospirales > Acutalibacteraceae > UBA6857. The sequence goes on along the minus strand of CAYUVR010000036.1, from coordinate 11,918 downwards.
CGATGACGGCGGAGTTCTTTATGATATTGAAACCACATCTCTCACAGGCTTCCCCAACACTTACAGAGAACACACAATCACAACATATGAAACCGGAGAAAGTGAACTCAGTGTTGAATCAATTGACTTTGACGCTGCAAAGCAGTTCACCTTTGACGGTATTACATATGAAAACGGCACATATAAAAACGAAGCTTTTGCTCTCGCTTACGGCGGCGCTTTGAGCGACGACGGTGAAGCTAATGCAACAGACTTCCTTATGTCAATTGTTAAAAGCTATCTTTCAGGCATACTCGATGACATCAAAGCTGCCGGCAGTGTTGACGGATATCTCAAAACTCTGAACGTTGACCTTGGAAGCATCATCGGCGGATTCCTTGAGCCCTATATCGGTGACGGCATAAGCCTTGGCGGATACAACATCTTCTCAGCCGATAACATTATGTGGTTTATCAATGATCTTCTCGGCCAGGTTTATGACCTGTATATTGAAAATCCCGATGAGCTGTATAATCTGATTGAATATCTTGTGGATTCACTCGTTTCAATTCAGGTTTCAGATATTCCCTGCACAAAATTCATTGACACCCTCGGTTTCGGTGACGAGACAAGACCCGGTAACCTCGGTGACCTTATTTTCTCAGCCATGACATATTGGGTAGTCGGCAATGAAGACAGCTCAGACGATGCATTTGTTCAGGATGCAATTGCAAGGTTTGAAACCGGTGAAACTACACAGGTTGTTTTTGACACTGTGATTGACCTTCTTCTTCACGATGTTATTGAAGACGGCATCCTCTCAAAGCTTGAAATCAGACTCGATAAACTGATGAACGATGACGGAATCAGCAAACGTCTCGGTGAAGGCATCAATTATCTGCTGTCTTATGTTCTCAAAAATGATTTCACATATATGAATCTTGTTGACACCATTTTTGCCCTTGGTGTTCTTCCCTACGACGATCTTTATGATATGCTTGATCAGCTTGCTATTCAGGCATATATCACTCCCAGCCAGATGGAAGGCACAGGCTCTTACATTGCTTATGTTCTCAAAGACTTCTCAAGCGATTCCAACCCCATTGAAAAGGGTGACTACGGCGTAACTTACAGCACTGAAGATGTGGAAGTTGCTGTCACAAGAGAAAACTACCGTCTTCCCACAACAATCAGCGTAACAATGGGCGAAGACAGCAAAACAAGTGCAAATATCAGTTGGTTCTCAAAGTCAACCGTCGGCGGTGACATTGAAATCTATAAAGCTGAAACAGAACCCACATTCACAGGCGAAGCAACCACAAATGCAGACTTCAGCATCGAACTTACAAGCGAAACGGTAACCCGTTCTTATCCCGGTATTGACATCGGTATTGCAGGATTCATCACATACGAATTCCCGATTAACCGTCACATTGTCAAGCTCACAAACCTTGAGCCCGGCGCAACTTATTATTACCGTGTGGGTGATGCAGACAGAGATTGGTGGAGTGAAACAGGTACAATTACCACAGCTGACGGAAGTGATAATGTTACCTTCTTCCACATGGCAGACCCGCAGAGCCAGAGCGAGGCTCAATATGAAAGAGCTTGGGCAACCGTTGTTGAAGAAGCCTTCAGTCTTTATCCCGATGCTGACTTTATCATCAACACCGGTGATATGGCAGACCACGGAGATAATTTCAAGCATTGGTCATGGCTTTTAAACACCGCATCAGAAAATCTGATGAAGACATATATGATGCCTGCTTCAGGCAATCATGAAGGTCACGGCACAAATGCTCTTGTCAACAACTTTGTCCTTCCCAATGCTCCTGAACAGGATACAACAGGCGGTGTATACTATTCATTTGACTATAACAACGTTCATGTTGCAATTCTTAACACAGAAAATCTGAATGACGATGAAGGCCTTTCCGATGACCAGATTGCATGGCTCAAAGCTGATATGACAGCAAGTGATGCCGATTGGAAGTTTGTTGCCTTGCACAAGGCTGTATATTCACAGGGCTCACATTATAAGGATGACGATGTCTGTGCAATCCGTGAACAGCTCTCAGTTCTTATGCCTGAGCTTGATGTCGATATGGTATTCCAGGGCCACGACCATGTTTATATGAGAACAGGCTCACTTGTGAACAATGTCAAGACCTCATATGATAAGGTATATCTCAACTATGACGGCAATGTATACAAAACTCAGGTTCTTCCCGAAGGCACAAGCTATGTAATTTCAGGCACAAGCGGCGTCAAGTCCTATATTCAAAACGATACTTCTCTCACCGATGAATACTTCCCCAGAGGAGAAAAAATCCTTTCTGTTGATGCTCCTATGTTCTCCGCTGTACGCATTGTTGACGGTATTCTTTATTTTGATGCATATCAGGTTACCGAAAACGGTGCAGAATCAGTTGACCGATTTGCAATTCAGAAGGATACAACTCAAGGTGATATCAATACCGACTATGTAGACCCCGATGATACAGAAGATGAAAACAGCGAATGTGATGATTTCATCTCAGTTATGCTTGAAATTCTCACAAAGATATTCAAGGTTATTGATGTTCTTCTTAACATTTTCAGACTTTACATCATTGATCTTATCTGATTTGACAACAACATTTAAAAGGACACAGCCGAAGCTGTGTCCTTTTTTAATATAGCTTTACTTATTTTTCTTCTGCCTTTGTTCAAATTTTCTGCTTTAACTGCTTGAAACAAGCCACCATACTATGTATAATATATGAGATATACTTTTATGGAAGTGAAAAAATGAAAAATCAGAGAGCATCAGGTGTACTGATGCATATAACCTCCCTGCCGGGGAAATACGGCATCGGTGTTATGGGCAAAGAAGCCTTGAATTTCACAGACAGGCTTTACGATATGGGTTTTCGTCTGTGGCAGGTGCTGCCGCTGAATCCCGTTGATGCAAGCGGCTCACCCTACTGCTCCTGCAGCGCATTTGCAGGGAACATTGCCCTCATTGACCCGAAACAGCTTTTCGATGACGGCCTTATCACGGAAAGTGAGCTTAAAGAAAACGAATATGACGGCTCTGTTTACTGTGCGGATTATTCCTTCGCTTACCCGAAAAGACTCCAAACGCTTAGAAAGGCTTTTTCCGGAATCGACGAGGATACAACCGAACTTATCAGAATTTTCGCCGAGCAAAACCCCTGGGTAAATGACTTTTCCTACTATATGGCGCTGAAAAGCCACTATAATGAAAAGCCATGGTGGGAATGGGACGAAAAACACGCAAGATATGAAAATGCAATAAAAGATAAAGACAGCTTCAAAAGGGAATCTGACTTTTACCTTTTCACTCAGTACATTTTCTTCACCCAATGGAGAAAGCTGAAAGAAAAAGCAAACAGCAAGGGTATTTCCTTTGTTGGTGATATGCCTGTTTACGTCAGCCGTGACAGCGTTGATGTGTGGAGCAACACGGTACTTTTTCAGATTGACGAAAAAAGCCTTGCACCAACTAACGTTGCAGGTGTTCCTCCCGACTATTTTTCCGAAGACGGTCAGTTGTGGGGCAATCCGCTTTATGATTGGGATAAGATGGAAAAGGACGGCTACCGTTGGTGGATAAACCGTCTTGAAAGCGCTCTTAAGCTTTATGACAGAGTGAGAATTGACCATTTCAGAGCTTTCGCTTCATATTGGGCAGTACCCGCTGACAGCAAAACTGCAAAGGTCGGTGAATGGCTCGAAGGACCGGGTATGAAACTTTTTAACAAAGTTAAAGAAAAGCTTGGTGATGCAGATATCATAGCAGAAGACCTCGGCACTTTCGGCGAAGATGTGATAAAGCTGCTTGAAGACTCCGATTTCCCCGGAATGAGAGTTATTCAATTCGGCTTTGACCCAAATGGTGACAGTACTCACCTGCCTCACAACTATCCTAAAAACACAGTTGCCTATGTCGGCACTCACGATAACAACACCATTCTCGGCTGGCTTTGGGACACAAGTGAGGCTGAACGTGCTTTCGCACTCCGTTATTGCTGCTTTGGCGGACAGAACTGGGGCGAGGGAGGACACAGAAGCGGCTCTTGCCGTGCAGTTATTGAAGCTGTGTGGAGAAGCAGCGCTGACACCGCCATTGTTGCCGTTCAGGATATGTGCGGCTACGGCAAGGATGCGCGAATGAACATTCCCGGCACAAGTGAAGAAAACTGGTGTTTCCGCATAGGAAAAGAAGGTCTCGACGGAATTGACAAAGACTACTTCAGGGAAATCAATCGGGTATACCGAAGGTAAGCGTAGTAAGTAGTAAGGAAATATAAGATATAAAGACACGTTTGTAAATTCAAGTGAAAGGAAGAATAAAATGCTTGATATAATTAACCACGGTGTTCACCTTGTTGGCGGCAGAACACTCATTGACGGCTCAAAGGAAGAACAGAAAGCAAAACTCGAATCTATGGGGCTTTCAGAAAGAAGTGACAGAAACGGTACAATCGCTTATTCAATCCTCAACAGCCATAACACAAAGCCCGGCTCAGACAAAATGAGAATCAAATTTGACTCTCTCATTTCTCACGATATCACCTATGTAGGTATCATTCAGACAGCAAGAGCCAGCGGACTCAAAACCTTCCCCATCCCCTACGCTCTGACAAACTGTCACAACAGTCTTTGCGCCGTCGGCGGCACTATCAATGAAGATGACCACGTTTTCGGCCTTTCAGCTGCAAAAAAATATGGCGGTATCTATGTTCCCGCAAATCAGGCTGTTATTCATCAGTATGCAAGAGAAATGATGTCCAAATGCGGCAATATGCTTCTCGGCTCAGACAGCCACACACGCTACGGCGCACTCGGCACAATGGGTGTTGGCGAAGGTGGCCCGGAACTTGCAAAACAGCTTCTTTCAAACACCTGGGATGTGAATCCCCCTGAGGTTGTTCTGGTATATCTTGAAAACGCACCAAAAAGCGGTGTCGGCCCTCACGACGTTGCAATTGCACTTTGCGGCGCAGTGTTCAAGGAAGGTCTTGTGACAAACAAGGTGCTTGAATTCGTCGGCCCGGGTGTGAAAAATCTTTCAATGGATTTCCGTATCGGCATTGATGTTATGACAACGGAAACCGCTTGCCTTTCTTCAATCTGGGAAACAGATGAAAAAGTTAAGGATTTCTACACAATCCACGGCAGACCGGAGGATTACAAGGCACTTTCACCTGAAAACGTTGCTTATTACGATATGGCAATCAGAATCGACCTCAGCAAAATCGAAAGTATGATCGCCCTTCCCTTCCACCCATCGAATGCTTACACAATCCACGAGCTGCAGGAAAATCCCGATATTCTTTATGAGGTAGAAAAAGCTGCAAAGGCTCAGTTCGGTGACAAGGTTGACTTCCGCCTTCGTGACAAGGTTAAAAACGGAAAAATCTATATTGACCAGGGTGTTATTGCAGGCTGTGCAGGCGGTATGTTTGAAAATGTCTGTGAAGCCGCCGCAATTCTCGACGGCAAAAGCACAGGTGACGGATACTTCAATCTTTCTGTTTATCCCTCAAGTGTACCCGTTAACCTTGCACTTATCAAAAACGGTGTACAAAGTAAGCTTCTTGAAGCAGGTGCTGTATTCAAGCCTTGCTTCTGCGGACCGTGCTTCGGTGCAGGTGATGTGCCGGCAAACAACGGTCTTTCAATAAGACACACAACACGTAACTTCCCCAACAGAGAAGGCAGCAAGCCCGGTGACGGACAGCTTGCTTCTGTGGCTCTTGTTGATTCCCGTTCAATTGCGGCAACAGCCCTTAACAAGGGTGTACTCACCGCCGCAACCGACATCGAAATTCCCGAATATGACAAGACATATAACTTTGAAAAGGGTGTTTATGAAAGACGTGTATATCAGGGCTTCGGTAAGGCTGATACAGATTCTGAGCTTCGCTTCGGTCCCAACATCACAGACTGGCCCAAGATGTATGCCCTTGAAGATAATCTTCTTCTCAAGCTCGCCTGCGTTATTCACGATGATGTCACCACAACTGACGAGCTTATCCCCTCAGGTGAAACTTCCTCATACCGTTCAAATCCGCTGAAACTCGCTGAATTTGCCCTTTCTCGCCGTGAGCCCGACTATGTACCCAGAGCAAAGGCAGTTGCAGCTGAAGAAGCAAAAAGACGTGACGGCAACAACAGCCAAGAGGTTATTGACATTCTCACAAGAGTATGCGAAAACGGTGAAGAAACTGCAAAGAAGACTCAGTTCGGCTCTTGCGTATTCGCCTGCCGCCCCGGTGACGGCTCTGCAAGAGAGCAGGCTGCCTCCTGCCAGAAGGTACTCGGCGGCTTCGGCAACATCTGCTATGAATTTGCTACAAAGCGTTATCGCAGCAACTGCATCAATTGGGGCATTCTCCCCTTCACAATTGATAAACAAAGAGAGTTCAACTATTCTCATGGCGACTATGTTTTTGTGCCCGATATCCGTGAAAAAATCAAAAACGGAGTCGAAGAAATCCCCGCAAAGGTTATCACTAAAGATAAGATTGAAGACATCACCCTTTATGTCAAGGGATTGACCGAAGAGGAAAAGACAATTATCCTCGAAGGCTGTCTTATGAATTATTATAAGGCACAGATGAAGTAAAAAACCATACAAAAAGGACAGGCAATGCCTGTCCTTAATTTCGGATATACACTTTACGCCATAGCCTTTTGGAGCTCTTGCTTGATTGCGAGAATGAACTCCTCTGTTGTGAGCGCTGTTGCCTCTGAGCCTTCCCAGAGACCAACAAGGTCTTTAGTCATTTTTCCGCTTTCAATAGTGTCAAGAGATGCCTTTTCAAGCTTGTCTGCAAATGCCATAAGCTCTTTGTTGCCGTCAAGCTCACCACGCTTGCGAAGTGCACCTGTCCAAGCAAAAATTGTTGCAATGGGGTTTGTTGAAGTCTTTTCGCCCTCAAGGTGGCGGTAATAGTGACGGGTAACAGTACCGTGAGCAGCTTCATACTCATAGTTGCCGTCGGGTGACACGAGAACACTTGTCATCATAGCAAGTGAGCCGAAAGCGGTGGATACCATATCGCTCATAACGTCGCCGTCATAGTTTTTGCAAGCCCAGATGTAACCGCCTTTTGAACGGATAACTCTTGCAACCGCATCGTCTATAAGGGTGTAGAAATATTCAATGCCCGCCTTTTCAAAAGCTTCTTTGTAGTTCTTGTTATAGATATCTTCAAAAATCAGCTTGAAGGTCTGGTCATACTTCTTTGAAATTGTGTCCTTTGTTGAGAACCAGAGGTCCTGCTTTGTGTCAAGAGCATATTGGAAACAGGAGTGTGCGAAGGAATGAATGGAAGTGTCCTTGTTATACATACCCTGCAAAACGCCGCCACATTCAAAATCATAAATTGTGGCTCTTTCTTCTTCACCGTCTTGTGATGTGAAAACAAGCTCTGCCTTGCCGGGCTTTGATGTGCGGAACTCAGTTGCCTTGTATACGTCGCCGTATGCGTGACGGGCAATTGTGATGGGCTTTTGCCATGTTCTGACGGTGGGCTTTATACCGCTGACAAGAATCGGAGTTCTGAAAACAGTTCCGTCAAGAATTGCTCTGATTGTGCCGTTGGGGCTCTTCCACATCTCCTTGAGACCGTATTCTTCAACACGCTGTGCATTGGGTGTGATTGTTGCACACTTAACAGCAACGTGATATTTTTTTGTGGCTTCGCCTGCGTCAATGCTGACCCGGTCATTTGTTTCGTCACGGTGCGGAAGACCGAGGTCATAGTATTCTGTGTTCAGCTCAACATACGGCTCTAGAAGCTCATCCTTGATCATTTTCCAGATAATTCTGGTCATTTCATCGCCGTCCATCTCGACGATTTTGCCCATTTTAATTTTTTCCATTTTGCAACACTCCTTGAATTTTATTTATTGGTTTTGTTAGTTACAAGTTCTTTAAGCTTTGAAGGAAGTCTTGTGGTAATGTTGTCGGGACTGAGCTCAAGCATTCTCAGCATATCAAGCTCATTATTAACTGTCCAGACAGACACAAGAAGTCCCCTTTCGTGAAAAACGGATACAAGCTTTTTGCTGCAAGCACCGTACCACATATTGATACCCACAGCACCGAGAGACTCAACCTTTTGGGCAAGCGAGACAAGGTATTCATACTCGTTTTTTCTGCTTTTATCTACATCAACATTGAGATAATATTCCACGTCCGGAGTCTGAGCTTTAACCTCATCAACCTTTTCTTCTTCAATACCGGTAAAGAATATTCTTTCTGAAAGTCCGTACTTCTCAGCGAGAGTGACAACAGCTTTCAGGTTATCAGCCTTTTTGACGTCAATATTAACCTTGAGTTTTTCATATCCGTCAACAGCCCAAAATGCCTCTTCAAGGGTGATTGTTCCTCTCTGAGGTTCATCATGGCTGAGCACAGGAACGCCCTCAGAATTGAAATTCAGGTCAAATTCAACGATATCTGCGCCGCTTGAGTAACCGAGGCGGATTGCTTCAAGTGAGTTGTCCGCAGAATTTTCACAACCCGTATGAGCTGTAACTGTAAAACCGTCCGGCAGATTGACATTTTTATATTTGAATACGGCATATCCGCCGAGAAGTGATGCAGAGCCGACAATAGCCGCTACTGAAGCAGCAAGGATAACCTTTGTTTTCTTTTTCATCAAACCGCCCCTTTTTTCTTACTTTAAAGTGTATTATAGCAAATTAGAGGTTACAGGTCAAGGTATAATTATTATCCTGTCTCCCTATACTCTAAAAAATGCTACCGCGGAGCGGTAGCATTTTTGCTTTTATTCGCCGAGGAATCTTGCAACATTTGTTTCAAAATGTCCTGTATCCTGGAAGCCGGTCTGTGTGTTGAGTCTTTCTGCAGACCATGCTTCAGCAATTTCCTCATAAGTACCGTTATAAATATCTGCTCTCCAGAAGCCGTCCTTTGCTCCGTACAAGCACCAGTCTGAGCTCCACATTCCATGCCCGGTTGCTTTGTAGGTCCAAAGCATCCAGCTGAAGCCAAGGCTGTTCATTGTTTTAAAGCTGTTATCCCAGGTTGTTGTACCGTGGGGATAGAACTCACCCATCATCATGGGCACATCAAAATGCCAGAGCTTTGTCAAAAGACAGAAGAATGTGAAAATGAAGTCTGAATTGTTATAGAAATGAACCTGATAAACAACATTATCCCAACCCTTCATAAATGCATGGGGAAGAGCAAGAGCAGTCCAGATACATTCCATTGTTATGATATGGTCAGCATCAACATCACGAACGGTGTCGTAAAGAATACCGTACATCCATTCATTGTTAATACGTCTTGTAACTTCACCGCATTCAACGTCACACATGGGCTCGTTGAGAAGGTCATACATTGCAACTGCGGGGTTGCCGTTGTATCTCCCTGCAATTGCAGTCCATAGCTCTTTTGTAAGCTCACGGTACTTTTCGCCTCTTTCGCTCTTTTCATAAAGCTGATAGCCTGCAAAAGCACGTCCGCTGTGGGGTGCATCACTTTGTGAGCCAACGGCACCATGCATATCAAGAATTACATAAAGCTCACGCTTGCCGCATTCCTCAACAACCCAGTCAAGAATTGAGAAGTCCCATTCGCCGTTTTCATCAAGAATTTTTGTGCCGTTGTCGTCATAATAGAAGTTTCTGTACCAGAAGGGAACACGCACACAGTTGAAGCCAAGTGACTTAATGTTGTCAAGATCCCATTCGGTAATCCAATTTTCATAGAACATTGTCATAAGCTCGTGAGCCTTTTCCCTGCCGAAGCGTTCCTCAAGCTTATTGTAAACCATTTCACCGTCATACTTGTTTTCTGCAAGCACTTCGTCGGGAATGTGGTCGGGATTGAGCCAGTCCTCACGGACAAGCCATGCACCAAGGTTAACGCCCTTGAGCTGTATTTCTTCGCCTTTCTGATTAACAATCTTCTGTCCCTTTGTTGTGAGAAAATCCTCTTGTGTGAAGCCTGTAACTTCACTTGTGTCAACAGTTGCAGTGACATCCTCTGCACCTACTACTGATGTCACAGAAAATACCATAACAAGTGAAAGAACAAGACAGAGTATTCTTTTAAATACTTTCATAATTTCTTACCTCCGATAAAATTTTAAGCTATTTGTTACCATAAATATCCACATACAATTATACATCAACGACTAAAAAAGTCAATCAACAAAGAAGCGTTTTTACTTATCAAACAAAAAACTCTCTCTTTTTTTGTACAGATTGAGAAATGTAACCTTGATTTAAAAGCTGCATAGTGATACAATAGAATATATTATTTGAAGAAAGCGGTGCTGCAATGGAAAAATATCTTATCGTTGGTGCAGGCAGAAGCGGTGTATGCTCTGCAAATATGCTTCACGAGCTGCATAAAGATTTTGTTATATATGATTCCAAAACTGACCTTGATACCGAAAGTGTAACCGAGCGTCTTGACAAAAAGGACGACGTTCAGTTTATTCTGGGCGATATTACAGGCGGCGACCTTGACGACATTGACATTTGTGTTGTGTCCCCCGGTGTACCGTTGGATGTACCCGTTATGAAGGCGGTTATCGCAAAGGGTATCCCCGTATGGAGTGAAATTGAACTCGCCTACAGATACGACAAAGGCAACGTTATCGGCATCACAGGCACAAACGGAAAAACCACAACCACCGCACTCACATACGAAATTGTGAAGGCATGGAACAAGGATACTCTGCTTGTGGGCAACATTGAAATTCCGTATACAGGTCTTGCCCTGACTTCCAAAGAGGATGGTGCAACGGTGGCGGAGATAAGCTCTTTTCAGCTTGAAACTATGCTGACCTTTAAACCGATGGTATCTGCAATTCTCAACATCACCCCCGACCACCTTGACAGACACAAGACGATGGAAAATTACGTCGATGTGAAAAAGTCCATTGCAAAAAATCAGAACGAAAATGATTTCTGTATTCTGAACTATGAGGACGAGGTGCTTCGTGAATTCGGCAAGGTCTTAAAATGCAAGGTAGTTTTCTTCTCTTCTCAAAGAAAGCTCACTGACGGCTTATATTATGAAAACGGCGGAATTTATATTGCCGAAAAGGGTGAAAGCACTCTGTTTTTGCGTACTGATGAAACAAATCTTGTTGGACTGCACAACTTCGAAAACATTATGGCAGCAACGGCAATGACAATGAGCTTCGGTGTACCCCTTGACACAATTAGAGAAGCGGTTAAGCGTTTCACAGCCGTTGAGCACAGAATTGAGTTTGTGGCAGAAAAGATGGGTGTTAAGTATTATAACGACTCCAAGGGCACAAACACGGATGCGGCAATCAAGGCAATAGATGCTATGCCGTCAAAGACTGTGCTGATTGCCGGCGGATATGACAAAAAGAGTGAATATGATGAGTGGGTCAGCCGCTTCCCCGGCAAGGTGAGAAGGCTTGTGCTTATCGGTCAAACAAGGGAAAACATTGCCGCCGCCTGCGACAAAATCGGTTTTTCCGATTACTGCTTTGCAGAGAGTCTTGAGGAGGCTGTGGAAATTTGTTCAAAGACTGCACAAAGCGGTGACTGTTGTCTTCTTTCCCCTGCCTGTGCAAGCTGGGGTATGTTCAAGAATTATCAGCAAAGAGGCACAATGTTCAAAGAATTAGTAAAAGCATTGGAAGAATAAGTAAGGTTTTTTGATTCTTTTCTTTCAAGAAAAGAACGCCCTAGCGGCGAGCAATAAAAACATATAGAGAAGGGGCTGTTGCACTAAGATAGCCCCTTCCCCTTTCATATCCTGTATACAGTTTGGTCGCAAATACAATACAGCATATTTAAAACAAAAAATCAAGACAAAAAAAGACTGTTCATAAGAACAGCCTTTACAAATGTACCTTCAAAACCAAACAAAGGAAGTGAAAGAAAGAGGATTGTAGTATTAG
>CAYUVR010000035.1:0-21461 GCA_964448225.1 uncultured Faecalibacterium sp. | reverse complement strand
ACTTGCATTCACTAGAACCTGAATCTAGCGCGTCTGCCAATTCCGCCACATCCGCATACGAGTGAATCTTACCACAAATTTAGGCTTAAGTCAATACCGAAAACGAAAAATTATTTGCTTATATTTTTCTTCCTTCGGTTGACTTGACAGATGCGATATTGTATAATTCTGTTCAAAGAGCCGAAGGGTGGTTTGGATATGACAAACAGTAGTGAAGTCTCAGCGGTGAAGGGCAGCGGTAAGTATCTTTTCTGCTATTTTACCGGTAATGAGCCTGAAAAAGAAGCCATAAATTTTGCTTTAAGTGAAGACGGATACAATTTCATTCCGCTAAACTCTAATAAAGCTGTTATTTTCAATGAAAATGGTACAAAAGGTATCCGTGACCCATATATTTTCCGTGGTATCAACGGCGGCTATTTCATCATTGGTACTGATATGAGAAGTGAGCTCGGCTGGGCATCAAACCATGCCATGTGCATCTGGCACAGTTATGACCTCCTTTCATGGGAACAGTATCCAATACTCGATATGAATGATTATCTTCCTTCATCCTGTCGCACCTGGGCACCTGAGGTGTTCTATGACAAAGATAAGGAGATGTATATGATTTACTGGGCAAATGCTCAGCACTTCACAGAAAATGATGAGCGGACCAAAACAGTAATGTGGTATTCATACACAAAGGATTTCAGAAAACTCGAAACACAGCCCCGGATACTTTACGCACCGCCTTGTAACAAAGATGCAATTGATGCTGATATCATTGAAAATAACGGCACTTATTATATGTATTACAAAGACGAAAATGAAAAATATATCTGCTATGTTTCTTCAGATAAGCTGACAGGGCCTTATAAAGAGCCGGAAAACAAAAACATTACTGTTTTTGAGGATCATACGGAAGGCTGTTGCATGTATAACATCAAAGGTACAGATACTTGGGTTATGATTATGGACTCATATACAAAGGGCTGTTATGTTATGCAGCAGACAGAGGATTTTGTTAACTTCAAAAAGGTGAAAAAAGGGGATTACAGCCTTGATTTTTCTCCCCGCCACGGCTCAGTTCTCGGTATCACCGATGAAGAATATGAAAGAATGTTGAATCATTACGGTAAATAACGGGGTTTACTATGAAATTCAGTAACGGAGCAGTTGAGTTCAGAAGAATTGAACAAAACAGCGAAATTCGTGATTTCGGAAAAAACATACCTTTTGACGAATATCTTTATAAAGAAAAGCTGCCTGAAAATTATGTCAGCATAGTGTCATACGGTGCATCTCCCAATGCAGATTATATCACCAACACAAAGGCTGTCAATGCAGCAATTGATTTTGTGTGTTCACAGGATGTAGGCACGGTTTACGTGCCGAAGGGAGTTTTCCTTTGCTCTTGTGTTGTGTTTAAAAGTAATGTTACGCTTTTTGTTGAGGGAACACTAAGATGTGTGGTTCCGGTTTACGGATTTTATGTGAGGGATTGCGAAAAACTTAAAGTCAACAACTTTAACTGTACACCGAGAAAGTGCAATCAAAGAGCTTTCAGTAATATTTATTATTCCGCACTTGCTCTGCGGATATAGTTTTTGAAGAATACGATTGCTGTTTCAAGGCATGAAACGGGTACCCTTTCATTTGTGCCGTGAGTGCAACGAAGAAGCTCTGTGCTTACTCTGAACGGAGCATAACGATAGATGTTGTCGCAAATCGGCTCATAGTTGTAAGCATCTGTGCCGCCCATAACAAGATATGGAGCAATGATTGAGTTGGGCTCAAGGCTCTTACAGATGTCACCGATAATCCGGAAGGTTCTTGAATCTGTGGGTGAAAACTTTGAAGCTTCTTTTGAATTGAGAACATTGATTTCAAGGTCTTTGTTTTTAACAACTTTTCTGATGTGGTCAACAAGATCCTGCTTTGTTGTGCCGGGCATAGCTCTGAAGTTAACAACAGCAGAAGCACGCTGAGGAAGAACATTTGCAGCAGGGCTGCCCTGAGCCATTGTGACTGCAGTTGTTGTTCTCACAAAGCAAGCACCAAAGGGAATCTGTTTTGCAACCTCAAGAATGATAGGTCTGAGAAGGGGCATGTTGCAGGTGATGAGACGCACGGGATATGTACATTCTCTGCCAACAGCATCAAGAAGGTCTTTCATAAGCTGATTCAATGAAGATTTGAACTGGTGGTCTTCAATTTCTTTGATTGCACAGGCAAGCTGACCCAAAGCGTTGTGCTTAGGAGGCTGTGAGGAGTGTCCGCCCTTGCCGTTGCAAACAATTTCGATGTCTGAATATCCCTTTTCTGCAACACCGATACCTACAAGGTATTTGTTGGGAAGAACACCGGGAACGTTAACGGGAATAATAGCACCGCCTTCATCAATAACAGAGTCAAGCTGAATACCCCTTGACTTAAGAGTTTCCATAAGGTCGTGAGCTCCGTTTTCAGCGTTTGCAACAACTTCTTCGTTGTCGCCGAAAAGGAGATAAACATCTCTTTCGGGTCGGAAGCCGTCTTCAAGAAGAGCCTCAACTGATTCCATAACAGCAATAAGATGGTTTTTCATATCAAGAGTGCCACGGCCCCAGATGAATTCGCCGTCGTCGTGACCTTCAAAGGGTGCGTGTGTCCAGTCATCTTCTGTGCCCTTTGAAATAGGAACTACATCCTGATGAGCGAGAAGGGCGATAGGCTTAAGGTCATCTCTCATGCCCTTCCAGCGATAAAGGAGGTTTGCGGGAGGCACGATTTCTTTTTCGAGATTTTCTTTGATGAGGGGGTAAGCTTCATCAAGGAAAGCGTGGAACTTTTCAAATTCATTCCAATCAACTCTTTCGGTTTCTCTGTAAGAAACTGTCTTGAACTGAACAGCTTTTGAAAGGTTCTGACGATATCTTTCAGTGTTGATTTTTTCTTCGGGGAGGGGAGCAGCCTCTGTTTTCTTGGGACGGTAAACTGCAGCGTGAACTGCATTGCCCACTGCGGCAGCTGCAACAGCTGCACCAATAACTTTTGTTGATGTTTTCATATTTTGCAACCTCTTTCTCAAAATATTTCCTTTCCATTATATACTCATTTTTGCAGAATTTCAATATATTTAATTAAATCTTATTTTGTTGTTATAAAATCATAGGTTGACAGAACAGTCCCGTGAGTGTTAAAATAACGACGGTACAAAATTCAGCGGAGGTAATATATTATGATGTCAAAAAAGATGATCAGAATTATCTGCATCATTATGGCTGTGCTGATGGTTCTCAGCGTCGGCGCCGTAGTGTTGCAGGTTATTGCGATTGACGAAAATGCTTATCAGACTTTTGTCAATCCTGCAACCGGAGACAACGGCAGCGATTACTATGTACCTGCAGGTATCGCTGTCGCTGCGATTCTCGCTGTGGTTTTGTGCCTTGTGCTTCCGAAAATGAAGAAAAACGATTCTGCCTCCAAGCGTTCCGATTCTTCAGGCTATCCTGTTGAAAAGGATGATGATACCGCAAACAAAAAATCCGTACCTAAGGTTAAAACCGTCGGCAGAACGGTCAACCGAAGCAAACAAAATAAAGCGAAATCAGATTAACTTAAAAATATAATTTTTTACAAGCCTCTCTATCGTCATATTAAACAAGACGGAGGCTTGTTTTTTGTAACTAAAACTAATTGTATTTACATTTTATTTATGATAAAATAAAAGTTGTCTTAAAATATTCAAATTTGAAAGGAGACAAAATTATGAAAAAAGTAATGGCATTATTTCTCTCGGTTCTTATGATTTTTTCAGTTTGCTGCATCGGTGTATCTGCCGCTTATGAAACAGCTCAGCTGACGAAATATCCTGTAATTATGGTACCGGGTTATTCTTCAAGCGAAATGTTCAGATACGATGAGGAAACAGGCGAGAAAATTCACCTTTGGGGTGATGCATTTGCGCAGGTGTCTCCTGAGCTTGAAGCAAATCTCGGCGGTATTATTACCGACCTTGCAACTTATCTTCTTGCAGGTAATGTTGAACCGGTTGCTAAGCGTATAGGTGATGGTTTCACAAGAATTTTTGGTGACCTCAAAACAAATGCTGACGGCTCAAGCTATTATGATGTTTACAACTATATTAACACTCCGGAAGAATGTAATTATGCAAATCTTCGTGAGCTTTATCCCGATGGCAGACATCAGGCAGAAAATGAAATTATGTCAGAGGTTTGCAACAAAGTCGGAGCTGAAAATGCATTTGTTTTCACTTGCGACTTCAGAATGGGTGCAGTTCAGTGTGCAAACAAGCTCAAAAGTTTTGTTGATGCCGTTCTCGAATACACAGGCAGCGAAAAGGTTAACATCGTTGCAGTTTCTCACGGCGGCCAGGTGGCAGGTACTTATCTTACCCTTTACGGTTATGAGGGCAAGGTTAACAATGCAGTTCTTACAGTTCCCGCACTTGGCGGTGCAGGTATTGCTTATGATGCATTCAATGTTCAGAATGTAGGCCTCAGCTTTGGTGATGTTTGTCTTGTTCTTTTCATTCAGCACGGTATGATGCTTGAAGAGGATCTTCAGTATCTTGTTGAAGCAGGTCAATTAGGTTTCCTTGATGACTTTGCAGATGCTCTTGTTCCCTATATTATGCCTACTATGGGCACTTGGGGCAGCCTTTGGGATTTCATTCCCGTTGAGTTTTATGAAGATATCAAAGCTGACCTTCTTGATCCGGTTGAAAATGCAGCCCTTATTGCTCAGAGTGACTATATGCACTATGAAATTATGTCACCGGAAGGCGAGCACTATTTTGCCAAGGGCTTCAAAAAGGCTCAGGATGCAGGCACAAACATCTACATTCTTGCAGGTTATGACATTGAAATTGTAACAGGTATGCAGGTTTCATCAGATGCTATTATCACAACTCCGGCTTCAACAGGTGCGACTTGTGCTCCTTACGGCGAAAGATTCTCAGACGGTTATACACAGAAAGTTGACACAGGCTTCTATCAGGTTTCACCCTCAATGTCAGTTGATGCTTCAACCTGCTATCTGCCGGAGCACACATGGCTTATTGAAGATTACTATCACGGTATGACATATAAAGATCCGTATACCCGTGAGCTTATGTATACTCTTCTTCTCAACGATGAAAGCTATGATGTTCATTCGTTTGAGCGTTTCCCGCAGTTCCACGCAACAACAAACCCTGCTCATTCAGTTCACGCTCAGTTCAACAGCAGCACAGAGGGTTATGTTTCATCAGAGGATAATTCACTTGTAATCACAAATGTATCAGCTTCAAACGATATGGTTGTAACAGCAGTTACCGTTCTCGGACTTGATGACATTGAGTTCACATTCGTGCCATTCAGTCTCGCTCCGGGTGAAAGCAAGTCAATTACATTCAAGGGTGAGATTCCGCAAGTAAGCCTCAAGAATTTTGAACTTACTGTTTCATATTTCATCGGCACATATACACCGATTGGTGAAAGAACATTCGATTTCACAATTATGAACGGTGAAGCTGTGGAATACGATGAAGAAAATCCGCTTACAGCAGCTGATAACGCTCAGAGAATTGACGAAGTTCTTGATGACCATGTTACGGATACTCTTGAAAAATACGGCGTTAAGGGTATTGTTTCGGTTGTGTTTACTGTAGTTTACAGAGTTATTGAGTTCATCACCGACCTCGTTAATGCATTCAAAAGTATAGGCAAGTAAATATATTCAGGGCATCTTTCGGGCGACACTCCGCAAGGAAGTTAAGGTTTTTATCGGCTCTTTTATGCCAAAAGATTATGAAAAAATCCTGTAATACGCAAGTATTGCGGGATTTTTGTCATTTCCTTTTAATCAAAAAATATCTCGATAAAAACTGCTTCGCACCTTGAAATTATGATAGTTTGGATACAGAACAAGGCAAAAAGCGCAGAAATCCTTTTGCGGATTTCGAGCATTTTTAACGAAGTTGTATGCCAAAATATCGAGTTTTAAGGCTTAAATTCCTTACGAAGTGCCGCCCTTAAGGTGCCCTGTTTTTTTGAAAATTTTGTTTTTAAATAACGTTTTAACTGTTGCATAAAACCTTCTTTTCGAAGCAATAATAATGATAAACGGCGATAGATTTTTCGCTGAAATAAGGAGGTGCGACAAATGGAAAACGCAGGTGTAAAGTGTTCGGTTGAAGAGTGTGAATATCACGTTGGTTGTGACAAGTGCAGACTTGACAAAATCGAAGTTTCACATGAAAGAACAAGCCCCGATTCAATGGCAATTCCCCATTTCTGCAAAAGCTATCAGAAAAAGCAGTAACTGATAAAGAGGACAGAAGCCTTCATTGGATTCTGTCCTCTTTTGTTCATAAAAGGCGCAGTTTAACATATAATAAAAGGAACAAAATTCTTATGTGAAAGTGAGATTATTATGAGTTTTAAAAACGAATATTTAAATGGATTGATGCAAAGAGTTGTTCAACGCAACGCAGGTGAAACGGAATTTCACCAAGCGGTCAGGGAAGTTCTAGAATCCATTGAGCCTGTTGTTGAGCACAGACCGGAATTTATTAGTATGGGCATTCTTGAAGCTATTGTTGAGCCTGAAAGAGTAATCAAATTCAGAGTGCCTTGGGTTGACGATGAGGGAACGGTTCACGTCAACAGAGGTTTCCGAGTTCAGTTCAACAGTGCCATCGGACCATATAAGGGCGGACTTCGCTTTCATCCTTCCGTATATGAAGGTATCGTGAAATTCCTCGGCTTTGAGCAGATTTTCAAAAACAGCCTTACGGGACTTCCAATCGGCGGTGCGAAGGGTGGCAGTGACTTTGATCCTAAGGGTAAGTCGGATATGGAGGTTATGCGTTTTTGTCAGAGCTTTATGACGGAGCTTTCAAAGCACATTGGTTCAAACACCGACGTTCCCGCAGGTGATATCGGTGTCGGGGCAAGGGAAATAGGATATATGTTCGGTCAATATAAAAGGATACGGAACGGCTTTACGGGTGTACTCACGGGCAAAGGACTGAATTACGGCGGCTCACTGGTCAGAACACAGGCTACAGGCTACGGATTATGCTATTTTACTCAAGAGATGTTAAGGGCCAACGGTAAGGATTTCAAAGACAAAATTGTTTGTATTTCGGGCTCGGGTAATGTTGCAATTTATGCCGCAGAAAAAGCGGCAGAGCTCGGGGCAAAGGTTGTGACTCTCTCTGATTCAAGCGGTTATATATACGATGAAAACGGTATCGATATTGAGCTTGTCAAGAAGATAAAGGAAGTTAACAGAGGAAGAATCAAAGAATACCTTGATGTTCACAGTGATGCTGTTTATGTTTCCGACTGCGAGGACATTTGGAGTGTGAAATGCGATATCGCTCTTCCTTGCGCAACGCAGAATGAGCTCTGCAAAGAAGATGCAGAAATGCTTGTTAAGAATGGCTGTTTTGCTGTGGCAGAAGGGGCAAATATGCCTTCAACACCGGAGGCTATTGCCTTCTTTCTTCAAAGCGGAGTCCTTTTCGGTCCTGCAAAGGCGGCAAACGCAGGCGGTGTTGCAACATCAGCTCTTGAAATGTCTCAGAACTCAATGCGGGACTTCTGGGATTTTGAAAAAGTTGACCGCAGATTAAAGGATATTATGGTTAATATATATCACTCTGCTTCTTCTGCCGCAGAAGAATACGGAATGAAAGGTAACCTTGTTATGGGTGCGAATATTGCAGGCTTTTTGAAGGTCGCCGAAACAATGCTTTCACAAGGCATAGTATAATAAATAAGTAAAGTTTTTTGTCACTTTTTTCAAAAAGTGACACTTGGTCCGCAGAGGGTATATTTAAACAGACACATTAAAAAGAGGTGTCTGTTTTTTGTATATTTTTTTATATTATTCTTTAAAAGTTTATATTTTTTTAAACTACACGTTAACTCAAACAAATATAATATATGAAAAGCAAAAACTGGAGGAAAATTAAATGAATTATACAGACTGGGCGATGGAAGAGCTTTCATCACTTCCCAACACAAAATCTGCTTATCTTTATAAGCAGGAGGTCATTGCAAAAATGACCGAAAGAGCCAACACACTTGTTGAGATGGGACTTAAGGATAACAATGTAATCAATGAGCTTATTAAAGATGAATTCAAAAACATCAAGCAGGAATATTATGAAACTCAAAAGGAAAAGCAGAAAAAGACAAGAAAAAAGACAAAGGGCAAGCTTTCTGTTCTCGGTGTAATCAGCTACACATTGCTTTTGGTGCTTGTTTTTCTCGGCATCAGCTTTGCAACGGGCGCATGGGGCAAAACATGGCTTATTATGGTTTCGGGCATCCTTCTTCCGCTTGCTGCGGCAATGTTTATGTCTGCAAACAGCATCGGCGGCAAAAAGGCAGTTTTCAATTTTGCTTCACGCTTTCTGATGTCAAGTGCAATTATGCTCGTGTGTGTTGTGATTTTCCTTGTTGCAACATTTTTGACAACAATGCCGCACGCCTGGCTTATCTTCCTTTTCGCAATTGTGCTGATTCTTGCCGTTGATATGGCTATGGCTTTTGCCGCAAAGCAGAAGACAGCAATCTTTTCCTGCCTTTTATACATTCCTGCCATTGCATCTCTGTTTTATGTTATCTTAGGTTTTTTACATATTCTTCCCTGGCATCCGGGTTGGATGTTAATCGTACTTTCTGTTGTGGCTGATATCGTAATCGCAGCTTCAGGAGTGCTCAAGGGCGCAAAAGCAAAAGAGGAGATTGATGAACAATGGGAAGAAAATTAAATGCTGAATTATGGGATAAGATGCATTATCTGTTCCGTGATTTCAATGACCGTATGGTGCATCTTGAACTCCATTATGATTTTGAAATTGACCTTGAAGCACTCAAGACAGTTTTGATTTGCTTTCTTGAAAAAGCACCCGTGCTTCATTCCCGCTTTGTTGACAATCACGTCAGCCCGTATTGGGAGGTTATGCCATATAAAATAGAAGACGTCCTCACCGTATCATATCCCGAGGATGTACATAAAGCTGTTGATGAATTTCTCACTCAGTACATACCGCCGGAAAGCGATTTGCAATTGAAGGTTGCTCTTTTCTATCATGAAGGCAAATCAGCCCTTTGTATTGTGGAAAATCATATGTGTATGGACGGCGGTGATTTCAAATATTTCATTAAGGAGTTCTGCAAAGCGTATTCAGACTATGTTGAAAAAGGCATCAGCCCTATGAGTCTCAGACAGGGAACAAGGTCTTATGATTCTGTTTACTCTGATTTTTCCAAAACTCAGGAGAAGATGGCAAGAAACCTTTACAGAAATGTCTGCGCAAAAGATAAGCACCGTTTCCCATTAACCGAAAGCACAAAGAACGATAAATCCTTCATTGCAAGGCGAAAAATCAACGAGGATACCTTTCAGAAAATCAAAGCCGTTGGTAAACAGCACGGTGCAACAGTCAACGATATGCTTGTTGCCGCATACTTCTTTGCTCTTTATGAACTTGCAGGTTACGATCAGGATGAAAGCGTAACAATTTCTTGTGCTATTGACCTTCGCCGTCATATGAAAGACGATGAAGGGCAGGGAGTGACCAATCACACCGCATTTATGCAGTGTAACATTCCGAAAAGGGGCAGAGATATTTTTGAAACCTTGCAATATGTCATCAACAGCTCAAATAAATATAAAAAGGATAAATTTATGGGACTTTACGGTCTGCCGCTTCTGAAGCTCGGCTACCGGCTTCTGCCACACGCTGCAAGTGAAGAAATAATCAAAATCGGTTATTCCAATCCGCTGCTGGCAATGAGTAATATCGGTATTCTCGACCACAGGGCACTTGCCCTTGCGGGCAATGAGCCTATTGACGGCTTTATGACAGGTGCTGTGAAGTATAAGCCGTATGTGCTGCTTTCCGCAACCAGTATGCGAAATGAAATCACAATGTCAATGTGCGTCAGAGGTAATGACGAGGACAGGAAAATCGTTGAACGCTTCTTTGACCTTTTTGAAGACAGTATCAAAATGCTGATTGCATCTAATTAAAAAATATAAATCTGCAATAACCGCTGACCGGGTAAAAGCCTTCAGTGGTTATTTTATTTCACCACTTGACAATTGAAATCTACTGTGCTATAATTTTTAGCAATTCAAGCATTTAAAGCTTTAAACTGCTAAAGTGAAGGAGCGAAAATGATAAAATATTCTTTCGAAAGGAAGTTTATTCTTTAAATATGCAAAAAAATCCTGAATTTTCATTGACCGAAAGTTCATATGGGTGTATAATTCTTCTATTATGCTGCTTTTTTTGTGTAGTGAATTTTAAGTAGGTGAAATTATGGTATCGGAAAAGATGTATGACCTTGGAGCGAAAAGCTCTGTTATCAGAGAAATCTTTGAATACGGTAAAAAAAGAAAGGCTGAAATCGGCGCTGATAATGTTTTTGATTATTCTCTCGGAAATCCCAGCGTTCCCGCACCGGAAAGTGTTAATGAAACAATCCGTGAACTCACACTCAATATGAACAGCTGCGACCTTCACGGTTACACCTCAGCTGTGGGTGACAATGAAACAAGGGCGGCAATTGCCGATGACCTTAACCGTCGTTTCGGTACATCTTTCGGTATGCATAATTTTTATATGACCTGCGGGGCGGCTGCTTCTCTTTGCATCACTTTCAGAGCACTTATCGAAAAAGACGATGAAATCATCATTTTCGCTCCTTATTTTCCCGAATATAAAGTGTTTATCTCTTCACAGGGCGGAATTCCCGTTGAGGTTAAGTGTGATTCGGATACGTTGCAGATTGACCTTGACGCTTTCAAAAAAGCAATCACAAAGAATACTAAGGCTGTTGTTGTCAATTCACCCAATAATCCTTCAGGTGTTGTTCTTTCTGAGGATACCGTCAAGGGTATGTGCGAAATTCTCAGAGAAAAGCAGAAGAAATACGGCAAACCGATTTTTCTTATCTCTGACGAGCCCTACCGTGAGCTTGTATATGACGGAGTGAAAGTGTCGTTTCTCACAAAATATTACGATAATACAATTGTCTGCTATTCATTCAGCAAGTCACTTTCACTTCCCGGTGACAGAATCGGTTACATTCTTGTTCCCGACGAGGTGACTGATTTTGAACTTATTTATAAGTCGGTTTGCGGTGCAGGTCGCAGTCTCGGCTATGTCTGCGCTCCGTCTATGATGCAGTTTGTAATCAAAAAATGCGTTGGACAGACAGGGGACATTTCTGTTTATAAGCAAAACAGAGACCTTCTTGTGAATGCTTTTCAGGAATACGGCTTCAAGGCTGCAAAGCCTGACGGAGCATTTTATCTGTTTATGAAAAGTCCTGAGGCTGATGCAGTAACTTTCTGTGAAAAGGCTAAGAAATATGAGCTTCTTTTGGTACCCGGTGACTCCTTCGGATTCCCCGGATATGTCCGACTCTCATATTGTGTGTCAACTGCTATGATTGAAAAGAGTCTCCCGTCTTTTAAAGCACTCAGTGAAGAATACAACTTGATTTGAGGTAAATATAAATGGACAGACTGAATAAAGCAAGAGAAATAATTAATGAAACAGACAAGCAAATTGCCGCCCTTTTTGAAAAAAGAATGGAAGCGGTGAAAATGGTTGCCGAATATAAAAAGGAAAGAGGGCTTCCTGTTTTTGATGCGGCGAGAGAAGATGCACTGGTCAAAAACAACCTCAGCAACATTGAGGATGAAGAAATCAAGGAATACTATGTTCCTTTCATCAGAAGCACTATGGATATTTCCAAGCGTTTCCAGCACCGTATTATGGAGGGTGCAAATATTGCTTACAGCGGTGTTGAAGGTGCTTTTGCACACATCGCCGCCGGCAGAATTTTCCCTGACGGCAACAGAATTTCATATCCTGACTTCAAGGCAGCTTATGAAGCTGTTGAAAAAGGGGAATGTGACTGTGCTGTTATTCCCATTGAAAACAGCAGAGCAGGTGAAGTGGGACAGACTATTGACCTTCTTTTCTCAGGCTCACTTTATGTCAACGGTGTTTATTCCCTTGATGTCAGACATAACCTTATAGGTCTTCCCGGTGTGACGGAAAGGGATATCAGCGAGGTGATTTCCCATCAGCAGGCACTTGACCAATGCGCACATTATATCAGAAATCAAGGCTATAAAAGCAAGGCTTGTGAAAACACCGCAAGGGCAGCAAAATATGTTGCAGATACAAACACTCCTGCTCTTGCTGCAATTGCAAGCAGAGAAACTGCCGAGCTTTACGGCTTGAATGTAATCAGAGAAAATATCAATGAAGCAAGTAACAACACTACACGCTTTGTTGTTGTATCCCGTACTCTATGCAAGGAGAAAAGAGACCATTCAATCATTGTTTTCACCGTACCCGATAAGGCAGGGGCTCTTGCACACGCAATCAATGTTATCGGTCACCACGGTTATTCAATGAGATCAATCAAAAGCCGTGCGATGAAGGATCTTATCTGGACATATTATTTTTATGTTGAAATCACAGGCGACCTTCAGAGCAAAAGAGGTATGTATATGCTTGATGAGTTATCTGAGTGCTGTGACAGACTGAAAATGATAGGCACCTTCAAAGATAATTGCAAGATTTGAGGTGTTATGAATGATAATCCCCATAAACTTAGGTGCTGACAGCTATGACATTGTACTTCAAAGAGGCGCACTTAAAAAAGTCGGCGAGCTGTTCAAACTCAAAGGCAAGGTGCTTGTTGTCACAGATTCGGGAGTTCCTGAAATCTATGCAAAAACTGTTGCGGCACAATTCAAAAACAGCTTTATTTACACCTTTGCTCAAGGTGAACAGAGCAAAAATTTTGATACTTACAAAGCTATCTGCGAAAAGCTTTTAGAGTATTCCTTCACAAGAAAGGATGCAGTTATCGCCGTTGGCGGTGGTGTCTGCGGCGATATGTCAGGCTTTGCGGCTGCAACCTATATGAGAGGAATTGATTTTTATAATATACCCACAACGGTGCTTTCTCAGGTTGACTCATCAATCGGCGGAAAAACCGCCATTGACCTGAATGGCGTGAAAAACATCATCGGAGCTTTTTATCAGCCCAGAATGGTTGTGATTGACCCTGATGTGCTTTCAACTTTGTCTGACCGCCTTATCAGAAACGGTCTTGCCGAAAGCCTAAAAATGGGTATGAATTTCAACAAAGAGCTTTTTGAGATTTTCAAAAGAGAAGACTATATGGATCATATTGAAAAAATCATTGAGCTTTCACTCAGAATCAAAAAGCACGTTGTGGAAGAAGACGAAAAAGAAGCGGGACTTCGCAAAAGTCTCAACTTCGGTCACACAATCGGTCACGGCATTGAGGGCGCTTCAAATCTTGAAGAGTTATATCACGGCGAATGTGTTGCCCTCGGTATTCCGCCGATGTGCGGCGAAAATATAAGGGAAGAGGTCGTATCCGTTCTTAAGAACATCGGTCTTCCCACAGAGTATGAAATTGACAGAAAAAAGGTGAGAAAGGTCATTTCTCACGATAAAAAATCCGGCGGAGGCAAAATTTCCGTTGTCAGATGCAATGAAATCGGCTCTTTTTGTTTTGAAGAGCTTACAGTTGACGAAATTATGAATCTTATATAAAAAGGTGTGAAAAAAATGAAAAACACCATCGGTAACAATATTTCCGTTACCCTTTTCGGCGAAAGCCACGGAAAAGCGATCGGAGCCGTTATTGACGGACTCGCACCGGGTATTGAAGTTGACGAAGAATTCATTTCTTCACAAATGGAAAAAAGAAAGGGGATCAACGCAATTTCAACCCCAAGACGTGAAAAAGACGAAGTGAAGATTCTGAGCGGCGTTTTTGAAAACAAAACAACGGGCACTCCACTTTGTCTTATGATAGAAAACGGTGACACAAAAAGCAAAGACTATGGCAAAACAAGATATCTTGCCCGTCCCGGTCACGCTGATTACACAGCCGAATGTAAATACGGCGGATATCAGGATTACAGAGGTGGCGGACACTTTTCAGGCAGAATTACCGCACCTTTGGTTGCAGCAGGTGCTATCGCCATAAGCGCACTCAAGAAAAAAGGTATTTATATAGGCACTCACATTTTGTCCTGCGGTGAAATCAAAGACAGAGATTTTGAAAACATCAAAGCAGACATTGAATTGCTTGACACTCTCGAAATGCCCGTTCTCTCAGAAGATAAACGTTGCGAAATGCTTTCGTATATCGAAAGCATCGGTGCAGAAGGCGACAGCATCGGCGGAGTGCTTTCCACCGCAGTTGTCGGTATGCCTGAGGGCGTAGGAGAGCCTTGGTTTGATACAGCGGAAAGTATGCTTTCTCACGCACTTTTTTCAATTCCTGCCGTTAAGGGTATTGAGTTCGGCAAGGGTTTTGAAATGACAAAAATGCTCGGCAGTCAAGCAAATGACTCTTTCAAAATGGAAAATGGCAAGGTTGTCACAAAAACAAACAATAACGGCGGCATCAACGGCGGCATCACAAACGGTATGCCCATTACCTTCAACTTAGCCGTAAAGCCGACTCCGTCAATTTATAAAAGTCAGTCCACCGTAGATATGGAAAAAATGGAAGATGCAGTTCTCGAAATCAAGGGCAGACACGACCCCGCAATTATCCACAGAGCGAGAGTTGTTGTGGATTCCGTAACGGCTCTTGTACTTTGTGATTTGCTCACAACAAAATTCGGCACTGACTACCTTGGAAAGAGAGAGAAAAAATGAAATACGGTCTTATCGGCGAAAAATTAGGACACAGCTTTTCAAAGCCTATCCACGAAAAAATCGCCGGCTATACTTATGAAATAAAGGAAATCGCAAGGGAAGACCTTGATGCTTTTATGAAAGCGAAGGATTTTTGCGGCATAAATGTCACAATACCTTACAAGGCAGATGTTATCCCATATCTTGACTATATTGATCCCGTTGCTGAAAACATCGGCGCAGTTAATACCATTGTCAACCGTGACGGCAGGCTTTACGGCTACAACACAGATTTTGGCGGCCTTAAAATGCTTATTGAAAAATGCGGTTTTGATTATGAAAACAAAAAAGTTCTCATTGCAGGCACAGGCGGAACTTCAAAAACGGCTAATGCCGTGGCTCACGCCCTCGGAGCAAAAACTGTTCTTCATGTCGGCAGACCTCAGGATGCAGGCTATGAAGGTGTAAACTATGAAAATGTCTACACTCATCACGAAGATGCTGACTATATAATCAACACAACTCCCTTGGGTATGTATCCTAACTGTGACGGATATTCTCTTGAAGTTTCACAGTTTAAAAATCTTCAGGGACTCACTGATGTTGTATATAATCCGCTGAAAACAAGGCTTTCACAAAAGGCTGAAGAATGTGGAGTGAAGAGTGCATGCGGACTTTATATGCTTGTTTGTCAGGCAGTTCTTGCCTGCGAAATTTTTACAGGCGAAAAGTTCGACACAAAAAAGGTTGCAGGTGAAATTTTCGCTGAAATCGTTAAAGAAAAACAAAACATTGTTCTTGTCGGTATGCCCGGTAGCGGCAAAACCACAATCGGCAAGGCTCTTGCAGAGGCATTGGGAAAAGAATTTATCGATACCGATGATATGATTGTGGCAAAGCACGGTGTTATCAGTGATATCTTTGCCCAAAAAGGTGAGAGCTATTTCAGAGATGTTGAGTCTGAACAGGTAAAAACAGCCGCAAAAATGAACGGTATGGTTATTGCCACAGGCGGCGGTGCTGTTTTGAGACCTGAAAATGTTGATGCACTTAAACAAAACGGCGTTGTTTTCTTCCTCAACAGACCTCTCGAAGATATTATTCCCACCGATGACAGACCGCTTTCAAGTGATATTGATGCACTCAAAAAGCGTTTTGAAGAAAGATATGATATTTATGTAAAGTCAGCGGACAAAGAAATCTTAGTTGACGGTATTGTAGAAAACTCGGTGAAAAAAATAATGGAGACAGTCAAATGAAAATTCTTGTAATCAACGGTCCCAATCTTAATATGCTCGGCATCAGAGAGCCCGATCACTACGGAAGAGAAACCTATGCTGATTTGGTTAAAAAAATTGAAAATTACTGCAACGAAAAAGAGATTGACTGTGAATGTTATCAGTCTAATCACGAAGGCTGCCTTGTAGATAAAATTCAGGAAGCTTACGGCAAATTTGACGGTATTGTTATTAATCCCGGTGCATATACTCACACCTCAGTTGCAATTCTCGATGCTGTCAAGTCAGTAATGATTCCGACTGTAGAAATACATATTTCAAAGGTAGAAGAACGAGAAGATTTCAGACAGATAAGTTTCATTCGACTTGCCGCTGTGAAGACCATTACGGGTCTGGGCACTGACGGTTATCTCAGAAGTATTGATTTTCTCTCAGACTATTTAAAGAAGTGATCAAATGTTAGTTAAAATAAAGCCTTCAAAGCTGAAAGGCACTGTGAAAGCACCGGCTTCAAAAAGTATGGCTCACAGGCTTCTCATATGTGCAGGACTTTCTGAAGGAAAAAGCGAAATCAATAACGTAGCTTACAGCGAGGATATACTCGCAACCCTCGATTGCCTATCTTCAATGGGCG
The DNA here is from genome assembly GCA_964448225.1 of uncultured Faecalibacterium sp. GTDB lineage: Bacteria > Bacillota > Clostridia > Oscillospirales > Acutalibacteraceae > UBA6857. Next base: position 4,891 of record CAYUVR010000035.1, on the reverse strand, counting down.
CAAGAATCGAAAAGGGTGAGGATTACGTTATCATTGAAGGTGCATCGCCCCTTTCTTCAAAAGGCGGAATATATAAATGCCGTGAAAGCGGAAGCACACTTAGGTTTTTCATTCCCATTGCAATGCTGTCTTGTGAAAAGTCACTTTTTACCGGCTACGGCAGACTTATGGAAAGGCCGATGGAAATCTACGAACAAATCGCAGAAGAAAAAGGTTTGGGTTATGAAAAAAACAGTGAGGGTATCAGCGTGAGCGGCAGACTCACTTCAGGCAGATTTATTGTACCTGCCAACATCAGCAGTCAGTTTATCAGCGGACTTCTTTTTTCGCTTCCCTTGTGTGAAGGTGACAGCGAAATTGAACTTACGGGCAACATCGAAAGCAAAAGCTATATCGATATGACAATTGATGCAATGATGCTTTTCGGTGTTGAAATCAGATGGAAAGACGAAAAAACGCTTTACATAAAAGGCAATCAGAAATATGAACCTCAGTCCTTCAACGTTGAAGGCGATTATTCAAACGCCGCTTTTCTTGATGCATTTAACCTTTTGGGCGGGGAAGTAACCGTTCAAGGCTTAAAGTCAGATTCCCTTCAAGGGGACATGATTTACAAAGAGTATTACGAGCTTTTGAAAAACGGTACCCCCACACTCGTTATCCGCAACTGTCCCGATCTTGCTCCGATACTGATGACTTTGGCTGCGGCCCTCAACGGTGCAATTTTGACGGGTACAAAAAGGCTTAAAATTAAAGAAAGTGACCGAGGACTTGTGATGAAAGAGGAATTGTCCGAGTTCGGTGCAGATATAGAAGTTTACGAGGATGAAATAATAATACACAAAAGTGAGATAAGAGAGCCTCAAAAAGTGCTTTGTTCTCACAATGACCACCGTGTTGTGATGTCGCTTTCAGTGCTTTGCAGTGTTACGGGCGGAGAAATTGAAGGCGCAGAAGCTGTGAAAAAGAGTTATCCCGACTTTTTTGCAAAGGTAAAATCCCTCGGTTTGGAGGCAGATACATATGACAACGATTAACAAAAACACAAAATTTCTCATTATAGGAATGGGTCTTCTCGGCGGCAGCTACGCCAGAGGACTTACAGAAAAGGGCTACTATGTTGAGGCAATAACACACAGTGAAAAAACCGCACAGTATGCACTTGACCATGAATTTGTCAAAAAGGCAAGCAATAAGGTTGATGAAGAAATGATAAGAAGTGCCGATATCATTATTTTTGCACTTTATCCCACAACTTTTATTGATTGGATTGAAGAATACGGTAAGCTATTGAAACCCGGTACACTCATCACTGACGTAACAGGTGTCAAGGGCTGTGTCGTTGAAAAGATACAGGATATGCTTCCGCCGTTGGTTGAGTTCATATCAGCCCACCCCATGGCAGGTAAGGAAGTTTACGGCATCGAAAACAGTGACGAAAGAATTTTCTATGGCGCAAACTACATAGTGGTACCAACATACAGAAACACGGAGTCAGGCATAGAAGCCTGCAAGAGAATCGGTGAAATTCTCGGTTTCGGAAAAATATCTGAGCTTTCACCTGAGGCTCACGATGAAATGATTGGTTTCGTTTCACAGCTTACGCATTGTATTGCTGTTGCGCTGATGACTTGCTATGAAAATGAAAGACTTGAAAAATACACCGGTGACTCCTTCCGTGACCTTACAAGAATTGCTAACATCAATGAGAATATGTGGAGTGAATTGTTCCTGATGAACAAAGAGCCGCTTCTTCGTCAGATGGAACTTTTTATGGGTCAGTTCCAGAAAATGCACGATTGTCTGAAAGACGGCGACCGTGAGGGATTGAAGGATATGATGAGAATGTCAACCGAACGCAGAAAGAAATTTGATAAATAAAATATTGGAGGAATTAAAATTATGATGAATATGGATTTCGTATGTAAGCTGCCTATCCCGAAGGATATTAAAGAGCAGTACCCGATGACAAAGGAAGCAATTGCAATCAAGGCTCAGAGAGACGAAGAAATCAGAGCCATTTTTGAAGGCAAGGAAAGAAAACTTATTCTTGTTATCGGCCCTTGCTCAGCGGATAATGAAGATTCAGTAATGGACTATATAACAAGGCTTGTGCCCGTTCAAGAAAAGGTTAAAGATAAGATTCTTATTATCCCCAGAATTTACACAAACAAACCCAGAACAACAGGTGACGGATATAAAGGTATGCTTCATCAGCCTGACCCGAATGCAGCTGCAGACCTTATCAAGGGTATCGTTGCAATCAGAAAACTTCATATGAGAGCTGTTAACGAAACAGGTCTTTGCTGTGCTGATGAAATGCTTTATCCCGAAAATCATCGTTATCTTTCTGATGTTCTTTCTTACGTTGCAATCGGCGCAAGAAGCACCGAAGACCAGCAGCATCGACTCACTGCAAGCGGTCTTGACATTCCCGTTGGTATGAAGAACCCTACAGGCGGTGACCTTTCGGTTATGATGAACTCAATTACTGCCGCGCAGCATAAGCACGATTTCATTTACAGAGGTTGGGAAGTACGTTCACAGGGCAACCCTCTTGCTCACGCAATTCTCCGTGGTTATGTTAATGACAGGGGACAGTCTTTCGCAAATTATCATTATGAGGATCTGATTAACCTTTGTCAGCTTTACGCTGAAAGAGACCTTGTGAATCCTGCTGTTATTGTTGACACAAACCACGCAAACTCAGGCAAGAAGTATCTTGAACAGCCCAGAATCGCAAAGGAAATCCTCCATTCCTGCCGTCATAATTGCGATATTGATAAGATGGTCAAGGGTCTTATGATTGAAAGCTATATTGAAGACGGGGCACAAAAAATCGGTGAAGGCTGCTACGGCAAGAGCATTACCGACCCATGCATCGGCTGGGATAAGACAGAAAGACTTATCTATGATCTTGCAGACGTATATTAATTGATATGAAAACTGCTGTGTTCAAAACGGCACAGCAGTTTTTTTAAATGCTTAAAGCTTAATATAATGTTTAAATATTATTGACAAGTTCAGCAATATGATATAATATATTGTACTAAAGAGTGGTTTACTCATATGCAAGGAGGCGAAAAAGATGGATTTGATGCAGTATATGCTGTTGAAACTCAGAGACTGGTATAACAGAATGAGGCAAATTATGTCGTTTATCAGGGAATCTTTTTTGCCGAGTGATGCTGCCCAAGATTCTGCGACAGGATTTTGGGGCATTTAAAATAAAAAATATAAAAACTTCCAAAAAAAGTTTAAAAATACCATTGACAAACCGTGACTTTTCTGCTATTATTTATGAGCGCTGTTGAGAGACGGTTGCAAGATGGGAGCATAGCTCAGCTGGGAGAGCATCTGCCTTACAAGCAGAGGGTCACAGGTTCGAGCCCTGTAACTCCCACCACATGGCCCGGTAGTTCAGTTGGTTAGAACGCCGCCCTGTCACGGCGGAGGTCGTGGGTTCGAGTCCCATCCGGGTCGCCATATGCGGATTTAGCTCATCTGGTAGAGCGCCACCTTGCCAAGGTGGAGGTAGCGAGTTCGAGCCTCGTAATCCGCTCCAAATAAATTCGTCGTGGAAGTATTCACGGCGTTTTTTTTATTCAAAAATAGATTTTTTGCGCAAAAAGTTCAGAAATGTTATGCTTGCTATTGATTTTTTACTGAATATAGTGTATAGTATTAGGAGTGGCATTTCAGCAGTCGTTCCTGCCACCTATATCAAGAAAGAGTGAGTTTTGATTTGAATAAAAGAACCATAAATATGATGTCCAGTGCCACAAAGGTCAAGGGACAGGGGGTTGGCTCGGCTTATATAGAGCAGGTGAACCTCGTTACCGAAGGTCTTAAGGATAAGTTTGAGGTCACGGTAAACAAGCGTATAAAGCCTGAGATCACGCATTATCATACGATAAACCCGGGCTATTATCTTGGCAGGAAGAGCCGCACGAAATACGGAAATTCCGTGGGCTATGTACATATGCTCCCCGAAACGGTGGAAACAAGCCTTCAGCTTCCGCGCTTTATGAAGAAGATATTCTATAGTTACATGATAAAGTTCTACAAGGGCATGGATTATCTCGTAACGGTAAACCCCTACTTTATCGGCAGGCTTGCACACTACGGCGTTGACGCTGAAAAGGTCACATATATTCCGAATTTCGTATCGTCCGAGGTGTTCCACCCCGTTAGCGCGGAGGAAAAGGCGGCGCTTCGCAGAAAGTACGGTATTTCCGAGGATAAGTTCGTGGTAATGTGCGCAGGTCAGCTTCAGGTGCGCAAGGGCGTGTTCGATTTCGTTGAGATAGCAAAGCAGATGCCTGATGTGCAGTTCGTATGGGCAGGCGGTTTTTCGTTCGGCAAGATCACCGACGGCTACAAGGAGATACAGGAGATGTCGAAGAACCCTCCCGAGAACCTCAAGCTGCTTGGTATCGTCGAGCGCGAGTGCATGAACGAGATATACAACATCGGTGATGTTATGTTCCTGCCGTCCTATGAGGAGCTTTTCCCGATGACTATACTGGAGGCTATGTGCGCGAATGTCCCGATACTGCTGCGCGATCTTGATATCTACCCCGATATCCTGTTCGATTTTTACAGCAGGGGCAATAATAATGAGGAATTTATCGCGGAGCTTGAAAAGCTGAAGTCTGACAAGGAATACTACGCGGAGCGCGCCAAGGCTTCAAAGCGCGGCAACGAGTTCTATTCCAGAGAACACGTAACGACTATGTGGGACGAGTTCTACACCATGGTCGCAGACAATATTCCCGAAAAGAAACTCAAAAAGAAAAAGTAACATAAAACCTTAATTATGCCTGCTTTGCAGGCATTCAGACCGTCGAAAAAGTCCCGTTGGGACTTTTCCGCCGAAACATCCGCACTG
>CAYUVR010000034.1:0-21478 GCA_964448225.1 uncultured Faecalibacterium sp. | reverse complement strand
TTATCGGATTTGTGCGGTAGCCGAAATAGGAAGTATAACGACCGTTTTCAACGGGGCTGAGAAGCTTGTCCGTTGTGACATAAGGTGCGAAGCTTGTTTTTTCCGCCGCTTCAAAAACCTCAAGGTCATCACCGCCTATGGAAAGTGTTGTTTCATAAGCATTTTCAGTTGTCAAGTCATCAATTGCGGTTTCCTCTGCCGCTTCAGCCGTTGTTTCCACACGTTCTGAAGTTGTTTCATAATCAGTAACCGTTGAGCCTGAAACCGCAAAGGTCTCGCCCCCGAAAAACTCCTGCACAACAGATATGGCAGAGGATATTTCTTCGGAAGTGCTGCTGTAATTCAGAATATCCGTCAGCTTTTTTGTCACCTCGGCACCGAAAGCGCCGCCGTATAAATTCAACAGGAAAATAATACCCACCAGAAGCAGACACAAAAAAAACTGACAGACAATAACCACCGAATAAAAGTCTTTTTCCTCAGTGTTCTTTACTTTTTTCGCTTGTGCTTTGTTTTCATACATATAATATCACCAATAGATTTATATGATGAAACAGCCTTAATTAGTATATCATATATCTTTCAGATTTTAAATATTTTGCACAAGAAAATTTTAACCTCTTTTTGACATAATTTGTTGACTATTTTCTTCGCTGATGATATCATAATAAATAACATTGTTATATATATGTAATAATAAATATTGAAAGCGGAGGAATAAAAATGTTTTCAGATTTCAAAAACGACGGTTTTATGTATCTGATTGTTCTTGCTGTTATCATTTTTGTTTGTGCTCAGGCTCTTTTCTTTATGAAAAAGGCGTGGGCAAGAGGCAAGGAATTGGGTATCACAACCGACAAGCTCAAAAATGCGGTTACTTCAAGTGCAATCTTCTCTTTTGCTCCCGCAGTAGGTATTGCAGTTACCGTTATCACTCTTTCAGTGGCTCTCGGCTACGTTCTGCCCTGGATAAGACTTACCGTTATCGGTGCTATTCAGTACGAAACCACAGCCGCAATTGCAGCTTTGGAAGCCGCAGGTATTTCAGGCGGTATCTCACAGCCCGTTACAGACCCCGAAATTTTCACAGCAATTGCTTGGGTTATGACAATCGGCAGTATCCTTCCCCTTGTTCTTATCCCCATCGTTCTGAAAAAGATTCAGAAGGGTGTTTCAAACGTAGCCTCCAAAAACTCAAAGTGGATGGACGTTATGACAGCAGCAGCTTTCATCGGTCTCATTGCTGCCTTCATCGGCAGAGGTCTTGCAGGTACAGGCTCAAGCAAGGAGGATATTATCGGTGACGGTGCAGGTGTTCTTTCACTTGCTGCTCTTGTTTCTTCAATCGGATTTATGCTTATATTTACACTTGTGAACAAAAAGCTTAAGAAAAACTGGATTGATGCTCTTGCAATGCCGCTGAGCATGGTGCTTGCAATGGTTGTGGTTGTTCTCATCAATCAGTTCGCACCCGATATTGCCGCAATTGAGTGGCGTTATTAACAGAAAGGAGAAAATATTATGAATAAGACTTATATGGATAAAGTTCATACTTGGGGCAGAATCTGGTGTGTCGCTTCACTTATTTTCTTCCTTTGTATTCCCCTTGCAATGTGTCTTCACCTTGGCGTATGGCCCAAAGCCGAAATTGTTGGCAAAGGTCTTGCTTCAATCGCATTCTTCTTTGTGACAGGTATTGTTGAGGTTGTTGCTTATTCACCTATGCTTGGTGCAGGCGGTACATACCTTTCATTTGTAACAGGTAACATTATGAACCTTAAGATGCCCTGTGCACTTAACGCTATGGAAAACGCTAAGGTTAAGGCAAACACAGAAGAAGGCGAGGTTATCACAACAATCGCAATTTGTGCTTCAATTATTGTCACCACACTTGTTATTGCTGTTTTCGTTATCATTTTTGCTCTTAATCCTCAGTTCTCTGAACTTATGGCAAGTGATACTTTTGCTCCCGCATTCCAGCAGGTCACATATACCATTTTCGGTTCACTGGCAGCAACATACTTTGTGAAGCATTGGAAAATTTCAATTTTCCCCATCGCCGCTGTCACAATTCTTCTTCTCTTTGTTGACCCGGGCATCGGCGTTCTTATTCCCGTCGGTGTTGTTCTTTCAATGCTCGGCGCACACGTTATGTATAAAATGAAGAAGATTTAAATAAATTAAGCACTTTATTATAATTTTGAAGGTCATCTTACTTCACGGTAAGATGACCTTTCTTTATATATAATTTGAAAACATATCCTATACTCTATCCCCTAAATCCTGAAATAAAAAAATCCGCAATGCGGATTTTTTTATTTCATACTTGCTGTTACTCGCGCTGTATATTTACCGTATACCCAACAGTCATCGACCTTGTCTGACTGAATTGAAATGTTGGTGATTTCAACAGTCTGGGCACCGCTTCTTGCAAGGTTGAGAGAGGAAACACTGATTTCGATCTGAATATCATCAGCGGTAATTTTTTCCAGGCTTTCCTGCGGACCGATAATAATAATCTCATCAAGGTTGCCGCTTGTGTAATCAATACTGTAATTGAAGTTATCATCGCCGTTAAGATAAACTATCTTGCCCGGCACATTTTCAAGAGTTTTGCTGCTCAGATGTGACATATCAAGCTTAACAGTTACGGTTTTCAGCGTTTTATCCACAATGTTAGCAGCCGTTTGTTCGTCAATATTCACTTCAAAGGTGTTAACTTTGTTAGAAACATTCCTGAAATCCACCGTGCCGACATAAAGCACTTCATACTTTTCTCCGTCCTTCGGATTATATAAAACCTCCACCTCGGATGGCGAAATGGTGATTTTCGGAGAATTTTCCGTATACGCTGCAGGCTGGTTAACCAGCTTGACGGCAGTCGGTACGTTGCCCTTGATATAAACAGGAACGATTACCTTGGGCGGATTTGATTCATCGTCCACACCTTCGCAAGTCAGGAACTGAGAGTCAGCAGAACCGTCAAATTTATAGCTGATTACAGCAGCTACCTCTGTGGAAGCAGTAAGCGGAAGGCTGTCTTCAGGTATTTCCGCTTCAAAATATACGTTCTGAAGTTTGTTAAGCACTGTGGCAGGGCCTGTTATATCCACCGTACTGAGAGAAGCTACCGGCTGGCCGACAATATAATCACCCTCAGAAAGAGTGCTGATGTCATCATTTTTCAACTTTGCTTCAACATTGAAGCTGTAGGTTGCCTTTCTGTCATAATAAACGGCGATTGAAGACGGCGAAACAGAAAGAATTTCAACATCACCGCTGACACCGTCAGCCACTTTTGCATTGAGAGTGAGAAGCTTGTAGCCGGAAGAATCAATATATGTTCCGCCTGCTTCAACGATAATATCATCCTTTGAAATTGCATTTGAACTGACATTATATGCCTTGCCGGAAATTTCAACATCAACATAAAGCTTTTCGTCGTCGACAAAATACACATAGTCTGATCCCTCAGAAAGAGTGTTCGCCAAAGAGACCTTAACATCGCTGACGGTTCTCACCGCATCAGCACTGTAATTTATTTTTGCGGATGCCCAGATTATAACTGCAAGAACCAAAGAAAAGACCATAAGGAACTTGTTGTTATAAAAAAGAGATTCGATTTTACCTTTTTTCTTGTTAACCATCACTTTTTCCTCCGACGAATTTTGAATGACTTTCTTTTATTCTCTTCATCTTCGGTAACAAGGAAGTCTGAAAGAGCAGCCAGAAGCTCACCAAGAGTAATGTCTCTTTCAAGAATACCTCCCTGCGCAATTGAAATTCCGCCTGTTTCTTCAGAAACAACAATAATAAGTGCGTCGGAGCTTTCACTCATACCAACCGCCGCCCTGTGCCTTGTGCCAAGCTCAAGGCTGAGTTCTGAATTTGTCAGCGGTAAAATACAGCCCGCAGAGTGAATTCTGTTGTCTCTGATAAGAACTGCACCATCGTGAAGCGGAGCTTTCGGGAAGAAGATATTTTCAATAACCGGTGTTGTCACCGCAGAGTCAACTTTGCTGCCGGAAGAAACAATATCCTCAAGAGAAGATGAACCCTCAATGACAATGAGTGCGCCAACCTTCTGTTCACTCATGTTGGAAACAGCTTTTGAAATGTTTGTGATTGAAACTCTCATTTCATCGGCGGTGGTTTCAGCCGAACGGGTGGCGAAACTGAGAAATCTTTTGAAATCTCCTCTGCCGAAGTTTTCAATAGCCTGACGGATTTCCGGTTGAAACAGCAAAATCATGACAATCACGATATCACCGAACAACTGACTGAAAAGAAAACTGCTGGCGGTCATACTCAAAGCCGAAACTATGATATAAATAATTCCGAGAAAAGCAATACCCTTAACAAGATTGAAGGCTCTTGTCTGTCTGACAAGCTTGATGCAATAATAAAGAGCGAGTGCAACAAGCAAAATGTCAAGAATGTCATACCATTCGACAGACTGAGCAAGACGCATCATACTGTCCAAAATGTTTTCAAAGAAAGCTCTCATATTTTTCTCCTTTAATATTTCTCTGCAATACACTATATTAAATATAGTTTAACATTACTTAAATCAATATATAGTATATTGTATCACAAAATTCTTTCCTTTGCAATTTTATTTAGGTAAAATGCCAAATTTTTTATATCTTTTTTTGTGTTGAATACTCCGGTGCTTACTCTTACGGTACCGCTTTCAGTTGTGCCGCAGTTTTTGTGAGCAAGATATGCACAATGATAGCCTGCACGAACGGCAATATTCATTTTATCCAAAGATTCGGCAACTTCTTCGCTGTGCTTCCCTGCAACATTGAAAGACAGCACATTTGTCTTTGCAGTGTGCATTTTGTCATACACGGTAAGATTCGGTATCACCGATAAATCCTCAACAAGCTGATGCATAAGACAGCTTTCTTTTTTCAGCACAGCACCTTCGCCACCAAAGCACCTGATGAATTTCACGCCCTCGTGAAGCCCGACAATTCCCGGAAGATTGGCTGTGCCGCTTTCAAGTCTGTCGGGATAAAAATCCGGCTGTGAAGCAGAAAGTGAGCTGCTGCCTGTTCCGCCCTCGACCAAAGAATCAATTTCGATGTTTTCGCCCAGAACAAGAACTCCGGTACCCATCGGTCCGAGAAGCCCCTTGTGCCCGGGAAGACAAAGGATATCAACCGACATTTCACGAAGATTTATTCTGTGACTGCCTGCACCCTGAGCGCCGTCAAGAATAAACCGTATATTCCTTTTGCGGCAAATCTCTCCTATCTTTATAAAAGGCAGAACTGTTCCGAAAACATTGGACACCATTGTGCAGACAACAAGACTTGTGCTGTCATTGATTAAAGAACGGAAATTATTTATGGTTTCTTTTTCATCTGAAGGGTTCACTTCAAAAACATCGTAGGTTATCTTTCCCTGCTCACACAGCTTGTGAATTGGACGAAGCACAGAATTGTGTTCAAGGGATGATATTATAACGTGGTCGCCTTTTTTGACACTGCCTTTGACAGCTGTGTTCAAAGCTGAGGTACAGTTGAGTGTAAAAATCACTCTTTCCTCTTGTGCGCCGAAGAAATCGGCAAGTGTGCTTCGGCAGAAAAAAACTTTTCTTCCCGCCTGCAAGGTCATTTTGTGCCCTCCCCTGCCCGGATTTGCCCCGTAAAAGCGCTGAGCTTCACACATTGCAGAAATAACCCTCTGCGGCTTCGGAAAGGTTGTGGCGGCATTATCAAGATAAATCATAATCTTTCCCTGTAGCTTTCTACGCCAAGATTAGGTATATTGTTTTCCGCAATAATACCGTAGGCGTGATTTATGTCACCTTTCACAAACAGAGCAAAGTTGCAGCCCTGCTTGTGGTTAGGATTGGGATTTCGCCTGAGCTGAGCTCTTATATTGTAACGTGCAAGAAGTCTTGCCGCCTTTTCACCGTAGGTCTGGCTTTCAAATTTTATATAGGTTAAACTCATTCTTTTAACACCTCTTACTTAACGGAATAGTAGTTTTTCACTTCCATTATATGTTTAATAATTTTTCATTGTGACACAGTTGACCGTTAAAAATAAAAAGTGTATACTGTACTCAAATTGATTACGGAGAAAACATTTATGAACTTACATTTTAATAACGACAAATTCAAAATCATGCAGATTGCGGACATTCAGGAGGATATTCCCTTGAATCCGGATACAGTTAAGCTGATTGATCTGGCTTTGGAAAAGGAACAGCCTGACCTCGTTGTGCTGACAGGCGACCAGATTCAAGGCTATTCGGCATGCTACTTGAAAAATGCAGAAGAAAAAGCAGAAAAGTGTATTGACACCTTCCTTGAGCCGATTGTGAGAAGAAATATCCCCTTCTGCTTCACCTTCGGTAACCACGATGATGACTGCAGGGTTGAAAAGAAAAAGCAGTCGGAGATGTACGGCAAATATCAGAACTGTATTCTCGGCGAAAAGGCAGACCGCTTTGACGAAGGTACGTTCAGCCTTAAAATCAAAGACAGCAAACAAGAAAAAGAAGTCTTAGCTGTTTATCTTCTCGATTCGGGCAAAAGGCAAAAAGACGGCACTTATGCACCCTTGACAAAAGAAAGAATCAACTGGCTGAAAGAGCAAAAAGAAAGAAACGGTCATCTTCCTGCAATGGTTTTTCAGCATATTCCGTTCCCCGAGTTTTACGATGTGCTGAAAAAGTGTTCACCCTTCAAAAAAGGTGCGGTTGAAGCTTTCCGTTCAAGAAAGAACACCTATTTTACCCTTACAGAAGAAGGCAGGGAAGAAAATGAATTCATCGGTGAAACTCCCGGCGCACCTGAAACGAACAGCGGTGAATTTGAAGAAATAAAAAAAGACGGCGACATCTTCGCCGTATATGTTGGTCACGACCACGTTAATTCTTTCAGAAGAAATCTTGACGGAATCGACCTTGGCTACTGTCAGGGAGCAGGCTTCAACACCTACGGTCCCGGCAAAAAGCGTGGCGTGAGAATTTTTGTTCTTGATGAAAATGATATCAGGAATTATGAAACCTACACGGTAACTATGGGTAAACTGTGCACCTACAAGCCGACAAAGCCCGTGAAAGAGTTTGTTTTCACCCATATGCCATCATCAGTTGAAAAAGCGTTGAGTGTTGCAAAAAAAGCAGTATTTGTCGGCGGTGCAGTGACAATCGGCGCAGGTATCATAAAAAGGATTTTAAAATAAGAAAGCACACCCGATACCATATGGTATCGGGTGAAAAATTTTATTTCAGAGCTGAAAGTGAAAGTGCATCATCAGCAACCATAAACTGCGGATATTTTTCATTTGTGTAAATTGTGGGCTGTTCTTCGCAGTCAAGCAGCCAGAAAGCAAATTCACTGAAGCCTGAGCCATATTCACTTGCAACGTGAGGGGCATCCTTCACAAACCAGGTGTTATCCTTGAAAAGTGCTGTTGAAGCATCAATAACCTTGTCTGCAGAAACATAAGCAGGATCAGCATTTGCAAGCTGTTCCTCGGTGAGAGTTTTGCCCAAAGGTGCAACTGTTGCAAAGTTTGAAGTCAGTTCTGTTTCAAGCACCATATCACCGTTACGGTTTGCTTTTTCATAAACAGGCACAAGGCCTGTGTTATAGTTTGAAACAACAGAAAGCTTCACGCCGCTGTTCTTTGCGTTTGTGAGAATATCCTGTGTGCTGAACACAAAGCTCTTCATTGCATCAAGTTTTTCAAGAAGAACGGGATATTCATCCTCGTGACCGCCGAAGATTTTTTCCACACCGCTTTCAAAATCCTCATCGGGGCAAAGAGCCCAAAAGCCGGGAATTGTGCCAAAACAATCACGAAGCACCATATCGTTTGCCTTATCAAAGTTATCAGCAACAAAATCATTCATAAACTCTGTGAGGAAATCAAAAACACCAAGGATATCAAACACCTTAAGAATTAAATTAACAAAAAAGTTGTTATCTGTAAGGCCTTTGACAAGAGTGAGAATTGTATCTGTGTCAAAAAGGATTCTGCCGTTGAGGGCATCACCGACAACATAAGTACCGTTCTGTGCGCCGGAAAGGAAGACTGCAGTGTTGATGCTGTCTGTTCCGCAGTAGTACATATAAGCAGCTGTTACCATACCGCCCATGCTGACGCAGGAGATGTTGACCATATCCTTGCCGCTGTCTTTTTTTGCTGTTTCAACAAGAGCATTAAGCTCTGAAGCAAGTTCAGCGGGTGTCTTTCTCCAGTCATATGTAAAAAAGTAAGTGTTTTCTGCGCCGTATCTGTCAATAGCGGTTTTGACCATTCCGACTTCGGTTGCACCAACGAGATTTGCGGTAAATTCGGGATAAGCTGCCATTGATTCGGTATACTGAACCATTGAAACTTCCGGATTTGCAGAGTTACCCTCATTGTCGCCTGATATGGGAGAAAGGATGCTTTCAGCAAGCTTAAAAATACCTTCTGCAAGGGCTTCATCTTTCTTGAGGGCAAATTTTGCAAGTACTGTTTCAAGAAGAATGGGAAAAATTTCGCCGAAATTTGCTGTGAGAACCTTGCTGCCGTCTTCATAAGTGAGACCTGCAAAGTCGATACCTCTGACAATCACAACAGGATAGCCGTCATAGGCTGTTTCGGCATCTGTGCTGTCTTCTGCCGCAAAAGCGGGAACTGCCAAAGTAAAAATCATTAAAAGGGTGAGTAAAAGAGAAATTATTTTCTTCATTTTTCCGTGTTCCTTTCCTGTTTATTATCTTAATTATTATACAACATAAATTCACAATGTGTCAACATTATTCATTATTAAGATTTAATGTTTTTGCTCAATATACTTAAGGAAATCTGCAACTGCACCATCATTGCAATGACAGGCGTGAAACTCACAAACCTTGTGAATATCCTCAGGGGCTTGCTTGCAGCAGGCAGGGTGCTTCACGGTTTTCAGCATATCAAGGTCGTTATAATAGTCACCTATTGCACCGATATTGTCCTCGGGTATGTCGAGAAGCTTTGCCAAAGCAAGAACGGCAGTACCTTTGTTGGTAGTTTTGTTAACCATATCAAAGGATGCTATTGAAGTATCAATATATCCTAAATCGTCCTGCGAAATTGATCGGGCATAATCTCTGACCTTGTTTTTCTGCCAGGGAAGACAGAAGAAAATCACTTTTCCCCATTTTCCCTTTGGTACATCATCAACGGTTTTTACTCGCTTGTGGGTTAGCTTATCAAGCCACATCATAACAGGTGAGCCAACAACAGGTCTGACAAGATAAATCATATCGTCGGTGAAGATGCCGATTTCGAGAAGTTTAAATTTTGTCATACATTTTTTCACAACCTCAACTCCGATGTCGGGAATCGGGTTGTACCAGACCATTTCTTCTTTTGAAAAGTCATATATACCCGCACCGTTAAGCACAATTGCAGGAGTTGTAACTTGCGGAAGATTCTTGTAATGCGGTTCAAGAGACTGCACGCTCCTCGCAGAGCCTAAGGTGAAATTACCTTTCAGTTCGTGAACGAAGCGGTCAATCGCTTCGGTATTCACCTTCGGGGTGCGCCGTGCTTTGTTGTTGAGTGTGCCGTCAATATCGGAAACAATCAGCCAATCTGAATAATCTTTTTTGTTCATATATAACCTCAATAATTTTCAATGATATTGTCTTTATACTTTTCAGCCATTGAAAGGAGCTCGTCTTCCGTGAAATATGCGGTGGTGCAGCCGACCGCAGTTACACATTTTCCGCCGGTGATGTTGCCGAAAAGAACGCATCTTTCGATAGGCTCATCTTTCATAATGCCGTATGTAAAGCCTGCAAAAAAAGCATCACCTGCACCCGTTGAGTCAACGTGAACGAACTCGTCAATACTTTTGACAAAAGTGTATTTTCCGTCCTTATAAATAAGGCAGCCATCCTTATCCAGCTTCATAATTGCGGTGTCAAGATATTCACTGAGCTTTCTGACCGCCTTTTTCGGGTCAGTTTCGCCTGTGAGAATTGCTGCTTCCTTTCTGTTCGGAAGATAGTAGTCCGCAATTTCGAGCATACCTTTGTAAGAGTCAAGGCTCATACCCTCGATAAAGCCCGTGTCGAGAATAACGGTTGTGCCTTCTTCTTTCAGCTTTTTGTATACCTCAGGGTAGTCTTCGTGCATTGCAGCAACCTTTGCGCCTTTGAGAGCCTCATATATTTTTTCGCTCTTAATGTTACGCTCACTGTTGCCGTAAGACCAGAAGGTACGGTCATTTTTTGTGATTGCACCCGCAGTGATGTTGACGGCGATTTTGTCGCCCTCATAAACATTTATCGGCTCAACGCCCGCTTTACGGAATTCGGAAAGAGCAAAGGAAGAAAACATATCATCAGAAAGCTCTGTGACAGTCTTACACTCCACGCCAAGGCGGCCCAAGGTCACCATTGTCCCCGGTACTCCGCCGCCGAGACAAAGAGAAAATCTGTCTGTAAAAATTTCTTCACCCTCCTCGGGAAGTCTCGGCATATTTTCAAAAAGCAAGTCAACATTTGTTTTTCCGTATCCTGCTGCAAATGACATAATATAATATCTCCTTTTTATTTGTTTTTATAATACTTATCTGTTCTTTTAAGATAATCAACCAGCATACCGGTCCAGTCGGTCTGTATCACATCAAAGCCCCTGTCTGCGAGCCAGCCCCAACCGTAGTCCTGCGAAACCGTTAAGGCGGTATCGTCGCTGTGGCCGCCTGACAACTGTACCCGATGGTCAAAAATGATTGAGTTTATCCATACAAGGATATTGTCCCGGTGCATTTTTTCAATGAAATCTTCACTTGCCAAGGGCGAACTGTCTTTTTTAAAAAGAACCTCAACACCCACATAGTTGATGTTCTTTTTCATCAGATCTTCGTGAGCGGGATGCGCTTCTTTCACAATAGGCATAAAGGGAAGCTCAGGCGCCATCTGCTCCATAAGGTCTGTAACTTTTTTTGAAAGCTGACTTTTGACGAGAATCTGGTCTTCCATTTTGTGGCGTTTGACTGCCTCATAAATTTTTTCGGGATTAGACCAGAATTTATCGATATTTATAAAACAACGGTCCTTGAACTGTTCGAGAAAATCATCAAAATCTGCAATGGAAAATTGAGTTGCCGTGTTATCAAAATTAGAGTAGTGAAGCTTTTTTATAAGGGAATACGGCAAAGTGCCGAGCAAAAGAGGCTTACCGAGGTGTGCCATTTCCTTCAATGGGTGAAAAAGAAAAAGTTTACCATCCAAGCTGCAGCTTATGTCAACCTCAAGCATATCTGCCCCCTGCTTGAGGGCGATTTCACAGGCTGTCAAAGTGTTGCAGGGTATATTACCGCCGCTGACACCACGGTGAGCCACAACAATGATATTCTCTTTTGCTTTTTCACGAAGATTGAAAGTCATATTTTACCCCCTTCATTTATTTGCAATAAGCATCGTTGTATTTTCCATTCGGAAAACCTTTTCAACCGATGCAAAGCCTGACTTTTTAAGCATAATAATCTGATTGTCAATCGTGCAGGGTGTATCGTAATGATAAAGCTCTTTGTCTGCTATCCCCTGTTCTTTTCTTATGCGGTCATTCTCTTTGAACCAATGGTCCTCCTCAGCCTGAGTTTCAACCATATAGTCACACTCAATGTATACTCCGCCAACTTTGAGTGCTTTGTGTATCTTTCTATAAAGTTCCGTTTTCTTTTCGTGGGTGAAGTGGTGCATTGTCTGAAATGATACGGCACAGTCAAACCTTTCTGCGCCTAAGTCCACCGTAAAGTAGTCTGCACAAATTAAATCGAGCTTTTTCATCGGGTGCTTTTCTTTGAGCTTGAGAAGCATAGCCTCAGTGAGGTCGATACCCGTCACGGCAATATCGGGCAAATTTTTAAAAATACTGTCAAGTTCAAGACCTGTGCCGCAACCAAGGTCAAGCAAAGTTTTGCAGTTCTTTGGCACAAGAGATGCCATTTTGACATACCCTTCACTGCAGCCATCAACCGTACAAAGCATATGCTCATCGTAATTTTCCACACGGGAAGTGAAAAAATCTGACATCTGTTCAAGTTGACACATAACTCACCCACCCCATAATAAAAGCAATTTTTAACAATGAAATTATACAATAGATAATTTGATAATGTCAAGCAGAACAAAACCGTCCTTTTTTTCAAAGAACGGTTTTAAATATTTAAGCGTATTTAGCAATCATTTGCTTACGGTCAATTTTGCCGTTGAAAGTTCTGATAATTTCGTCGATAACAACAATCTGCTTGGGCACTTTGTATGGCTCAAGATTGTTTGCAATCATACTGCGGATTGCATCCTCGTCAATTTCCATACCATCTTTCAGCACAACAAGAAGCTTCAGCGCTGTGTTACCGCCTCTGACAGTCGGAATCATCAGGCATTCATCAACACAAGGCACTCTCATAACAACCTCTTCAACCTCCACGGGAGCAACCTTTAAGCCGCCGAGATTGATTGTGTCATTGCTTCTGCCGACGAGAATCAACTCACCGTTTGGTGCAAAATAGCAAAGGTCACTCATAACAAGCATGCCGTTACGGATTGCCTTTGCGGTCTGTTCGGGTTCATTCCAATAACCCTTCATAACAGACTTACTGCGGATTGCAACAAGTCCCGGATTCTGAGCAGAGGAATCCTTGATTTCGTTTCCGTCCTCGTCAATAACAATGATTTCGCTCAGGGAGTTGGGCTTACCGACGCTACCTGCGTACTGTGAGCCTCCCGAAACACAGAATTCGTCTGTGCAGGCAACACCAACCTCAGAACAACCGAAGCAGTTATACATATAAGTGTTCGGCATAAGCTTACGCATTTTTTCCTTGTCCGTTTCCGGATAAGCGGTAGAGCTTGAATAAATGAAGCGAATCTGTCCGTCAAGTTCAGCAAAATTCTTTGAAGCAAGAGCAAGAAGAAGGTGAATAGCTGAGGGCGGAAGATAAAGTGATGTTACGTTGTAATCGTGAATGGTCTTGAAATACTGTTTGATGTTTCTGAAGCCTTCCAGAAGAACGGAAGTACTGCCCACAGCCATTGCAATGTGAACTTTTCTGAGACCTGCAGCATGATTCATCGGTGTGGGAATAAGCCAGACATTGTCGGGCTGAATGTTAGTGGTTTCAATACCTGCAAGGGCGATATTCACCTGATTTGAATAAGACACCATAACACCCTTTGACTTACCTGTTGTGCCCGTTGTGAAAAGAATTTCTGCAAGGCTTTCTCCGTCAGGTTCTTTTGCCTTGAAGCTGTCGCTGCCTTCAAGTATTTCGGGCATAATTTCGCAAAGAGCCCACGCATCCGGTAAATCCTCACGGGCAGTCAAAGTGATAATTGTTGATGCATCAAGTTCATTTGCAATTTCAGTAATTCTGTTGCTTGGTGTGTTTTTTTCAACAGGAACAAAGGTTGCACCGAGAAGCTGAATACCGTACCACAAATATACATAGGACAGGATATGGTCAGCCTCAACAATAATACGTTCTCCTGCTTTTATCCCTTTGTTTTGCAGAAAGAAAGCCGCTTTCCGGTTACATTCTGCAAGATTCTTATAATCACATTTTTCGCCGTTAGCAACAACTGCTGTGCGCTCAGGCACTTCATTGGCAAATTTTTGAATTGTAAGAGCAATTGATCCGAGCATATTATTTCCTCCCTGATATTATATGCGAAATTAAAAGAGAGCCGAGCACATTGTGTCCTGCTCTCTTTTGTTTGTTTTAGAATCCTCCGTAAATGAAGGAACTTGCATCATAAGCCGGGCCGTAAAGGCCAAAAATGAGAATTGCAAAAATAAGAAGTAACATCATAAGCCAACGGAAAATGATGTTCTGCCTTGCAAGTGTTTCACGGATTTTCATACCGTTTTCCTGCAAGATACCAACAACAAGAAGCACCATTATGCAAATGAAAAGAAGCATCATTTCCTTTTGATCAACACCGTAGGTGAAAATTTCACCGTCAAGGCCTGTAATGAAAGCAAAATCAACATCTGTAAACAGAGCTTTAATCATTTTGCCGGCAGCACGAAGTCCGGGTGCTTTAACAATAATACGTGAAATGCACAAAAGTATAAAGGTTCTGAGCATCTGGAACAAACGGAAACTGAAAGTTTCTGTGTTGATATGAAGCTTCTCTGAAATCTTTTTGAACACGGGGGCAAATGCAACACTTGCTGAAATCAATATTGCGTTGTATAAGCCGTTAGCTATGTACTGCCAAGTGAGTCCGTGCCAGATACCTATCAGGAAGAACACAACCATAGGTGCCGCAACCGAAGGTACGATTTTAGCGGCGTGAGTACCGAAACGCTTACGGAAGGCCTTGCTGACCTTTGTGACCGGTTTTGAAAGCATAACCGGATAGAAAACAAATTCTCTCATCCATGCACCGAGAGACATATGCCATCTGCGCCAGAAATCGCCCATTGAAGTCGCAAAGAAAGGACGTTCAAAGTTAAGCGGCAGATCTATGCCCATCATCTGTGCAACACCTCTGGTGATATCAGTACCACCGGAGAAATCACCGTAAATCTGGAAGGAATATGCAAGCACACCGAAGAAGATGTGTGAGCCGCTGTAGTCCGTGAATGAAGCTGAGAACACCGTTGAAGCAATTGCTGCCACACGGTCAGCGATAACCATTTTTTTGAAAAGTCCCCACAGAACAAGCTGCGCACCGAATTTTAAATTGTTATAATCAAAATCGTGAGGAGCTTTAAGCTGTGTGCCGACCTCGCCGTATCTGAACAGAGGACCCTGCACAATTGAGGGAAAGAAGGAAACGAATAAAGCAAAATGTCCGATATTCTTTTCCGCTTCAAGCTTACCACGACCCACATCAATCAGATAACCGATTGAATTGAAGGTGTAATAAGAAAGTCCGAGAGGAACGAGAACATTGACCATAGGAACTGAAACATCCCATTTGAAAAGTGAAAAAACATCTTCAAGATTTCCTAAGAAAAAGTTAAGATACTTAACATAAGCCAACACAGCAAGATTTACAAGTACTGTAATAACCTGCACTCTGTGAATTCGCTTGGAAACTGCCTTTTTGAGACTTTGCTTCTGTTCTCTTGTTGCATCTTCACCCAACGCTTTCAGTTCCGCCTTAAAGCCGTTGCGCATTTTTTGCATCAAACGTCCTGAAAGATAAGTGAAAAGGGTGGTTCCGACAATGTAAACAACCTGCTCAATGCCGCTTGACAAATAAAAGCCGTAGCTGGCAACAAGAAGCACAACCCACTGATACTTTTTAGGTACAATGTAATATACCGTTATCACAACTGCAACAAACAGCATAAAACTTAAAGAATTTAGAGCCATAATCTTTCTCTTTTCTGATTCTTTTTAATTGTTATAAATTAGAATTCGTTAACAAGACGTTCAACGAGCTCGTTTATTGCTGCCACGCTGTTGAAGTTTTCCGGTTCGAGGTCCTCAACAGTGATTGTAATGTCAAATTCCTCACAGAGTTCACCAACGATTGACACGATGTCAAAGCTGTCAAGAATACCGTCATCAATAAGCTTGGTTTCGTTTTCATAATCGATGTCGTCTCTGATTGATTTAAGAATTTCTAAAATTTTTTCCATGGTTTTTATCTCCTTTTTTTTAAATATATTACGCATTTGCTCAAAAAAGAAATGCAGAAATTACCTTTTACTGTATTGCCGCTGCCTTTTCAGCAAGAGTCTTGTTTTTCAAATCCTCAACGCTGTTCTGATACTGCTGAACTTTTTGAAAAATACTGTTTGAAGAATAGATTTCAGCAGCTGAATCCTCACACATATCAAACCTGTAACATTCTCTTGCAGCAGATGTTGAAGTGTCAAATGCTGCATTATCTATAACTTCATTTAAGGTATTACTGTAAACCGTTATATTCCATCCGCATGCGTTTTTTGCCTGCTCTGTTCCGTCAATTACGCAAGAAGCAAGTGTTCCGTGATTAATGCCACCGCTAGATATCGTGTATGATTTTCCGTTTTTCAACTTGCCGCTGTAAGAAATTGATTCTGCATCTTCCGAATCCGTAGCGGCTTTAATTTCTTCATACAAAACATTGCCGTTTTCTATTACCGCAAGATATGAATCACCCCAACCTATTTCGGAAGCCTTTTCAAGACCAATGCTTGCAAAATATGCCCTTTGCTGTGAAGTAAGGCTCTTGGAACAATCATACTTCACTTCTATAAATACGGTGTTATCTTCAGACAATGCAACCTCAAGATACTCCGATACATCGGTAGATTCTCTGAGATTCACATTTTGGGTAACTCTGGTGTTGTATTCAACAAGCTGCTCTTCCATATGAGCATATTTTTCCAGCCCTCTGACATCTGTTGCACCGAATTCTTTAACGATGTAATTACCTAACCACTTCGTTACCTTTGATGCACCGTAATAATTCACATGTTTTCCGTCTGCGCTGTCATAAAGATGAATGTAATTAAGCTCATCATAAACAGGAGAATAGTTCAAATCAATGAAAGTCGCACCAAGCTCCTCAGCCACCGCAACAACTGCATTGTGAAGAGAAGATGACCAGTTATTTGCCGGTGTTTTAATAAGAAGGAGGTTCAAACCCTTCTCCTCACAGAAATTCACTATTTGTTCAAGATAATAAAGTGAATCCTCTCTGAGTTTATCCGGCTCTGCATTTTCATCAAGAACCGTATCCTTAACCACTATTTCTTCACTTGATTTTGAGCTGTAGCTTTTCTTGATAAAATAGTATCCTCTTGTTCCTTTGTCCGCATCATATGAGTATTTTGCAAAATCCGTTTCATCAATGCTGCTCCATCTGTCATGATATGCAACAATAGGCAAAAGGAAAGAGAGTATATCTTCAAGATTATTGCCCACATGGTCTCTCACGGCTCTGAGTTTAACGCTTGAAAACTTCATTGAATCCAGTGCTTTGTGATAAAAAGACTCTTTTGAGCCACTGCGTACGGCAGACACATCAAGCACCACCGTTTTTAAGGTTTCCGAATGTAGTCTGTATACTTCTTCTAACCAGTAATATGAGCCGAGCATAGGTTGCTGTTCTGTAGCCAGATTATAGGAACACATACCAAAGTTATCGTACAGCTCCATCGGTGTAACACCTGATGTAACAATACTTGCGCCTAAAAACAAGGTTTCAATGGTTTGCTTTGGTTCTTCATAAAAACCGTTTGTTGTATAGTAATTATTCCAATCAGACCAAGCGGGCTGAAAAAAACTATTGGCAAATGAGAATAATAAAACGAATACCAAACTAAACAGAACGACCCTGACAAGAGTCTTATGTTTGCTTTTCATATCAGCAAATCCCCCAATTTATATGTTATATCGTCAAATTTCGTAAGCCAATACATAATATCATACTCTGAAATAATTGTCAATAAGAATAAAGCCGCAGATGGGCACAAAATAGTAAACGGGACACCTGAAAAGTGTCCTGTGCTGCAGACATCAACATTCATAACGGAAAAACAGGGCAAACATAAAATACAAAATAAAAATACAGTTAAAAATTTCCTTTATTTAAGAAACCTCTATACTCATTAAGCAAAAAACAAGTATAGAGGTTAGCGGTCAATATTGAGGTGTAAGATATAACAAACAAGAAAGAAATAAGAATTCAGGTCCATAACCTACGATAACGATAATGCAGTACCAAGCTGCTTTACGGTTTTACATACTGCACCGAGCAGCCGGGCATTCTGCTGCCTTTATTGAAATCAAAATGTGTGTCTGTTATGAGTTCAGTTTCGCAACCGGTCTTCAAATCAAAATATGCTGTATATTTATTTTCTTTATGCCTCATAAAAAACACTCTCAATTTTTTCACTACAAAGTTATAATATTTTAACCTGTAGTTCCTTTCGTGGCACGATCCGCTGATACTTTATGTCCGGGTAGCCGATGACCAGGCAAGACACAGCCTCATGACCTTTGGGAAGCTGCAGCATCTTTTTGAGTTTTTTGCTCATTTTAGTACAGGCTACGAAGAATCCGCTGTAAAGCACACCAAGTCCCAGATTATAAGCCATAAGTTCCATATAGGAGCTTGCGAGCCCGGCATTGATGCTACTCTTACTTGAAATCACGATCACCACCGGTGCGCCCTTGAAAAAGAAATCATCCGAAATTTCTATCCTTTTCAGAAAATCTATAAAGGGTGAGCCGAGCTTCTTGCCATTCCGGAACAGCTTTACACAAAGTGCTTCTGCTTCGCTTTGCTTGCTCCCCAAAACAGTAAACGCAACATTCTGTGCATTTCCTCCGGTAGGACAGTAGCGCCCTGCTTCCAGTATTTTTTGCAGTTTTTCCTCTTCGACGGATTGTGCTTTAAAGTGACGAATGGATCTTCGGCTTTTCATGGCAGATAAAAGCTGATTACTGTCAATCTCTGTCATCGAAGTAACAGGCTCGTTAACACAATCATAGCCTGCTATTTTGACCGCATTCATCGGACAGACAGCAAAGCAATGACCACATTCAATACAGCCGGTTCCTACCGCTTTCGCTTTGTTGTTTTCAAGATAAAGATGTGCATTCGGACAATCATTTACACATAGTCCACAACCGATGCACTTTTCGTAGTCGATTATTATAGGAGTCATTACATTCACCTCATTAAATTTAAATTAGTTATTTTATTTGCTTCTATTATGAGCTGCTTTCCTTTTTATCAGCAAAAGAATAATTAAATAAATCAAATCCAACACAAGGCCTAATATTATACCAAAAACAAATTCTTCGACTTTTTCGCCTTGCGCAAATTGAAAAGACATAAAAGCACAGATAATGAGGGAATTATAACGAACATTGAATATTTGATAATTTTCATAGCCATAACATTGCTCCTTTTTCTTCAGATTCTTATTTATACAATTAATTATATCACTCATTAAGAACAAATGCAATAGATTACAATACTGAACCTGTGAGGCTAAAAAATAACTTCTTCTTATAATATTTCTTAATATTCATTGGTTTTAGTTGACATAAAAAACGAAAATGCTATAATATACCTATAAAACCTTAAGGAGGAAAACAAATGAAAACAATTCTGAGAAAAACATTATCGATAATGCTTGTTTTGGCAGTGCTTTTTGCTTCAACTGCATTCGCTTCATCCGCATCAGGTGATGACGCCTGCGATTGTGAACACTGTCCGTCAATTGTTGTTCCGGGACTTTTTCAGTCAAAAGTGAGATACCTTGACGAAAACGGCGAAGAAATGCTCAACTCTCAAGGCGAACCCTACTCCGCACCGTTCTTTATGGAATCCACTGAAGAGACAGTCAAGTTGGCTCTTGAAGAGGCTCTTCTCCCTCTTGGCAATCTTCTCATCACACAGAAAGATGCTGAAAACCGTTGTGCAAATGCAATTGCAGATGTTCTCGGTGAAGCTCTCTTGGGCAACCTTGAATTGAATGAATACGGTCATCCGATCAAAAACATTCAGGCGGATAAATACAACACAAGCTTCGCTAACCTTACCGAAGAACAGCGCACTTATGCTCTCGGTGTAGTGCCCCTCGACAATTATGTTGAAATTGCCGGACTTGACCACCTTTATTTCCTTTCATATCTGCACACAGGCAATATCATTGATACGGCCAAAGAGCTTTATGAGCTTATTCAGATAGCAAAAAAAGAAACAGGTCATGATAAAGTTAATCTTGTTCCCCTAAGCCAGGGCGGATCAATCGAAAATGCCCTTATGCAGCTTTATATCGACATGGGTCTTGATTTTTCAGATGATATCAACAGAGTTTGTTATGTAGTTCCTGCCGCTGACGGTGCTTATGTTCTCGGCGATATCTATCAAAACGGCTTCATTGACGATCCCGATGCACTTTACGGTTATATGCTTCCTTCTCTTCTCGGTGAAGATCAGGAGTATCTTGCATACATTATCAATATTATTCTCAGAATTTTCCCCAATGCTGACCTTAACAACATCCTTGACACAGCAGTTGACAAGCTGATTGAAGATTATCTTGAATATTCAACTTGCCTTTGGGGACTTATTCCGTCAAAGGATTATCCCACACTCAGAGAGAGATTCCTCACCGACCCGGAAGATGCATATATTCTTGAGCAAACAGACTGGTATTATAACGCTCAGGTCAACTCAAGACAGAACATTCTTGACGCAAAAGCAAAAGGTGTTGAATTTTTCGACATAGTAGACTACAACTGCGCAAACTATAAAATTTTTGATTCCTGGAACAAGGTTAACGGCGACGGCGTTATTCATCTTGATTCCGAATCCTTCGGAGCAACCGGTGTTGCTGTGGGCGTTTCTCTTGCTGAAGATTATGTACAGGCAAACACCTACTGTTCAGACCCTACTCATAATCACATTGACGAAGAAAGACTTATTGATGCATCAACAGGTATTCTTTGTGACACAACCTTCTATTTCAAAAATCAAGGACACGAAAGCACCGCAAGCAACGATGTAATTATGCGACTTGCAATCAGAATCCTTACTGATGAGACCTTCGAAAATGTTTATTCTGACCCTGCTTTCCCCCAATTCAATTATGCACGTATTTCCATGAGCACCATCTATAAATATAATTTATGGAAAGATTATGACACATCTTCCCTCACACCGGAGCTTGCAGCAGAATTTGTTGCAGCACGAGACCAACTCGGTGCAGCAATTGAAAGCACCTATATGCCCACAGAAGAATTTGATGCAGCTGTTGAAAGATTTGACGCAGTTATCAACAAAATCGTCAACACTGAAGACGAGTCTGATACTAATTTCTTCTTAAAACTAATCACAACACTTCTTAAATTTGCAAGTGAAATTTTGCTGAGACTTTTCGGCGGAAAAGGTTTTTCTGATATCTTAAAGTAAGAAATAAAAACATAAAACAGACAAATAAACGACCACTCGAAGAATGGTCGTTTATTTTTGTGTTTATGCAATAAAAAATAAACTGCTCCCTTTTTTGCATCAAATATGCATTTTTTCGAATTGTTGCAAAACTCAGTTTTCCTGTCCATTATTGAACCCTTTTATATGATTTCAATTGAAAAATCTTAAAATTAGATTCTATATTAAGATAACAAATCTGCTTACCATAAAAGTCTCAGGTTACATATTATTGCAGAAAAGCATATTATATAATACAAAACTTTTAAGGAGGTGAATATAATGAGCAGATGGAATTTTTATAACAACAATAACCGTCATGAGAATGATAATAATAGCCGTCAGAAAGATTGTGACGGCGATAAACGAGCTTGTGACTGCGGTTGTCAAAAAGATTCTTGTGTCAACGAATGCTCCTGTGACTTTGATTGTGCAAAATGCCCACCCGGCCCACAAGGTCCTGTTGGTCCACAAGGCCCTGCCGGTCCGCAAGGTCCCGTTGGTCCTCAGGGACCTATAGGTGAAACCGGTCCTGTCGGTCCTCAAGGTCCTGCAGGTGAAACCGGTCCTGTC
>CAYUVR010000033.1:0-21885 GCA_964448225.1 uncultured Faecalibacterium sp. | reverse complement strand
ACATTGTGGCGTGTTATGAAAACGGGCTGTCACACTTTCGTGCAACAGCCCCTTTAAAACTGAATATCAAATTATTTTTCAAAAACAACTGTTACAATGCTGTTTTCGGGAACAGTGATTGTTTCAATGCCGCTGCCTTCATCGGTAAGTTCGAGATTACGTGTTGCATCTGTTGTGTAAACTGACATATCGTAGCCAAGCATACAATAGGTGAACTTCTTTTCGATTCCGTCGTTTACAATAACTGCAACATAGTCACCGTCGGGAGTTTTGTAAGCGGAAACATTCATATTGTTGTCAATGATGTAATGGTCATATTCTTTACCGTCAACAACATCTTTCCACCAGGCTTTTTCAGCAGTAATGTCTGCAACGCTGATGTTAAAGTCAATCATATGACTGCCTGCCGGGATAAACTTTGAGAAGTGTGCCATTGCATAGTATCTCTTGCCGATAATATACTCTGAGCAATCATCGTTTGCACCGATCATACTGTCTGCATCATAGAGTCCGCCGTTGACACCAACCCATGATGACCAACTGTTAACACCTGTGAGTGCCACGTCCTCGCTGATTGTGCGTGCCATAATGAGAGCAGCTTCAATATCGTCCATCTTGTGCTCGTTGGGAAGTTCACACCATTCACTCATTTCAAGCTCAACATCAGGATAATTTTCTTCAATATATTTGCCGTAAGCTCTCTTATAAAGCCAATCGTTTGTCCAATAGCTGTGGTAAGCATAAGTACCGAGAACCTCTCTGATGCTGTCATTTTCATAAAGTGCATCAATATAGTTCATTGTATCGTCACTTACAGTTCCGCTTTCAACAAGTGAAAGCTTGACATCAAGGTTTCTTTCCTTAATTTCAGCAGCAAAGGCTTCTGCAACTTCAATGATGTCTTCAAGCTCATAGTGGCAGCCTTCCTGGCCTACCCAGCCGCCGCCCCAGCTCCATTGAGGCTCATTGATGGGGCTGATATACTTAACGGGCACGCCCTTGCCGATAAAGTATTCAGCGATGTCGCACATATATTCCGCAAAATCGTCGGCACAGCCTTCCTTAAGGTTGCAGGTGCTGTCATTATAACTGCCTGCTGCCGAGCCGGATTCTGTCATTGAATAGTGAGGAGAGTTTGCAAAAAGAACAACGGTGTCAATACAACCGTAGCTGAGAGAAAGGTCAAGCATTCTCTGTGCCGCCGCATCCTTTGTCCAGTCGTATTCATATTCGCCTGTTTCTTCATTGTAAACGAGGAAGCTTTCGGTAGCTCTCCATTCGTTACCAGGAAGTCTTGTGTTCGGGTTATCCTTTTCACCGGCACCCACGTTGTAGCGGTAAATATTAAGTCCGAGACCTTCTTCAGAATAAAGAAGTTTTGCGTATTCGTCTGCGTTATCGTTATCACCTGCAATCTGTGCCCACCAGGCAGCAGATGTACCCCAGCCTGTGATTTCCTGCTCGCAGCCGATAAGGTCAAAGCTCATAAAAACTTTGTCAGCATCAATACCGAACCAACCTGCAATTGTTGTCATAATGAAAATCAACACGGATGTACGGTAAATTATCTTTTGCAAAAATGTATTTCGTGTCATAAATTCCTCTCCTTTATCTGTTGTGGAATATTATCTAAATTATTTTAGCACAATATTAAATAAAAGGTCAACTGTTTTTAAATTATTATTTAAAAAAATCTATATAATTTTTAATATATATAACATTATTGATTTTCTTATTCGGTAGTGGTATAATTGAAAAAATATGTAAAAAAAGGGTGACATTAAGAAATGGCAAAACCACTCGTTATTACTCACAGAGGAGCTAACAAATACGCCCCCCAGAACACACTCCCCGCTTTCAAGAAAGCTGTTGAAATCGGCACAGACGGATTTGAAACCGATGTACACATCACAAAAGACGGAAAAATCGCAATCTGTCACAACTATACAATTGATGAAACTTCAACAGGTAAAGGGAACATCGCTGATATGACCCTTGCACAGCTGAAAAAGTTTGACTTCGGCTCATATTTCAGCAAAAATTTCGCAGGTACGGAAATCCCTACAATTGACGAATTTCTCTCTTTCGTTGAGACCACTGACATCAGCGTTCTTAACATCGAAATCAAATCCCCCAAGCAGAATGAAACAGGAATTGTGAAAAAAACAATTGAAGCAGTTAAAGAGCACGGACTTTTTGACAGACTTCTCATTTCATCATTTGACCCGCAACTTCTGCTTGAAGCAAAAATGATTGACATCAAGTGCAAAACAGGTTTTCTTTATTCACCCACCAGTCCCACAACACCCAAGATGTTCTGGAAAGCTGCAGAATTTGCAAAGAGTATCGGTTGTGACGCTCTGCACCCTCACTTCCTTTTTGTGAACGAAAACTATATCAAAAAAGCTCACGATGAAGGACTGATGGTTAACCCCTGGACAGTTGACATTCCCGAGGTTATTGATAAAATGCTTCGTCTCGGTGTTGACGGCATCATCACCGACCTTCCCGATGTTGTGAACGGAATGAGCAAGAGATATTACGAATAAAACGAAAAGAGGCGAAAGTCTCTTTTTTGTTTTATCCGGCAAATTGTGCAGCAGGACTGATATAATCATTACAAATCTCAAAAAATTATTGACAAACAATAATTTTTTCTGTATACTGATGGTGAAATTAAATAAAACGATAATTTTGAGGAGTGATTTTATGAAACGAAAGCACCTGATATTTCTTTTGGCAGAAAGTATCAGTCTTTGCGTATTGTGCTGGCTGATGAAAGAGTATGGCCACATTTTCAGTTCTCTTTTTTCTTTCGGTGATGAGCTGCTGTTGTCCTCGGAAGCGGGAAACACACTCACCGCAGAAGGTAATATGGTGAGCTTTGCTTTATCCTTCCCTTTTTCGCAGATTGGTTTTATTCTTGGCAGGCTTTCTTCTTTGGGAAGCATCGGCAACGGAGCAGCTCTTTCTCTCATTGTTCTTTTCGGCGCTGTACCTTTGGCTGCATTTCTTAAAACTTATAAAAATAAAAGCAAAAAAGCACAGAGTGTTATACTTTTCCTTCTCTGGCCTTTGACAACCTTTGTAATCTTTTCCATGGCAAAACCGCAGGTTATTTATAACCTTGCCCCTGTGATGACAAATGAAATTTACTTGGTTATGAAAGCCATTCTCGGCGGCGCAGTCTGGTCCGGCATTGTATGTCTGCTTGTTCTTGAAATTCTTGAAAAATTCAAAACAGCGAACAGAGAAAAACTGCTTACACAAACAAAAGCTCTGCTTTTTGCCCTTTGCGCTTTATTTGCATCGGCAATCGGCTATACTGAATTCAGCAGGCTTCTTGAAAAACTTTACAACACAACAAAAGCGGCAGATATTCTTATTGCAGTTTTGTGCTTTGCTGTGTCTGCACTCCCCTATCTGCTTGACATTGCTGTCATTTTCTCAGGTTGCAAATTGATTGATGCAGTTAAAATGAATAAAGATTCTGACGAAATCAGCTTTTATGCCAACAGGCTGTCTTCACTTTGCATTACCTCGCTTTCAGCAGTTGTGATTTCAGGCTTCATTTATAACATTGTGCAAATTGCTCTTGCCAATTCGCTCACAAACATTTTTGTCAATGTCAACTTTCCTCTCACAAGCCTTGCTTTTGTTATGGCAGTGCTGATACTGTCTAAGCTTGTTATCAGAAACATACAGCTCAAAGAAGATAACGAGCTGTTCATTTAAGAGGTGGACTATGGCGATAGAAGTACATCTTGACGAAATCCTCAAAAAAAGAGGCATCACTTCAAAAGAACTGTGCGCAAAAATCGGAATCACAGAAGCAAACCTTTCCATTCTCAGAAGCGGAAAAGCAAAGGGCATACGCTTCGGTACGGTGAACAAGATTTGCTACTACCTCGACTGTGATGTGGGAGACATACTTAAATTCAACGGAGAACTGGAGGAAGATTATGAAAACTAAAAATATTATTATCATTATTCTTTGCCTTTGTATAATCGCTTTTGTGCCCGGAGTGACGGGGGCTGTGAGCGTTTATGATGAAAATGATATACTTGACACAAATAACGCAGAAGATTTGATGGTGGGAATGTTCGTTACAACCGAATATCTTGATTTGTTTGATATGGAAGGCTATCTTGAAGACAACATCGTTAATGTTACCCGTATCATACATAATAACGATGAGATTGATAACATAATTGATTATGAAGGCAAACACTATGCGAAACTGGTTAATAAGAGCTTTACCGACGAAGAAACAGGTAACCAAATTGAAACTTCAGAATATGTTTTTGAAGACCTTGACGGTTACGGCTGTTATTCATTTTTTGTTGATGACGGAGAAAACGGTTATTATTCAAGTGTTATTGATGATGTTTTCTGCGATTGCAGTATTGTCGCAAACGGATTTGATACACTGGAGGAAAACCTGATTGAAGCCACAATATATTACAGCGGCGAATATGCTGTTTTTTATGTAAACCCTGTTTATCAGAGTGCCGACGGAAGTGTTTATGTTGTGCCGGGTCAAGGCATTGGAACATCAGGTAAAAATATAGCCGGTTCGGAGCTTTCAACAAGTCTAAAAAGCGAAACTGCCGTTACCGTACAAGATCAGGCAAAAAATATAAAAAACGAAGTTAAGCTTACTGTTAAGTTGGTGATGCCTGTCGAAGGTATCACCGTGTCACAAATGACAAAAGATAATGAGTGCATCAAACTTGACTCCTTTGTCGCCGGTGAACTGCCGATAGATTACTATCCCGAAAGCGGTGCAGAATATCTTATTATTGATTCTGTTACAACAGACGCTAACGGTAATCAGCAATCAGACAGAGATGTTATTGACAAAAGCGAAGATTCTTTTGACACATACAAAACACTTGAAAACGGAATGTATCAGCAATTCACCACATACGTGAATTGGTAAAATATAAATGAGCGAAGAAAAAATCCCGTATACCGAAGTATACGGGATTTTTGGTGAGGATGAGTGGGCTCGAACCACCGACCCCTTGCATGTCAAGCAAGTACTCTAACCAACTGAGCTACACCCTCAAGTGCCCGACTATAATAACACATCGACTTTAATTTGTCAATAGAAAGTTATTCTAAATTTTCCTATTCCCTATATCCTGTCCCCTCAGACCTGAAAAGGACTGTTGCACAATGCAACAGTCCTTTTATGTTACGCCTTTGCTTCACAGTACATACAGCGGTAAACTCTGTTTTCCTTATCTGTAAGTGTGAAGATTTGTTCTAATTCCTGCTCGCAGGAGGTAATACATCTGGGGTTTTTACACTTAAGTACGCCGTGAAGCTTATCGGGAAGGTAAACGCTTCTTTTTTCAACAAGTACGCTGTCACGGATAACGTCGATTGTAATACCCGGGTCGATAAAGCCGAGAGCCTCAAGGTTGATTTCGATATTACTGTCAATCTTGATTATATCTTTTTTGCCCATCTTTTTGCTGGAGACGTTTTTTATGATTGCAATGCTGCACTCCAGCTTATCAAAACCGAGAAGATTATAAATTCTCATAGCATTGCCGGCTGTGATATGGTCAATAACAATGCCCTCTTTAATTGAATCAATATGCATTTATTTCTTCTCCTTTCAATCAAGATGTATGTTCAAAAGTTCCAAAATGAGCGCCATACGGACAAATTTGCCGCAAAGTGCCTGCTCAAAATAGCAAGCTCTCGGGTCATCGTCAACATCAACGGAAATTTCGTTAACTCTGGGAAGCGGATGAAGAATGGTAAGGTCTTCCTTTGCATTTTTGACAAGCTTTTCTCTTGTGAGAATGTAACTGTCACGAAGACGGATATATTCTTCTTCGCTGAGGAAGCGTTCACGCTGAACTCTTGTCATATAAAGAACATCAAGTTCGGGAAGTACGCTCTCCAGGTCTGTTGTCTGCACATATTCAATGCCCTGCTTTTGAAGAACATCCTTTTTGACATAAGAAGGAAGCTTGAGTTCTTCAGGTGAAATGAGAACAATTTTGACATTCTCATATCTTGAAAGAGCCTGAATGAGTGAATGTACGGTTCTGCCGAACTTAAGGTCACCGCAGAAACCGATTGTGAAATTATTGAGTCTGCCCTTTTTCCTTCTGATTGTGAGAAGGTCAGTAAGAGTTTGGGTGGGGTGGTTGTGTCCGCCGTCACCTGCATTGATAACAGGAATTGACGAATGCATTGAAGCCACAAGCGGTGCGCCCTCTTTTGGGTGACGCATTGCAATGATGTCAGCATAACAGCACACCATTTTTGTGGTATCAGCCACACTCTCACCCTTTGTTGCTGATGATGAGCCTGCATCTGAGAAGCCGAGAACATGACCGCCGAGTTCATACATAGCAGCTTCAAAACTGAGTCTTGTTCTTGTTGACGGCTCAAAGAAAAGCGTTGCGAGCTTTTTGCCGTGACAAGCTTCGCTGTACTTTTTCGGGTTAGCGATGATATCATCGGCAACATTGAGAAGTCCGTCTATTTCTTCAACGGAAAGGTCAAGAATATTGATAAGACTTCTCATCAGTTTGCGCCTCCGATCCAGCTTTCGTCGGAGGGATTGTCTCTGAACTTAAGAAGACGTGCGATGTCTTCGTTTTTGATGTATCCTTCTTCAGCTGCAACTTCAGCAACTGCATCAAGGTTTGAAAGTGAATGGTTAACCACATTTGCGGCTGCCATTTTGTCGATACCTTTTTTCATACCGTATGTAAAGATTGATGCGATGCCGAGAACTTCAGCACCTGCTTCACGCAGAACTTCAACAACCTCAAGTACGCTGCCGCCTGTTGAGATAAGGTCTTCAACTACTACTACCTTCTGGTCCTTTTCAAGCTTGCCTTCAATCTGGTTACCTCTGCCGTGATCCTTGTGGCCTGAGCGTACATAACCCATAGGAAGGCCAAGAATGTGACCGACTATAGCTGCGTGAGCGATACCTGCAGTTGAAGTACCCATAACAACTTCACATTCGGGATAATATTTTAAAATAGTCTTTGCAAGACCTGTTTCAACATCATTTCTGACTGCGGGAGAAGTGAGAGTGAGTCTGTTGTCACAGTAAATTGGGCTTTTGATGCCGCTTGCCCAAGTGAAAGGCTGTTCGGGGCGAAGGAAAACCGCACCGATGGAAAGTAAGTCTTTTGCAATAAGTTTTTTCATAATAATCTATCCTTTCTTTTAAATAATTTCTGATTTATCTCAGCCTACGAATTCGCTGAGACATCTTTCGTATGCTGCAACAGGGTCAGCCGCAGCTGTGATAGGTCTGCCCACAACGATATAATCTGAACCGATTTCTTTTGCCTGAGCAGGAGTCATAACACGCTTCTGGTCGCCGATATCACCGTCTGCAAAGCGCACACCGGGAGTTACGGTAATAAACTTGTCGCCACAGGTTTCGTGCACCTTCTGTGCTTCAAGAGGTGAGCAGACAACGCCGTCAAGACCTGCATCAGCCGCATTTTTTGCATAATGCATAACAACCTTGTCAATAGGCTCCTTGATAAGAAGGTCATTTTCCATACTTTCCTGGTCTGTTGATGTAAGCTGGGTAACAGCAATGAGAAGGGGTCTTGTTCCGTCAGGTCTTGTAAGACCTTCAAGAGCTGCTTCCATCATACGCTTTGTACCTGCTGCGTGAAGGTTGCAAAGGTCAACATCAAGTCTTGAAAGCACAGCCATTGACTTTTTAACTGTGTTGGGGATATCGTGAAGCTTGAGGTCAAGGAAAATCTTGTGTCCTCTCTTCTTGATTTCTTTTACGATTTCCGGGCCTTCAGCATAGAAAAGCTCCATACCGATTTTTACAAAAGGCTTTTTGCCCTGAAATTTGTCAAGGAAATTAAGCACTTCTTCCTTGCTGCTGAAGTCACATGCGATGATTACGTCTCTTCCCATTAGTGAGCACCTCCGATAATTTCTGAAAGATTATTTATGTTATATTTTTCCATTGCCGCCGGAAGTTCATTTATAATATCACGGCAAGCAAAGGGATTTACCAAGTTAGCGGCGCCGACTTCAACAGCCGTGGCACCTGCGAGCATCATTTCAATCACATCTTTTGCACAAGAAACACCGCCCATACCGACAATCGGTACTTTAACCTTGTCATAAACCTGATAAACTGCTCTGAGAGCCACAGGCAGAATTGCCGAGCCGGAGAAGCCGCCCATTTTGTTTGCGATGACAGGCTTTCTTGTTTTAAGGTCAATTCTCATGCCCAAAAGTGTGTTGATAAGACTGATTGCGTCTGCGCCTGCTTCTTCACAGGCTACTGCGATTTCTGTTATATCCGTAACGTTGGGAGTAAGCTTTGCGATGACAGGCTTTGAAACTGCCTTTTTAACAGCGGAGATAACCTCTGCCGCATTCTTAGCATCTGTGCCGAAGTTTACACCGCCTGCGTGTACGTTGGGACAGCTGATGTTAACCTCAAACCAGCCAATACAGTCTTCTTTGTCAAGAAGTGTGCAACATTCAACATATTCTTCAATTGAAAAGCCGCCCACGTTTGCCATAACCTTTTTATCGAACACCTTTTTGAGCTTAGGGAGTTCTTCTTCGATTACAGCGTGTACGCCCGGATTTTGCAGACCCACCGAGTTAATCATACCTGAAGTACATTCGGCAATTCTCGGTGTGGGATTTCCGAAGCGTGGCTCAAGTGTTGTACCCTTGAATGAGAAAGAGCCGAGGCAGTTGATGTCATAAATTTCTGCGAACTCATAGCCGAAGCCGAAAGTACCGCTTGCAGGGATAATGGGATTGTCAAGTTCAATTCCGCATAAATTAACCTTTGTGTTTACCATATAATCTCCTCCCTTTGAAGAACGGGGCCATCCTTGCAGATTCTCTTGTTGCCGTACTTTGTTTTACAGCTGCAACCCATACAAGCGCCGAAGCCGCAACCCATTCTTTCCTCAAAGCTGTATTCACCTTTGCCCACAGCAGTTTTTTCAATTGCCTTGAACATAGGCATCGGACCGCAGGTGTAGAAGTATGTATATTCAAGGTTCTTCATTGCATCTGTGACGAAGCCCTTGACACCAACTGAGCCGTCAACTGTTGTGACGATTGTCTGAGCACCGATTTCTTCAAATTCTTTCTTACAGAATATTTCATCAGCTTTATTGAAGCCTAAAATTACGGTTGGCTTTTTGCCCTGAGCAATAAGTCTCTTGCAAAGTCCGTAAAGTGGCGGAATACCGACACCGCCGCCGATAAGAAGAGGCTTGTCACCGCTTCTTGACATAGAGAAGCCGTTGCCCAGACCTGTGAGAATGTCGCACTTGAAGCCTTCTTCCCACTTTGCCATTTTTTCTGTGCCTTCGCCCACTACTTTATAAATAATTGTGATTGTATTCTCGTCCCAGTCGTAAACTGAAATGGGACGTCTGAGATAAAAGCCTTCAACCGTGAGGTTGATGAACTGTCCCGGTTCAGTGAGAGCTGTTGTGTCACCCTGAAGCACCATGCGGTAAACAGTTTCTGTAAGCTGTTCATTTTTCAGTACAGTATAAATACCCTGTTTCATTGCTACCTTCCTTTATATATTTTTAGAACACCTTTTCACCTTTTATATAGGTGTGAAGGATTTTGCCCTTGACTTTTCTGCCCGTGAAGGGTGTTGCTTTGCCCATTGAGTAGAATTCATCGGGGTTTATTTCATATTCCGCGTCAAGGTCAATTACAGTGAAATCTGCACTTTGACCTTTGTCAGTACCGCCCTCTATACCGAATCGCTTTTTCGGGTTGATTGCGAGAAGCTCAACTAACTTTTCCGGGGAAATGATACCCGTCAGAACAAGCTCTGTGTAAAGAATCGGGAAAGCAGTCTCAATACCGACGATACCCATTGCACTTTTTTCAAGGCCTCTGCCCTTTTCTTCAGCAGAATGAGGTGCGTGGTCTGTTGCAATCATATCGATTGTGCCATCTTTTATTCCTTCGATAAGCGCAAGTCTGTCCTCCTCTGAACGAAGCGGCGGATTCATTTTAAATCTGCCGTCTTCCTGCAGGTCCTTATCGGAAAGCACAAGATAGTGAGGTCCTGTTTCGCAGGTAACATCAATACCCTTTGCCTTTGCTTTTCTGATGATATCAACGCTTTCTTTTGTTGAAATGTGACAGACGTGATATGCACAGCCCGTTTTTTCAACAAGCTCAAGGTCTCTTGCGATCTGTGCCCATTCGCTTTCGGAGCAGATTCCTCTGTGACCGTGCTGCTTTGCATATTCACCGTCGTGGATATATCCGCCCTTTAAAAGCTCGTTCACTTCACAATGTGCAACAAT
This sequence comes from uncultured Faecalibacterium sp., assembly GCA_964448225.1. Lineage (GTDB taxonomy): Bacteria > Bacillota > Clostridia > Oscillospirales > Acutalibacteraceae > UBA6857. Next base: position 11,559 of record CAYUVR010000033.1, on the reverse strand, counting down.
CATTTTGCCTGAGTGTTTTGCTTTGAGCATTGCCTTTTCCATCATTTCATCTGACTGAACTCCCCTGCCGTCATCTGAAAAGGCAATAACATCTTCTGCCATACCTTCCATATCTGAAAGCTCTTCACCCTTTTGTCCCACGGTGATTGAGCCATAGGGATAAACTCTGATGCAGGCATCCTTTTCGATAATATCAAGCTGCTTTTGAAGATTCTCTTTACTGTCGGGTACGGGGTTCAGATTCGGCATAGAACAAACTGCGGTGTATCCGCCGTGAGCTGAAGCCAGAGTGCCCGTTTTGATTGTCTCCTTATAAGAAAAACCCGGCTCACGCAAATGAACATGCACATCTGCGAAACCGGGAAAAATATAAGCATTACCAAAATCAATAACGTCTTTTGTTTCACATTCGGAAACAATAATTCCGTCCTGAACAGCCAAAGAAAGAGAAGAAAAAACACCAGACTGGAAAACCGCTTTACCTTTAAACAATCCGTTCATATCTGACCTCCTGAATATAACCGTTCATAAAAAAAGAACCCTGCATAGCAAGGTTTTCATCAAGTGACTTATGAAGCATTGACAAAAAAGCCTTAGCAACCTTGCCGGTTTCTCTCTTTGCTGTTTTTCTTTCAGGTTATTCTATCACACATAAAAATAAAAGTCAATGACATTTCAAAATATTATATAATTTATTTTATGAATTTTCGGTTGATAAGATGTGAATTTTAATCTATAATATATTTATAGAATACTAAGGAGGAAAAATGATGAAAGTCACAGTCAGGGCTTATGCCAAAATAAACCTTATGCTTGATATTCTTTCAACGCTCGATAACGGTTATCATGAACTTTTTATGCTTATGCAGTCGGTTGGACTTTATGACACCGTCAGCGTTGAGAAAACTGAAACAAATAAAATACAAATCACCTGCGATGTCCCCGACATTCCCTGTGATGAAAGAAACATTGCATATAAAGCTGCATCGGCTTTTTTTGAAGGCACTAAAAAAGAAAACTGCGGAATTAAAATTCATATTGAAAAGAACATTCCCCACGCAGCAGGTCTTGCCGGAGGAAGTGCAGACGGTGCGGCGGTAATTGTTGCTCTCAACAAGCTTTTCGGCACAGAGCTTTCTGAAAAAGATATTATCAGAATCGGTGCAAAGGTTGGTGCTGATGTACCCTTCTGTGCTTTGGGAGGAACTATGCTTGCTCAATATACGGGTACTGTGCTTTCACATCTTCCTGACCTTTCACAAAAATATATTGTAATTGTAAAACCCGATCAGGAGGTTTCAACAGGCAAGGCATATGCTGCCTTTGACACTGCGGAAAGAGTACGCCATCTTGACACAAAGGGTATGCTTCTTTCAGCGGTGAATGATGACTGGAAAGGCATCAGCGAAAGAGTGGGCAACGTGTTTGAACAATTTATTGAGGTTGCGGACAGGGCGGTTATCAAGGCTGTTATGAGAAACCACAGTTGCCTTTGTTGCTGTATGAGCGGCAGCGGTCCGAGCATCTTCGGTGTGTTTTCTGAAAAGGCACAGGCTGAGGAATGTCTGGCTGAGCTTAAGAAGGATTATGAAAATTCTTATCTTTGTGAGACGGTGGATAAGGGCTGCGAGGTTTTGTGAAAAGAATTATTGATTCTGAATATCAATATATAATAGGACCTCAAATCAAAAAAGCAAGAGGTAAAGCAGGCATCAGTCAAAAACAGCTTTCAGAAAAATTAGAACTTATGGCTGTTTACACATGCAAAGGCTCAATTTCAAGAATTGAAAACGGAAGACGAGCCGTAACAGATATTGAGACAGATGCTATATCAAAAGTTTTAAATGTAAGTCTTGATTATCTTTTCGGCAGAGAAAAAAATAAAAGAGTTGTTGTATGGTTAATACAGCAACTCTTTTTTGTTTACATATACTCGCATATAATTACGCTCGCCGCTTAGGCGTTACTTTTTTGAAAAAAAGTAACCATTTTATCTTTCGTCGCTTAAGACTGCGTGAGCGCACTTGATGCCGTCAACCGCCGCCGATACGATTCCTCCCGCATAACCTGCGCCCTCGCCGCAAGGATAAAGACCTCTGATGTTGGTCTGATAAATGTCATCACGCAGAATTCTAACAGGTGATGAGCTTCTGGTTTCAGGGGCAGTCAGAACTGCATCGGGCAGTGCAAAGCCCTTGAGCTTTTTATCCATCTGCACAATTGCGTCTGCCATTGTGTCTGTCACCTTTTTCGGAAGAACCTGTCTGATATCTGACGGTGTAACACCTGTTGGGCAGGTCGGGTCAACAAAAGAAAGCTTTGTCGACTTTTCGCCTTTGAGAAAATCACCCACCAACTGACACGGTGCGCTGTAGTCCCCACCACCGAGAATAAATGCCTTCTGTTCCATCTGCTTTTGAAGCTCAAAGCCCGAAAGCACATGTTCTGACGGGAAATCTTCAGGATAAACATTGACAAGGAGTGCCGAGTTTGAATTTCTGCCGTCTCTTGCCCATTCGCTCATACCGTTGACAACGACTCCGCCTTTTTCGCTCGTAGCCGCAACAACCGTGCCGCCGGGACACATACAGAAGGTATATGCTCCCCTTTCGTGTTCGCCGTGGCAAGCAAGCTTATAGTCTGCCGCACCAAGTGCCTTGTGACCTGCGAAAGCGCCATACTGTGCCTTGTCGATAAGCTCTCTGGGATGCTCAATTCTTGCACCGACGGAAAAAGGCTTCTGCATCATCTGAATACCCTTTCCGTAAAGCATTTTTACGGTATCTCTCGCCGAGTGCCCGATGGCAACAATTGCGGTATCGGTTTCAAAATCGTAGCTTTTTCCGCCCTTTTCATATGTGACACCCTGAACAGAGCTGTTATATATAATAATGTCTGTCAGCTTTGCTTCAAACAGAACCTCGCCGCCAAGCTCAATTATTTCTTCACGCATCTTTTTTACCACGCCCGCTAATTTATCCGTACCTATATGAGGTTTGCCGGAATAAAGGATTTCCTCAGGCGCGCCGTGAGCGTGAAATTCAAGAAACACCTTTCTGCAAAGAGTGTTCTTGATGCCTGTTGTGAGCTTACCGTCAGAAAAAGTTCCTGCGCCGCCCTCACCAAACTGTATATTTGATGTTTCATCAAGCACCTTTTTGGTGAAGAATGTGTTGACATCTCTTGTTCTTGCTTCAACATCTCTGCCCCGTTCAAGAACAAGCGGCTTAAGTCCTGACCTTGCCAGAGTCAGCGCCGCAAAAATGCCTGCAGGGCCAAAGCCGACAACAACGGGACGAAATTGTGACACTCGCTTATTCTCGGGCATTTCATATTTATAAGGCTCAACTGTCTGAAGCTTGTTTGAGTTGATTTTCTTGAGGATTTTTTCTTCGTCGCCGTCAATTTCAACATCAACTGTATAGCAGAAAAAGACATTATCCTTTTTTCTGCTGTCAACGCTCTGACGGGCAATTGTCATAGACTTTATCTGCTCATCTTTTACTTTGAGGATTTTTTTGCAAGAATTCATCAAATCCTCTTTTGTGTTGTCAAGGCTTTGCTTGACTTCATTTATTCTTATCATTTATGTTTCACTCCACTAAGACAGATGGTTATTTTAATGTACATTTCCTTGCAGGAGAGGCAAAGTTAAGGATTTAATATTATACTCTCACCGCAAAGTCTGCCGCTTGACCAAGCCCACATAAGGTTATATCCACCACAAAGTCCGTCAACATCAAGCACTTCGCCCACTGCATAAAAACCCTTGTGCAGTTTTGATTCCATTGTTTTGTGGCTGAAATATTTTGTATCTGCGCCCCCTGCAGTCACCTGTGCATCTTCAAACGAACGGACAGATTCAATCATGAAAGGGTATTTCTTCGCTTTTTTTGCGATGCTGAACACATCTTTCTTTTCAAGCTTACCAACTTCTGCGGCGGGATTTATATTTATGCTTTTAAGCACAACTTCGCCGAGCTTTTTCGGCATAAAACCTGAAAGAAGATTCTCACACTTCTGACTTTTATCACGGGAAATTATCTTATGAAGTGCCTTTTCCAATGCATCAACGCCGAATGAAGGCACAAAGTCTGCCGATACAACAGCTTTTTGCTTTTTTTCAAGACGGGTAATAAAAGCGGAAAGCTGCATAACCGCAATACCCGAAATTCCGTACTTTGCAAAAAGGATTTCGCCGCTTTCTTCCGTCACATATTTGCCGTCAACAGTTAAAGTGAGTTTCACCTTATGTCTTATACCCTGAAGCTGTTTGACATCTTTTGTGTCAACTGTGTTAAGCTTTGAAAGCGACGGTGAAATATCAGTCACCTTGTGGTCGAGCTGTGAAAGCAGGTCATAGCCGTTGAAATTCTTAACCGCTGCCTTGCCGCCGCAAGCAAGAACTACCTTATTGAAATGCATTTCATCGTTCAGCAGAAATCCGTTTTTTTCTGCTTTGATGCTTTTTATTTCGCAAGCGGTTTTTGTCTCCACCTTAAGTCTTTCACACTCTGAACGCAGAGCGTCGAGAACGGTAGTTGCCTGATTGCTCAGGGGATAAACTCTGCCCTCTTCGTCAGTTCTTGTATAAAGTCCGAGGTCAGCAAAAAAAGCAAGATTGCTTTCAGCATCAAACTTTTTCAAGGCGTAGGAATGGAAATTATCCTGAGAAAAATAAAAAGGTGTTGCATCAGTGTTGAGCATATTGCATCTGCCGTTGCCTGTGGCAAGAATTTTTTTGCCCACTCTGTCCTTAGATTCTAAAATTGTTATGTTGCAATTTTTATGCTCTGCCTTTGCTTTCCGTGCCGCAGAAATCGCCGAAACAAGACCGCTTGCACCACCGCCGATAACAGCAATTTTCAATTTTTCTCACCTCCGCACTAAAATTCTTCAATATTCTAACACAATAAAACCGTTATGACAAGTAAAACACAAAAAAATTACCCGACAAGCCGCAACTCATCGGGTATATGCATATTGTTTTATTCTTTTTCAAATGCGTCGTAATCCTGACCGTACTTGATTTCACCTGTGAAGAGCTTGTAGAGATAATCAAAATAGTCTGCAATCTTCTTGAGGAAACGTGAAATTGTGTTTGCAAACGAAGTAAAAATGTCTGAGGGTATTGCATCAAGATTTTCTTTGAAAAGATTGCTGAGGTCAGAAACAACAGCAGTAAGGTCACCCTTGAGAAGGACATCGAGAATTGAACATATCCTTGCCTTTTCTTCATCGGTGATGTCTGTGCTTGCCATTGAATTTATTGTTTCCTTATAACCTTCAATAACTTCTGCATTTCTTCTGTACTGACTGTTGATATTTGCGTACATAAGGAAATAAAGGAAGGTTTCTGTTGTGTCTCTTGAATTCTTGAATCTCATAACAGGCCAGTCAACGAACTGAAGATTCTGGTCTTCAACAGGCTCTGAAGCATCATAATGGTTGTTGTTGGCAATAAGATTAACAAGACCGTCCATTGTTTTAAGCTCATTCTCTGTGATGATACCTGAGTTGATTTTCATTCTGAAAAGAGCTTCAACCGGCTCATAAAGGAAGACCATATAAGTCTTTGAGAAGACCTGAATAAGGTCAATAAGAACATTGATGGGGCCTTCACCGAGAACCCTGGTAACAAAAGCACTGAGTAGCTTCGCACCAAGTCTTTGACCGTCTTTATATTCACTGTTGAGAATACTGTCAAGAGGGAGACCAAAGGTTGTGAGAACAGGTCTGAAATCAATGAGACCCTGATCACACCAGTTGCGCTGAAGAAGCTCACCAAAGCCCGAATAAAGAACAATAGCCTCATAGAAGTCTTCTTCGTCAACCTGCTCTGTGCCCGTGAAGTTGATTTTCACTTCGGTAAAGTTCGGGTAGAAAAGGTTGCCGAGGAAATTTGCAATTGCAGTTGCATTTTCAGAGGTATAAAGTTTAAAGCCACCGTAAAGATTGGTAAGGATTCTCTTAAGATATGAATTGAGATTGGCACTTGCAAGGGCAATATCTGACTTTTCAACAGTAACCTGTTCCCAGAAAAGCTGAGTTGAGTTGGTATAGAGATAATCAACCGTAAGGCCGAGCATCTGGCCCTCAATTGTGCCGTCCTTAATCATCTGACTTACTTCTTCTGCCGCATCCTCGGGGATGATGAAACCTGATAAGCTTTCAAGAACTGCTGCCTCAAAGTCTTCCATATTGGCTGTATCATTGATGATTTCATCAAGCTTTGAGCTTGTTTCGCCTTCCGCTGCAGTGTCCTCAGCACTTGCAATAATACCTGTGAAGCAAGTGAAGGTCATAACAACAGCAAGAATTAAACTGATAATTTTTTTCATACTGTACACTCCTCATTCTTAAAATTAAAGAATATTATACCAAAAATATTTTAACACTAAATTTGTACAAAGTCAATAAATAATAGTAAACTGAAATCGTTACTGAGTATCATTTTTCCATTTTTAATTAAAAAAACACAAAAAGTCAACATTTTATTCCTCTTCGCACAAAATTTAATTGACTATATCCAAAAAATATGCTAGAATTGCCGTGACATTATTTAATATGGAGGAATATTATGGCAAACGAATTAAAAAAAAAATACGGTCTTTTTATGGCCATATGCACAGTTGTCGGAACTGTTATCGGCAGCGGTGTATTCTTTAAAGCGGAAAAAATCCTTACTGAAACAGGCGGAAATCTTCCTGTTGGTATTCTTGCCTGGATAATTGGCGGTCTTATTATGGTTGCCTGTGCTTACGCTTTTTCAATCCTTGCAACAAGGCACGAAAAGGTCAGCGGTGTTGTTGACTATGCGGAAGCAACCTTGGGCAAAAAATACGCATATTTTATGGGTTGGTTCCTTGCTCTGTTCTATTATCCGACACTTATTTCTGTTCTCGCCTGGGTTTCAGCAAGATATTTGTGCGTTCTTATCGGTTGGGAAAAAACCGGGCCCCAATGTATGACAATTGCCGGTGTACTTCTTATTGCTGTGTTTATGATGAATGCACTCGCACCTGTTATTGCCGGTAAATTTCAGGTCTCAGCAACCATCATCAAGCTTATTCCTCTGTTTCTAATGGCAATCGGCGGCACAATCAAAGGCCTTTCAAGCGGTCTGCTTATTGAAAACTTCACAACTGTTGTAAATTCGGATATTTCAACAGCAAGCGGATTTTTCAAGGCTGTTGTTGCCACGGCTTTCGCCTATGAAGGCTGGATTGTTGCCACAACAATCAACGCAGAGCTTAAAGATGCAAAAAGGAATCTTCCCAAAGCTCTCGTTATCGGTACACTTATAATCGTTGCAGTTTATATTGTTTATTACATCGGACTTGCAGGCGGTATTTCAAACGCAGAAATGATGCAGGGCGGTGAAAGAGGTGCAAGAATTGCATTCTCCGCTGTGTTCTCAAACTTCGCAGGCACACTGCTTTTTGTGTTTGTTGTTATTTCCTGCCTTGGCACTCTCAACGGTCTTACACTTGGCGGCACAAGAGCCATACACGCAATTGCCACACGTAATATGGGCCCTGCCCCTCACATTTTCAAGCAGGTTGATTCATCAACCAATATGCCCGTCAACTCCTCACTTTTCGGTCTTTTAATCAGCGCTCTCTGGCTGTTGTTCTTCTACGGTTCACAGCTTGATTCTCCCTCCTGGTTCGGTTTTTTCTCTTACGATTCATCTGAGCTTCCCATCATCACAACCTATGCTATGTATATTCCGATTTTCATAAGTATGATGGTGAAAGAAAAAGGTCTTGGAGTGATAAAAGGCAAGATTGCTCCTATCCTTGCAATCATCGGTTCGTTGTTTATGGTTGTGGCGGCTATTTTTGCTCATGGTGTTTATCCCTATCTCGAGGCAAAAGCCACCGGTGAATTCAGTCTCCCCGTTCTGTTCTATCTTATCACTTATGCTGTGATTATGCTTATTGGTTGGTACTTTATGAAAGACAGAACCAAAAGTAAAAACAAGAAAAAATAATCAACAAAAAATATCAGCCTCACGGCTGATATTTTTTTGCCTTATGTAAGTCCGAAGCTGACCGATAAGGCTTTATCAATTTTGTTCATATCGTCTTTATCGAGATTGCCCATTTTCTCTCTCAGTCTTTTTTTATCCAAGGTACGCACTTGCTCCAGAAGTACGATTGAGTCTTTGGAAAGTCCGCAGGCGTGAGCATTGACTCTGATGTGTGTAGGTAATTCCGTTTTGAATCTTTTGCTTGTTATCGCAGCCGCAATAACCGTCGGACTGAATTTGTTGCCCACATCATTCTGAACAATAAGTACAGGCCGCACTCCACCTTGCTCAGAGCCGATAACAGGGCTCAGGTCCGCATAATATATTTCTCCTCGTTTAATGGACATAATGCTCCTCCCTTTTGAGATTCTTCACCAATAGTTTTGCCTTATATAAGAAGCTTTAAACGATGGGGAGCAATATTATTTTATGTAATAATAAGATAAAAAGTGACGCACACCTATTTTAAAGATGTGCGTCTTTTTGCCTTAGAAAAATCTTTATTGATACTGAAAATTATATGTAGTTCCGTTATTTTTGAAAGAAAGTATCTTCATTTCATCCGAAGAAAAAATCAATTCATATTCTCCCCTGCTTGCGGTGAAAGTTAAGGTGTTTTCACCCCGGTCTTTAATTTCTGTTTGCGACGAAGCCAGATGCGACACAGCTTCAAACAACGGCAAAAACACATCTTTGCCTGTGCTGACCTGTGACAAAGGCATGGAAAGGTCTCCAACCGTAATGCAAAACTCTTCATCGACAACGTTCAACATTGTACCCTTCATTTCTTCCGGAGAAGACACTGTAAAATTCATTTCATCAGGTGAAATATATCTGAATGTTCCTTTGATTTGACTTCCGCTTTTTTCAATAGTTACTTCACTTTGAAAATTCTCAAGAAATAACTCTTTGCTTTTCTCCGTGCATGCAGTTAAAGATAACAGTAAAAGAAAAATCCCGACAGCAAAGAAATAACGAAACTTCATCCAATCACCCGGAAGGGCTTTTATTTTTCAAAAAACTTGAATACTCTTGAAAGCTCGTTCACCACATCTGACGGAAGCATTCCTGTTTTTGAGGTTTTATCTGCCACAATATCCGCCGTATGGCCGTGGATATAAACAGCCGACGTGATTGCATCAATAAGCTTAAAGTTCTGCACAGCCATTCCGCCGATAAGGCCTGCAAGAACATCGCCGCTTCCGCCCTTTGAAAGACCGTTGTTGCCCGATGCGTTAACATACGCACGCTTTGAACCGGGCTCTGCCACAACAGTGTTTGCAGCTTTGAGAGCAAGATAAACTCTGTGTTGCTGACAAAAAGTTCTTGCCGAACTGATTGTGTCAGAAAGAATAACCTCTGTAGGAGTGCCGCAAAGGCGTGACATTTCCTTCGGATGAGGAGTGAGAACAAGCTGACAGTTTGCCCTTTGTAAGATACTTATGTCAGAGGCTACAATATTTATGCCATCAGCATCAACAATTACGGGAACTTTTGAGTTTTCAATAACTGCCGAAACAAGTGCCTTTGTATCTGCATTGACACCGACACCGCAGCCGATTACAATTGCATCATAATTATCAAGAACGGGTAAAAGCTTCTGAACTGCATCCTTAGAGAAAGTACCTTCTTCATTTTCGGGAAGAGGCATCAAAAGAGCTTCTGTAAGCTTTGATGCGATGGGTATATATGCACTTTCGGGGAAAGCAACAGTCACAAGTCCTGCACCGCTGCGAAGTGCCGCAGAGCCGGCAAGTACGGGTGCGCCCACCATTCCCCTGCTGCCGCAAATGCAAAGAAGATGTCCGAAAGAGCCTTTATGTGCAGTTGGCTTGCGAACGGGGAAAAGGTTGCTGACCTCAGTTTTATTGTAAGTATAAAGAGAATCACGCACAAGGTTATAGCTATCCTCAGGGATACCGATATTGGCAATAATGATATCACCGCAACAGTCAGCAGCAGGGTGAGTGATGTGTGCAGGCTTCAAAGCTGAAATTGCAATTGTGTAATCTGCCTTGAAGCAGTTGGGGTCATTGTATCCGCTGTCACAATAAACACCACTCGGTACATCAACGGCGAATTTAAGTCCCTTTGCGTTTGACATCTCGTCCAGCAGAACTTTCAAATCGTCGCCGATTGTTCCGTAAAAACTGAAGCCGAAAACTGCATCAACAATTACATCGGCATTCTTGATGGTCTGAATAGCTTTGACTCTGTCTGCATCAAACCACACGGTGGGGATTGAAAGGTCAAGGACAAGCTTATACATATAAGTTGCCTCCTGACTGCCAGGATAACCGGAAGCAAGGACAACGCAGACATTGTATCCGTTTTCAGAAAACTTCCTTGCAACAACAAAACCGTCACCTCCGTTGTTGCCTTTACCGCAGACAACAACGATATTTCTTCTCGGTGCCTTTTCTTTCTCAATAACATTACGGATATTTCTTGCACAGGCTGCACCTGCGTTTTCCATCATACGCTGATAGGAAAGTCCGTATTTGGCTGTGTATTGTTCAACGAGTTTCATTTCGTCGGAGTTAAGAAGTCGCATAAAAATACCTCCTTTATGCTTTATTGTATTATTTTAGCATAGATTAAAAGAAAATAAAACCGTAAAACGGAAAAAACTTACATAAAATAATAACACAAAATCAGATATTAATCAAATTTTACAATATCATAAAGGCGGTTTTTGGCATACAAAGTCGCTGTTTGTCCGAAAAAGCGGACTTCATGGCTAATTTGTAATAAAAACTTTATAAAAAAATTGAAAATGCCATTGTTTTATTATAAAAAATGAGATATAATATACACTAACTTATAAAAATTACACTTGACAGGAGGGTTATGAAATGACCGACAAAACAATACAGTTCAAACTTCAGACAAATACTCCCGATGAGATGAAGGATACTCTTACAAACGTTTATGAAGCGTTGAAGGAAAAGGGATACAACCCCATCAATCAGATTGTCGGCTACATTCTTTCCGAAGACCCGACATATATCACAACTCACAACAACGCAAGAAGTCTCATCAGACGCATTGACAGAGACGAGCTTTTGCAGGAGCTTGTGAAAAACTATCTGAAAAGTGAATAATCAGGAGGTTTAAGATGGCAGCGAAAAAGAAAAACGAGTTTTTGACATATAAGGACAAGCCCCTTGTCAGAAAAGGCAACACCATTTATTACGGCAATATGAGCGACAAGTTTGTTGTTATGTTCCAGATTTTATCCACAAAAGAAATGGACGGTCTTGAGGTTGCTGACAGAGTTTCAGTTCAGCTTATTAACACTGACCCCAACGTCAGACCCCATGACAGAATTGCACAGAAGACCGAAAAGAAAGGTCTTTACAGCGCAATGGACATCGGCAAAATCTGGCTCGAAAGGGCACTTGCTGAATAAAGACAAGAAAGCGGTGGCAAAAGCCGCCGCTTGAATTTTACATATTACCGCTCATGGCGCAGTTGGATAACGCAGCAGATTCCGATTCTGAAGAACGGGGGTTCGAATCCCT
>CAYUVR010000032.1:0-22141 GCA_964448225.1 uncultured Faecalibacterium sp. | reverse complement strand
CGCACGCATAACATTCCGCAAACAGGAAAAAATAGTTAATACGAGACCAATCCCGCAGCTTGACTGCATAGCAATCCCGCTATTATTTGCTTGATCGGAGAATTGCTTTTACACAAAATTTTCGGGGCTGCCCACAAGGATCATCAATTTTATGATTATCAGATAAAGCTAAACCAATAGAAGAATTCATTTTTTTCTACCCCCCCTAAAAAAATCAACAATGCGATAAGATAAACCTTTAAACTGTCCAGGGTGTTCAGCTCGGCGCTTATTCTCAGCTTCAAACCACTTTTCACGATAATATCTGCCTTTAAATTCAAGGTAATAACCGAGAGGAACAAAAACAGTAAAAAACAGAAATACAAAAAAACATAAAATTATCAATACAACAGACTGCTCAAAATTCAATCCTTCAAACATATAAAAATTCCTTTCCTGTGTAAATTGCACAATTTTAAAATATAGTAGTTATTTATTTTGTATAGTACCTATGTGAAGATTTGTCAAAATTAACAATATAGCCATCTTCTTATTATTACGAGAATTTTTAATGTACTTGCCAATTTATCCGAAATATGTTAACATATTTTTAGTTATGAAAATAAGGATTGATATAAAATGCAGATTAAAGTTCAAAATGGTGTGGTAGATTTATCAGGTGAACCTATTTTGAAAAAAGTTAATATTGAAATCAATACCCAAAGTAAAATCGGAATTGTTGGCAGAAACGGCTGCGGCAAAACAACATTATTGAGGTTGCTCTGCGGTGAACTTGAAATTTCAAAAGATGTGCCGGAACTGAACAGTCAATTTATTGTATCCGGAATACCAACTATCGGTACTATGTCTCAGATGGCTTTTAAAGATGATAATGTTTCAATGCTAAGCGAAATCAGAAGCGCTTACAGAGATCTTCTTTCAATGAAGGATGAGCTTGCTTGTTTGCAAAATGAAATGGATTTATATCCTACCGAAGATAACATTGTTCGTTATACAACACTTCTTGATTGTTTCACTAATCTTGGTGGCTTTTATTTTGAAAAGGAATATGAGGCTGCAATTAAAAAATTTGGATTTACAGAAGATGAAAAGTACAAACCCCTATCAGATTTTTCAGGTGGACAAAGAACAAAAATCGCATTTCTTAAGCTGCTGTTGTCTAAACCGGATTTGCTTTTACTTGACGAGCCGACTAATCATCTTGATGTTGATGCAGTTTCTTGGCTTGAAGAGTATCTTTCAAATTACAAGAAAGCCGTTGTGATTGTTTCGCATGACCGTATGTTTCTTGACAAAACAGTTACGACGATTTATGAGATTGAGCACGGCAAAACATACAAATATGATGGTAATTATACAAAATTTGTCGAGCAAAAAAAGCTTATTCGTGAACAGCAGGCTAAAGATTACGAGGCACAGCAAAAAGAAATTGCCCGACTCAATGAACTGATTGAGAGATTCAGATATAAGGCAACAAAAGCCGCAATGGTTCAATCAAAAATCAAGCAGCTTGAAAAAATGGAAATAATTGAACCACCGGAAAAATATGACTCTAAACAATTTTTTGCTAATTTTGAGCCTGAAATCAGAGCCGCTAAGGATGTGCTTAATGTCCGAAATCTGCAAATAGGTTATGATAAAATCCTTTCTAAAGTATCTTTTAATGTTTTACGTGGTCAGCATGTGGGTATCATCGGTGGCAACGGTCAGGGTAAATCAACACTTTTAAAAACAATTGTTGGTGCTGTCCCCTCTTTGGGTGGCTCTTATGTTGTTGGCGACAGCGTAAAAATCGGTTATTTTGACCAGCAAATGGCTCAATATATAAGTCATAACACCGTTCTTGACGATTTTATGAATGAGTTTCCGGGCTTGACTTCTTTTGAGGCCAGAAGTGCTCTTGGAGCGTTCCTTTTCAGTGGAGATGATGTTTTCAAAACCGTTAATATGCTTTCTGGCGGTGAAAGGGTAAGATTAGCTCTTTGTAAGCTTTTAAAGAAAAAGCCAAACTTTCTTATTCTTGATGAACCAACAAACCATATGGATATTGTCGGAAAAGAAACGTTGGAAAATATGCTCACTGATTACAGCGGTACGCTGTTGTTTGTTTCACATGACCGATACTTTGTTAAGAAAGTTGCGCAGCACTTGCTGTCTTTTGAAGACGGAAAAACTCATTGGTATGAATACGGTTATGATGAATATATTGAAGAAAAGAGTAAAACATCTGATCCTGTAATTGAAGAAGCGGTGTTATCCCCTATTCCGAAACAAAAGAAAACTTATACTACTCCGGGTAAAGAAAAGGCTAAACGTGAAAGAGCTTTAAAAAAGGCAGAAGACCTTGTCTTAAACTTAGAAGCCAGACTTGAAGAATTAAATCTCGAAATTAAAAAAGAGGAAAATATTAGCGATTATGTTAAACTTACTGAGCTCGAGGCGCAAATTCGTGAAACAGAAGACAAGCTTATTTTTGCAATGGAAGAATGGGAAAGTATTGCTAACACTACTCACGACTTTCAATAAGATATAAAAATCCCGATACACTTAACTGTGTATCGGGATTACTTTTTGATTAGAACCCTAATAATCCAAACAGCCCGTATGACAAAGCTGAAATTATAAGTCCTGCAACGAAAACTCCTACCGCAATTGTTGGCAATGAATGTTTAATTCTAATGTCGAGCAAATCAGCAACCAAAGCACCGGTCCAAGCCCCTGTTCCCGGCAAAGGTATTGCAACAAAAATGAACAGACCCCAAAGTCTGTATTTCTTCACTTTGTCGGCTTTTCTGATAGACTTGGCTTCAAGTTTTTCTATAATAACCTCAATCTTTTTAATTTTTTTTAGCCAATTAAATATTTTTCTGATAAATAATAGAATAAATGGTATAGGAAGCATATTGCCGATATAACAAATTGCAAAAGCTTTAAAAAACTCTATATCCATAAGCTTTGCGGCAATCAAGCCACCTCTCAGTTCAAGAATCGGCAACATAGAAACAATCAAAGCAATCAGTTCTTCGGAAATTTTGCCACTTAATTCTGTAACAAAAAATTGTGCCAATGTTTCAGACATAATTTCCTCCTTAAATACTATTGAGTTCTATATGTTTTTTGGCTTCATTCAAAATATATTTGTCATTGTCATAATTAAGCGTTTTCAAAGCATCATTATAACAAAACCAACCGCACTCTTCAATTTCCTCTTCCTGCAGCTTATACTCGGTTTCGGTAGTTTGGGCAAGAAAAATGGAAACGGATTTTTCAATTCTGCCTTGTATGGTATACTCGGATTTTTTTACGAATCCGGGTACAATCTGAATGTTGAGACCTGTTTCTTCAAGAACTTCTCTGATAGCAGTTTCCTCTTTAGTTTCGCCAAGCTCAACATGACCCTTCGGAAATCCCCAATGGGCACTTCTTTTATTTCTTATAAGAAGATATTGAATTTCATTTTCTTCTTTTCTGAAAACAACAGCACCGCAAGAAGTTTCATACAGACATTCAATATTAAATCCGTTTTTTCCTTCTGCAAAATCAATTGCCTGCTTAATATCATTCACTATAAATCTAGTACTCTTAGGCGCAACTACCCATACTACTCCTTTGCCACCGTGCCTTTTCACGATTGCAATAACTCTGCCATCAAAATTCCTGACAGGATGGTTTATACCCATAATATAAGCTGACTGAACGGAATTTTTTCTTGTTTTGCAGCCTTCAATAATTCCGTAGTTAAGCTTATATTTAAAGCCAAACCTGTTGTTATAAGAGTGCATTGGGGATGTAACACGCACCTTGACAAATTTTCCTAACATAGGTATCCCCTTTTACAAAATGCGACGGTTAAGTATACGGAAAGGTAACCCTTTAAAACAGTCGCACAGAATAATATGGATACATTATACTTTACTTTAAGTAATATTTCAATAGATTTATATAAAAAAGTATTACTCTTGCGTAAGTAAACTTTTGTATTGTTTGTAAACACTATGTGTATATTTGCAACTTTCGGTTGTGTTTTTTAATTGCGTATGTTATAATTCTTCTACTTATAAAATGGAATAATTGTATGTAGGATTGGAAGTATTATGAAAACGCTGTACCTGACTGATCTTGACGGAACTCTTTTGAATTCGGATGCAGAACTTACACAACACTCTGCCGAAATACTTAATGAACTGATAGGCAAGGGTATGATGTTTTCCGTTGCAACGGCACGAACTCCTGCAACGGTTCTTGAAATGTTTGCAGATGTAAAATTGAATTTGCCTTTCATTTTGATGAACGGTGTTTTGATTTATGATCCTGTTAAGGATACTGACCTTGTGTGCCATCGCATAGATAAAAAAGCTGCTGACGAGATAATTGAAATTTTCCAAAAGTCAGGCAAGTCACCTATGCTGTATTTTTTGAAAGAAAATCATCTCGAAATCGTTTATAAAGACTTGTCAAATCAACATCAAATGAACTATGTGAACCATAGAAAAGACCTTGCAAGAAAAAAACTTATTTATTCAGAAAATCTTGAAGTTAAACAAAGTGATAATCTCATTTACATCGTTACGCTTGATTATCCTGATGAAATTACAGGAATTTATAATGAAATTGTTACTGCAAATAAGGTTACCTGTGCTTTTTACAGCGATAATTATACGGATTGCCATTTTCTCGAGTGTATGAACAAAAGCGCTTCTAAAGCGACCGGTGCATTGGAATTGAAAAAACTGTTGGGAGTTGACCGTATTGTCGCCTTTGGTGATAATCTTAATGATATTCCCCTTTTTGAAATTGCAGATGAGGCTTATGCCGTTTCAAATGCGTGTGATGAACTGAAACGAATCGCTGACGGAATTATCGAATCAAATGATGATGACGCTGTTGCAAAATTTTTGCTTCAGAGATTTAGTGACAATACTTTTAATTAAGGTAGATATATCATGTTTGAACTGTATAGAGAATACTGTAAAACCTATAAAGGGTTAAATTTTGACAATTCCCACGGCTTTATTGAAACCGTTGAAGATATTTTTTATTCTGATGAGATTCAATCTCTTTCACAGTATGAACAGCATCTGGAAATTGACCGTTTGCAGCACATTACAAGTGTTGCATATATTGCGTATATAATCAGCAAAAGATATAATTTAAATTATAGAGAAACTGCGAGAGCCGCAGTTATGCACGACCTTGTTTATTATGATTGGAGAAACGGTGAAACCGGTAAATGGCACCGTTTGCACGGATACAAACACCCTAAGCTGGCTTGTCTTAATGCAAAGGAGCTTTGCGGTGAAATTACGGCACTTGAAGAAGATTCAATCCGAAAGCATATGTGGCCGTTAACCGTTAATCTCCCCAAATATAAGGAGGGCTGGATTCTTATATTTGCTGATAAATATTGTTCAACCAGAGAAATGCTGTATTCTACAAACAAGAGGTATAAAGAAAAATTTTTGAAAGATATAGGTAAATAATTTATGGAAAACACAGTAAAATATATTTTGCTGTTCTTCTTTTACAGCGCTGCGGGCTGGTGCCTTGAATCGCTATATTGTTCCTTTGGCGAGAAAAAACTCATCAACAGAGGCTTTTTAACAGGCCCGCTCTGCCCTATTTACGGTACTGCAGCTATTGTGCTGACTGTCCTAATATATAACCCCTTTAAAGATAAACCGCTTGTGGTCTTCCTTTTAGGAATCGTTCTTTGTGATATTGTTGAATTTATCACAAGTTTGCTTATGGAAAAACTCTTTGCTGCACGTTGGTGGGATTATACCTATGAATTTATGAATTTAGACGGCAGAATCTGTCTGAAGCATTCTTTGTATTGGGGTATAATTTCAGTTGTTTTTGTTAATGTAATACATCCTGTTGTTGACAAAACTTATGATAAAATTAACGGTGAATATACTGTTTATATTTTAATTGCAGTGCTTGTAATTTTTGCTATTGATTTAATCAACGCAGTCAGAAAAGCTCTGGATATCCGCAAACTTCAACTCAAGCTCAATGGTTTAATCAATATGATTTCCGAAGAAATGGATTCGATTAAAGGCTCAATTGAAGAAAAATATGCTGTAATTCAAGAGAAAATTTCAAAACAAGCGGATAAGGTTTATGAAGTTAAATATCAGATTGAAGATCTTTATTCTCAACTTGAAGATATGCTTACAATAAAAAAAGTCTCCAAGGAAAACAGCTCAAAAAACAATTTCGCACGGAGAATTTTTTATAACAATCCAAACCTTGAAAGACGGACAAGAAAGCAGATGGATAAACTTCGCTCATTGATTGATGATATAAAAGCAAACATATATGAAGGCGAAGATATGCAGTAAAAAAGGAGTGATTGGTTTATGAACAAGCAGCTTGATGTCAGAATCAAAAGAACATACGCAAAGTTAATTACCGGTTTTTTGAATCTTCTGAAAGAAAAGAATTTTGATGATATCTCTGTTTCTGAGATTTGTGATGAGGCGATGGTTCACCGTGCAACCTTCTATAAACATTTTAATGACAAATTTGAATTTTTCAATTTTTGCCTTGAAACACTCCTGTCAAATATAGACCTGACAGATGTTATGTTAAGGCCTTCGCCCGAAAATGTCAGAGCAAGTTGTATGGAATTTATTAAGGTTATTTTTGAGTTTATTCACGAATACAGATATGTTTTTTGTGCTGTTTTTTCGGGCAGACAGTCTGCTGCATTTAATTCTTATCTAACACAAATCATTACTTCATTTTGCAGCGACAAGTTTAAAGGCGTTCTTGTTGATGCTCCGGACTACCGAATCCAGATTTTATCCAACTTTTATTCAGGTTCCGTTATCGGTGTTGCAAAGTGGTATGTTACTCACTTCGAGGAATGTCCCCTTGAAGATATATATGATTTTTTCAGCCACAGAGTTGACGAAATCGGAGACTATTATGAAAAACATTTTGTTAACGACACTATGAACGAAATTGTTTAATTTTCGTCATAATCGTCAAGGAAATTATACTTTGTGCTTCCTTTATGATATCCGATTACAGTTTCAAGGTTAACATTGTGTACACTTCTGAATATATTCATTTCAATATTGGAGTTGATTTTTCTGAACTGAGAAATCAACTCCTTCATTTCTTTTCGTTTGGATTTCATTTCGTGCTCAGATTGTGATTCGGTATCTTTCGTAAATTTGCAAGCACATTGCAGAAAATGTAAATCATTGTATCTCGCCCAAGCAACAATGTCTGCTTCTCTGACCATATACAAAGGTCTGATAAGCTCCATACCTTCAAAGTTTGTGCTGTGCAGTTTTGGCATCATTGTTTTTATTTCAGCACCGTAAATCATACTTAAAAGTATTGTTTCAATAACATCGTCAAAATGATGTCCCAACGCAATTTTATTGCAACCGAGCTTCTGTGCATTTTTATAAAGATGTCCCCTTCTCATTCTTGCACAAAGATAACACGGTGATTGTTCAACATCAACCACATATTCAAAAATCTTTGCATCAAAAAATTCGATTGGAATATCAAGCAGTTCAGCATTTTCAATAATGCGTTGTCTGTTATCCGGTGAATAACCCGGATCAAGTACAAGATACTTTGCTTCAAAAGGAAAATCACTGTGCTTTTGAAGATGTTGGATACATTTGGCAAGCAGCATGGAATCTTTACCGCCGGAAATGCAAACTGCAATTTTATCTCCGGGTTTTATCATTTCATATTCATTGATGCCCGCAATAAAGCGCTTCCAGATATCTTTACGATATTTTTTTATTATGCTTCTTTCAACTTCAATATGTTTTTCCATATAAAAATCACCACCATAAATAAATGCAGATGGAGAAATCCACCTGCACCGTATTTTTTAAAGGGATTTAACTCTCTTTATCTTTGATTTTAAAAATCATTTTTAATACACCCCGCAGGGCTTTAGGGCTCTTGACTACTACTACTTTCATTGCCGATACCTCCAAACTTACCTTATCGTTTCCGACAGGAAATAATTCCGAGAATGACAAGCATAAGTGCCATTACGATAAGCATAAACTTATCGGGAAAGCACAGAGCAAGAAGAAATCCTGCACCGAAAGCAGCAATTACAAGTCCCTTTGGGCAGCCTCTTGGATTCGCCATGCTATCATCCCTTCGTGGTTATAACTCATTAGCGTGAGCTCAATAACATTATACGGCAAGATGAAGTTTTTGTGATTAAATCAAAGCTGCCATTTTTTTATATTTTTCATTTCCGTATACATAGTTTTATAGCTTTCATAACGGCTTTCGCTGATTATTCCGCTTTCAACCATCTCACAAATTTTGCAACCCCTGTCACCCATATGAGCGCAGCCTGTAAATTTACATTGGCCGATGTATTCAGAAAACTCCTTGAAATAATGTTGTAAATCTTCGGATAAGATGACATTATCCTGAGCAAAATCAATACTCGAAAACCCCGCAGTATCAATAACAAGACCGTTTCCGACTTTAAAGATTTCAGCTTGCCTTGTTGTATGCCTTCCTCTTCCCAATTTATCGCTTATTTCACCTGTGGCAAGTTCTAAGTTGCTGTTTAATGCATTTATAAGTGTTGATTTACCAACGCCTGAATTGCCTGTAAAGGCTGTAATACAACCATCAAGCTCTTTTCTGATATCTTCACAACTGTCAGGATGTCTGCTGGAAAATTGATATACATTATATCCTGTTTTTTTATAGGTCTCAAAAAGCTGCTGACAATCATCAAGATCGGTTTTAGTAATTACTAAAACCGGTGTTATGCCGTTTTTTTCGGCAAGAACTGTCATTTTATCAATAACAAGCGGATTTGGATACGGTTTCGCAACAGACACCGCTATCAAAAGCTTATCAATGTTTGCAACAGGCGGCCGTTGCAACTTGTTTTTTCTTTCGTGAATTATATCGATGGTGTTTTCTTCATCTTCACGAATAGTAACCGTTACCTTGTCCCCGGCCATAGGGATAATCTTTGCTTTGCGAAATTTACCCTTTGCCTTACATTCATAAACTCCACTTGGTGTGTCAACATAATAGAAGCCACCGATGCCTTTGAGAATAAGCCCCTGAGTTGTCATATCATTCGCCGCCATCTTCTGCATCTTTTGCGTTTGTGTTTTCCGGAGCAACCGTGGTTGTAGCCGCTGTTGTTGTTTGCTCTGTTGTGGTTGTAGATGCTTCAGTCGCTTTTGTTGTAGACTCAGTTGTTGTTGGTTTTTTTGTTGTAGTTGTTGCAGATGTAGTGGTTGTTGTCGCTGTTGTTGTGGTTGCCTTGGTTGTTGACGGTTCAGTAGTTGTATTTTTTGTTGTACTTTCGGTTGTTTTTTGCTTCGTAGTTGTTGCTTTTGTGGTTTTCTCTTTTGTTGTTGTTTCCTTTGTTGTTGTTTCCTTGGTTGTTGTTTCTTTGGTTGTTTCCTCAGTAGTTTCTTCTGTTGTTTCTTCCGGAGCCTTGCCTGTTGAAACAAAAACAGAAATCTGAGTTCCCGGAAGCACCTCTTCACCAACGTGTTCATAGCCGATGATTGTACCATACTGCTTCAGCGATGCTCGGTAGGTTACACTGTTGAGTCTGAGACCTACCTGCTGTAGAGCTTCCCTCGCTTCTGAAATTGTCATTCCAAGCAAATCTGGAACATCAACCGGCTCAACCTCTTCGTTTGTTGCAACATAAACTGTAATGAGCGCACCATCCTGTGCAGATTCACCTGCTTCAGGCTCAGTTCTGATAACTTTGCCGATTTCAACAGTATCGCTTGTTTCTTTGAGAATTGTGACATCGAATCCCTCAGACTTCAACTTGGTTTCTGCCGTGCTGTAAAGCATATCAGTAACATCGGGAACTTTTTTTGTTCCTTTCGGCCCCGAGATATAAACGGTAATCACCCTGTCTCTTGCAATGTTGCCGTTTCTCGGCTCCTGGTCAACGATTGTGCCTTCAGCTTCTTCACTGCTTTCATCAATAACAGGTTCAATTTTATAGCTTGCATAAAGTGAATTGTTGTCAACATCTGAATAAAAATTCAAACCAACAAGTTCGGGTACGGGAAGTTTGTTTGAGCCTGACGAGAACATTACAATCAAGGCAACTGCGAAGATTACAAGAGCACTGAGCACTCCGGAAAGAACAGCAATGGTCTTTTTCTTATTTTTGGCATCAATTTCTGAATCAATATCATTGAATTCTTCATCATCAATAGGCTCAACATCCTTGATTTCGTTTCCGGAAGTTTTGCTTTTGCCGCCATAAACAGGAACACTGATTGGCTGATGCTCTGTATTATATGAATAATCGAACTTAATGTTGGGATTTCTTTTATATGCTTCCAAATCAAGAAGAATCTCTGATGCGGACTGATATCTGTCGTTCTGATTTTTTTGCATTGCACGCATTATGATTTGCTCAAGTCCGACAGGAATATCAGGATTAATTTCACGTGGCATAGCAGGATCATTCTGAAGCTGCATAAGAGCAACGGAAACTGCATTGTCAGATTGGAAAGGAAGTTTACCGGTAAGCATTTCGTAGAGAACAACACCTACCGAATAAAGGTCGGTTTTTGCATCGGTTAAGCTCCCTTTGGCTTGTTCCGGGCTGATATAATGAACAGAGCCTATTGCGCCATCTGTCATTGTTCTTGTTTCACTGCGGCTGAATCTTGCGATGCCAAAATCTGTAACTTTAATTGTACCGTCAGACTGAAGCATAATATTCTGGGGCTTAATATCACGATGAACAATGCCCTTATCATGTGCATGCTGAAGAGCACGAAGAATCTGAGTTACAAAATATATAGCTTCACGGGGATCTACTCTTCCCTGCTGTTGCATGTATTCCTTGAGAGCAATACCTTCGACATATTCCATTACGATATACTGAAGCATATCTCCGTAACTGACATCGAAAACCTTAACAATGTTTTTGTGTGAAAGAACAGCGATGGCCTTTGATTCGTTTTTAAATCTGCGTTTGAATTCTTCGTTAGCAAGGAATTCATCTTTAAGTATTTTGACAGCAACGATTCGGTGGTCTATATTATCGAAAGCTTTATATACAACAGCCATACCGCCGACACCGATAATTTCCATTATTTCATACCGTCCGTCAAGACGTTTACCAACGTAATTTTCCATTCTATCACCTTAACCTTTCATAACGACAACAGTTATGTTGTCTCTGCCACCATTGTCGTTAGCTTCCTGTATGTATCGTTCAGCAAGTGAACTGAATTCCGTTTGCTGATAAATTTCAAGAATTTTGTTTTTCTCAACAAGACCGCTCAAACCGTCAGAACAAAGCACAAGCGCTTCGCCTTCGTTAACACAGACAAAATCAAATTCAATGTCAACGTCTTCAGAAATACCCATTGCACGGGTAATAATGTTTTTAATAGGTGTTGTTTCAAATTCCTGCTCGGTTATTTGTCCTTTGTCCAGCATTTCCTGAACAAGAGAGTGGTCTTTTGTAACCTGTCTGATTTTGTTACCGCTGATTATATATGCTCTGCTGTCACCAACGTGAGCAATACATGCCTCATTGTTTTTTACAACAGCAGCCACGATTGTTGTGCCCA
Source organism: uncultured Faecalibacterium sp. (assembly GCA_964448225.1). Classification (GTDB taxonomy): domain Bacteria; phylum Bacillota; class Clostridia; order Oscillospirales; family Acutalibacteraceae; genus UBA6857. Next base: position 10,556 of record CAYUVR010000032.1, on the reverse strand, counting down.
TACCTTTGAGACTGTCATCAACAGAGCCCCTGTCATAAACCGTCACATTTGCTGTAGTTATTGCCGATAAAAGGAGATTTTCAAGAGAGGATACAGACATTGATTTATTATAACATTTTTTAATTTTTTCGCTGACCATATTAATTGCCATTGTGCTTGCAATTTTGCCGCCGTGAACACCACCCATACCGTCGCAAACAAGAGCCCAGGCTGTTCCGTCTTCAAAAAAGCCGTATTCAAAGGCATCTTCATTGCCTGCTCGAACTTTACCGATATGAGTTCCGCCAACTGTATTCATCAAATCATCTCCTTATGATTATTATTTCTCGCCCCTTCTCAACTGACCGCAGGAAGCATTTATATCACTGCCGAGAGTTCTTCTCACGGTGACATTTATTCCGTACTTTTGAAGCACTTTGATGAAGCTCTGTATCCTGTTATCCGAGCTTTTTCTGTAATCTCTTTCTTTGACTGAGTTTACAGGTATAAGATTCACGTGACACAGCAAACCTTTCAGTTTTTTTCCAAGTTCAGCCGCACATTCGTTGCTGTCATTAACTCCGCTTATCATAGCGTATTCAAAAGATATCCGACGAGATGTTTGTTTAGTATATTCTCTGCATTCTTTTAAAAGTTCGTCAACACCCCAACGGTTATTTACAGGCATTGTCTTGCTTCTGATTGTATCGTTAGGTGCGTGAAGCGAAATTGAAAGAGTAAGCTGCAATCTTTTCTCCATCAGCTTCCTTATTCCGCTTACAACGCCGCATGTAGAAAGTGATATATTTCTCATTGAGATGTTAATTCCCTTTTCATCAGATACCATTGTAAGGAATTTAATCACATTATCAAAATTATCAAGCGGTTCCCCCACTCCCATCATAACAATGTGGGATATTCTTATATCCAAGTCCTTTTGTGCGGTATAAATCTGAGAAAGAATTTCTGAGGGCACAAGGTTTCTGACAAAGCCTGCAATACCCGATGCACAGAAGGTACAACCCATTTTACAACCGACCTGACTTGAAACACAGATCGTATAGCCGTACTTATATTTCATCACAACAGATTCAATCAATTCGCCGTCATGCAGTCTGAACAAATATTTAACTGTATCATCATACACCGAAACTAACTTTTTTTCAATACTGCAATTGTAAATATCATAGCTTTTTTTGAGAGTATCTCTTAAATCTTTGGAAATGTCTGTCATTTCATCAAAATCGCAGACAGCCTTCTTGTGAAGCCATGAATAAATCTGTCCTGCCTTGAAACTTTTTTCACCAAGGGCTGTAATTTCTTCTTTGAGTTCATCGTGTGACAGAGATTTTATGTCTTTTTTCATTTATCTTCACCCTTTTTTCTGAATGCGGCAATGAAAAATCCGTCACTGCCGATTTTATGTGGCATTAAAGTCAGATATTTTTCCTCACACAGCTCTGGCAACGGTATAATTGCTTCAAAGGCATCGTCAGAATTTAAAAAATCGGCACATACACGCTCGTTTTCATCTTTTGAAAGGGTGCAAGTTGAATATACTATAATGCCGCCGTTTTTGACGTATTTTGCGCCGTTTTTAAGAATACTTAACTGAACCTCAGGTAAGGTTTTCAATTCTTCTTCACTTTTATATTTGATTTCCGGTTTTCTTCCGATAATTCCTAAACCTGAACAAGGCACATCGCACAGAACTCTGTCAGCTAACCCTAGTTTCCCGTTAAAAATACTTGCATCAGAAACAGAGCATTTTATTGATGTAAGTTCGAGTCTTTTTGCACCGTTTTTAATCAGTTCAACTCTGTTTTCATGAATATCAAAGCAAAGAACTTCGCCTTCATCCTCCATAATTTGGGCAACGGTATATGCTTTACCTCCGGGGGCTGAGCATAAATCAAACACTCTTTGTCCTTTTTCGGCTCGTAATGCTTTGGCACAAAGTTGACAAGACAAATCCTGAACGTGAAAAAGTCCTTTTTTATACGAGGGTAATTCTTCGATGTCATTACCTTTCAGTTGCAAAATCAATATGTTTTCATAGTTTGTTTTGGCACATTCAACTCCGTTTGCTTTAAGAAGCGAAATCAGCTCATCTTCCGTTGCCTTTGTGGTGTTTACTCTGATGTAGTTTTCGGTTGAACCGAGAGAATGTGAAAGGAATTTTTCCGTATCCTCTTTTCCGTATTCGGAAATCCATTTTTTTACAAGATATTCAGGACAGGAATATTTTACACTAATAAATTTTATGTAGTCCTTTTTGTCAGGGAAAATAACACCGTTTTTGTCAATTTTTCTGAGAACAGCATTGATAAGGCCGGAAGCGAAACTGCAACCATTCTTTTTTGAAAGACTGACACTTTCGTTAACAGCCGCCGATGAAGGAATTTTATCCATAAACAAAAGCTGATATGCACCAAGCCGAAGAATCATAAGAACTTCAGGTTTAAGCTTTTTCAAAGGTTTTGTGAGATATAACTGCAATTGATAGTCAATTGTGAGCTTTCTTTCAATAACTCCATAAAACAAAGCAGACACAAAAGACTTATCCCTTGTGTCGAGTTCGTTTTTTGTGAGTATACAGTCAAGTGTAATGTTTGAATACGCTTTATCTTTTTCAGTTTTTAAAAGTGCATCAAGTGCAATTTGTCTTGCATTTGCCATTTCAAAATATCCTTTTATGATTTTATTTTCTTCTGTTTGTTCTTAATATCAGTCTCAAAAGAGACATAATGGACACCAAGAGTGAAGCAACATAAGTCATTGCGGCAGCAGTAAGAACTTTTCTTGCTTTAGGAAGCTCGTCTTCATAAAGCAAGCCGTTTTCTCTTATGAGCTTCATAGCTCTGCTGCTTGCGTTGAATTCAACGGGAAGCGTTGCGAGCTGAAACAAGACAACAGCTGCAAAGAGAATGATACCGATATTGACAATGAGCGGATAGCCGAGAAAATAACCGAAAATCGCAATAAGCACACCTGCACTTGAGCCGAAATTGGCGACAGGCAAAATTGCATTTCTGATTTTTATGGGTGCATAGCTTTCTGCGTGCTGAATTGCGTGACCTGCCTCGTGACAAGCAATGCCGATGCTTGCAATTGAAGTGCCGTTATATACTTCGTTTGAAAGTCTGATAATGTTAGCTTTTGGGTCATAATGGTCTGTAAGTTTACCTGCTACACCTTCTATGCGAACAGTGTTTGCAAGACCGGAAAAATTAAGAACATTGTAAGCGGCTTGAGCACCGGTTATCCGTTTTTTATTTTGCACAGCAGACATTTTCCTGTATGTGCTTTTAACGTTGGCTTGTGCAATAAGTGAAATGATGATTGCAGGAACCACGAGAATGAAATAGTAATAGTCATAAAACCAATACATTGAAGCTCTCCTTTATTTTCCTAAAATTGTACCTTTAATGGTTGAATATCCGTTAAGGAAAGAAACGGCATCCATCCTTTTTTTGCCTTCAAGCTGAAGCTCTTTCAGTTCAAGGCACTTGTTGTCTCCACAGCAAACAATAAATTTACCGGAAAAATCAACTACTTCACCGGGAATATTATGTCCGTTTTTGTCACACATAACAGCTGAATGTATCTTCAAAGTTTTGCCATTTAGAGATGTTGACGCACCGGGCCAGGAATAAAGTCCTCTGATTTTGTTGTGAATTGTGAAAGCATCCTGATTCCAGTCAATTTTGCTCATTTCTTTTGTAAGAAGACCGACGTGACTTGCTTTTGTTTCATCTTGTTTAATGGGATGTAGCTTACCTTTTTCGATAAGCTCTATAGTTTCCAACATTGCTTCTGCACCTAAAGGCGCAAGAACCTCATACATATATTCAGTTGTATCATTAATACCGATTTTACATTCTTTAATATTTAAGATGTCACCTGTGTCAATTCCCTCATCCATTTGCTGAACTGTTACACCGGTAATATCATCTCCGTTAAGAACTGCATAATGAATCGGAGAAGCGCCACGATATTTAGGCAGAATGGATGCGTGAACATTGATACATCCATATTTGGGAAAAGAAAGAAAATCAGAAGGAAGAATCTTACCGTATGCTACAACGACTACAAGGTCAGGTTTGATTTCATTTAAGATTTCAACACCTTTACCGTTTTTCAAGGAAACAGGCTGATAAATCGGCAAATTATGCTTCAACGCTTCGACTTTTACATCCGGCGCAGTGATAATCTGTTTTCTTCCGACGGGTTTGTCGGGCTGACAGAATACACCTACAACTTCGTGTTCTGAATTCACAAGTGCTTTAAGACATTCAACGGAAAAATCAGGTGTACCCATAAAAACAATGCGCATATGTTATCAGTCCTTTCCTTTGCTTTCTTCTCTCATTCTTCTAATTTCTTCAGCAGTTACTTCTTTGATTTCTTTATCTGAATAGAGTATGCCGTCAAGGTGATCAATTTCATGGCAGAAGCAACGAGCTTTGAGACCTGTACCTTCATAGCGTTTCCACACACCGTGGCGGTTCTGCGCTTTGATTTTTACATAATCGGGACGAATGGTCATTCCGTATCTTCCCGGAAGAGAAAGACAGCCTTCAGTATCTTTGTTTTCGCCTGATGCTTCAATGATTTCAGGATTGATAAGTTCAAGAAATCCGTCACCCACATCAATAACAATAACCCTTTTGAGAATACCCACCTGTACTGCCGCAAGACCTACGCCCTCAGCTTTATACATTGTTTCTTTCATATCATCAAGAAGATTCCAAAGCCTTTCATTGAATTTTTCAACCTTTCGACTTGTTTTTCTTAAAATCGGATCTTCCACGGTTACAATTTTTCTGATTGCCATTTTAAATTACCTCCGTTATATAAGGTTAACAGGATTGATATCCGCTGTAATTGTTACACTGTTATAGTTCTTTTCTTTGCCGTATTCTACAAGAAGCTCAGACAACATTTTGCGGAAGTTTTTGCTGTTTTTACACTTGATTATAATGCGGTATCTGAATCTATTGTTTACCTTTGAAATTCTCGGTGGCATAGGCCCGAGAACAATGATTTTTTCATTTTTATATATGTTTTCAACCTTCTCGGTCAATGATGTGAGAAATGCCCGTGAACAGTTCAGAGCTTCAACCTCATTTTCTGATATAAAGCATACTGAGCATAAATCACAGAAAGGCGGATATACCATAGCTTTTCTGATTGCAATTTCGCTATTGTAAAAACTGTCATAATCCTGACTCTGAGCCAGTTGTATAATGTGATTTTCAGGAGTCAACGTCTGAATTACTGCAGTTCCTTTGTTCCTGCCTCTGCCGGAACGCCCGACAACCTGAGTAAGAAGATTGAAGGTTCTTTCTTCGCTCCTGAAATCGTCGTTATTAAGCTGCTGGTCTGCGTTTATAACGCCTACAAGTGTTACGTTTTCAAAATTCAACCCTTTTGCAACCATCTGGGTACCAAGCATAATATCGTATTTCTTTTCACTGAAATCAATAAGCCCTTTTTCAAAAGCGTGCCTTGATGCTGTTGAGTCAGTATCCATACGGAGAACTCTTGCTTCAGGAAGTAGGGTTTCGATTTCTTTTTCAATGCGTTGTGTGCCGTAACCTGCATATCTAACGTCATCTTTTCCACATTCGGGACAGATTTTTGTGAAAGGTGTGGAATATCCGCAATAGTGACACATAAGTCTGTTGTTTGCAGCGTGATATGTTAATGATATACTGCATGAAGGGCAGTTGATCACGCTTCCGCAACTATCGCATGCAACAAAGGTGTTATAGCCTCTGCGGTTGATAAGCAAAATTGACTGCTTGCCACTTTGCAGGTTATTTTCAAGCATTTCGAGCAGAACTGAACTGATGTTATATTTGTTGCCGGATTTTCTGTCTTGTTTCATATCAACAAGAGAAACGTCCGGCAAAACAGCTTCACCATAACGTTCATTCAAAGTAAAAAGGCTGTATTTGCCGTTCTTTGCATAGCTGTAGCTTTCAATTGACGGAGTGGCAGATGATAATAGCACAAGTGCGTTATGTTTAATAGCTCTGTATTTTGCAACATCAATTGTGTTGTATCTTGGCGAAGATTCGGACTTATATGTGTGTTCCTGCTCCTCGTCAATAACGATAAGACCGATGTTGTTGAACGGTGCAAACACGGCGGAACGAGTGCCGACAGCAATTTTTACAAGACCGTCTTTCACTCTTTTATATTCATCCCGTCTTTCACCGACGGACAAAGCACTGTGAAAAATTGCAACCTCTGAGCCGTATCGTCCTTTGAAAATAGACATCATTTGCGGTGTAAGAGATATTTCGGGAACCATTACAATTACTTGTCTGTCATCTTTTATAACTTCATCAATTACAGAAAGAAAAACAGAGGTTTTTCCGCTACCTGTGATACCGTAAAGAAGGCTGACTGCTCCACCGTTTCTATATTTTTCGGTAATACCTTGAAAAGCATTTTTCTGCTGTTTTGTAAGTACAACAGCATCCGAAGCTCCCTTATTAACAATCGAAGTCTCAGGAATACGGTAATAAATTCTGTCTGCAATTTCAACCAGTTGTTTCTTTTCAAGTGCATTTATAACAGCCGCAGTAACACCTGTGAAATAACGAAGCTCTTTCACGGTGCAGGTGCCGACATCTTTAAGTGTGTTAATAACACTTTGCTGTTTTGGTGTAAGCTTAAGTTTTGAATCGGATAAAATATCCTCATCTGCAACAAGAGTTATGCACTTATTTGTTGCTTCACCGATTTTTTTCACCGCATCATAGGTTTTTATCACGAAACCGCCTTTTAAAAGCTTTTCTAAAGCATCGCAGTCTTCACTTAGTCCAAGCTTTGAATAAACCCGGTTTTTGTCACAAGGCCTATCAAAGCTCATCATAAGTGTATATACTTCTTTTTCGGTTTCTGACAGAAGCTCAGTGCTGTCCTTTTGCACAGCGAAATACTTTATCGTGGTTTTGTAATTTAATCCGGACGGAATCTGCACCTTAACAGCTTCAAAATATGTGCAGAAGGTTCTGTCTTTCAAAAACTCGGCAACACAAAGCATTTCTTCACTGATAAGCGGCTCATCATCAAGTAAAGATATAACCTCTTTATAGCGGATATTCTTTTCAGGTGTGCCAAAATCAAATATAACTCCCTGCCTTTTGGCACTTTTACTTCTGCCGAAAGGAATTAATACTCTCATTCCCTTTGCGGCTTTTTGCACCAATTCTTCAGATAAAACATAACCGTATAAAATGTCAAAATGATATGCAACATTTTCGACAGCTACCAATGCCAAAACCTGTTCCATATCATTTCACTTCCTTTGTTAAGGTTAAATAATTCAGATGTTTCTGATTTCTTCAGGCTCACAGATTTCAAGTTTGCCTGAAAGGAATTCGTCGAGTGCGTAGGAAACAGGCTTTTCTGTTCCGCATTTTTCGTTGAGTTCGGGTGTTTCCGAAACAACTCTTGCTCTTTTAGCAACAGCTGTTACAAGTGAATAACGACTTGTTTTGTCTTTAAGTAAATCTCTCAAATCTGGATTAAGCATTGTTCAATACCTCTTTTATCTTATTTTTCATTGTTTCTGTTTTCAGCTGTTCAGCTCTGATGATTGACAGAACGTCCTCAACAGCTTCGTTTAAGTTGTCATTTTCAACGATATAATCGTATTCATTTGCTCTTTCAAGCTCATTTTTTGCAATTTTGAGTCTGTCATTAATGGATTCATCTGAATCCGTACCTCGAGAACGCAGTCTGTTCTCAAGTATCTCCATTGAAGGTGGAATAATAAATATCTTTTTGGCATCAGGAAAAGCTTTTTTAACATTTCCCCCGCCTTCAACTTCAATGATTAGAATAACAATTTTTCCTTGTTCCAACTGAAGCTTAACCGGCTCGATCGGTGTGCCGTAATAGTTGGAGCCGTAATTGGTGTATTCAAGCATCTCTCCGGCTTTAATGTGCCGGAAGAACTCGTCCTTTGAAACATAAAAGTAATTTTTGCCTTCTGCTTCACCGTCACGCATTGCTCTTGTGGTCATTGAGACAGACAGAACTGCTTTTCCGTCAAGCTTTTTCAACACTTCGGATATAATGGTGTCTTTCCCACAGCCCGAGGGTGCAGAAACAACCAAAACAAAACCTTTGTTATTCATTGTCACACTCCTCTCCGGAAATATCACCCTGATCAGATTCAAGTCTGTTGGCGACAGTTTCACATTGAAGATATGTAAGAATAACATGGTCACTATCCATAATGATAACAGCTCTTGTTCGTCTGCCTTGAGTTGCGTCAATGAGTGTACCTCGCTCTTTACACTCCTGAATTATTCGTTTTATAGGAGCTGAGTCCGGACTGACGATTGCAACCAACCTTTGAGCATTTACCATATTTCCGAATCCTATATTGATTAACTTCATTTGAATCACCCGAATTTTATTCGATGTTTTGTACCTGTTCTCTGATTTTTTCAACCTCGGCTTTGATGTCGATTACTTTTCTTGCAATTGCAACATCCTGAGCCTTTGAACCGATTGTGTTTGCTTCACGGTTGAACTCCTGCACGAGGAAGTCCATTTTTCTGCCCACGGCAACTTCGCTTTCCATAAATTCGTGCATCTGGCTGATGTGGCTTCTCAAACGCACTGTTTCTTCTGCAACGGCGATTTTATCAGCATAAATAGCGGCTTCTGTGAGTAGTCGTTGCTCATCGACTTGCACATCGTCAAGAACACTTCTCATTCTGTCAAGAAGCTTTGCGTTGTATTCTTTAACCGTTTCAGGTGAACGTTCTTCAATAAATTTAACATTTTCAAGAATCAGGTCACAACGTGAAAGAATGTCGTTCTTAAGCTTTTCGCCTTCTCTTTCTCTCATTGAGACGAAGTTGTCAAGAGCAATGTCTGTTACAGTGCGAACTGCATTCCATATTCTTTCTTCATCAGCTTCATTTTTATGAACGGAAAAGATATCGTGATATCTTGCAACTGAAGATACAGTAATGTCATTTTTGAGCTCATATCTGTCACTGATTTCATTGAGTGCATTGATATATCCAGCCGCAAGTGAATGGTTAACAGAAACTATACAGTCAGCTTCTTCGAGCTCTTCAATCTGAACATAACATTCCATTTTGCCTCTTGCAACATATGACTGAAGATATGTCTTGAGCTTTTCGTCAAGAAAACCGTATGTTCTGGGTACCCTTGAAGAAAAATCAAAGTATCTGTGATTCACGCTTTTCATTTCCACAGAAATACTCATTCCGTCGACAATTTGCTGAGCTCTGCCGAAGCCTGTCATACTTCTTATCATAACTATTATTCCTCCAAAAACACCAAGTAAAACTTATTGCTTTGTTTTTGTGTTTATATCCTTTTAATTATATATTGTTTTCACCTTTTTGTCAAACAAAATCAAAGATTATTTGCACAGTTAGCACATGAACCCATCAGAATTGACGGAATATCATTTTCGTATCCGTTTTCCACTTTGTTAAAGTTCATTCCCTCAAGGCAAAAAACTATTGAGTCAACATTGCATCTGCCGATGTAGTAGCCTCTGTTCGATGCAAAATTGAATGCGGCTTTCAAAAGACCTTCAACAACAAAAGATTTGTTTTCCATGAAGCTCACCTTAGTGACTTCGGCATATTTTTCAAACAGAACTAATGTACATTCACCTAAAACCTCTTCATTTTCAAGTGCTTTGAATTCAATGATTTTGCTTTCTTTATCTGAAAAACTGTGTTCGAAAAAAATCATAATTATTTCTTCTTTCTTTCCATACCTGAGGCGAGCATAAGCTTTCTGACTTCTTCTTCATTAAGATATCTCCAGGCGCCTTGCTTTAACATACCGAGCTTAATTGAACCGATTGCCGTTCTTTTAAGTCTTGCAACTTCAAGTCCGACTTCTTCGCACATTTTTCTTATTTGGCGGTTTCTGCCTTCATAAAGTATGATTTCAAGCACTACACGGTTTTCTTCTCTTGTGATAATTCTGACTTCTGCCGGGGCTGTTTTTCTGTCATCAATAATTATGCCCGCAGTGAGAGCTGTTACCTGCTCTTCGGTAATTGAGGGGCGAACAGTTACACGGTAAGTTTTTGGGACATGCTTTGTGGGATGAGTCATTGCATTTGCAAATTCACCATCATTTGTAAAAAGCAGCATACCTTCAGAATCTCTGTCAAGTCTTCCGACAGGAAAAACTCTGCCCGGTACGTCTTTAATAAGTTCTGCAACACACTTTCTGTCCATTTCATCTTTCATGGTGGTTATGAATCCTCTTGGCTTGTGAAGCAGGATGTAGGTATAATTCTTTTGTTTAATAATTTTTTTGCCGTTTACGGAAACCGTATCTTTTTTAGGGTTAATTTTATCTCCGATTTGAGCAATCTGTCCGTTGACACGTACTTTGCCTGCATCAATAAGTTCTTCGCTTTTTCTTCTTGATGCTACGCCACTTTCGGCGAGATATTTCTGAAGCCTGACTTTACCGTCTGTCATTATTTATCCATCCTCGTATAATAAAGTAGTAGTTTTTAGTGTCCCTCTCCAAGGACAATATGC
>CAYUVR010000031.1:0-22191 GCA_964448225.1 uncultured Faecalibacterium sp. | reverse complement strand
CAGAAGAAGGCTTCAAAAGTGATGATGTGAGGAAACCCGATGACAGAGCCAATGCCCTTGCAGTTTTATCGGGGCTTGCAGAAAAAGAGCAGTATGATACCATAACAAATGTACTTACAACCACTAAAAACTCGAGCCCGTATATGGAATATTATGTTCTTGAAGCCCTTTGCAAAATGGGAAAATATGAAGTTGCAAAAGACAGAATTAAGGACAGATATGAGGGTATGATGAGTGAGGATTACTCTACTCTCTGGGAATTCTGGGATTCCTGGCGAGGCACTAAGAATCACGCATGGAGTGGTGGACCTCTTGTTATAATGAGTAAGCATTTTGCAGGTATCACTCCACTTGAAGCAGGCTATGAAAAGGTTAAAATTGAGCCGCAGTACACTCTCTCTGACAGCATAAACTGTACCGTTCCAAGCGTAAAAGGGTTAATCACTCTGGATTATGAAAAGACTTCCGAGAATTATATTATCGACCTTACTCTCCCGCAAGGTATGAAGGCTGTTTTATATGTGCCTGACGGAGCTGCAGTAAATATCAATTCAGAGTCTTATTATCAAAACGGTGAGTATGTAAACGGTGACAAAACCGCTGATGTGGAGATTGTGGAAAAAGTACTCGATAACGAACAAGGTGAATTCTAATTTGTATAAATGGTGATGAAATGCAAAATCTGACTTTTGAACAGTTTAATAACATTGAATTTAAGCTTTACGAGAAAAATCCTGTGTTAAAAAATCCGAGGAATAGTTTTGTTATTGCTGATCCCAGTGTATTAACGCCTTCGGATTCGCATGACAGAAAATGGCATTTGTTCTGTCATACATTTTTTGGTGTATACCGATATGAAAGCACCGACGGAATAAATTTTAAAAACAAGGGCAGAATAGTCAATCGTGCTATGCGTCCGAATATCAACTGTATTGACGGGAAATATTATCTTTTTTATGAGAGAACAAGACCTGTTATCTTTAATCTTTTCAGTCTTATCGGAGCTGAATGGAAATCGGAAATTTACTGTACAGAGTCCGAGAATCTTGTTGACTGGAGCGAACCCTATCCTATAATCGGTAAAACGCGCGATTTTGAAGAAGATGAGAGGGGAATTGCTATTTCCAATCCGTTTCTGATGAAAATTGAAAACGGCTATCGGATATATTATTCCTGTGGTCAGACTTTTATTAAAGATTGCGGATTCTGTGAGCCGACACATATCAGTTTGGCAGAAAGTAAGAGCATTGCAAACGGTTATATTTCAAGGGAAACACCTATAATAAGTCCCGACAAAGATAAACAATATCTTAATCTTTGTTCAGGTTGCTTAAAGGTGTATAAATTGGCTGACTGTTATATCGGATTGCAAAACGGAATTTTTGAAGAAGGCGGTAAAAGTCATTCTGCCATTATGCTTCTGAAGTCTGATGACGGCATCAGCTTTGAGTTTGTAAAGCCATTTTTAATACCTCAGAAGTGTGGTGAAAATCATTGGATGGCACAGTATGTTTATGCTTGTTCTCTTACATATCACGATAACAAATTAAGATTGTATTTTAATGCCCGAAATGTATCAGATAACATCAGGGGCAGAGAGAGTATTGGCATTTACGAGGCAGAAATAAGATAAAAGCTTAATATAAATCTTTTTGACAAATAAAAATTTTACGAGCAGAAACAGTTTATTGTTCATAGAATAAAACGATATATTTTCACAAAATCAGGAGGAAAAAATATGGCATGGTATGATGAGGCTGTATTTTATCATATTTATCCGTTAGGAATGACAGGAGCGCCAAAACAGAATTCTTATACAGAGCCTGTGCATCGGTTGAATACGCTGCTGCCATGGATTTCTCATATCAAAGAAATCGGATGTAACGCAATTTACATCGGACCTCTTTTCGAATCTGTAGGGCATGGTTATGAAACAACGGATTACAAAAAATTAGACACAAGACTTGGCACAAACGAAGACCTTACTAACTTTATATCAGAATGTCACAAAGCCGGAATCCGAGTGATTTTAGACGGTGTGTTTAACCATACGGGACGTGATTTCTTTGCGTTTAAGGACATCAGGCAAAACAAAGAAAATTCCCGGTATAAAGACTGGTATTGCAATGTGAATTTCCGGGGAAACAACTCCTTTAACGATGGTTTTTCTTACGAAAACTGGGGCGGATATGACCTTCTTGCAAAACTGAATCAACACAACTCGGAAGTCAGAAATTACATTTGTGATGTAGTTCGTTTCTGGATAAAGGAATTTGATATCGACGGAATCCGCCTTGATGCGGCAGATGTTATGGACTTCGGATATATGCAAGCAATTCGTCAGGTAGCAAATGAAGTAAAGCCTGATTTTTGGCTTATGGGTGAGGTTATTCACGGCAATTACTCACGCTGGGCAAACGACGGAACACTCCATTCCGTAACAAACTATATGCTTCACAAGGCTTTGTATTCCGCTCATAATGACCACAACTATTTTGAAATTGCCCATACAATCAAGTATGTAAGTGATATGACAGGGAATCGCTTGAAACTTTACACCTTTGTTGACAATCATGATGTTGAGCGTATTTATACAAAACTCATAAACAAAGCGCATTTTTTACCTGTTCACATAATGCTTTATTCTTTGCCGGGCATTCCGTCAATCTATTACGGCTCTGAATTTGGTATTGAAGGCAGAAAAGAACGCTTCTCAGATGATTCCTTAAGACCTGCATTGAATTATGAGGATTACAAGGATGCCGTGCAAACAAATCCTTGCACAAAGCTTATTTCAGCTCTTGGTAAAATTCGTCAAAACACTCCTGCCCTTTGTTATGGTGATTACAAGGAATTGGAATTGCAGACCACTCATTTTGCTTTCGAGAGAACTCTTGACAGCAAGTCTGCAATTATTACTGTTAACAATAGCGGCGGTAATGTAAATATGACTCTTCCTTGCGGTAAATTCAATAAGTATATTGGTGCATTATCGGGTGAAGAAATCGGTGTGACCGATGGATATATTCAGGTGACAGTGCCTGCAAATTACGGCGAAATCTGGATTCCTGCAGAGCTATGCGGTGCAAGTTTTGCTCCGATTAAAACAGTAGAAATTGAGAAAGCACCGAAACTTGTTGAGGTTGCGGAAGTGCCTGAGAAATTGGAAATTATAGAAGAGCTGCCTGAAACACTTGAACCTGTAAAAGCGCCGGAAGAAAAAGAGCCTGAAAAAGTAGTTGTAGATTGGAACAAGCCATACGAAGAAATGTCTGTAGAGGAGCTTCAGCAAGCAATTCTTGAGAAAATGAGACTTAATGGTCCGGTGACCGACTTTATGTTAGGTACGGTACGTGAAAACACACATCACGGATCTTTGGTAACTTGGGTTAAGAGCTTTCGTTGAATATCAGTAAGATATAATTTAAGATGGCTTGCACTATGATTTCTTATCCGAAGGAAAGAATATCACAAAACTTATTAGCAATATATGCCAAATCGGTTACTAAGCACAGAAAAACAAATATAAAAAGGTGCTTTATAGATAAATACATTTAAAAACATTTCAGCACAATAAAAGTTTTCCATAAATATCATTTTTTTACTTTACATCACTTTTTAATTATGTTAAAATTCGTATTGGCAGAGATTTTCTGCTTCAACATTTTCCTCAAAAAGCAAAGGAGATATTATGAAAGCAAAAATTACTGTTGCCGGTGAAATGAAAATCGGCGAGATTGACAGAAGAGTATACGGTTCTTTTATTGAACACCTTGGCAGAGCTGTTTACGGCGGTATTTATGAGCCGGGACATCCGCTCAGTGACGAAGACGGTTTCAGAAAAGACGTTATTGAGATGATTAACGAGCTTGATGTGCCGGTTGTTCGTTATCCGGGTGGTAACTTTGTTTCAGGTTATAATTGGGAAGACGGCGTCGGCCCTTTAGAAAATCGTCCTGCAAGACTTGAACTTGCCTGGGGTGTTACCGAGCCAAATAAGTTCGGCACAAACGAATTTATGCGTTGGTGTCAGAAAGCTAAAACATCACCGATGATGGCTGTTAACCTTGGCACAAGAGGCCCTGATGAAGCAAGACAGCTTGTTGAATACTGCAACCATAAAAGCGGCTCAAAGTATGCCGATATGAGAATTTCACACGGTTACAAAGATCCTTGGAATGTTAAACTCTGGTGCCTCGGCAACGAAATGGACGGGCCTTGGCAGATGGGTGCAAAAACTGCTTTCGAGTATGGAAGAGTTGCAAACGAAGCCTCAAAAATGATGAAGTGGGTTGACCCGACAATTGAAACTGTACTTTGCGGTTCTTCAAGCCGAGGAATGAGGACCTTTGGTGACTGGGAAGCAACTGCTCTTGATATTGCTTATGACAGTGTTGATTATGTATCTCTTCATCAGTATTACGGCAATCACGCTAAGGACACAGCATCATTCCTTGCAAAGAGTATGGAACTTGACGATTTCATTTACAGTGTGATTTGCACTTGCGATTTTGTGAAGGCTAAGAAGAGAACTAAGAAGCAGATTAACCTTTCCTTTGATGAATGGAATGTATGGTATCATTCAAACGGCGCACCTATTGAAAGATGGTCAACTGCACCTAATCAGCTTGAAGATATCTATAACTTTGAGGATGCACTTGTCGTGGCTTGTATGCTCATCACTCTTCTTCGCCACGCAGACAGAGTGAAAATTGCCTGCCTTGCTCAGCTTGTTAATGTTATCGCACCTATCTTCACAAAAACAGGCGGCGATGCTTTCCGTCAGACAATTTTCTATCCCTTCCGTGAAATGTCAAAATATGCGAGAGGCAATGCGCTCAGACCTATCATTGATTCACCCAAGTATGACTGTAAGGAATTTACAGATGTACCTTATCTTGAAGCAATTGCAACCTACGATGAAGAAAACGACACAGTTGCAGTATTTGCCGTTAACCGTTCAATGGACGAAAAGATGGAGCTTGATATTTCTCTTCTCGGATTTGAAGGCTACAAGGCTGTTGAATTTGAATCAATGGACGGCTACGGTGTATACGAAGAAAACACCTTTGGCAGTGAAAAAGTAACAATGCATAAGAATGCACTTCCTGAAGAAAACGGTAAGTCAGTTATCGCCGAGCTTCAGCCGCTTTCATTCAATGTTCTCCGTTTTGTAAAAGTTAAATAATTAAGAAACCGCCGAAGCTTTCGGCGGTTTCTTGATTTATACAGCATAAAAATTTGATTCCCATGCAGGAATGTATGGATGATGCCTGAAATATATTCTATAGTCTTCGCTAAGCTCTTTTATTTTTATCGGCAAAGCGAACATATCTTCATTTCTGTGATAAGCACAGACATAGAGCTTAGGATGACAGCGTTCAATTGTTTTTCTTGCTCCCTCAAGTGCATTCATTTCCGCACCCTCAATGTCCATTTTGATGAAGGTCACATCGTCCTTCACAATGTTGTCAACGCTGTCAAACTGAACGGGGATACCCTCATCGGCAAGGTGGGAGTTTCTGCCTTTCTGCTTTTTAAAGAAAAGAGTTTCTTTCCTGTTCCAGGCGCCCAGGTTAAATCTTTCAATACCTGGAAGTTCTGCAGTTTTGTCGCAGAGCTTTTTAAAGTTTTTTGCGTCAGGCTCAAAGGCATATATTTTTTCATACTTGCCTTTTGTCACAGCAAGAAATTCTCTTATCGTGTCACCGTCATAAGCTCCAAGGTCAACCGTGGTTTCATTTTCGGACAGATGCAGAATGTCATTGTATATCTTTTCTTTTTCACTTTCACAACAGAAAAGATACTGCACTTTACCGCTGATTTTGAAATTCAGCACATCAACAAAATCTTTTCTTGATTTTTCATCCGCCAGCATTTCATATGCTTTGTCAAAAAGTGCTTCGTTTTCTTTGAGATAATCCATTGTGAAAAGTCCCTTTCCCGCAATTGGTACTGTAGGGGAGTAGAATTCATAGCTTTCCGACATTTCCTGCACCTTTAAAAGGGTTTTCTTGTCGTGAACAGCAAAAGTCATCAGAACAATAAAGTCCTTGTATTTTGCCTTTATTTCAGAAAATTTCAAAACTTTTTTTCCGTGAAAAAAGTGCCCTCTGACAAAATTGTCACTTGCAAAAACATCGCTGAAGGAAAGCCCCAGACCTTCCAATACTTCAATTATCATATCTGCGCCGTTTCCCATACCGTAAAGAACAATAGGCTTATCGGTGTTTTTCAGGTGTTCCCAAAGAGGAATATCTTTGATTTTTTCAATCATCTGACCACTGCTTTCTTACTTATTACTGTTATGTTATCATAAAATGACAGTATTTTTCAATATAGATTTTTAAAGGTTAAAAAATTTTTACTGTACAAATTTGAAAATATATGATACAATATAGTCACCTAATAACTTTGGAGGTAATTAAAATGAAAAACATCAAAAAAATTGCTGTAGTTTTTCTTGCAGTACTGGTTATTCTCACAACCTTTGCAGCTTGTGCTCCGCAGGAAAAACAAATCATCGGTGCTTGGAGAGATTCCACCGGCACAACAGGTTATGAATTCCTTGAAGGCAACGTTTGTAAGATAACCTTTGTTGATGTTGAACTTCCTATTATCGGCAGATATAACGGAACGGTTGATAACGGTATTTACAACATCGAAAAGAAAGATGACGGCAATTACTACGTCACAATTACATACACCCTCTTCACAAAGAGCATCTCTACACAGTATATGTTCGTTGTGGATGGTGACACTCTTACTCTTACCGATGTGTCCGACGGTGAAGTAACTGTTTATATGGCATACGCTCCCGCAGACACAACTGCTGCAGCTGCTCAGTAAAAAAACAAAAATGAGGGGCATTTGATATGTCCCTTTTTGTTTACAGCACGGAGGAATAAAAAATGTTCAACAAAAAGATTATTACTGTTGCCGTTTCGGCAGTTTTGGTTCTGGCGCTTGCGGGTGTCGGAATTTACGGAGTTGTTACAAGCGGCAATTCGGATGCGGATGTTACAACTGCCGCAACACAAAACAATGAAACCACAACCGTTTCTGAGACTGAGACTACCACAGAAACCACCACAGCGGCTCCGGCTCTTTCCGAACTGATTATCGGCAAGTGGACAGACAGTGCTAATATGAGCGGCTATGAATTTTTTACAGACGGCACAGTTCAGATGACCTATGTCAATCTCACTGTTCCTGTAATCAATATGCCTATTAACGGCACTGCAAAAGGTGTGTATACCCTCAACGGAGATACTCTCATAACAAAGTTTTCAATTTATTCCGCAACAATTGAAAAGACTTATACTGTCTCAATTGAAAACAATACCCTTTCAATGTATGATACTGAAGAGCGTGAAACCGCAACTTATGCGAGAACCACCTCAACAAGCATCGAAACCACAACTGAAGCTACAACTGATGTTTCCGGTGCAGACACAACAACTGCACAGCAGGATTCTTCTGTCGGCACAGATGTGACAGATATTGCAGGTTCATGGATTAACAGCGACGGTTCGGTCAAATATACATTCAATAAGGACGGCACTGCAAAAATCACACTTAAAAAGGTGGTCGTCTCCGCACTTGGTTCAGAGCCTGTCAGCGGTACTTACAGCGGTGTTTATATGACGGAAGATAGCAATATCACGCTCCAATATACTGTTGATTCTGAGAAAGTTACTGAAGGATATTCATACAGCATTTCAAAGAATTCACTGTCACTTGACTGCGACGGCGACATAACTCTCTTTGTCCGTGAGGGCACCCGGTTAGCACCTGCCGAAGAAACAGACCTTCTCGGTATCTGGAGAGACGGAGCGAATATGAGCGGATATGAATTCAAAGAGGGCGGAATTGTTGATGTGACCTATGTCAATTTTACCGTGCCCGTAATCAATATGCCTATCAACGGCACATATACCGGCTCTTACACAATCTCTGACAACACAATCACCCTGAATTATTCAATTTACGGCAACTCTATCACAGATACCTTCACTTTCTCAATATCAGATAATGTGCTGACTTTTGTTGATGATGAAGGTGACACTTCAACCTATATTAAGCAGTAAGGTGACTGATATGACAGAGCAGGAAAAAGTATACAAAGCGTTGGATGAGCTTGGAATCGAATATAAGGTTATTCATCACAAGGCTGTGACAACAATTGAGGAAATGGACGAAACAGGACTTTTCACCGACGGTGAAGTTTGCAAGAATCTTTTTCTTCGCAACGCCAACGGAAAAACTCATTATGTTGTGTCGATGCTGAAAGACAAGCATCCGGACATTCAGCAGGATATCAGAGCTCAATTGGGCTGTTCAAGGCTCAGCTTCGGCTCTGATGAAAGACTGATGAAGCATCTGGGACTTCTTCCCGGTGCGGTATCACCCTTTGGTATTATTAACGATGAAGATGCAGATGTGAATGTAGTTCTTGACAGTGAACTTAAAAAAATTGACGGCTACATCGGTTTTCATCCAAACGACAACACTGCCTTTCTTTGGCTTAAGTTTGAAGACCTTATCAGGTTTATCAAGTCAAGAGGAAATGATATTTACTATATCAATATATAAAAAAGTGCAGACCGCATAAAACAAGATAATCAAAACCACCGGTGAAATGTAACCGGTGGTTTTGATTTTGCTTCCTTGCCCTCACCGGGCGGCAATCTTTTTTGTAAGAAAAGAAATTGACTTGCTTTTTAAATTATCCCCGTGATGAAGATTTCGATACCGATAAGTATAAGAATCACACCGCCGAAAATTGAAGCCTTGTTTGCAAGCTTTGTGCCGAATTTCTTGCCAATCATAATACCCGCTGTGCAAATCATAAAAGTGATTCCACCGATAATAAGTGTGCTGATTATTGCCTGAGTAAGCTTATAGTCTGCAATGGTGAAGCCAACGGAAAGTGCATCAATTGACGTGGCAACGCCCTGAACGAGAAGAAGGGGAAGTGTGAGGGTTGTATCCTTTGTTTCTTCTTCTTCTTCTTTATTCTGAATACCCTCTTTAAGCATTTTTCCGCCGATGAATGAAAGCAGTATAAGCGCAATCCAGGGTATGAATTTTTCAAATGCGGTGAAATACTGTGCAATTGTATGTACACATACCCAGCCTGTCAGGGGCATCAATGTCTGAAAGACAGCGAATACTCCTGCAATCAAAAACATCCTTCTTTTCTTCATGTTAGGGTCATTAAGACCGTTTGCAAGTGACACTGAAAAAGCATCCATTGCAAGTCCTGCGCCCAAAAGCAGGCTGTTTGTGAAAAAAATTACTAAATCCCAATTCATTTTTTCTTCCTCCAAAGTATAAAATATCCCAAGTAAGGCAGATGCCGTACTTGGGGTAAAAAAGCATATAGTCGGACCATGTACAGCAAAAAGTCTATACATGAGTCTCGCAATTTAAAACAAGCCAGACCCGCCAAGGTCAGTATGTTGACTTGCTACGCAATTTGCTGCGCTCGCTACTCCCTCACAGGATTTGTCTTATGATAACATAAATATAACTGTATGTCAATAGATTATATGCAATCATTTGTTAACCCATTCGTGGAGAATTTCGGGGTGAGCAAAAATTTCATTGTTCTGTAAAGTAAATTAAAAAAACAGACATATTTTTGACAATAGACACGTTTGTGAATTATACATGCTTTAGTATGAAAGATTTTTGTATTTTGCACATAAAAAAGCCGTCACGGTGAGTGACGACCTTTTCTTTATACGATTGTCAGTTTTACCTTTTCAAAGTTTTTGGCATCAATGCCTTTTTCATAATCATTGTCGACGGTTACTGAGCCGTCTTTGAGTGAAGCAAGGAGCTTTTCATAATCTTCGGTAGTAAACTTTTCAAGTGACCAGGTATCTGTGGGAAGACCAACGGCGTCTTCTTTTGCACCGAGTGTTGTCTGCATTCCGCCGACTTCATCCCATTTATCTGAATAATACTTATCAAGCACATAGGCTACTGATTCTCTCAGACCTTTTGTGGCAGAAGTGATAACTGTTTCTGATTGTGCGGACTGGTCAACGTCAACTCCGATTACCTTGCCATCGTTTGCTGATGCAGCTGCAAAGGCTGACTGACACATTGAACCGCCTGAACAGAATATTACTTGAGTACCGTTTGAATACCAACCGTCAAGCATTGTCTGAAGCTCAGGTGATGCTGAAAAGGCAGCACCGTATTCCCAGCTGAAATTCATTTCTATATCTTTGTCAAGTTCTTTCGCAGCTGCTTCTGCACCTTGGATATAGCCGTAAGCGAATCTGTTGCAGGAGGGATTTGTTCCGCCGCCGCCACCTGTAAATCCGAGCTTTGTGTAGCCCTCTTTGACCGCTGCATAACCTGCAAGAAATCCGGATTGTTCTTCCTTAAAGTCGACTGTTGCCACATTTTTCATAATGTTGCCATTATCGTCTTTCATAGGTTCTGATGCATCGATAAACACGAAGCTTACATCGCTGAATTCTGTTGCAGCTCTTTTCAGGGGTGTTCCTTGAAGATAACCTGCACATACGATGATTTTTGCTCCTGCATCGGCTGCGGCTTTCATCGCATCATAACGGTCATCATCTGTTGCAGCATCTCCGTTTGCAGGTTGATAATACTTATATGACTTGTCATTGTCGGCAGCATATTTCTTGACACCTTCCCAAGTGCCCTGATTGAAGGACTTGTCCTTAAGAACACCCACATCGGTAACAAAGGCAATCTCATATGTGCCATCGTCTGATGTAATAGTATCGGGAATTGCATCATAGTCTACTTTTTCGTTTTCTTCGCCGCTTGTTGTTTCTTCCTTTATGGTTGTTTCTTTGTTGCTTGTTGTGCTTTTTGTGCTTGTTGTTTCCTCATTTTTACCGTTTCCGCCGCAGGCTGCAAGAACAAAAAGCAAAGCCGCAGCGAGAATAATTGCAATAATTTTTTTCATAAAAAATAAGCCTCCTTTATAATTGGTCTTGGTTTATATCATTGGAAATATTCCGATGATGACCAAAAAATTATAAAAGAGACTGTGTAGGATAGTTTATTTTTATTCCTTAATATTTTTCGGTGAAAAACCGAAGGGTAAAAGCTCACCTAAAGTAAGACTCATATAATCTTCGCCTTTTTTGCCAACGATAACCTTGAAATCTTCGTCGCAAAATTCCTTCATAACCTGTCTGCATACACCACAGGGTGTGAAATATTCTTTGAAATTAAGTTCTTTTCCGCCAACAACAGCAATTGCCTCAAACTCTCGTTCACCTTCGCTTACCGCTTTAAAAAAAGCAGTTCTTTCTGCACAGTTTGTCGGGGTAAAAGATGCATTTTCAACGTTGCAGCCGAGATATACTTTTCCGTTTTTGCACAGAAGGGCCGCACCGACAGTATAACCTGAATAGGGTACATAGGCATTCTCAGCCGCCTTTTTTGCAAGTGCAACAAGCTCCTTGTCCGTCATTGTTTTTTACTCCTTTATAATATCCTTTTTAAAGCTCTCTCCGGCAATTTTGCTGTCAATGCCAAAGAAGTCAGCGATTGTTTTGCCAATATCAGCAAAGCTTTTTCTTGTGCCGAGATTGACATTTTTTATATTTTCGCCGTATACAAGAAGGGGAGTATATTCCCTTGAATGGTCTGTGCTTTCAGTGTCGGGGTCACAGCCGTGGTCGGCAGTTATCATAAGGACATCTTCTTTTTTGAGAGTGGGGAGAAACTCACCGAGCCAATTGTCAAATTCCATCAAAGCGTCAGCATAGCCTCTCGCATTATTTCTGTGACCGTAAGACATATCAAAGTCAACGAGATTTACAAAGCAAAGGCCGTTGAAATCTTCTTTTGCAAAGCTTTCTGTCTGTTTCATACCGTGTGAATTTGATTTTGTGGGATTTGACTTTTTCATTGATTTGCCTGCAAAAATGTCGAAGATTTTGCCCACGGGTATAACATCAAATCCATTTTCCGAAAGCTCGTCAATAAGAGTGGTTTTCGGTGGGATGAGGGAAAAATCGTGTCTGTTTGAAGTTCTTTTGAAGTCGGGATATTCGCCCTCAAACGGGCGGGCAATAACTCTGCCCACACCGTGTTCACCCTGCAGAATTTCTCTTGCAATTTCACAGTATTCATAAAGTTTTTCAGGCGGTACAAGGCTTTCGTGCGCCGCAATCTGAAAAACGCTGTCAGCCGAAGTATAAACAATCACGTCACCGCTTTCAAGATGCTGTTTTCCGTAGTCTTCGATAACCTGAGTGCCCGAATAGGGCTTGTTGCAAAGAACACCTCTGCCTGTTCTTTCTGAAAACTCCTTGAGTACCTCATCGGGAAAACCGTCGGGGTAGGTAGGCAAAGGCTTGTCTGATACAATTCCGCAAATTTCCCAATGTCCGATTGTGGTGTCCTTACCTTTTGACATTTCTGTCATTCTTGCATAAGCACCCGTGGGCGAAGCTTCTTTTTCTGCATAGTCAATTCCGTCGATATTGAAAAGTCCGAGTTTTTTCATATTGGGAAGGGTGAAGCCTTCCTGTTTATAGCAGGCTTGAAGGGTGTTGCTGCCATCGTCACCATAAAGTGCGGCATCGGGCATTTCACCGATACCTACCGAGTCAAGAACTATTAAAAATACTCGCTTAGTTTTCATTTGCTCACTTATCCAATCTGATTATTTATCCATTTTAATTGCAGTTTCAAGTGCAATTTTCATCATATCCGTAAAGGTGTTCTGTCTTTCTTCTGCCGTGCAAGCTTCGCCTGTGAAGGGAAGGTCTGAAATTGTGCAGATTGCAAGAGCTTTTTTGTGACAGTACATAGCGTTGAGGTAAAGTGCAGCAGCTTCCATTTCGGTTGCAATTGAACCGGCATTTGCCCATTTTCTCATACTGTCGGGGTCAGCATCGTAGAAGGTGTCGGAAGAATAAAGGTTGCCGATTTTCATTTCGATACCGATTTCCTTTGCGCACTCCACGGCAGTTGAAAGAAGCTCATAAGAGCAGGTGGGTGCAACGATACCGTTGACGCCGTATTGTTTGCCGAAGTTCGAGTTCGTGTTGGCACCGATACCTGCAACAACGTCACGAAGCTTGATACCTTCGCCGATACCGCCTGCAGAGCCGATGCGGATAATATTTTCAACATCAAAGAATTTATAAAGCTCGTAAGAATAAATGCCGATTGAAGGCATACCCATACCGCTTGCCATAACGGAAACCTTGTGACCTTTATATGTGCCTGTGTAGCCCTGAATACCCCTGACATTGTTTATGAGAACAGCATCTTCAAGGAAGGTTTCGGCAATCATTTTAGCTCTTAAAGGGTCGCCGGGCATAAGAACAGTTTTTGCGAAGGAATAACCTTCTTTCAAGTTGATGTGAGGTGTAGAAACTGACATAATATTTCCTCCTTGTAATTATTTTGTTTGACTTAATAACCGAAAGATTCTTCGTTTTTAACGATTTTAACAATTCTGCTTGTGCCAAGTCTCGATGCACCGAGCTTCAGCATATCTTCTGCATCGTTGATGCTTGAAATTCCACCGGCAGCTTTAATGAGAAGGTGACCGTCAACATTTTCTCTGAAAAGAGCAATATCCTCTCTTGTTGCCCCGCCTGTTGAAAAGCCGGTTGAAGTTTTGATATAGTCAGCACCGGACTCGGACACAATCTGGCACATCTTCACTTTTTCTTCGTCTGTGAGAAGGCAGGTTTCAATGATAACCTTCAGAAGCTTTCCGCCACAAGAAGACTTGACTTTTTTGATTTCCTCAAGGATTTCATTGTATCTTTTGTCTTTGAGCATACCAATGTTGATAACCATATCAATTTCATCAGCACCTTCTTTCACGGCTTCGGCTGTTTCAAAGCACTTTACTGCAGTTGTGTTGTAGCCGTTAGGGAAGCCGATAACAGTGCAGATTTTAAGTTCTTCTTTTACATATTCTTTAGCTTTTTTTACATATGAAGGCGGAATACATACACTTGCACAGCCATATTTGATTCCGTCGTCGCAAAGGTTTTTGATGTCTGCCCAGGTTGAAGCCTGACCGAGAACGGTATGGTCAACCTTTGAAAGAATATCTTTAATTTCCATAAGAAAAATACCTCCGTTTTATTTTCTTCCGTTTACAGTTAAATATTACAATCAAGTGAAAGAAAAGTCAAATAAATTTTCATAACAAGGCAGAATTTTGAATATATTGGATTATAAAACCTATCTTGCCTTATTTTGGGAGGCGCTTATGAAAAAAACTGCCGTTCTTTTAATCTGCATCAGCCTTATGACAGGTATTATTTCGGGCTGTTCAAAGAATGAATTTATGGATATATCCCGCTTTACCGATAACCTTAACTCACAAAAAACGGGTACTGAAATCAGTCTTTCATCGTATATCATTCAAAACGGGGTATATTCCTTGCCGATTTATGACGGGGAAGAAAGTACGCTTATACGTTTAGTAACTCAGGACGGCGGCAATATTGAAGAAATACGTCTTACAATAGGTAAGATCGATGAAGAAGGTAACGTATCAGATGTTACTGATAAAAGAAGGAATCTTTTTGTTTCATCAATAAAGAGAGCAATAAAGGCATATACTTATTTCAGTGAAGAAGAAACAGACCAAATAATTGAAGCTATGAAGCTGAATGAAACAAATTCTTATACGCAAACAGGAGAGCTTACACTCTCAAAAGGCAACTTCCACTTTGTTTATTATTCCACAGACCTTGCAATTCAGTTTATGATTTATAATATCCATCTCCACCCAATTGAAAAAACAGAAAAGCCTGTCAGTCGACCTGTCTACGGAAACACGACCAATATCAGAACTGAGACTGTTCCGCTTAAGTGAGAGTATAGGGTATGGTGAATAGCAAAAATAAACACAGCACTTTTCATAGTGCTGTGTTTTATAATAAATCCTATTTCTTCCCTTTTCTCGTAACCTTGGTCTTGTTGCCTTTTTCGTCAACGATATAAGTGTTTTCAAGCTGACCGACAAGACTCATTTTAAAAGAATCAATATATTCTCTTCTGAGCGTCTGCTGTTCTGCTTTTTCCTCTGCGGTCAGACCTTCGGGTGTTTTTGATTTTTTGGCAAGAAAGTTAATTCTGTCGATTTTTTCCTGTGTCATTTTATTTTTCCTCCTCCCATTTTTTCCATTCATCGGGGCAGTAGCCTATGGTTGCTTTTTTGCCGTTCCTTACAATAGGAGTTCTGAAAAGCTCCTGATTTTCGAGCAGCTTTTCCTCCTTAGCTTCCTCCGATGCAAGATATTTGATGAATGACGAGTCATATTTTTTGCTTTTTTCATTCACAAGGTCTTGAAGTGAACACTTGAGAGCGGTTTTGATTGATTTATATTCGCCCTTACTCATTCCGAATTTAACAAGGTCAATAAACTGAAACTTGATGTTTCTTTCTTTAAAATAACGCTGAGCCTTTTTGGTGTCAAAGCATTTGGTAGTGCCGTAAATCTGAATGTTCATTTTCTGCTCCTTAAAAGTTTCTTATGTTATTTTAAATTATAAACATAAATTTGTAAAGACCTTTTTGTGATATTGAATTAAATTGTCGGTTGTGCTATACTGTTTTACTGAAATGAGGTGTTTTTATGCTTGGCACTTGTTATGTCATCGGTGCAGGGGATATATTTCCTACTGATATAAAAGCTAATGAAGAAGATTTTATAATTTGTGCAGACGGCGGATACAAATACTCCGCACTTCTGGGCAGAGAGGCAGATTTGGTAGTCGGGGATTTTGATTCATATGGTTCTGTTCCCGAAACCGAGAGAAAAATTGTTGCACCTTGTGAAAAGGATGACACCGATATGGCTCTTGCCGTTAACGAGGGCTTAAAGTGTGGGTACAAAAACTTTGTGCTTTTCGGCGCTCTCGGCGGCAGTCGAATTGACCATTCCATAGGCAATATCCGGCTTCTTGCATATATTGCTTCAATGGGTGGAAAAGGGGAGATTCATCACGGCAATACTATTCTCACTGCCTTTTCAAACAGCGAAATTACATTTTGTGAAGAGTATAAGGGTTATGTTTCTGTTTTTTCGCTTACTGAAAAAAGCGAAGGCGTTACAATTGAAAATCTAAAATATCCAGTACAGAATTTCACAATGAAATATAATCTTACAAGAGGACTGAGTAATGAGTTTCTCGGCAAAAAAAGCAGTATTTCAGTTGAAAACGGAACTCTGCTTGTGATTTATAATAAAATTTAATCAAATAAAAATAAAACTCAAAATCAAATGGGATAAATAGTAAAACATCAAAAAAATAACAGAGAGGTTAATTAACCTCTCTGTTATTTTTTTTATTCAACTTAAAAGTCCGATTAAAGCGCTAAAAACTGCGGTTTCAATCCCCAGAACATTACTCAGAAGATTTGAAATAATTGCGTTGTTGTCACCGTAATTCAAAATACCCATAACATATGTTGCAAGTCCCATAAATACAGTTTCTCTGTCACCTTTAAGCTCCATTCTTTGACCTTCGGGAGTACCGCTTTCTGCCACATATGCGGTTGCCATTTTTGTGAATGAACTGAAATCATGTTCGGGAAGAACAAGCCCCATAGAAGAAACTATGTCATTAAGAAGACTGCTTATATCGGGCAGGCGAAGAGGACTTACAGCGTTGCTGCCTATCGCCTCTGCGGCTTTATTATAGCTGTTGATAAGGTCGGGAAGTATCTCCGTAAGGTAAGCGATGGGAGAAGCTTTTAGAGGCTCCGTAATGGTCAAAACCTTTGTTACGATATCTTCCATTCTCTTTGCACCGTCAAGTCCCTGACAGGAAACGAACTGTTCAAGTGCAGGCATCGGGCCCGTGTGCAACGACTCGAGAAGAGGAACAAGAGCTTCATCGTATAAGTGGGGGTCAACAAGAAGGCAAAGAGCCAGAGCGTCACCGAAATGCTCTGCACCGGCACCGCAGGCCTTGACGAACATATCTTTGTCGCCGTCGGTGATGCCAAAGGGTATCTTATCTATATCTGCCCAGGTTCTGCCTGCTGCCTGTTCTGCTTTCACATATTCATAAGCGGCAGGAAAACTCTTTTTAAGTGCAGCAAATGAGAGGTCGGAAAGCTCTT
Organism: uncultured Faecalibacterium sp.; assembly: GCA_964448225.1. Taxonomy (GTDB): domain Bacteria; phylum Bacillota; class Clostridia; order Oscillospirales; family Acutalibacteraceae; genus UBA6857. The sequence continues at coordinate 5,078 of CAYUVR010000031.1, read as the reverse complement.
TTCCGCAAAGCTTCGCTGTGAGCTTTGCAACTGTTGTGGCAAAGCTGTCTGTAAAAATGATTGATTCAAGGTTTGCATTTACAAGTGCTTCAGATATTTTGACTTCAACCGAGTCAAGAACCGAGGCAACATTTTCTTCTGTTGCCGGCCAGGTGAAAAGATTTGAAAAATCCTTTGTTTCAGCGTTATATGCTTCAATCTGAGCGTTAACGTCAACAGTGTCTCTTGGCTTCAGTTTAGCAAGAATATCAACAAGTGCTGCAATCATACTGTTTGCAGCTTCGCTTGTGAGAATTGCCGCAAAGGGACTTGATTGAACTGCCTCAGATTTAAGCGTTTCGGTAAGTATTTTTTCAACAACGGTGAAATTGTTTTCATAGGTGAAAAGACCTGTGATGAAGTCTGCAAGATAAGCGAAAACGACTTCTCTGTCGCCGTTAATCTGAACTCTTGCACCGCCGTTACCGCCACTTTCAGAGACGGATGCAGTACCCGTCTTTGAAAGATAGTCATAATCAACTGCGGGAGCTGTCATGCCAAGAGCTGAAATGAACTGCTGAATGATTGAATCAATGGTGGGCAAAGTGAGCTTTGCTTTTTCGGCAATTTTTTCGTTGCCGTTTATGAATTCACAAGCTTTGTTATAGTTGATGATAAAATCGGGGACTATACTGCAAAGATAGGTAAGTGGAGCTTGTTTAATCGGCTCGATGATAGCAAGAATTCTCTCAACCATAAATTCAATTCTTTTGCTGTTGCTGAGTCCTGTTTTTGCAACGAAGCCGAAAAGAGAAGGCATTTTTTCTGTGTGTGTTGCTTCAAGGGCAGGAACGAGAGCATCATAATATGATGAAGGAGCGCAGAGAACAACCTCCAAAAGAGTCTCGCCCATATGTGCTGCACCTGCACCGCAGGCTTTAATGAACATTTCTTTGTCACCTGCTGTGATTCCAAACGGAATAGTGCCGATTCCTTCCCATGTCATACCTGCCTCCTGCTGTGCAGTCACATATTCGTATGCAGCCGGAAAATCCTTTTTCAAATCAGAGAATTTTATTGTATCAAAGCTTTTTTGAGTAAGTTCCGCTGTGAATTTTGTAACAAGTGTTGCAACAGCATCGGTATAAAGCACAGACTCAAGGTTTACGGATGTGAGAATAGCGGCAAGCTTTGCATCAAGGTCATCAAGCTCCGCCGAAAGAACATCCTCACTCACTCCTGTGGTCAGATTTGAATAGGTGACTTTTTGAGTGTTATAAGAATTGACCTCTGCTTCACAGTCAATGTCTTCACCGGCTGTTATGTTAAGTATGATGCCAATGCCGGAAGTGAAAAGAATTGCCACAACAAGAACAATGCTCACAGCAATGAGAAAATTTTTGTTTTTTAATATTTTCATAATCTGACCTTCCTTTATAAAGTGTTTAATTTTGAGCATATTAACATATAACAATTTCTGTTTTATTTATATCACACAGGAAAATACATTGTCAAGAAAAATTCTCACCTTTCAATATCGGAGCGGTATCACAAAGACAAAAAAGGACACCCAATGGGCATCCCTGAGTATAATATTGAATTTATGCAAATTAATAGCAATCTGCATTTTTTATTCAGCATTTATTTTGCGATGCTTTCTCCGTCCATTTCAGCGGGCCGGGGAAGCCCCATAATCTTAAGCATTGTGGGAGCAATATCGCAAAGCTTACCGCCTTCACGAAGTTCGCAATCATATCCGCATACGATGAAGGGTACGGGGAAGGTTGTGTGAGCTGTGAATGGTGAGCCGTCTTCTTCATACATCTTGTCAGCGTTACCATGGTCAGCTGTGATAAGCATAACGCCGTCCATTTTCTTCACTGCGTCATAAACCTTGCCGACACAAGTGTCAACAGCTTCAACAGCAGCTTTTGCTGCGTCAAAAATACCGGTGTGACCTACCATGTCGCAGTTAGCGAAGTTGAGGATGATTGCATCGTACTTGCCGCTATTTATTGCTTTAACAACCTTGTCTGTTACCTCGTAAGCACTCATTTCCGGCTGCATATCGTATGTCGGTACTTTCGGTGAAGCAACAAGAATTCTGTCCTCACCTTCATACTGCTTTTCAACACCGCCGTTGAAGAAGAAGGTTACGTGTGCATACTTTTCCGTTTCTGCAATTCTGAGCTGTGTCTTGCCCATCTTTGAAAGGTATTCGCCGAATGTATTTTCAAGTGTCTGAGGCTTGAAAGCAACGTGAACGTTAGGCATTGTAGCGTCATACTGTGTCATACATACATAATAGAGGGGGAAGAAGCCGTTTCTTCTTTCAAAACCGTCAAAGCTTTCATCAACAAATGTTCTTGTGATTTCTCTTGCTCTGTCAGGACGGAAGTTGAAGAAAACAACGCTGTCATTTGCTTTTACGGTTGCATTGGGTGCGCAAACCGTGGGAATAACAAATTCGTCTGTGAGGTTCTTGCCGTCAGCGTCAATTGTTTCGTATGACTTTCTGATAGCTTCAACGGGGCAATCTGCATTGTTGCCTTCGCCGTATACCATTGCGGCATAAGCCTTGCCGACTCTTTCCCAACGGTTATCTCTGTCCATTGCATAGTATCTGCCCATAACCGTTGCAATCTTGCCAATGCCGATTTCTTCAAGCTTCTTTGCGGTTTCAGCAACATAGTCTGCACCGGATGCGGGAGGTACGTCACGCCCGTCAAGGAAGCAGTGAACATAAACTTCCTTAAGACCCATTCTCTTTGCCATTTCAACAATAGCCCAGAGGTGAGTGTTGTGTGAGTGAACACCGCCGTCGCTCATAAGTCCCATAAGGTGAAGTGCGCTGCCGTTGTTAAGGCAGTTTTCCATTGCGCCCTTGAGAGCTTCGTTTTGGAAGAAGTCACCGTCTTTAATTGACTTTGTGATTCTTGTGAGTTCCTGATAAACAACACGGCCTGCACCGATGTTTGTGTGACCGACTTCGCTGTTTCCCATCTGACCGTCAGGAAGACCAACGTCCATACCTGATGCACCGATGAAGGTCATAGGGCTTTCGCTCATAATCTTGTCAAGGTTGGGAGTGTTGGCTGCAACAATTGCATTGCCGTAATCGGAAGGGTTCTTGCCGAAACCGTCCATAATACATAATAAAACAGGCTTTTTCATTTGAATATATCCTTTCCGTGAAATGAGGCTGCTGCCTTAAGCAACAGCCTCATATTTTATTTAAATTATTTCTGCTCGGAAGCTGCCTTAACGATAACTGAGAAGTCTGCTGCCTTGAGTGATGCGCCGCCGATAAGACCGCCGTCAACATTAGTCTTTGCAACAAGCTCAGCTGCGTTCTTAGCGTTCATTGAGCCGCCGTACTGAACTGTAACAGTTTCAGCAACATCTGCGCCGTAAGCTTCTGCAATAGCAGCACGAACAAAGCCGTTGCCTTCGTCAGCCTGGTCTGCAGTTGCTGTAACGCCTGTACCGATAGCCCAAACGGGTTCGTAAGCGATAATAACATCATTGAGCTGCTCTGCTGTTACATTTGTAAGAGCCATTTTTGTCTGGAATTTGAGGAGGGTTTCGGTGTAGCCGAGTTCTCTTTGTTCAAGTGTTTCACCAACGCAAACGATGGGCTTAAGACCTGCATTAAGAGCTGCAAGAGTACGAAGGTTAACAGTCTGGTCTGTTTCGCCGAAGTACTGTCTTCTTTCGCTGTGACCGATTACAACATATTCAACACCGAGTTCCTTGAGCATATCAGCTGCGATTTCGCCGGTGTATGCGCCTGAAGCCTTGAAGTGAACGTTTTCTGCACCGATTTTGATGTTTGAACCCTTAGCTGCTTCAATAGCTGCCGGAATGTCAACAAAGGGAACGCAAAGGACAACTTCACAGTCTGCACCAGCAACAAGCGCTTTCATTTCGCCGATGAGAGCAGTAGCCTGTGAGGGAGTCATATTCATTTTCCAGTTACCTGCGATAACTGCTTTACGGGTAGCCTTATTCATTTTTATTACTCCTTATTTGTTATTACACAATATTCTTGGCTCTCCTGAAAGGGGAGCTGTCACGAAGTGACTGAGGGTTTTATTTGTCGTTAAGAGCAACAACTCCGGGAAGGTCTTTACCTTCGAGGAATTCAAGTGAAGCACCGCCGCCTGTTGAGATGTGGCTCATCTTGTCAGCAAAGCCGAGCTTCTGAACTGCTGCTGCTGAGTCGCCGCCGCCAACGATGGAGATTGCACCGCTTTCAGCAATAGCTGTTGCAACTGCAATTGTACCTGATGCAAAGTTTTTCCATTCTGAAACACCCATAGGACCGTTCCAGATAACTGTGCCTGCACCCTTGATTGCGTTTGCGAAGAGTTCTTCTGTCTTAGGACCGATATCAAGACCCATCCAGCCGTCGGGGATATCGTCTGAATCAACAACCTTGTTTTCTGTGTTTGCGTCATATTCAAGACCAACTCTGTTGTCAACGGGAATAAGGAAGTTAACGCCCTTAGCCTCAGCTGTTTCCATCATTTCCTTAGCCATTTCAATCTTGTCTTCTTCGCAGATTGAAGTACCAACGCTGTGGCCCTGGGCTGCAAAGAATGTGTATGCCATACCGCCGCCTACGATGAGAGTGTCAACCTTTTCCATAAGGTTTGTGATAACGCCGATCTTGTCACTTACCTTAGCACCGCCGAGGATAGCAACGAGAGGTCTCTGCGGATTTTCGAGAGCGCCGCCGATGTATTCGAGCTCCTTACGGATAAGATAGCCGCCTACAGCGGGGAGATAGTCAGCAACACCTGTTGTTGAGCTGTGAGCTCTGTGAGCTGAACCGAAAGCATCGTTTACATAGATTTCTGCAAGTGAAGCGAGAGCTTTTGAGAATTCGGGGTCGTTCTTTGTTTCTTCTTTATGGAAACGAACGTTTTCAAGAAGGAGAACTTCACCTTCCTTAAGGTCAGCAGCAAGGCTCTTAGCACTTTCGCCGATAACGTCTTTGGCCATCTTAACTTCAATGCCGAGAAGCTCGCCGAGTCTTACAGCAACGGGAGCAAGTGAAAATTCGGGCTTGAATTCGCCCTTGGGTCTGCCAAGGT
>CAYUVR010000030.1:0-23009 GCA_964448225.1 uncultured Faecalibacterium sp. | reverse complement strand
ATTCAATAAGCTCAGCTTTTTTAACAATGTCGGTATACCACTTGGCAAAATCTTCTTCCATGGAAGTGATATCTTCGACCATTTTTTTATCGTTAGCCATAGCACTTTTTCCTTTCTGAAAATGCGGTTATTTTTTGCACCGAAAAATACATATATAATGGTATACGATTTTTGCATTTTTTCGGGGTATTTTATCAACCCACAGAAGGAAGCTGTGGGTTGAACTTCTGTTATATTTTTTACGCTTTCTTAACAGCAATTTTAAGAACCTTGTCGCCGATTGTAATATCCTTTAAAAGGTCGGCGTCAATAACTGAAGAAGTAATATCGTCAGCTAAAAGTTCTTCGCACATATATTCTTTGTTGCTGTTAAGAACAGCTGTAACGAGTTCGTCGCCTGAAACGATGGACATAACAACTCTCTGGTCAACCTCGTAGCCGGCTTCTTTTCTGATGAGCTGGCACTGGCGGATGATGTCACGAAGAGTACCCTCTGCGATGAGCTCGTCCGTGAGGACAACATCAAGAGCGATGATTGTGTCGCCCTGACACTCAGCTGAAACAATACCCTTCTTTGTCTTTGACATAATGTTGAAGATTGAAGGTTCATAAGCTTCTTCAAAGCCTTCAACGAGTACAGCTTCACCGCTTTTTGCTTTAGCGGTATATTCAGCCATTTCTTCTTCAGAAGCTGCTTCAAGTGCCTGCTTCATCTTGTTGACATTACCCTTAAGAACCGCACCTGCAACCCTGAAGTTGACTGTGAGATAGCTGTCTTCAAGAACTGAGGAATCGCTGATGTATTCCATAGTTTTGATGTTGAGCTCGTCAAGAATGTTCTTTTCAAAAATCTTGACATTCTCACTCTTTTCTGCATCACAGCATACAAAGAGCTTACCTAACGGCTGACGTACCTTAATCTGATGCTCGTTACGAAGTCTCATTGCTGTGGCAATGATTTCACGTGCAAAAGCTGTCTGCTCGATAATGCCGTCATTTTCAAAACCTTCAATTGCTTCAGGCCAGTCTGAAAGGTGAACTGAAAGTTCTGATGAGGGCATCACACAGCGGATAAGATTCTGCCAGATGCTTTCTGTCATAAATGGAGTGATGGGTGCCATAACCTTAACTGAGGCATTAAGAGCCTGGAAGAGTGTCCAGTAAGCAATCATCTTATCGCTTTCGTCACCTGTTTTCCAGAAACGGCGGCGATTTGTTCTGATGTACCAATTAGAAATATCATCAACAAAAATCTCGAATTCCTTGATTACGTTGTAAGTCTTGTAAGCATCCATCTGAGCTGTTGCCTTCTTAATGAAGTCATTTGTTCTGCAAATGAGCCACTTGTCAGTAACAGTCATCAGATTCTTGTCGGGAGTATAGCCTTCAAAGTTGGGCTTGTCAATTTTTGCATAGGTTTCAAAGAATGTATAAATATTCCAGAAGGAAAGGAGCTTTCTTCTTGCTTCGTCACCGAGGTTGAAACCGAAACGAACATCGTTTGCAACGGGTGCGCCTGCATAAAGGTAACGGACTGTGTCTGCACCGATTTTTTCTGCGGCTTCGTCAAAGCGGATCATAAAGCCTGTCTTGGAGAACTTCTGACCGTTTTCCTGAATAACACTTGAGTGACAAAGGACTCTTTCATAAGGAGCCTTGTCTTCAAGAACGGTACTCATAAAGAGCATGGAATAGAACCAGAGACGAACCTGCTCACGCATTTCAACAACCCATTCTGCGGGGTAGTTCTTTCTCCACTCTTCTTTGTCCTGGAAGTAGCCTGTGGTTGAGAAAGGCACGATACCTGCATCAAGCCAAACGTCACCGACATCGGTGATACGCTTCACATTTTTTCCGCACTTGGGACACTTGATTTCAATTTCGTCAATCCAAGGTCTGTGAAGCTCCGGAAGAGCATCAACCTTTGCAGGGTCAACAGCAAGCTGCTTGAGTTCCTCAATTGAGCCGACAACGTGAACATTGCCGCAATCCTCACATACATAGAAGGGAAGAGGCATACCGTAATAACGCTTACGTGAAATGTTCCAGTTACCCATATTGTTGAGCCAGTCAACCATTCTCTTGCCGTTTGATTCAGGCTCCCACTTAACGCTCATTGCGTTTTTGATGAGGCGTGGTTTGAGTTCTTCTGTTGTGATGAACCATGAGGGAACAAGACGGTAGATTAGTTCTTCCTTACATCTCCAGCAAACAGGGTAGCTGTGCTCGTGAGGTTTAACAAGATAGAGCTTATTTCTCTTTTTGAGTTCTTCAAAAACTTCGTCAGCAATTGTTTTGCTGTTCTTGCCGCTGAAAAAGCCGAAGCCGTTGAGGAAAATACCTGTGTCATCAACGGGCATAATTTCGGGAAGACCGAGCCTCTTGCCAAGTTCATTATCTTCTGCACCGCAGCCGGGAGCGATATGAACAACACCTGTACCTTCTTCTGCGTCAACATCTTCCCAAGCTACGATTTTATGTTCAAAGCCCTGCTGTGCTTCGAGTTCAGGGAAGCAGGTGTCATAGTGAAGACCGACAAGCTCTTCACCCTTGAACATACGGAGAACTTCCTGCTTGTCATCACCGAGATATTTGATTGCGTTCTTTGCAAGAATGAGTGTTTGCTCATCTGAAGCAACCTTAACTTCAACATAATCGATTTCGGGGTTAACAGCAAGGGCAACGTTTGAAGAAAGTGTCCAGGGAGTTGTTGTCCAGACAACGATTTTGCTGTTTATGCCTTCGACGGGAAGCTTGAAGAAAACAGAGTTGTGAGTAACGGTTTTGTAAGAACCTGTCATTTCGTGCTCTGAAAGAGATGTACCGCAACGGGGACACCAGGGCATAGGCTTGTACTCTCTCTGAATCCAGCCGTTTTCGTCGCAGGTTTTAAGGAAGTGCCAGATGCTTGTGATGTTGAGGTCTGTGTTGGTGTAATATGAGTTATCCCATTGCATCCACTGACCGAGTCTCTTTGACTGTTCTGTGATAACACCTGAATACTGCTTAACACGGTCAACGCACTTCTTGGTGAACTTGTCAATACCATAATCTTCGATGTCCTTTTTTGACTCAAAGCCGAGGTCTTTTTCAACACCGACTTCAACCCAGAGACCCTGACTGTCAAAGCCGTTCTGACAGCGGCAGTCATAACCTCTCATATACTTATATCTGATGAAGGTATCCTTGAGGGTACGTCCCCAAGCGTGGTGGATACCCATTGGGTTGTTTGCTGTGATAGGGCCGTCGATGAAACGGAAACGTTCCTTACCCTGATTTTTTTCTTTGCGCTTTTCATAGCAGTTGTTATCTTCCCAGAACTTGAGAATGTCATGTTCCATTGAGATAAAACTGTTGCTTTTTTCAATTTCTGCCATTGGTGATTCCTCCGTAAATTTTATTGCAGAAAAGTTAGGAAAACTTGAGACAATTTTCCACTTTACATATACTGTATCAGTATACTATATTATAAAAGAGATTTCAAGAAGAAAAGTGAGTTTTGTTGAAGTTTATTGACAGTTTTTTCATCAACGGCATCTTTGATAAAACTTATAAATGTGCTAAACATATAAATAAACGGTGAATTTTGCTTAAGTCCCCTTGACTGAAAACAAAAAATGTGTATTATAGTGCGAAGAAAGGAGGAAAGCCAATGAAAAGAGCATCAAGACTTGCAGCAGCAGTAATTTCATCAATACTTCTTTTCAGCTTCACAACAGCGGCAGTAACAAGTGACGAAAACACCTCAATTGAAGATGTTAAAGATTATGTCGTTGAAATTATAAGCTGAAAAAATTTCAATATATATGCAACACCTTTGCCGTATTTTTAATCTAATATGGCAGAGGTGATATTTTTATGAGAAAGATTTTATTTATGGCTATAACTTTGATTTTCGTTATTTCGCTTTCAGCCTGCTCCAAACCCGAAAACAGGGCGGATACATCGCTCAGAGAAGGTGAAATTAAAATTACCGCTACGGTGGAGAAAGTGAACGGAAACATTCTCACTTTGTCCGACGGTGAAGGCGGAAGATACAGCTTTTGTTATGGTGATGAGGTTGAAGTCGTGGTTGATGGCTGGTATGTCACTGATATGAGTGCCGATTCATTTAAAGGTGAAAAGGTGACGGTTATCTGCTCAAGCGAAATTATGGAAACCTACCCCGCACAGCTCAAAAATGAAAGAATGTTAATTGTGGAATAAGAAGGGAGAAATATGAAGAAAAAATATATAGCACTGACAGTTTTAATCGTTTTTCTTATTGGTATTGTTTCAGGTGCATATCTGATTTTCAAAGACGGAAAAACTTTTCACATCGGTCACGCACTCATATCCGGGACAGGTGAATTTATTTTTGTTGATAAAAACGGCTCACCCATAAAAATGGGTGATGCAGAAAACAAAATTTTCAAGGGCATTACCGACGGGGACAGGGTTTTGGTAGTTTACGGTATGGTATTGACAAGCTATCCGGCTCAGAGCGGAACAAATCTTTGCATCAAGCTTTCCGACGGAACAATCGACGATGTGAATAAAGATACGGTAAAGCAGTTGGGAGAACTCGGCTGGCTGAAAGGTGAAGCACCTTTTGAAAATGTTGAAACAAATGAAATCAAAAGCATCACAATAACGGAATTATCTTCAATGTCAGAAGTTATAAAGCAAAAGACTTTAACCGAAAAACAGATTGAAGAATTTGTGCCTATGCTTGAGGACCTTGAATTCGCTCACGATGAGGGCGAAATGTATTACGGAGGATGCATCAGAATTGAAATAGAATTTAATGACGGTGAAACAAAATGGTTTGTTACTTTTGTCGGCACAGCTTCAGTCCAGTTTAACGGCACGGAGTATGCGGCAACACCTTCAATTGGTAACATACAGGACTTTGCAGCAGAATTATTGGACTTGAATTATTAAAATCTTATAAATAATTTAGCAATATTCTTAATAAGAAAAATATTTTCTTTTTATTGTGTCATTATTACATTGAATGATAATGCGCCGTATTTTGGTGCATAAGGAGGATACAATATGAAAAAGAAACTAGTTGCAGTTATTCTCACAGTTGTTATGCTTTTCAGCGTAACGGCAGTTCCTGCCTATGCAATTGATTTTGAAAGCACTTCAAGTCCTTTCACAACCGTTCTTGCAAAAGCAATTGAATGGGTTTTCGGTGCGCTTGTTGAAGGGCTCGGAAGCGTTATGAACGAAAATGACAGCTTCCTTTCGGAAGAAGATTATGTTTACGACAACTTCTATGAAGGCACAGGCGAATTTATTGATTCAGCTTCTGCAGACGCCAAGTGGTCACTCGGCAGCGCAGAACTCAGCCTTGTTCCCGAAAACTGGGAGTCCTATGACCTTTATCTCGGCGGCTTTATGAGCGAGCAAAACTTTTTCACAAACGATGTGCGTGAAATCCTTGACGATATGAAGGTTCGTGTTGTTGCAATGAATGACGGCAGCGGCAGAGGTACGACCGTATTCGCTACAATCGACTCGATCGGTGTGGGTAATGCAGATGTAAGATATATCAGAGGCTTGCTTGCCGGTTTTGCAGAAGCCAACGACATCAGTTCAATTAACCTTTTCTCAACTCACTCACATTCCTGCATTGACACACAGGGTCTCTGGACAAACCTTTTCGGTAAGTTGCCCTTTAATCTTCTTAATGCAATCACAGGTCTCGGTGAACTTGAGCAGGGTACAGACCCGGAATATATGGAATTTTTCTATGAAAAGGTTAAAACCGCAATCGAAAACGCAGTTCTTGATATGGAAGAAGGCACAATGACCTATGCTTCCAAGGATATCGGTGAAGAGTATTTCAAAAACAAAAACAGACCTTCCGCTGATTCAATGGAAACAGAAATCAGACGCTTCACCTTCACTCCCGATGCAGCATCTTCACGTCCCACAATTATTCTCAATATGGCAGCTCACCCCGACGTTGTAGGTCTTGCAACAGCAAGTGACCCGACAAAGGGACACGGCCTTTCAGGTGACTATGTTTACTACATCGGCGAAGTCATCAACAACGCAGGATATGATTTTATGTTCTTTAACGGTGCAATCTGCGGTATCTATACACAGGGTATCGATGTTGAAGCAGAGAAGCGTGTTAACACAGCCGCAAACTATGGCCGTGAAATCGGCAAAATGACTCTCGGTCTTACAATGAGCCAGGCAGAAATTGAAGCTGATACTTATCTTATGGGTCTCAATTTCACAGAGGAAGAAACAGCAGGTCACACATATACTCCGTGGTATGAAAATTGGGAAGCTGTGACAGAAACTGAGGTTGAGCCTATTCTTAATGTTGCTATTGACACAGTTGAAGTCGAGCTTACAAATCCGGTTATGAAGCTTGCAGCGAAGCTCGGTATCTTCAGCTATCAGGTTAAGAAGGTTGACAATAAGTATTATATGACAACCGAAATCGGATATATTGAAATGGGCAAGGATATCAAGATTGTAATGGTTCCCGGTGAACTTTGTGCAGACCTTGTTTACGGTGGCAGCTCACTCACCGCAGAGGGCAGTGTTGACGGCAAGGATTTTGAAGGCAAGACTCTTTGCGAAATCTTCGGTGAAGATGTTATCGTATTCGGTCTTGCAAATGATGCTTGCGGATACATTGTACCCGACAATGACTACTGTCTTGCACTTGCTTTCGGTCATTATCAGGAGCTTATCTCCCTTGGTGAAACTACTGCATCAACACTTATGGCTTCTTATGAAGAGCTTGCAGCAGAAGTAGCATAAAAAAATTAGACAAATCAACCGCAAGCTTTCCGGAAGGTCAGTTTGCGGTTTTTTTGTATCACTTTTTTCAAAAAAAGTGATGCCTGCCCGGCTAGGGTGAGAAAATTAGTATATAGTAAAAAGGCTGTTTCGTGATGAGACAGCTTTTTTATTGGTACCGGTGATATTTTTTGTCAAAAACTATTGACAACTATATCGGTAAGCGATATAATAAATATATCGAAAGACGATATATCGGCAACCGAAAAAAGTAAAGGAGGGCTTTATATGAATCCCGCATTGACAGAGGCGGTATATTACATTCTTTTATCACTTCTTGAGCCGTCACACGGTTACGGCATAATGCAAAATGTTGAAAAGCTTTCTTCCGGCAGAGTGAGGCTTGCAGCAGGCACACTTTACGGTGCAATCAGTACACTTATTGAAAAGGGTTGGATAAAAGCCTTACCTGAAGAACGAGGCAGCAGAAAGAAAGAATACATTATCACCGATTCGGGCAGAATTGTTTTGAATGATGAAATCAAGAGGCTTCGTGAGCTTCTTACAAACGGAGAAAATATTTTAGGAGGTGTTGAGTAATGAGAAAAGCCATACACAAATTATTTTCGGTTGTTACCGTTTGCACAGAAAAAAGAAACGGCTCGAAAAAGAAAAACAAATTTACGAATAAAACAATACAGGCACTCGGTTAGTTCCGAGTGCCTGTTTATTTTGTTGCTCAGTGCGAGGCAACACTTTACATTCTTTATTTAAAGTATTTTACTGCCGATTTGAACATCTTGATGTCGTAATTACCGATAACATTCTTATAAAGTCCGTAACCGATTCTTTCGCTGTGTCCCATCTTACCGAATACACGGCCATCAGGTGAAGTGATACCTTCAATTGCGAACATTGAATCGTTGGGATTGAAGTGAATGTCATTTGTAGCTTCATCATCAAGGTCAACATACTGTGTTGCAATCTGACCGTTTTTGGCAAGACGGAGGATTTCTTCTTCAGAAGCAAGGAAGCGACCTTCACCGTGAGAAATGGGCACGGAATAAACATCACCCACATTTGTATCATAAAGCCAGGGACTCATATTTGATGCAATTCTTGTTCTGACAATGCGTGACTGATGACGCGCAATTGTGTTGAAGGTAAGTGTGGGCATATTCTCGTCTGAGTCAAGAATCTTGCCATAGGGTACAAGACCGAGCTTAACGAGTGCCTGGAAGCCGTTACAGATACCGCACATAAGACCGTCTCTATTTTCAAGAAGCTCTGTCACCTGCTCTTTGACAGCGGCATTGCGGAAGAAGGCAGTGATGAACTTACCGCTGCCGTCGGGCTCATCGCCGCCGGAGAAACCGCCGGGAATGAACACCATCTGTGCAGTTCTGAGCTCATTTGCAAACTCCTCAACGCTTCTTGCGATTCCGTCTGCAGAAAGGTTGTTGATAACGATAATCTTGCTTTCTGCACCTGCATCGTCCATAGCTTTTGCTGAGTCAAATTCGCAGTTTGTGCCGGGGAACACGGGAATAAGTACCTTCGGCTTTGATGCTTTGATTGCAGGCCCGATTTTCTTTGAGTTTTCATATGAGAAAGTTTGGGTCTTTGACTTTGACTGGTCAATGTTGCAGGAATATACGCTTTCAAGCTTGTTTTCATAAATGCCGAGAAGTGAGCTGAGACAAACCTTTTCGTCACCGTAGCTGATAGCTTTTTCGTCTGTGATGTAACCGATTGTCTCACCTTGGTTCACATCAGGGTCGACTTCAAGAAGGAATGAGCCGTAGCTGTAATTGAAAATAGAGTTGAGGTCGGGTCCGTTTTCATATGTAAAGCCGAGACCGTTACCGAAGCACATCTTCATAACAGCTTCAGCCACACCGCCAAAGGTGGGTGTGTAGCAGGAAATTGCTTTTTTGCTTCTGAGAAGCTCAGTTACTTTTGCAAAGATACCAGTGAGTGACTCTGTCACGGGAAGGTGATTTTCATCGAAGGCGGGAGTGAGCTTGATAACCTTGTTGCCCGCCTTCTTGAATTCGGGGGATACGATATTTTCAATCTTATCGGTTGTAACGGCGAAGGAAACAAGTGTGGGCGGTACATCAAGGTTTTCAAATGTACCACTCATTGAATCCTTACCGCCGATAGCGGCAACCTTAAGGTCTTTTTGTGCTTTGAAAGCACCGAGAAGAGCTGAAAGAGGTTTGCCCCAACGTTTGGGATCTTTGCCGGGCCTTTCAAAGTATTCCTGGAAGGTGAGATATACATCTTCAAATGAAGCGCCCGTTGCAACGAGCTTGCAAACCGATTCAACAACAGCCATATATGCGCCGTGGAAGGGCGTTTTTTCTGTATAGAAGGGATTATAGCCCCAGGACATTACAGAGCAGTCATCTGTGTGGCCTTTTTCTGTTGAAACAAGCTGAACCATTGCCTGAATGGGTGTATGCTGATACTTACCACCGAAGGGCATAAGAACTGTACCTGCGCCAATGGTGGAGTCGAAGCGCTCTGAAAGACCTCTCTTTGAGCAAACATTAAGGTCTGAAGCGAGAGCGTTCATATTGTCTGTGAAGCTGCCTTCAATTTTCTTCATGGGACAAGAGGGTGCGGCAGCCTCGATTGAAATGTGTTTTTCTGCACCGTTTGAGTTAAGGAAGTCACGGCTGATGTCGACAATTGCCTTGCCGTTCCAGAACATGGTGAGTCTCTTCTCCGCCTTAACCTTTGCCACAACTGTTGCATTGAGATTTTCTTCTTTTGCGAGGGCGAGGAAAGCGTCAACGTTTTCTTTTTCAATAACAACTGCCATTCTTTCCTGACTTTCACTGATTGCAAGCTCTGTGCCGTCAAGACCTTCATACTTCTTAGGTACTGCATTAAGGTCAATTTCAAGGCCGTCTGCAAGTTCACCGATAGCAACGGAAACACCGCCTGCGCCAAAGTCATTGCAACGCTTGATCATACGGCAAGCTGTCTTGTTTCTGAAAAGTCTCTGAAGCTTTCTTTCTTCGGGCGCGTTACCCTTCTGAACCTCTGCGCCGCAAGTTTCAAGGCTCTGAGCTGTGTGGGACTTTGAAGAACCTGTTGCACCGCCGCAACCGTCACGGCCTGTTGCACCGCCTAAGAGAATTACAACATCACCGTCTTCGGGACATTCTCTGCGGACGTTTTCTGCGGGGGCAGCAGCCACAACAGCACCGATTTCCATTCTCTTTGCTGTGTAGCCATCGTGATAAAGCTCATCAACAATACCTGTTGCAAGACCGATCTGGTTGCCGTAGGAGGAATAGCCCGCTGCTGCGGTTGTGACTATTTTTCTTTGGGGCAGTTTGCCGGGGATTGTTTCAGCAACGCTCTTTAAGGGGTCTGATGCACCTGTGACACGCATTGCGCCGTAAACATAGCTTCTTCCTGAAAGAGGGTCACGGATTGCACCGCCGATGCAGGTTGCAGCACCGCCGAAAGGTTCAATTTCTGTGGGGTGGTTGTGAGTTTCATTCTTGAAAAGAAGAAGCCAGGGCTCTTTTTTGCCGTCAACGGTCACTTCAATCTTAACTGTGCAGGCGTTGATTTCTTCGCTTTCGTCAAGCTTTTCAAGATATCCCTTTTCCTTAAGGTACTTGCCTGCAAGTGTGCCGATATCCATAAGGCAGACGGGCTTTGTTCTGCCGAGTTCTTTTCTTGTTTCGATATAATCGTCATAAGCCTTCTGAAGAAGCTCATCTTCGAACTTAACATCGTCAATGATGGTAAGGAAGGTTGTGTGACGGCAATGGTCAGACCAATAGGTGTCAATCATTCTGATTTCGGTGATGGTCGGGTTTCTGCCTTCTTTTTTGAAATATTCCTGGCAGAAAGCAATATCATCGTTATCCATTGCAAGAGCGTACTTCTTCACAAAGTCATTGAGACCGTCTTTTGTCAGGTTAATAAATCCGTCAAGGGTTTCAACCTCGGTGGGGATTTCGTACTTTGTTTTGAGAGTTTCGAATGTATCAAGAGTTGCTTCTCTTGCTTCAACGGGGTTGATAACATACTTTTTGATTTCAGCAAGCTCACTTTCAGAAATATCACCCGAAAGGATATATACCTTTGCGGTTTTCACTGTGGGTCTTTCGCCCTGTGAAATAATCTGAATACACTGGGCTGCTGAATCTGCTCTCTGGTCAAACTGACCGGGGAGATATTCCACAGCAAACACTGTGTCATTTTCATCATATGTAAGTGAATCTGAAGCAATGTCGAGCTGGGGCTCTGAAAAAACAGTCTTAACGGCATAATCGAAAAGATCTTTGTCGATGTCTTCCGCATCATAGCGGTTAACAACTCTAAGGTTTGTTACCGATTTGACGGAAAGAAGAGAGTTAATGTCTGAAAGAAGACCTTTTGCTTCGTTTGCAAGTCCCTTTTTCTTTTCAACGTAAATGCGATATACCATTATTTTGCCTCCTTGGCTTTTTTGCCTATATCGTGTCTGTAATATGCGTTTTCAAATTTGATTATATCCACCATTTTATAGGCTTCGTCAATCGCTTTTTCCAAAGTATCTTCAACTGCTGTTGCGCCGAGAACACGTCCGCCTGCAGTTTTGAGAACATCATTTTCTATCTTTGCGCCTGCAATGTATACCTTATCCTTGATTTCTTCGGGTACTGTGATGGGATATCCGCTTTCATATTTCTGAGGATATCCGTCTGATGCCATAATAACGCAGCAAGCGTTTTTGTCGGCGAATTTAACTTCGGTTTCAGCCAGAGTACCTTGCGTTGTGGCTTTCATAACGGTGAGAAGGTCACTTTCAAGAAGAGGAAGCACAACCTGAGTTTCGGGATCACCGAAACGGCAATTGTATTCAATCACCTTGGGGCCTTTTTCGGTAATCATAAGACCGAAGTAGAGACAGCCTTTAAATGTACGGTCTTCCTTGTTCATAGCGTAAATTGTGGGAAGGAAGATTTCCTTCATACATCTTTCGGCTACTTCTTTTGTGTAATAAGGGTTGGGAGCAACTGTACCCATACCGCCTGTGTTAAGACCTTCGTCATCATCTTTGGCGCGCTTGTGGTCCATTGAAGAAATCATAGGAACAACGGTTTTGCCGTCTGTGAAAGAGAGAACAGAAACCTCGGGGCCTTCAAGGAATTCTTCGATAACAACCTGACTTCCGCTGTCACCGAAGATTTTATCTTCCATCATTGAACGCACAGCACTTTTTGCTTCAGCTCGTGTTGTTGCAATGATAACACCCTTGCCGAGTGCAAGTCCGTCAGCTTTGATAACTGTCGGAACAGGTGCAGTTTCAAGATAAGAAAGAGCTGAATCGAGGTTTGTAAACACTTCATATTCCGCTGTGGGAATTCCGTATTTCTTCATAAGGTTCTTTGAAAAAACCTTGCTGCCTTCGATGATAGCCGCCTTGCTTTCGGGACCGAAGCAAGGAATACCGAGCTTTGAAAGCTCATCAACAGCACCGAGAACGAGAGGATCGTCGGGGGCAACAACTGCATAGTCAATTGCGTTTTCTTTTGCAAAAGTGCAGATGCCTTTGATGTCGGTTGCTTTCACATTGACGCAAACAGCATCTGAAGCAATGCCGCCGTTGCCGGGCAGAGCAAAAATCTCGGTTACACTCTTGTTTTCCTTGAGCTTTTTGATGATGGCGTGTTCACGTCCGCCACCACCTACAACCATTATTTTCATAGCGTTTCTCCTTATACTTAATATATAGGATATTTAGCACAAAGTTCTTCAACTTCCTTTGTGATTCTGTCTTTGCTGCCTTCAAAGTCAACAATAACTTCTTTTATCCATTTAGCTATCATATCCATTTCTTCTTCCTTGAAGCCTCTTGAGGTGATGGCAGCTGTACCGATGCGAAGACCGCTTGTGACAAAGGGACTTGCAGGATCGTTGGGGATGGTGTTTTTGTTGGCTGTGATGTGAACTTCATCAAGTCGTTTTTCAAGCTCCTTGCCTGAAATTCCGTATTTGCGAAGGTCAAGAAGCATAAGGTGGTTATCGGTACCGCCGGAAACGATGTCGATATTCTCTTTTTTGAGTGCATCGCAGAGAACTGCGGCATTTTTCACAAGTTGCGTCTGATATGCCTTGAATTCATCAGTAAGAGCTTCACCCAAAGCAACAGCCTTTGCAGCGATGATGTGCATAAGAGGGCCTCCCTGTGTGCCGGGGAAAACAGCCTTGTCAATCTGCTTTGCAAGAGATTCTTTGCAAAGAATCATACCGCCTCTCGGGCCTCTGAGTGTTTTGTGGGTTGTTGTTGTCACAACATCGGCGTATGGTACGGGTGAGGGGTGAACACCTGCGGCAACAAGACCTGCAATGTGTGCCATATCGACCATAAGGTATGCGCCAACCTCGTCTGCGATTTCTCTGCAACGGGGGAAGTCGATAATTCTTGAATAAGCACTTGCACCAACAACAATGAGCTTCGGCTTGCACTGAAGTGCAATTTCTCTCATTTTGTCATAGTCAATCATTTCTGTTTCATCGTCAACACCGTATTGGACAATGTTCCAATACTTACCTGAGATGTTGACAGGTGAGCCGTGAGAGAGGTGTCCGCCTTGTGAAAGGTTCATACCCATAACGGTGTCACCGGGCTCGGTAAGAGCAAAAAAGGCGGCAAGATTAGCATTTGCACCGGAGTGGGGCTGAACGTTTGCGTACTGAGCACCGAAGAGTTTTTTTGCTCTTTCTCTTGCAATATTTTCAACTTCATCAACACAGTGGCAGCCACCGTAGTAACGCTTGCCCGGATAACCTTCTGCGTATTTGTTGGTAAGAACGCTGCCCGCTGCAAGAAGAACAGCTTTTGAAACAATATTTTCAGATGCGATAAGCTCAATGAAGCTTTGCTGTCTTGCCATTTCTTTGTCGCAGGAAGCAAAAACCTCTAAGTCATAATTCTGGAGTTCGTTAAAGTAATTAAGCATTGTTAGCTCCTTTATAATTTAATTAGTGGTGGAAAAGTCTCATTTTTGTGAATGCCATTACCATATTGTATTTGTCGGCACATTCAATAACTGCATCGTCTCTGATTGAGCCACCGGGCTCTGCAATGTAGCTGACACCGCTACGATATGCTCTTTCAATGTTATCAGAGAAGGGGAAGAATGCGTCTGAGCCGAGTGCTACGCCTGAAATGGTTGAAAGATACTCGTCCATTTCTTCTTTCGTGAAGGGCTCGGGCTGACTTGAAAAATATTTCTGCCAGTTACCGTCTGCACAAACATCTTCTTCGTTTTTGTTGATATAACCGTCAATGACATTGTCTCTATCTGCTCTGCCGAGAGTGGGGAGGAAAGGAAGATTCAAAACCTTATCTGCCTGACGGAGGAACCAGGTGTCAGCCTTTGTGCCTGCAAGACGAGTGCAATGAATTCTTGACTGCTGACCTGCACCCACACCGATTGCCTGTCCGTCAACTGCATAGCAAACTGAGTTGGATTGTGTATATTTGAGAGTGATAAGAGCGATAATGAGGTCTCTCTTTGCGGTTTCGGGAAGGTCTTTATTGTTTGTAACGATGTCTGAAAGGAGTTCTTCGTTAATTTTGAAGTTGTTTCTACCTTGAACAAAGGTGATGCCGAAAACCTGCTTGTGTTCAGCTTCTGCGGGAACATAATCTGCATCGATTTTTACGATGTTATAGTTACCGTTTCTCTTCTGCTTGAGAATTTCAAGAGCCTTCTCTGTATATCCGGGAGCGATAACTCCGTCAGAGATTTCCCTTTTGATAAGTCTTGCGGTGAGTTCGTCTACTTCGTCTGAAAGTGCAACCCAGTCACCGAAAGAGCACATTCTGTCTGTACCTCTTGCTCTGGCATATGCACAAGCGAGAGGAGAGTTGTCGAGATCTTCGATATCGTCAACAAAGCAGGCCCTCTTGAGTTTATC
Source organism: uncultured Faecalibacterium sp. (assembly GCA_964448225.1). Classification (GTDB taxonomy): domain Bacteria; phylum Bacillota; class Clostridia; order Oscillospirales; family Acutalibacteraceae; genus UBA6857. The sequence continues at coordinate 8,318 of CAYUVR010000030.1, read as the reverse complement.
GGAAAGAGGAAGACCTACAGCCGCCGAAGTGGGGCTGACGTGCTTGAAGGAGGCAGCACAGGGAAGACCTGTGGCTTCTTTCACTTCTTTCACAAGCTGCCACGAGTTGAACGCATCAAGAAAATTGATGTATCCCGGTCTGCCTGAGAGAATTTCAATGGGAAGGTCACTTCCGTCGTGCATATAAATTTTTGAGGGCTTCTGATTAGGGTTACAGCCGTATTTAAGTTCAAATTCTTTCATTGTTATAACTCCTAAGGATTTATTTATTTTTATTTACTACTCTTGTTTCGCTTTCGCCGCTTGCAATGTCAATGTATCTGACAAAAAGTGAAACCTTGTTATCTTCGTTGAGGTTTGTCCAGATAAGGTCTGTGAGTTCGTCAACAGAAACATCAGGAAGCTCAAGGGTTTTGGGCTCACCTTCAAATGAGGGCAGTGGATTGCCGTCACAGTTATATGTATGAATGAATTTTGCTCTGCCGCAAAGAGGATTTGAATAAGCGTAAGTGAATCTTTCACAGGATGAGTCATCACCCTCAGCACTCTTGAGTATTGACATAGCAAAGTTCATATCGTCCTTTTCAAGACGGATAATGCCTGAAATTCTGGGTGTGAAGTTAGGCTTATCATCTTCAAACTCTCTTGTGCGAAGTGCCTGTTCAAATGTCATCTGCTTATCCATAAGGTCATAAATTGTGTCGGTCTGGTCACCGTTTGTGACGATTGTCTTGTTGCCGAGAACTCTTACGGGATAGTAGATAATAAGATGAGGGTCTGTCATTTTGCTTTCATCAAAAGCCTTTGTGCGCATTGCGTCACCTTCAAGCACGAATACACGGTTGCGGCTGTTTTCGCTTCTGCCCATGATGAAATAAGCAGTTATTGCTTTTTTGCCGTCAGCACTTTTGCCGATGATGATACCTCTGCCGTGATAAGCGAGTGAATTAAGTTCGTCTTTGATTGTAGAAACTTTCATAGCTTACTCTCCTATATATACTTTGTTGTTTTTTACTGTCAGTCTGCCTTCGCAGAAAAGATTAACAGCCTCGGGAAGAATTTTCCATTCTGCCTCGGTCATAACTCTTTTCTGTAATGTTTCGGGTGTGTCATCCTCTTTTATTTTAACAGCTTTTTGAATAATGATTGCACCGCCGTCGGGAATCTCGTTGACAAAATGTACCGTTGCACCGGTCACCTTAACACCGTAGGCAAGAGCAGCTTCGTGAACGTGAAGACCGTAAAAGCCTTTTCCGCAAAATGCGGGAATAAGTGAGGGGTGAACATTGATGATTCTGTGCGGGAAAGCTTTTGTGAAGTTTTCAGACAGAATACTCATAAAGCCTGCAAGAACAATAAGGTCAATTTCGTGTTCTCTCATAAGTCCTGTTAGTTTCTGCTCAAACATTTCCTGACTGCCGCAGTCCTTTTTGATAACAACAGCAGAAGAAATACCGCTCACTCTTGCTCTTTCAAGGGCATAAGCGGTTTTGTTGTTTGAAATAACAAGGCTGATTTCACCGCTTTTGATGATGCCGTCTTTTTGGGCATCAATAAGTGCCTGAAGATTTGTGCCGCCGCCTGAAACAAGAACGGCAATTTTTGTTTTTTTCATTGAGGCACTCTCCTTAGATAATTGTAACTTTATCTTCTGATTCTATGATTTCGCCGATGATGTAAGCGTCTTCACCGTTTGCTTTGAGAATTTCGAGAGCCTTGTAAGCATCTTGCTTTGCAACAACAACACTCATACCGACACCCATATTGAAGGTGTTGAACATATCTCTTTCGGGAATGTTACCTGTCTTGGCAATAAGGTCGAAAACGGGAAGAATCTTAACAGCGCTTTTTTCAATTTTTGCACCGAAGCCGTCAGGTATGCTTCTTGGTATGTTTTCATAGAAGCCGCCGCCTGTGATGTGTGAAACAGCCTTGACTTTAACCTGTTCAAAAAGAGCAACCATCGGCTTTACATAAATCTTTGTGGGTGCAAGCAGTGCTTCGCCTAAGGATTTTCCGCCAAGTTCCTCTCTGGGGCTTCTGAGGTCGCAGTTTTCAACATCAAAAACCTTCCTTACAAGTGAGAAGCCGTTTGAATGAACGCCTGAGGAGGGGAGGGCGATGATAACGTCGCCTTCTTTCATTGTCTTGTTGTCGAGAATATTCTTCTTGTCAACAACACCAACGGAGAAACCGGCAAGGTCATATTCGTCAATGGGATAGAAGCCGGGCATTTCAGCAGTTTCGCCGCCGATAAGTGCTGCACCGGACTGAACACAACCTTCTGCAACGCCGGAAACGATCTGAGCAATCTTTTCCGGAACATTCTTTCCGCAAGCAATATAGTCAAGGAAGAAAAGAGGCTTTGCACCGCAGCAGATAATATCATTGACACACATTGCAACGCAGTCAATGCCGACTGTATCATGCTTATCCATAAGAAAAGCAAGTTTTAATTTTGTGCCGACACCGTCAGTGCCGGAAACAAGAACGGGCTTTTCCATTCCTGTGATATCTAATTCAAAAAGGCCGCCGAAACCGCCTACGTCTGAGCATACACCGCTTGTTAAAGTTCTTGCGATGTGCTGTTTCATAAGTTCAACTGCTTTGTAGCCTGCTGTGATATCAACACCGGCAGCAGCGTAAGACTGTGATTGGGAATTTTTCATTGTTGTTCACCCGTTCCTTTTCAAGTTTGTGTTAAAAAATAGAAGTTTTATCTGTTATTATTCTTTACCGTTCCAGCAATAAGTACAAACTGAGTCTTCGGGAAGACCGATTGCTTCAAGCAGACCTTCAAGAGTCTGATAACCGAGAGAAGCAAAGCCAAGTTTATCGCATATGCTTTTGAGAAGAGTCTGACCTCTTTCAGTGGAAGCATCAGCATATTCGTTGATATATTTTTCGCCTTCCTTGCCTTCAAGCTCAAGAATGGTTCTTCTTGTGATAAGGTCATCATCCGATGTGTTTCGTGAGAAGTTGAGATATTTGCAACCGTACATAATCGGCGGACAAGCAGAGCGCATATGTACTTCCTTTGCTCCGTGGGAATAAAGAAAATCAACAGTTCCCTGAAGCTGTGTACCTCTTACAATGCTGTCGTCAACAAAAAGAAGGTTCTTTCCCTGAATCAGCTCGTGAACGGGAATCATTTTCATTTTTGCAACCTTGTTACGCTCGTTCTGGTTCTGGGGCATAAAGCTTCTGGGCCAGGTGGGAGTATATTTGATGAAGGGTCTTGCAAAAGGAATATCGCTTTCGTTTGCATAGCCGATTGCGTGAGGTGTTCCCGAATCGGGCACACCCGAGACATAATCAATACCTTCGCAAAGGCCTTTTGCTTTGTCTTCCCTTGCCATAATTTCGCCGTTTCTTGTTCTCATCATCTCAACGTTGACACCCTCATATCTTGAGTTGGGATAACCGTAATATGTCCACAAGAATGAGCAGATACGCATTTTTTGGTTCGGCTTTGAAACTGTTACAATTTCCTCAGGGGTGATTTCAACAATTTCACCTGGGCCGAGTTCTCTGACAAATTCATAGTCCAGCTTTTCAAAAGCGAAGGATTCAAAGGAGACGCAGTGCCCCTTACTATTCTTGCCAAGAACAATCGGAAGCCGTCCTACCTTGTCTCTTGCGGCAATGATCGTGCCGTCCTCTTTGAGAATAAGAAGTGAAAGTGAGCCTTCAATTTTTTCCTGTGCAAAGCGTATACCTTCGGTGAAACTGCTTTTCTGATTGATGAGAGCAGCAGTAAGTTCGGTGGAGTTGATTCTTCCGCCTGTCATACCTGTCAGGTGACCGCCGCTGAAAGAAAGGAACTGATTGATAAGCTCCTGTGCATTGTTGATGATGCCGATTGTGGCAATGGCATAAACACCCAGATTGGAGCAGATGATCAGGGGCTGCGGGTCGCTGTCGCTGATGCAGCCGATGCAGGCATTTCCCTGCATCTCATCGGTGATGCCTGCAAATTTTGTTCTGAAGGGTGAGTTCTCGATGTTGTGAATGTCACGCTGAAAACCAACTGTGTCATTTACTGCGGCCATACCACCTCGACGTGTGCCTAAGTGTGAATGATAGTCAACACCGAAAAAAACATCAATAACAGCGTCTCTTTTTGATGTGACGCCGAAAAATCCTCCCATAGGTTTACCTCCGTGGTTTAAGTTGGATTATGTCTTAAGGGTAATCGGACCTAATAAGCCTTAAATGTCCGATTTACAGCACCTTATGCAAAGAAAAGCTCTGAAAGTGTCATGGGGTCTATGTACTTGCCATCCTTGTAAACACGCATGTTGCCTGATGCGATTTCGTCGATAAGCATTACGTTGCCTTCGGAGTCATAGCCGAATTCAAACTTGATATCATAAAGAACGAGACCCTTTTCTTTAAGGTCGTCAGCAACAATCTGAGTAATCTTCTGAGTCATTTCTTTGATATCATCATACTGCTTGTCTGTCATAACACCAAGAGCAACAAGAGCATCCTTTATTACGAGCGGGTCACCCTTTTCGTCATTTTTGAAAGTCATTTCAACATATGCGGGAAGGTCTGCACCTTCTTCAATATAATCACCGTAACGGCGGATGAAGCTGCCGACTGCTTTGTGACGGCAGATAACTTCAAGACCGTGACCGAATACTTTTGCGGGAAGAACCTCCATTGTTGTATCTGCAAGGTTTGCATTTACAAAGTGGGTTTTAATACCTGCTGCATTAACCTTTTCAAAGAAATATATTGACATACGAAGATTTACATCCCCGACACCGTCGATTGTAAGACCTACTGAATTTTCGCCCGGATCAAAGACGCCGTCTTTGCCTGTGCAGTCATCCTTGAATTTAAGAAGGCAGTTGCCGTTCTCAAGCTTGTATACATCCTTTGTTTTACCTGTGTAAATTTTTTCCATGGTTATATACCTCCGTTAAAATAATTTATAAATTATAAATTTTGCTGTATACCGCAATATGGCAGCAGTCAGCAGCCTATAGCGGATGCAGTATTAATTTTAATCAGTTGTTATACTGTTTTTCTGCTGCAGCATTCTTTTCAAGAACTTTTTGTGTAGCTGCTTTTCTTTTTGCCATAAGTTTTTCAGCAAGACTCTCGTCACTTACTGCAAGAATCTCAATAGACAACAAGGCGGCATTGACTGCTCCGTCAATTGCAACTGTTGCCACGGGAATACCTGAGGGCATCTGTACAGTTGACAAAAGTGCGTCAATACCGTCAAGATATTTTGATTTCATGGGGATGCCGATAACGGGGAGAGTGGTGTTTGCGGCAATTGCACCTGCAAGGTGTGCTGCCATACCTGCTGCTGCAATGATACAGCCAAATCCGTTAGCCTGTGCGTTTTCAGAAAACTCTTTTGCTTCCACGGGTGTGCGGTGAGCTGAATAAATATGAAGCTCATAAGGTACACCGAATTCCTTGAGAGTATCGGCTGCCTTTGAAACAACAGGCAAATCGCTGTCGCTTCCCATAATGATTGCAACTTTTTTCATTTGTTTCAACCTCCTGTAAAAATAAAAAATCTGAGCGCACTTACACAAGGAAACAAGAACCCTTGTAAGTAGCCCAGACGGTCGACTGATTTATTAAGCTCCCTGATTCGTGTGGTGCTCCACTTATCCGTCAGTCTCAAGGGAACGCATACTATAGTAATATAGCATAAATTTTATACTTGAAATTATAGCACAAATGACGATTGATGTCAATCAAAAAAGCACCTTAAAACCCTTTTTGTGAATAAGGACAAATTTGTTATTTTAAGGTGTATTTTAGTTGTATGTTTTGTCTTCGGACTTTTATTCAGTGTTGCTTACAATACCCATTGCTTGCATCGGGTCAATGTTTTTGTCGTCTTTCACCGTTTCAAAATGCAGGTGACTTTCCTGGTTTGCTTCACAAGGTACAGTGCCGAGTTTTCCTACGGTATCACCTTTTGTGACCGTGTCATTCGCCTTCAGAGTTGTGCCCTGCTGCAATCCGCAGTAGCGTGCAGTGAAGTCACCGTGGTCAATTTCGACGATGTATCCGAAGCTTGTGTCGGAGATAACCTTGGTTACTTTTCCGTTTCCGACACTTCTGACCTCACTGTCTGTTTCTGCCGGGAAGTCAATACCCTTATGCACTCGCCAGTCACCCATAGTTTCGTCATATACAGGTGAATCGGGGGAATATTCCTTTTGAATTTCACCTGTCAGGGGGAAAGCGTAAGCATCGTTTGAAATCACAGCCTGGGTGGTGGGTACGGTTGAAGGAATGGTACTTTCTTCCCTTTCTGTTGTTGGTGTAGCAATTGAAGTTTCCTGTTCTTCGGTGGTGGGCTCAGAGGTTGCGGGGACAGCTGTCACATCTTCTGTTGTGTATCTCGGGTCAGTTTCATCTGTTTCATTGTGGCGCACTTCCTGGGTAAGAGTGTTGTCTGTGGTTGTAAGTATATCTTTCAGCATACCTGTTGATGTTCTGTAAACAAGTACCACAGCCACAATAACAAGGCAGAAACTAACACCGGCGGTGATATAAAAGCCTTTGCCGGAGGACATTTTTTCAAGTATATTTTTCTTTTTCATAAGAACCACCTTTTATGTTTCGTTATCAATATGTTTGGCTTCAAAAGACGGCTTTATACCGCAAATTAAGTGTTGAAAAATTTTTTTGAAAAAATCAGAACAAATGTTTGCATTTTTCGTTCCGGTGTGTTATAATGAACTTGCAAACGAACATTTGTTTAGATTGTTGTTGAATTTTACTTTCTTTGAGGAGGCAAAACCATGCGTGAACTCAGCGAAAATCAATACCGTATACTCGAATATCTTAAAGAGCGTGCCGCTTACGGTGCAATCCCTTCGGTCAGAGAAATCTGTCAGGCTGTTGGACTCAAGTCGACATCTTCTGTTCAGAATAATCTTGACGCTTTGGAAGAGAAGGGCTACATTGAACGTGACCCTATGCTCAAGCGTTCAATCCGCATCGTCGGTCAGGCTGAAAATGTGAGACATGTCCCTTTGCTTGGTGTTGTAACAGCAGGTCTTCCCATTCTCGCCGTTGAGCAGGTTGAATGTTATCTGCCCTTTTCCGGAGATCACATTTCTTCCGACAAAGAAATGTTTGCTCTTCGTGTAAGAGGTGAAAGTATGCTCAATGCAGGTATTCTTGACGGGGACATTCTTTTTGCAGAAAAGACACCTACGGCAAGAAACGGTGAAATTGTTGTTGCACTTATTGAAGACGAGGCAACAGTCAAGACCTTTTATAAAGAGAACGGCCATTTCCGTCTGCAGCCGGAGAATGATGCTTTTGAGCCGATTATTGTTGACGAGCTTATTATTCTCGGCAAAGTTGTTGCAGTGATGAGATATCTCTGATAAACAGGAAATGGGTAAAGTTTTTTCGATTCCTTTTTTGCAAAAAAAGAAATGCCTGCCCGGCAAGGGCGATGAAAAGAAAAAAGCTCTGTCCGACAGAAAATCGAACAGAGCTTTTGTATTTATGTTTCAGGATGATTAAGATCTTAATTTGCTCGCCGCAGGGCGTAACTTTCTTGAAAGAAAGTTACCAAAGAACTTTACTTGCTTTTGCGCTTTTGCTTATTATTCCATCTCAAAAGTGCCGGTATAAAGCTGATAATATTTGCCGCCTTTTGCGATAAGCTCATCGTGACTGCCTTCTTCAATGATTTCACCGTTTTCAAGAACAACAATATCCTGTGAATTTCTGACCGTTGAAAGTCTGTGAGCAATAACAAATACTGTTCTGTTTTCCATCAGCTTGTCCATACCGATTTCAATCAGTCTTTCTGTTCTTGTGTCAACAGACGAAGTCGCTTCGTCAAGAATAAGAAGGGGAGACCTTGCAATTGCCGCACGGGCAATGTTGATGAGCTGAGCCTGACCCTGAGAAATATTGGCGGCATCCGCCTTCAACTCAGTTTCATAACCATCGGGCAGCTTTTCAATGAAGGAGTGCGCATTTGCCAGCTTTGCCGCCGCAATAACCTCTTCATCTGTTGCGTCAAGCTTGCCGTATCGGATATTTTCTTTGATTGTACCCTGGAAAAGCTTTGTGTCCTGAAGCACCATTGCCATTGAACGGCGAAGGTCTGCTTTTTTGATATCTTTGACTGAAATGCCGTCATAGGTGATTTCACCACGGTCAATTTCATAAAAACGGTTGATAAGGTTTGTAATGGTGGTTTTGCCTGCGCCGGTTGAGCCGACAAAAGCAACCTTTTGACCGCTGTTTGCGGTGACAGATACGTTTTTGAGAACATCCGTTCCTTCAACATAGGCGAAGGTGACGTCCTT
>CAYUVR010000029.1:0-23204 GCA_964448225.1 uncultured Faecalibacterium sp. | reverse complement strand
GTGAAAATCTTGATGCGCTCTGGGATTTGATAAGTGAACCGAGAGATGCTTTTATAACAATAAAGGGGATTCATGACTTGCCTAAAAGTTTTGACGAATATGTGGAAAAACTTCTTAAAACCTTTGAGGAAGCAAAAGAACTTCAAAAGACATACGGATGTGTCTTTGATTTTACAGTAGAATGATTTCCTGTTATATAATCTGCTCACTACACTTACTACAAAAACTTACTACAATTAACACGACGAATACAGTTGTAAGTAGTAAGATATAGTAAAACTCCAAAAATGTGTGACCTTTCCCGAAGGTTATAGTTCTATACAGAATGATATGAATTGTGGGGAATGGCGCTCCCCACAATGAAGAGCCTCGATAAATAAAAGTAAAAGAAATACGGTGACTGATTTGAAATCTTTGTCACCGTATTTTTTGATTAACTTTCGGGTTTGCATTTTACTATCATTTCAGTGGTGTCAGTAAGCACGAGTTCACCTTTCTGGTTAAATACTTCAAAGGTAAGTTCCACAAGACCGTTTTTTGCATTGCGTTTTGAGAGTTTAGAAACGGTACAGATACTTGAAAGAACATCATTTGCGAATACAGGCTTGTGCCATTCTATTTTTGTTGATTTACCTGCGAGAAGCTCGTTTCCTGCTAAATCAATTTCAAGATATTTAGCCCATACAGACATAAAAGACATAACACCCGGTGCAATAAGCTGACCAAAGAATGTTGTCTTTGCATATTCTTCGTCTGTGTGAAGAGGAATGTTATCGTATTTTTCAGCGAAAGCTATCATGTCTTCTTTTTCTATAACGGCAGGCTCTATTTGTGTTTTAGAACCAAGGGTAAATTCTTCAAAATACATATATTGCTCCTCTGCTTTCATTATGAAGTGATAAGAGTGTAACATAAAATGAAAACTATTACAACAAAAATACTTGAGTTTTTTTAGTTATAATTTCAAAAACTCTTGATTATCACAGTATAATATTGAAAATATGATTTCCTTGGTGTATGCTTAAATAAGCAAACGAAAGGAGCTTTATTATGAATCCTATAGTAAACGGATATTACGCTGACCCCGAAGCGCGGTACTATGACGGCAGATACTACATATATGTCACTAAATCCTTTACAAAATATACCGACCAGATGAATATTGATGCTTTTTCTTCCTTGGATTTAGTGCATTGGGAAAAGCACGAAAATATCATTGATATGAGCGACTTTCCTTACATTCACAGAGCAGTCTGGGCACCGACAATTATGGAGAAAAACGGCAAGTATTATCTTATTTTTGCAAGTAACGATATTCAGTCGGATGAAGAAATCGGCGGACTTGAAATTGCAGCTTCAGACAGTCCCGCAGGTCCTTTTAAAGGTTATCTCGGTAAACCTCTTATCGATAGATTTATAAGCTCTGCACAGCCTATTGATGCACACCTTTTTAAAGATGATGACAGTGCTGTTTACCTTTATTACGGCGGTTGGCATCACTGCAATGTAGCCGTTATGAACGAAAAAATGAATGGCTTTGTTCCCTTTTCTGACGGCTCTTACTTCAAAGAAATTACGCCCGAAAACTATACCGAAGGACCTTGTATGCTGAAAAGAAACGGCGTTTATCATTTTATGTGGTCGGAAGGCAACTGGACAAACGGTACATACCATATCTGTACAAGCCAAAGCACCAACCCCTTTGAGATAAACCCTAAAGGTAAAGTGATTCTTGAATCCTCAGAAATTGCAAACGGACCGGGTCATCACGGCTACCTAAACATTGAAGGTACGGATGAGTGGCTCATTGTCTATCATCGACGGATTATCGGAGATACTGAGCCCGGCCACAGAATACTGTGTATTGATAAACTCGGCTTTGACGGCGATGAAATTATACAAGTAGAAATGACATAAGGAGGAAATATATTGCAGCAGAAAACCGTTATGAAAAAATGCCTTACCGCCGCTGCGGTAAAAGAGGATTATTACTTCTTGCCGTATCCCTCTGACTCCGGCATAACTTCGGAGATATTACACCTTTTGAAACACAGCAAAATAATCGTTTGCCATTTTGTCTGAGTTCTTCCAATGAAATCCGACACTTTCCTGATGATACTGCTCTGAATCTTTTAAATGATATTTCCCTGAAAGATATTTCATAAGAACCTCCTTTTACTAATAAAACGATTGTAAAAAGCTTTAGGTCACATTTATTATAAAACAAATTTATTAAGATTTAAATAAACCAAAAGTGCAGTAGCCAACCAACCGACTACTGCACTTAACTTTTATTTTGTTACAACCTGAGGTCGTCCTCTTTCCGCTGCTTCTTATCATTGATAAGCCAGGGAATCCCAAAACCTATACCTCCGCCAACAAGCAGACCAATGAGTATAAACAGCCACCAAAGAGGATTTTTCTTCTCTTTTTCCTCTTCTTCGGTTGTGCTCACTTGCTCCACCTTTTCTTCAATCACCGTACTGACGTCGGCGGTTTTCTTGTACTCCTTGCCGTAATCGTCTTCGTAGGTTATGGTGATTTTACCCGTAACCTCACCGAGAGTGTCGCTGTCAACTCTCAGGTTTGCCGAGCCTTGAGCGCTTTGTGCAGGGTCTATGTTGCCGACGAAAACGCTGCCGCCTGACTGCATACCGTCAATGTCGAAATCAAGCGTGCAGTTGTAAATTGTACTTTTGCCCGTGTTCATAAGGTCAACGGTTACGGTCTGTGTGTCGCCCTGAATGACCTTTTTGGGTAAAGTTGCACCGCTGTATTTGAGTTTTACGCTCTGTTTGACGTCAACTCTCACCGTGTCGCTTGACGAGTAAGAGCCGAAGTTTTTGTCCTCGTACTCTGCAGATACCTGCAAATCGTGCTGACCGATAGAGGCCGTGTTAATGGCTTTCAGCTCGATTTCCCAAGTGTAGCTGCTGCCGGCATAAATACTTTTCACATACTTTGTAGGCATACCAACCGTCAGAATATCACCGCTTGGGTCCTCAAGGCTGAATTTGATGTTATAGAGAGCCTTGGTGGTGCTGTAATTTTTGAAGGTAACGCTTAATGTTGCCGACTTTTCGGGAGACAAGCTCTTTTCGCTCAGCTCGTATGATGTCACCATAAATCTCGGTGTAGAGTTGTCTTCCGTTGTTTCTTCTTTTGTTTCCTCTGTCGGTATCTCCGTTTCTTCGGGAGGAACGAGAGAAAGATACTCACTTGTTATATAGTATTCCTTGCCCTCATAAAGCACCTTGCTCCAGCCGTCGTCTGTTTCGCCCACACGGGTGATGGAACTGCCCTTTTTCAGTACAGTAATAATTTCACAGTCTGTGTTGGGTTCAGTTCTGATGTTGACATTTTCCGTGGCATAGACGGTTTCTTCTGTTTGCTCTGCCGCAACGGCGGTAAGTGGCGTTAAGAAAAGGAAAAAGCAAAGGATAAAGGCTATTGATTTTTTCATATATTTCACCTCTTTACAGTTCTCTTATGTTTTCGACTATGCTGTGTTTCATTTCCTGTTTGATTTTGAGAGTAAGGTTTACGGCACAGATAAGGAAAAGACCGATACTCATAACGCCTACCTGCCATACCTGATATTCCATTTCGCTTTCGTAAAGAATACCCGTTTTTTCCAAGGTTTTCATAACTATATGAGCAATGGTATATCCGCCAAAGCCGATACCGTAGCCCCAACCGAACATCGAAACAAGCTGTCTTATATATGATTTTACTATCGTCTTCATATCTGCACCCACTGCTCTGAGTGTGCCGATTTCCTTTTTGCCGTCACGGATTCGTGCTGTCAGGGCATTGTTTATTACACTGCCGCAAATTGCAAAGAAGAGAAGTATTACCGCAATCATAGCCGTTATAAATAATATTACATCTCTTTTTGCACTTTCGTTTGCTTCATATTCACTACGATAATAGCCATCTGTTACATTTAAAGATATATCGTGAAGTACCTTTGTGTTAATTTCATCGGCTTCATCGTTAAGTTCACCCTTACCCCATAATGTAAAGCAGTTATAACCAAGACCGGGTGCAAAGTTTTCCATACCTACCGCGGAAGTAAGGATAGTAAAATCATAAGCAAAATAGAAACCGAATACGCCTTCGAAATCTATATCATCAACAATAGCACCTATTTTTACTTTTTTATCTGTTCTGACAAATTCATCACCTTGTTCCGCTGCTCTTACAACAGAAACCGTTATTTCATCACCTGCGTGAAAACTTCTTTCTGCAGTTTCAAATATATCATAGGTTATTTTTGATGAATAGTGCTCCATATCAAAATAATTAAGCTCGGTTTCATCGTAAAAGCTATCGATATAAACACCTATCTCCTTAGGGCAATAAATAACTACTTCTTCACCGGAGTTTATTTTATCAATGTTTATTTCACCTTCAACTACATTATCTTTAATGGCTTCCAAATTTTCCTCTTCTATACCTCGAAGTCCCATATTAAAAAGAAGAGAATCATAACCGTACTTTTCCTGAGCAGAAAGAAATGCTTCGCTATATTCAGCAGTAGCCTTTTCCTTATAGTTTTCTTTTGTAAGCCCCTCATTTACCTGATTATATATTTCGCTGTTCCAAGCGATAGATTTAAACAGCATATAATCGTCATATTCATCTACGATAATGTTTGCAACGCAGTCCTTGTAGCCGTATATTTTAGAAAAACGCTGTGATGAAATAAGGTCTGCTTTATCGTTATCGGAAAAATATTTTGTATAAAGATTGTAGTTTACCATATCGTTGCGGCTGCCTGAACTTGTGTATACGGTATAGTCATACCATATACCGTGAAGTTCATCATAGTCGCCCATCATTACCGAAAAACCGAAACAGGAAACAATAATTGTTGCTGCTAAAATAATGCTTACTATTATTTGCCTTGACTTGAAAAAGGTTATGCTTCTTTTAGAAAGAAGAACGGGAACATTAAAGTTCATCTGCGATTTTATTTTCTTCTTTCTTACCTTTCTTGTAAGTTCAACATTTCTTATTGCCTGCATTGGTGAAATGTTAGAAGCAGTTATAAGAGGGATAAGAGCCGCACACATAACGCATATAATACCAAAAATTGCACCAAGGAAAAGCACAGTGAAATCAGGTATAAATACAAAGTTTTCACCAAAGGCTTTTGTAATAAGTTTTACTCCGAAGTAAGATATGAAAATGCTTACAGGTGTCGAGATAAGACTTATTATAAGTGCTTCTCTTGCAAAGATTTTTATAATCTGTCTTTTTGTTGCGCCTACGGCACGAAGCATACCTATCTGCTTTTTTCGTTCACGCAAATTATTGCCGAAGGAATTTACTATGGCAAGGCAGGATACGAGAGCGAGAACTGTAGCAAAAACAGTTCCGTAGCCCATACCGTCATTTATCTGATCAGAAACCGAGGTGCTCCTCTCCCATGCATTCCATGTATTGATCTCCTGAAAATCTGCAAATTCAAAATCTTCTACAGAATCGTTATAGGCTTCATAATAAAGTTTGTAATTACCTTTCGACTTTCCGTCAAAATCAATAAGATTACAGAACGCTAAAAGTATTTTTCTTCCGCCTGCAGCCACCTCTTCATCCTTATGCACATAAGCTCCGGGGATGAGCTTGGCTCTGATATCGTAACCTATCTGATAGTCTATGTTTGCGTTTCTGTCTCTGACAATACCTGAAAGAGTAAACTCCCTTTCCTCACTTTTATCAAAATATTCTGTCTGATTCGGAATAAGCATAGAAATGGTTAATTTGTCGCCAACCTTTTTATCTGCCAAGCCAAGCTTTATAAGCATACTTTCTTCGACAGCTATTTCACCCTTGCTTTGTGGATAGTGACCTTCGACAAAATCAAGGTAATAAAGCTCCTGAGCCTTTTCATCAAGGTATGTTACGGCTAAACCGTTTTCAATTGCATCTTTTTCTTTATAAGCGTAACCTATATTATAACCGTAGCCACATTCTGCCATAAACTCATAAAGAGGCGTGTTTTCAAAATCAATTGTGTCTACACAAGTGTAAATCACCTCTTGTATACCGTAAAGCCTATTTCTGTTTTCTTCAAGTGAACTTTGCCAACAAGAGATAAAGAACATTATCCCTGACGAAAAAACCATAGCAAGAATGATACCTATAATAAGAATTGTATATTGCTTTCGCCTTTGCTTCAGGTTACCCATAGCAAGGGTGTTGATTGTAAGTTTTCTTTTCATTGCTGTTCACCCCAATTCTCTGATGTTTTCGACTATGCTGTGTTTTGTTACGGTTTTTATTTTCGCTTTAAGGTTGATATAACAGGAAATGGCTATTACACCGAAGACTAAAAATGCAGGCCAAAGCACCACGGGCCAGTATTCAGCCGTTACTATCAATCCGATTGTTCGGTAAGAAACAACATACAAGGCCGTACCTGCTCCGAAGCCCCAAAGGAGCATACTTGCAATCTGCATCAGGTAAGAAAGAACAAGTTCCTTTTCCGAAGCGCCAACGGCACGGAGAGTACCTATTGAACGCTTGCCCTCGCGTATCTGCGCACTGATTGAGTTGTTGATAAGTGAAATACACACACAAAGGAAAACAAGGATAAGCGAACCTATTGAAAGAACCAATGTGCGTAATTCCTGCTTTTCCCCTTCATTGAAAGCAAAAGTAGAGCCGATATATTTACCGGGGAACATCGCTGAAAGCTCTGACTGCATCTGCTGGTCAATTTCTGCCGTACATTCTTCTTTTAATGCAACATCAAGATATTCATAATTGAATTTTTGCTCGAAAGTGTTCATTCCCTCTACGGTTGTAAGCATTTTGAAATAGCCTGATGAATCTTTTTTGCCAATAATGGCACCGATTTTAACTTCTCTGTCTTCTCTTATAACATTACCGCTTCCATCATCGCAAAGCAGAGTAATTTTTATTGTGTCACCAGCCTTAAAAGGACTTTCAGCCTCGGCTTTTATATTTTTCTTCATAAGTTCGTTAACGATGCCATCTGCTTTCGCTTCTTCTGAAAGATTATAAAGGCCGTAAGAGTAACCGCCGCCGGGCATTTCTTCGTGATAAAAGCCTATCTTTTGCGGTGCGTAGATAACAATTTCTTCGCCTGAATTGATTTTATCAAAATTGATTTCACCGTCAATTATTTCGTCTTCGTCAACACCGAAAATGGCGGCACTTTTTGCAGTAAGAGTAGTGTTTATAAGCTCCTCGTCGGTAAAGCCTGCAACCTGCTTTGTGTAAGTGTAATCGGGATTCACTGCCGCCTGCATATATTCTTTAACACTGTCTTTTGTTATTGCAGGCACTTCAGGTGTAACATAGTCCTGACCACTAACAAGTAAAGCATCATTGTATGCTACGTCCTGTGCGGTTAAAAAACGGGAACTTGCCTGAGAAGAGCTTACATATTCATTTATTTGCAGATATTCGGGAACCTCACCTTCTATAACAATGTTGACATTTATGTTTTTTGTGCCGTAAACGTTTTCAACCTGAGGCAGTTCAAGAATTTCATATATTGAGTTTTCCGAAATATCTGTACCATTGGCTTTAAAGTTTATAAAAGAGTTGCTTGAACCATAACCTCCGTGGTCCTGAATTTTATAGTCGGCGTTATAAAAACTGCTTGTGTCCTCAATTGTTGTGTAAAGAAAAGACATAGAAATACAACTGATAACGATTGCACAGGTGATAATAATACAAACACTGATTTGTCTGCCCTTTGAAAAGGTCAGCTTTCTTTTTGCAAGAAGACGGGAAACATTGAACTGTTTCTGACTTTTAATATTTTTGTTTTTCATTTTACGCATCAGCTCAATATCTCTTATCGCCTGCATAGGCGGTAATTTTGATATGCTCCAAAGAGGAATAAGAGCCGAAAGCATTACACAAATAATGCCGAAAAGTGTACCGATTAAAAGTACGGTTACATCGGGCTTAAAGATAAAGCTGTCGCCCATAAGCTTTGCAAAGAGCTTAACCGCTCCGTAGGAAACACCGATGCTGACGGGAGCAGTTAAAGCACAGATAATAAAAGCCTCTCTGCCGAAAATATTGATTATCTGTCTTCTTGTTGCACCGACAGCCTTGAGCATACCAATCTGATTTTTACGCTCTTTAAGATTTGAGTTAAAGGCGTTGACAATGCCAAAGCAGGACATAAAGGCAAGAAGAACGGAAAGAAAGGCTGATACTGTTGTGTTGTTGGTGATGTTGTAATATGCATCACCAACGCTTACTCTGTAAATATAGGAGGTTCCGATTTTATCGTTATAATATATCGTTGACCAAAGCAAATTGCCCTCATCCAATTTTTCATTAAGGAAGGCAACCAAAGCCTCTTTACCGCCGATATCAGTTTGAGTATTTTCGGCAACAAAAGCGGCAGGAATCAAAGCGGCTTTTTCCATTGAGGTATCGCTGAAATTCTCAATGTTAGCCTTTTTATCCGACATAATACCCACGAGGGTATATGTCTTATCTTTTTCTTCACCGAGAAATTCTGCACCGTTGCAGGTGAGTGCTTTAAGTGTAATTTCTTCACCGACCTCGGCTTCAATCTTCATTCTTGAAAGGGCATTTTTTTCAAAGATAATTTCGCCCTCTTTTTCGGGCATTCTGCCTTCAATAATTTGGGGATAATAAAGTTCCGTTGCTCTTTCATCAAGCCAGCCTACCATTGTGCCGTCGGAGCTGTCTTCATTTTCATTCCACACAAAAGACAGAACGTGAGCATAGCCGATTTCGCCGTCTGTTGCACCCTGATTTATTGCAGGTGTAAAATCGTAATTTTGTGCGTTTACGATAATTGTATCTTGTTTACCTTGCCGTCTGAACCTTGCTTCTTCCTGAGAAGAATTCATACAGGACACGAAAAAAGGCACACCCGAAGAAAATATCATTGCAAGAACGATACCTATAATCATCAGGCTATATTGTTTTTTACGCATTTTCAGGTTGCCGAAAGCAAGGGAATTAACAGTGAGTTTCTTGTTCATTGCTTTTCACCTGCTCACTGTTTTTTTATATATCCTGTGCAGGTCTTGTATCTTTGACAATCTTGCCGTCCTCAATGGTAAGAATTCTCTCAGCCTGCTCTGCAACGTGTAGATCGTGGGTTACAAGAATAAGGGTAACGCCAAGCTGCTTACTGACGTATTTGAGAAGTGAAAGCACCTCTCTGCCACTCTTGCCGTCAAGATTACCCGTAGGCTCGTCGGCAAAAAGAATGGCAGGCCTGTTGGCAAGAGCTCTTGCGATAGCGATTCTCTGCTGCTGACCGCCTGAAAGTGCAGACGGCAGATGCTCTAATCTGTCACGGATGCCGAGCATATCAATAACCTTATTAAGATACTCCTCGTCGGGCTTTTTATTGTCCAGCATAATGGGAAGCAGAATATTCTCGTACCCCGTCAGTTCCTGTACGAGATTATAAGCCTGAAAAACAAAACCGAAACGGCGGCGGCGAAGAATAGACAGCTGATTATCGTTATAAGCCGAGAGGGACTTTCCGCCGTAATAAACACTGCCGCTTGTGGGGGTTTCAAGTGAACTTAAAACGTGAAGAAAAGTTGACTTGCCCGAACCTGACGGACCCGTGATAGCGCAGAATTCACCCTGTTCAAAACTGACCGTTACATCGTCAACAGCCTTGACAACGTTTTCACCGCTTAAGTATTCTTTTGTGAGATTTTTACATTCGATAATGTTCATATTAACACTCCTTTTGTTTTGATAAGTCCATCATACACGGTCAACCTTACGATTAGGTGACTTTTACCTTAAGATTTCGTAAGATAAGAAAATCGGGCACAGGTAAAAATGCATCTCTAACTGTGCCCGATTCGGAAAAACATATTAATTTACGGTATGCAACAATTATTGACAAAATATTATAATGTGGTATAATCGTTGCATAGTCAAGAGGCGATGTAAGGCGGTTGGTACGTCACTTCCGAAAGGAGGTGTTATGTATGCCTATAATCATTACGGTACATATATTCAAATATACAGTTACTATAAGGATTAAATGCAACAACCGCCACTCGGCCAAGTGACGGTTGTTTGTTAATATAAAATAACCTTTTGGCCAACCGCTTTGAACGGTCACCTCTTGACTATATTATACAGCACTTGGCTATCAATGTCAAGTGCTTTCTTTTTTTGCCTTAAAGCTTTAAGTTAGCATCAATTATAGGAAAACACATGCTCACACGCAGTCCCTTTTCACTGTTCTCAGCGGTAATTGTACCGTGATGCTTTTCTACTATTGCCTTAGTAATTGAAAGACCTATACCTGCACTGTCGGGAGAAGCATTTTCTGTACGGTGAAATCTTCTGAATAGCATAGGCAGTTCACTTTCGGGTACACCGCCGCCGTTATCTTCAATAATCACGCTGACACTTTTTTCGGCTTGTTCGATGAGAATATCAACCTTTCCGTCAGCTTTGGTATGCTCACAGGCATTTTTGATAACATTGCCCAGTGCCTCACGAAGCCAAGACCTATCACAACGGAAAGTGCCGTTACCGTTAACCGTAATCTTCTTCTGCGGAAAGAGAGCGGTAAATTCCGTTTTCAGTTCAGAAATTATGTCGGCAATCTCTGTTTCGGCAAAGTTCATCACATAAGTATCACTGCGGATTTTTTCAAGCTTCAGCACATTGTAAATCAGCTTTTCCATTTTCCCGATAAGTAAAAGTTCTTTTTCGGTGTGACTGCTTGGGGTAGTATTGTGCTCCATTTCGCAGTAAAGTCGAAGCCCTGCAAGAGGAGTTTTAAGCTGGTGAGATATATCGGAGATAAATTCGGTGTTGTTCTTTGCCTCTTGCTTTGTGTACTCTCTTTCCTGAACAAGCCTTGTTTCAAGCTCATATATATTGCTCTGCAAGTGTGCAAGGTCACCGTCAGATGTGGAAAGCTCCGTCATACTGCTATCTTTGATGAATTTATCAATGCTTTGTGTTAAGTTGCGGATTTTCTTCTTGTTTATGATGTGAATAATAAGCAGAAGCACACAAAGCACAACAGCAAGAATGAGTCCGACAATGAGAAGAACATCTTTCATTTTAATCCTCCCATCTGTAACCTGTGCCACGAATGGTTGCGATATGGTTCGCACCTATTTTGTCACGCAAACGGCTGATGTGTACCGAAAGGGTGTTGTCGTCAATGAAGTTGCCGTCGCCGTCCCAGATGCGCTGTAAAAGCGATGTTCTGGTCACGATAACTCCGCTGTTTTGTATAAGCACCGAAAGAATCTGAAACTCCGTTGGAGTGAGGAAAAGGTTTTCTCCGTCTTTCTTCACCGCCATATTTGTAACATCAACAGAAATATCACCAAACTGATAATCGGTGATGGCAGTTTTTCTGCGCAGAAGGGCACGGATGCGGGAAAGCAGTTCAAGAAGACGGAAAGGCTTTGTAACGTAATCATCTGCCCCTGCGTCAAGACCTCGGACAATCTGAAACTCCTCGTCACAAGCGGTGAGGAAAAGTATAGGCGTATCAGCACTCACCGAGCGAATGAAAGTACAAAGGTCAAGACCGCTTCCGTCGGGGAGCATAACATCAAGAATAATCAGATCAAATGTGTGTTCGGAGAAAAGCTTTTTGCCCTCTGTGCAATTCTGGGCACAGGTGGGTTCATAGTTCTCTTTTGTAAGAAGCTCGCACAGGCCTTCACGAAGGTAGATATCATCTTCAACGAGGAGAATTTTTGCTTTCATTGTTTCACCGCCCATTTTAATGCTGATTATATTATACAGATTTGATGCGGGATTTTCAATACAGGGAATCTTAAGATTTTGTAAGATTGGGGGTGGGACTCTTTTGCTGATAATGGGACTGAAATCTTGTCTGTATATGAAAACGTACAGAAAAATTGTACCGATGACACGATTCGTATAGCAGCTAAAAATCAATATATCAATTATCTTTGCAGAATGATATCTGTTAAGAACAGAGGAATAACTTTTGCAGAAGCTCAGAAAAGCAGCGGAACTTGCCGTTGAATTCGATAACCTTGAGATAAGTACAATATTACATTCAACCTTGTTTGAGGGCAAAAAAATTTGATAAACACATTCTCGGTATTGATTTTGTTGCAAAAGCACAAATGAAGGAGTTTATGACACAGCATTACGGACTTTCGGATGAATTCAAATCAATGCCCGATTTAAAAAGATAATTAAAACGCTTGAATAAAAACACAGGTGCATAAGTTTATTATATAGCAACAAAAAACAGGACTCACGGAGAGCCCTGTTTTACTTTGACTTATTCGCCCTTCATTTCAAGGAGTTTTGCTGTGCCGTCATAAACAGCCTGGCTTACTTTGATTGAATCGGTGATTGCAGCCTCAATATCATCCTCTGTTGCGCCAAGTTCAAGGCTGTATCTTCTGTCGATGAAAAGGTTGATGTCCATAATATCTGCAAGTCCGTCAACATCAATACCGCTTTCAATGCCTTTTGCGGCATATTCCTTCTTAACACCGCCAAGACCCATACGCATCATCCAAGGAGCAACGCTGATGATTTTTCTGTTGTTGCCCATACCTCTTGCTGCGTAAACAATCTTGAGAAATTCTTTCCATGTCTGGTTGTACATACTGATGGGCCAAGCTTTTGCACCCTTTGACTTTTCAGCTGCACCAACGATTACTTCACCAACCTGACGAACGGTGAGCATTGCTGTGCCGCCTGCGGGATACATTGTGAACGGAAGCTTATCCATCATTTTGATTTGTTCAATGAGGATAACCCAGACAGGCTTTCTGCCCGGCTGTGTGCCGAAAATGTAGGGAAGTTCAAGAACTGCAACATCAAAGTTTTCGTCTGCATATGAGAATGCAACTTCTTCCTGATCCATACGGCTTCTTATGTAAGGATGCTTTTCTGTGAGCTTCATTTCGGGATACTGCTTTGCAGCGTATGAGAAATATGAGCCAAGGACAACAGCCTTTTTCATGCCTACTTCTTTACAGATGGGGAGAATTCTCTTAAGCGGTGCTATATTGTATTTATAATATGCATCGTAAACGGGAGCCGGAAACTCAACTCTTTCGTCAACACCTGCTGCGAATACAAAACAGTCATAACCGTCAAGCATTGCCTTGATTTCTTCATCTGTTTTTTCATAGATGTTGCAGAATTCAAGCTCCATTGCTTCGGGAATGGGAGCTCCTTCGGGAAGAGGGGGAAGAGCGACACTCTTAACCTGATGTCCTCTTTCAAGGAAAATTCTTGCTGCTTCACAGCCAAGAAGACCGGTACCGCCAATCATAAAAACTTTCATAATATAAAACCCTTTCTGTCTATATTTTCCGATAATTTATTTTACAATATTCCGACAAGATACACAACATCTTTTCATTAACAATTTGTTAAATAAATCGTTATATGTGTTGAGAAAAAGCTTTTTGTACACAAAGAAACAGTCATTTCCTACATTTTTCCACCCTTTTCTACCTTTTATATTCTTTTTTACAGTTTTTATTTAATGATTTTGTGCAAAGGGTAAAAAACACAAAATATTGTGTTATCGTATTGACTTAACACTAAATAAAAGATATTATATTGTGGGTTAAGTTGGAGAATATATAATCTTATTCCATAAAATGCTTATTCCATAAAATGAAGCGAAAAAACAAACATAAAAGCACAATATTTTGTGTTTGGCATATTGACTTGACACAACATATGCTATATAATAGTAACCGAAATCAATTTTTTCAGAAAGGGGAATGAAAAGTGACAGTAATTAAAAGAGACGGTACAATTGTTGACTTTGACCGCAACAAAATTATCATTGCTCTTCAGAAGGCTAACGATGCTGTTGAAGAGGAAGAAAGAATAACAAAAAATCAGATGGAAGCCATTGCTGATTACATTAGCGAGAAAAAGAGAAACAGAATTCTCGTTGAGGATATTCAGGATATGGTTGAGTATAAGCTGATGCAGCTTGACAAGTTCGCTCTTGCAAAGACCTATATTATTTACCGCTATAACAGAGCGCTCGTCAGAAAGGCTAACACCACCGATGACTCAATCCTCAGCCTTATCAAAAACTCAAATAAGGACGTTATGGAAGAAAATTCAAACAAAGATGCGGTTATGGCTGCAACACAGCGTGACCTTATCGCAGGTGAGGTTTCAAAAGATCTCACAAGAAGAATGCTTCTTCCCGAGCACATTTCCAAGGCTCACGATGAAGGCGTTATCCATTTCCACGATGCGGACTATTTTCTTCAGCCGATTTTCAATTGCTGCCTTATCAATATCGGTGATATGCTTGATAACGGCACGGTTATGAACAGTAAGCTTATCGAAAGCCCCAAGAGCTTTCAGGTTGCCTGCAACATTATGACACAGATTATTGCATCTGTTGCCTGCAGTCAGTACGGCGGACAGTCTGTTGATATCAGCCACCTCGGTAAGTATCTCAGAAAGAGCAAAGTGAAGTTCATAAAGCATCTTACAGAAGTATTCGGAAACGAATTTTCAGAAGAAAAGATTGAAAAAATCGCTCTTGACAGACTTCAGGACGAGCTTCGTTCTGGTGTTCAGACTATTCAGTATCAGATAAATACTCTTATGACCACAAACGGTCAGTCTCCTTTCGTAACCATCTTCCTCAATCTTAGAAAGGACGATGAATATATCGAAGAAAACGCAATGATTATTGAAGAGATCCTCCGTCAGAGATACGAGGGTATCAAAAATGAAAAGGGCGTTTATGTAACTCCCGCTTTCCCGAAGCTTGTTTATGTTCTTGACGAGCATAACTGCCTCAAGGGCGGTAAGTATGATTACATCACAAAGCTTGCAGTTAAATGCTCTGCCAAAAGACTTTATCCTGACTACATTTCCGCAAAGAAAATGCGTGAAAACTATGAGGGCAATGTCTTTTCACCCATGGGCTGCCGCAGCTTCCTTTCACCCTGGAAGGACGAAAACGGTGAATACAAGTTTGAAGGTCGCTTCAACCAGGGTGTTGTATCACTCAACCTGCCTCAGATTGGTATTGTAGCCAAGGGTGATGAAGAAAAGTTCTGGCTTCTTCTTGAGGAAAGACTCCTGCTCTGCTTTGAAGCTCTTATGTGCAGACATCACGCACTTCACAATGTTATTTCTGATACAAGTCCCGTTCATTGGCAGTACGGTGCAATTGCAAGGCTTGACAAGGGCGAAACAATTGAAAAGTATCTTCACGGCGGATACAGCACAATTTCACTCGGTTATATCGGCCTTTATGAGCTGACAAAGCTTATGAAGGGTGTCAGCCATACTCATCCTGACGGAACAGATTTTGCACTCCGTGTTATGAAATGTCTTCGTGAGCATTGCGAAAAGTGGAAGAAGGAAACAGGTCTCGGTTTCGGCCTTTACGGCACTCCTGCCGAGTCACTCTGCTACCGTTTTGCAAGAATTGATAAGGCTCGCTTCGGTACAATTGAAGATGTAACAGATAAGGGCTATTACACTAACTCTTATCACGTTGATGTGCGTGAGGATATTGATGCTTTTTCAAAGTTCAGCTTTGAAAGTCAGTTCCAGACCATTTCTTCAGGCGGTGCAATTTCTTATGTTGAAATTCCGAATATGCGCCACAACCTTGAAGCTCTTGAAGAAGTTGTCAAGTTTATCTATGACAACATTCAGTATGCTGAATTCAACACAAAGAGTGACTATTGCCACGAATGCGGTTTTGACGGAGAAATCACAATCAACGATAATCTTGAATGGGAATGTCCCTCATGCGGCAACAAGGACCAGAGAAAGATGAATGTCACAAGAAGAACCTGCGGTTATCTTGGTGAAAACTTCTGGAATGTTGGCAAGACAAAGGAAATCAAAGCAAGAGTACTTCACTTATGATATTAAATAGGTGACCCACATGGGCGGATATTATCCGCCCGGGTCATTTTCATTATTTATGCAATGAGGTGAAATAATGAATTACGCAACCATCAAGCCTTTTGACGTTGCTAACGGGCCCGGTGTACGTGTTTCGCTGTTTGTCAGCGGCTGTACCCATCGCTGCAAAGGCTGCTTCAACGAAGAAGCATGGGATTTCAGCTACGGTGAAAAGTTCACTGAGAAGGAGGAACAAAAAATCCTCGAATCCTTGAAGCCGGATTATATCAAAGGCTTTTCGCTTCTGGGCGGTGAGCCCTTTGAGCCGAAAAATCAGCAAGTGCTGGTATCTCTTTTGGAACGAATCAAAAAAGAATATCCGCAAAAGGATATCTGGTGCTACAGCGGATACGATTATGAAAAGGACCTTCTTTCCGGCAGACTGTGCGATTTCAGTATCACCGACCGAATGCTAAATTGCATCGATATTCTGGTTGACGGTAAATTTGTGCAAGAGCTTAAAAACTTAAAGCTTCGTTTCAAAGGCTCAGAAAATCAGCGGATTATAGATGTTCAGAAATCAAGAAAAGAAAACAAAATTATCCTTTGGGAGGGCGACACAAATGCAGTATGATGTAAGAATAAAAAAATTAAGAGAAAACGCAATTGTACCGACTTACGGCAGCGCAGATGCCGCAGGTGCAGACCTTTATGCGGCTATAGACGAGCCTGTTACAATTGCTCCCGGTGAAACAAAGTTTATTCCCACAGGTCTTGCTTTTGAGATTCCTCAGGGGTATGCAGGCTTTGTTCACGCAAGAAGCGGACTTGCTTCAAAAAGAGGTCTTGCTCCAGCAAACAAGGTGGGTGTTATTGACAGCGACTACAGAGGCGAGGTTATGACCGCACTTCATAATCACGGCTCAGAAAGTCAGACAATTGACCCCGGCGAAAGAATTGCACAGATGGTCATTGCACCCTATGTCACGGCGAACTTTATTCTTTCCGAGTCTCTTGATGATACTCAGCGAGGCGAAGGCGGCTTCGGCTCAACGGGAAGAAAATAATATACTTAAATATAAAAGGACACGGTTTTGCCGTGTCCTTTGCGTTTATTATTTTTCTTTGTTGTTCCGGTTTTTGTTTTCTTTAACTTTGGCATATACAGCCAAAATTATAAACACAACCACAGAAGCCACCGTAATAGTTATTGCTACATCGTTTGTTACGAAATTATACATATAGTAGTCGACATAATTGTTTACAATAAAAAGTATCATTCCAAACACAAAGATAATTACAAGAAAAATTAAACTAAGCATCAGAATAGGATCTTTATTACTATGATGTTCTTCTGTTTTGGGTTTCTCTTGTTTTTTTCCGAAAAGGAGTTCATCTGTTTTAACATCAAAAATCTCACACATTAACAAAATTTTTTCTATATCGGGGGATGAAACGCCCTGTTCCCATTTTGAAACAGCCTGTCGTGTAACATCTAATTTTTGTGCGAGGTCTTCCTGTGACAAACCTGATTTTTTTTCTTAGTTTTATTAGGTTTTCATTAAATGTCATGGTAAACTCCTTTCGGTATTTATATTTATGTAAGAGTAATCGTATTATCAGCCCATAAATCCCATTGTTCTACATTGGTACTAGTGTTGACTATGTAGCTTTGCGTATATGATAGTCCTAAAGAGGAGGATTCAGTTCCCAGGCTTGCTGAATTAACGAACTGAGTGGATGCAGTAGTTGTGGTTGATTTGGTTGCATATGTGTGTGAATTTTGGGCCAATGTCTAAACCACCTGATTTAATTTTTGTCACTCTAACAGTACCGTATGTACTTCCGCCGGAGAACAGTTCATCATCTTCAACATTAAATATAATTATACCAGTACCTCTACCTCTACCTTTGCATGTACTGATTGTACCATCTGCCGCGAATTCATAATATGAAGCATATTTTGTGTCCCCTTCAATGCTTACGTAATCTAGCGGCCCTGGCATGTTTTCAGTTTGATTTGCTTGCAATAAATATTGAAGAGAATAAATAGTTGAGCCGGCTTTTTTGTAAGAATAAACACTTAGAGTATAGTCTGATGGTTTTGTTTTTCTTGTTAATGACGGCGAGTAATACTCTTGGATGGATGGTTCGTTTATCAATTCAATTCCTAATTGTTCCAATTGATTTATGGCATCTTCTGGATTTGACTGATAGTTTTTCATAATTTCGGCAACGGTAGCATCTTCAGTAGCAGTAGACAAAATAGTATTTGTTGCCATATCCGTGTCAATCGCAATTGTTGATTGGGCAAAAGACAATGTTATAATAATAGTTGGTATCAGTCCCTTCTTTATTTGATATCTAAATTATACCAAAACAATCGGTTGCGCTCAATGTTTTATCCGTAACAAATACGCAATTTTTAGTTGCATATTTGTTATTGGCGTATCAAAATAATTTTTACTGCAAAATACCCGATAACAGCCCCAACCACATTCAGCATCAAATCATCAATATCACAGCTGCCCAAAAGAGTGAAAAGCTGTATCACTTCGATTATCGCTATAGTGATAACTACTGTAATGATGTATTTTGTAAAGCTGTTCAGTTTTCTGAAAACACAGGGTAAAAGTCCCAACGGGACAAACATAACAACGTTGCCGATAAGATTTTTAAAAGCGTATCGTGTCATATATCCGCTTGAAGAGTTTTTCACAATATTCCAGAACAGACGGATTGTTTCAAAGGGTACAAGATTTATATTTTGCTGCAGCTGTTCAGAGTATGGTGTACTGCTGTCAAATCCCCACCGCTGACCGAACAAAAGCCAGAGCATAATAAGAGCGTAGATTATGAAAAGAATTTTTGAAGCTTTTTTAATTTTTTCTGTCAAAGCACCACGCCCTTTCTTGATTTGTCTTCTTTAATATTGCTCGCCGCAAGAGGACGCTTTCTTGAAAGAAAGTATACAAAGAAATTTACTTGTTTTTATTCTGTGCGGCACGATTCAAGAAACTTTTTGATTTCTTCTTCATTTCCGTTAAGGCTTCCCTGGATAATCTCCGGCTTTCCGCCGCCTCTGCCCGAAAAAGCCTCATTAAGCACCTTTCCTAACTGTCTCAGGTCAACATTGCCACTTGCAATGCAATAGCGATATGAGCCGCTTTCACCGCAAAACGCTGCAACAAATTCTTTTGCCTTTGGCATAAGTGAGGTTGTGAAATCTGTCAACAGCTTGCCCTGGAGTTTTTCATCAAAGATAATGATGCGGTTTTGCTCAACTATTGTTTCTGCCTTTGTCATAAGAATCTGACGGTTGAGACCGACAATATCGTATTTATGTTTTTCGTTTTCATTTTTCAGTCTTTCAACGGCTTCGGCTGTTTCACCTTGCTTTGCACAGGTGAGAACGGAGACTTTTCTGTTTTCGTTAAGCTTGTGGCGGATATCCGTAAGCGCTCTTTCACCGCAAAGAATGGAAACTCTTGTGCCACCCTTATATTTTTCAAAGTTTACCACTTCAAGAATGCCGATTTCTCCCGTTCTTTTCACATGGGGAGCACAGCAGGCGCAGATGTCAACACCGGGAATTTCAACAAGGCGAACCTGACCTTCAATTTCAATCTTACTTCTGTATTTTATGCTTTCAAGCTCGGACTTATTTGGGAACAGAATCTTTATTTCAAGGTTTTCCCATATTGCTTTATTGACAAGGTTTTCTGCTTTACAGATATCACCTTCATTCAACACTCCGTCAAAGTCAAGGGTGACAATTTCTGTGCCGAGGTGAAAACCCACGTTGTTGAAACCGAAGAGTGAATTCACAATTCCGGAAAAAATATGCTCACCTGAGTGCTGCTGCATGTCGGAAAAACGCTTTTTCATGTCGATTTTTCCGTGAAGAGACATACCTTTTTGAAGCTTTTTAACATTTTCCTCAGAGTTTTCCACGAAATGCAAGATATGTCCATCAATTATTTGTACATTTTCCACATAAATTTCATTAAGCCATCCTCGGTCAGAAGTTTGACCGCCGCCTTCGGGGAAGAAGGCTGTGCGGTCAGTTTCAACATAAATTTTAGTATCATTGCTGTAAAGGTCTACAACTTTACAACTAAATTCCGAAAGATAGCTGTCATTATCATATAATTTTTCTGTCATGACAGTTCTCCTAAAAATTTTATTTCAGCTTGTGAATGAAAAGTCCGCTGAGAAGCTTCGGCTCAAACCAGGTTGACTTTGGCGGCATAACCTCACCTGCATCGGCAATAGCCATCAAATCTTCAAGTGAGGTGGGATACATTGAAAATGCAATTTTCATATCGAGAGAGCATCTTCTTTCAAGCTCACCCAAACCCCTGATACCGCCGACAAAGTCAATTCTTTTGTCAGTTCTCGGGTCCTCAATGCCGAAAATCGGCGTGATACAATTGTTCTGAAGAATTGTAACATCAAGGCGGTCAACGGGATTATTTTCGTCAAATGTTCCTTCCTTGGCTGTCAGCTTATACCATTTGCCGTCAAGGTACATACCGAAAGTGTGTTTTTCGGTGGGTTTGTACTGACCTTCACCGTTATGTTCTTCGAGTGAGAATTTTTCACACATTTTAGCAAGGAACTCATCTTTTTCCATACCGTTCAAGTCTTTCATAACACGGTTATAGTCCATAATTTCAAGCTCGTTCTTGGGAAAGGCAACGGCAAGGAAGAAGTTGAATTCTTCAGCACCTGTGTAACCGGGATTTTCTGCACGTCTTTTTTCTCCAACCTTAACTGCAGAAGCGCAGCGGTGATGTCCGTCTGCGATGTAAAGGTAATCAATATCGGCAAAAGCATTTGTGAGTTTTTCGTTAACTTCGCCGTCATCAATAACCCAAACCGTATTTGCAATGCCGTCATCTGTCAAAAAATCATAAACGGGGGAGTGGCTTTCTTTCCAGGAATTGATTATACCTGAAATAAGGTCATTTTCTCTGTATGTAAGGAAAATAGGCCCGGTATTAGCATCACAGTAGTCAACGTGACGGATTCGGTCAGCTTCTTTGTCTGCTCTTGTGAATTCATGTTTTTTGATAATATTATTTTTATAATCGTCAATTGAAGCACAGCCCACGAGTCCTGTCTGGCTTCTGCCGTTCATAATCTGACGGTAGATATAAAAGCAGGGTACATCGTCCTGTTTGCAGACACCGTCTTTTTGCAATGCATCGAGATTTTCTCTTGCTTTTAAATATACCTTTTTATTATATATGTCAATGTTTTCGGGAAGGTCAACCTCTGCTTTGTCAACGTGAAGGAAGGAATAAGGTCTGTTATTAACCATTTCTCTTGCTTCAGCGCTGTTCATAACGTCATAGGGAAGTGCAGCAACCTCTGCTGCTTTTTCATTAGTCGGGCGAAGTGCCTTGAAAGACTTGAAAACTGCCAAAATAAACATCTCCTTTAATGCTTTTCATACCATTTCATTTTATATGTTTTGAGAAAGTTTGTCAATGTATATTTTACCTTGATGTGCAAATGATAACAGCGAAATCTCAAAAAAGGAGAAGTGTGATGTCAATTTCAAATGAAGAATACGGATATATGACAAAACGGGCATCGCCGAATTCACCTGTGCTGTTGGATTCTGTGAAGGCTTTTATCGTTGGCGGATTTATATGCGCAGTTGCAGAAGGACTGAATCAATGGTTTTTAATTTATGGTATTGACGAGAAAAAAAGCAGAACAATGGCAATGATTGTTATCATTGTGGTGACGGCAATTCTCACGGCAATAGGTGTTTTTGATAATATTGCAAAACACGCCGGTGCAGGTACCATGGTGCCAATTTCAGGCTTTGCCAATTCAATGGTATCTCCTGCGTTGGAGTTCAAAGCAGAGGGTCACATTCTTGGTACGGCGGCACAGATGTTTTCAATTGCAGGCCCTGTTGTGGTTTTCGGTTGTTCTGCGGCTACTATATACGGAGTTATAATTTATTTTTTTGGTTGGTATTAAGGAGGAAGAATTTTGGCAAAACGAATTGGAAAAACGATTGTTCTTTCTTCAAAGCCGAGAATTATCGGCAATGCTGCTGTTGTTGGCAAAAAAGAAGGAGAAGGTCCTTTAGGTGACTGCTTTGACGAAGTTCACGAAGATACTACCATGGGACAGGATGCCTGGGAAAAAAGTGAGAGTGAGCTTCTGAAAAGAGCTGTGAACCTTGCGCTGAAAAAATCGGCAATTACCGCTGATGAGGTGGATGCAGTATATTCAGGTGACCTTCTTAATCAATGCATCGGCTCAACCTTTGGTCTCAGAGATTCAAATATGCCTTTTTGCGGTCTTTACGGTGCTTGTTCAACAATGGCACTCAGTCTTGTTCAGTCCTCTCTCGCAATTGAAACAGGCGGATTCAATTGTTGTGTTGCGGCAACCTCATCGCACTTTTGCTCGGCAGAAAAGCAGTTTCGCTATCCTTTGGAATACGGGGGACAGCGAACACCTACCGCCCAATGGACAGTTACAGGCTCAGGTGCGGCAGTTTTGCAAAAGAATGATTCTCCGATAAGTCCCTATATCGCTCAGGTGCACATTGGCACAATTCAGGACTTCGGCATAATCGACAGCACAAATATGGGTGCGGCAATGGCACCTGTAGATGTTAAAATAGAACCATAAATTAAGCGAAAAGCAACACAGAATCTTACACAAATTTCGACATGAAAGGTGGTGAAAAGCCCCTATTTTACTGGGGTTACGGGCGTTTTGGGTTTAGCAAATTTACCTAAGACAAAATTTGCAAAAATCACTAGTTTATATTTTGTTTACAATTAGTTTTTGACGCAAAAATCAGCATTATTATGACAAATAAAAAAAATAAAAGGATGAATCAAATGAAAATTACATACCGTGAAGTAAACGGTTATCTTATCCCGAATCTCAAACTGCCACCTGAAGAGGCAAGTGTCAGACTTGGAAAATGGGGAATGATGCATAAAGATTATCTTGAAAAACACAAGTCTGCGGTTTTTAATTCGCTGCTTATTCAAGGAAAGCTGTATCAACACTGTGCCGAGGTTGAAAAGCAGGCAAGGGATATGTATGATATGCTTGTGGAGCAGATGAAAGTGGCGGAGAGTGTGACAGAGGAATTGAAAGAACAAGACCAATGGGAATGGGTACAGAGAATGGGTAATATCGAGGCAAGGGCGAGGGAGATGGTGTGTGAAGAGTTGATTTATGTTTAATAGTGAAAACAGGAGGCTTAAAAACCACCTGTTTTCAATTTTTCAGAGACCGCTGAAAATTTTGTGTAAAAGTGAATAAAAGAACTCCTTTCAAGCAAT
>CAYUVR010000028.1:0-24489 GCA_964448225.1 uncultured Faecalibacterium sp. | reverse complement strand
TTCAATAAAGTTAAACATATACTTTTACCTCGTTTGATTATTTTATTTGCGAGGAATTTTGTAAACAGCGGTATATGGTTGTTTTCTTGAATATCCTTAAGTGAGGTAATCCCCAACTCGTCTGTAAGTAATATTATTAGTTTTTATAGTATTTGTCCTTTCTTTTTACTCTGTTCAAGCAAGGTAGGGAGTGTAGAATACTATGTTTGAAGCCGGTTTTACTTATATTTTGAGTAAATCCCTTATGAACACTCGCACCAGGTTAACACGATGGTTTTGATACGAAACCATCGTGTTTTTTTATTGGAAGTCTTGGTGATTATGTGCTATAATCAGTTCGACAAATAAGAATTTGACAAAGGAGTATAATTGTATGGGTAAAGCGATTTTAGCAGCGATTGTTACATTGATTGCAGGTTATTTAGGTATGGTCGTAGGACTTGAATTGTTAGGTGGTTGGGTTGAGTTTGGTGTACTCGTTGCTGTATGTGTTATGGGTGCATTTATTATTTACTACAATGATAAGAAGAAGTAAGCCAATTCCAATTTGTCGAACGAATCAATATGGTTTCACTTCCGATTCCATGGTTTCATTTTTGAGCGAAACCAAATGAAACCATTTGAAACCGTATCATTATTATCAACACACTCCATTTAAGTATTCATAAGGCACTTGACTTATGAATACTCTTTCTTTATTTTCAAAGAACTTTTGATTTAACTGGTGAGGGGACAGAGATGTTAAAAAGTAAAATTAAACGAGTTATGTTTATTATATCGGGAGTAATCTTAATAGTATCTGTGTTTTTTTGCGTTTTATACATGAATGATTATTACCGTGCGAACAGTGAAGCAATTGCAGCTTTTTCTGAAAAGATTGAGGATATAGAGACCTCTTTTGAAGATGATACGGTTGCATATATTCCCGAACATCCAAAAGCCGGTTTAATATTTTATCCCGGCGGAAAGGTTGAATATACGTCATATGAGCCTTTGATGCAAGCATGTGCTGCTGAGGATATCTTGTGCGTGGTTGCTGAAATGCCTTTGAATTTAGCTGTGCTTGATGCAAAGGCTGCGAAGGGGATACAGGAAAAATATCCTGATATTGAAAGCTGGTATATTGGTGGTCATTCACTCGGCGGAGCTATGGCAGCGACATATCTGCCACAAACTACTGAACAATATGACGGCTTGATACTTCTTGGTTCTTATTCAACTGTGGATCTTTCTTCAACTGAACTTGAAGTGCTTTGTGTTTTCGGAACAGAAGATATGGTGCTCGACAGGGAAAAGTATGATGAAAACACGGTTAATTTGCCTGCGGGTTATATTGAATTGGCAATCAATGGCGGTTGTCACGCTTATTTTGGAATGTACGGTGAGCAAGACGGTGACGGTGTTGCCACGATTTCTAATGACGAACAGATAAAAATAACCGCTGATGCTATAATTGATTTGATTCTTGATTGATAATATATAACTACACCCTGCATAAGATTGCTTATGCAGGGTGTAGTTTATTATGCAGTAAATTATATTTCTTCAAGAATTGCAGCACGCTTATCTGCAAGTTCAACAATCATTTTCTGCTGAAGCTCGCCATGGATAGGATAAAGAATAAATGAAATGCCGTAAAGACCTCTTGCAAGGGCAGGAAGCACACAGAAAACAGTCCAGATGCCACGGAGAATTCCGGGGTCTGTGTTAGGAACTGCATTACCAAATTCATCTGTCAGGGCTTCATAATGTATCCATTCAAAAACGAGACCTGAAAGGGCACCGGTAATTGTGCCGGCAAGTTTTGTGAAGTAACCCTGAACGGTTGTAACGAGAGCCTCGTTACGAAGGCCATGTTTCCATTCCATATAGTCAAGAGCATCAGCTGTAAGAATGGGATTACATACAGTAATAATTTTGTTAGGAAGACCGGCAACGGTAAGAAGTAAAACCACGCAGATAAGATTAAGAACATGGTGGCTTTCAAAGCTGTCACCGAAAACATTACCAAAGGGGAAGCCTAAAGCGAAAAGCAACATATAAGCGGCAAAGCCGAAAAGACCTGCAGCAATGGCAGTTGTTCTTGCTCCGAATTTCTTAACAAGCTTTGAAGCAACAGGTACCATGAAATAGTTGGGGATACCTGTGAAAAGACCGCAGATACCGCCGTTTGCATATGAACCTGTGTTGTTCAACCAGAAGAAGCTTTCAGTTGCACCACCAACTGCTTTGAAGTTGTTGAAAAAGTCTGAAAGGATAATTGCGAGAAGCGGTCTGTTTGTGAAAATGTTTTTAAGCGAACCCCAAACAGAGGTTTTTTTCATTTCCTCACGGCTTTGAAGAGGAATTCTTTCTCTCATATTGAAAAATCCGTAAACGGCAAAGAATGCTGCAAAAATGAGCATAAAGCCTGCAAATCCCTTATAAATGCCTGTTTGTGAAATTGACGGTGATATTTTGGGAAGTCCTGTAAGAATGAAGGGAAGCAGAGAGGGAAGCCATACACCGAAAAGCTCAAAGAACTTTGTGGTTGTAATAAGGCTGTTTCGTTCATTGATGTTTGGGGTAATATTATAAATCATCAGGTTCCAGGCATTGAAATAACTCATACCCAAACCGTAAATGATAGTTGCAATTGCAAAGTAAATACTCAAGCCCGTTTCGCTGAGATTCGGAGTTGAGTAAAGCATAAAACCACCGATTATCCAAAGAGGAAGAGGTAGGATAAAGAACGGTCTTACACGACCCCAGCGTGTTCTTGTTCTGTCGATAATCAAACCTGAGATAGTGTCATCAAGGGCATCGTAAATAGTTGAAAAAGATGTGATGGCAGCATAGGCGCTACCGCTAAGGCCTGCATACTGCATCATAAAGGTTTGTCTGCTGTTTGTGATGAATTGTGAAAGATTTTTCTGACCGAAATTGACAAGTACATATGCTGCAATTTCCTTAGGTGTCAGGTATCTCTTTTTTGTATATGCTAATTTGTCGAGTACCTCTTCTTCTGCAACTGCATCGCTTTGAAGAGAAGATGTATTAACTGTATCTGACATTATATCACTCTTTCTTAATGTTTTCTCTCTTATTTATTGTTTTTCTCGGCAAGAGCTTCTTTTGCTTTTCTTACCTTTTCTGCTTGTTCCGCCTCTGCTCTTTTTTGAGCCTCAGCTTTTTCAGCTTCTTTTCTAATGCGATCAGCTTCAGCTTTTTCTTCTTTGATTCTCACTTTTTCAAGTCGTTCATTTTCAAGCTGTTCCTCGCTCTTTACATCTGCCTTTGAAACAAGTATGTTAGCTACCAAAGGTATTGCAAGAAGTACAACATACACTATAATACCCCAAAGCACACCTGAACTTGCATTGGTGAACTCAAGAGTTCCGATTGAAAAGCTTGCACCTGCAGTTTTTCCGCTTGATGCAGCAAACAGACCAACAGAGACCAAAGCTAAAACAACACTTATAACGTCTGTAATCCAGATAGCCTTTGTTTTAGGCTTTTTGAATGTGATAAAAATCAGGAAGAAAGCAACAACGATTGCCACAACGCTTAAAAGCATAAAAAGCAAACCGAAGATTATGTAAGTCACAGGGCCTGCGAAGCCTTCTTCGCTTATTGCGGATAAAACTCCGCCGATATCGCCAAAAAGAATTTCGAAGAAATCAATGGTTGACTTTCCGTCAGTGAAAAGGCCGAGAAGGTCGAAATTTAAGGTATCCTTTTCACTTGCAACACCGGCCCAGGGGAGAATAAAGCCGATTGCAGGCACAAGTGACAAAATGATTCTTACTATTCTTTGTTTGGTACCAACTATCGAATACTTGAGTATATTGAGGGTTTTGTAAAACTTGCTGAATTTTTCCTCAGCCTTAATATTATCTTCTTCGAGACGTGCTTCCCAATTAAAATTTGGGATACTTACACCGCAGGCAGGGCACTCAGCTTTGATATTATACCATTTGAGTACTCTTCCGCAGTTAGGACAATGACTTGCCATTTAAACACCCTTTCTTAACATAAATTGTCATTATTCATTCTATCTTGTATTGATAATTTTGTCAACAGAAAAAAATGTTTTTGAAAATTATTTTCTAAAAAACAATAACCTCTGCGCTGATTTGCCGCAGAGGTTATTGTTACTTCGTTCCGTTAGTGAAAACAGCTCTGTTTTTTATTATATAATCTATCATTGAAATAACTGTCAGAGCAAGTGAAATGTACATTACCACTTGGGATAAAATATAAAGTTGGGGGATATTCATAAGCATTATAATAATCATTGCCATCTGTGCAATTGTCTTGCTCTTGCCCCACCAGGTAGCTGCAATAGTAACACCGTTATCTACCGCCACCAACCTGAAGCCGCTGATGGCAAATTCTCTTCCTATAATAATAATTACAATCCATGCAGGGATTTCGCCAAGAGAAGTCAGGCATATAAGTGCAGAACATACAAGCAGTTTATCTGCAATCGGATCCATAAATTTGCCGAAATCTGTTATCATATTATATTTTCTTGCTATGGTGCCGTCGAGCTTGTCTGTTACGGTAGCCAAGCAAAAAATTCCAAAAGCAATCCATCGGTTGTATGGTGTGAAGCTTGTGAGCATAAAAATAACAAAAAAAGGCACTAATACGACTCTGAACACTGTTAACTTGTTTGCTATATTCATAAAATTAACCTCAGTAAAATTATTTCTGCATATCATAACACAATTTTTGCGAGTTGTCTATTGGTTAACAGTATTGTTAACCAATATTTGACAAAATATAAACACCCGACAAAACAAAGTCGAGTGTTTATGTGGTTTATATCATTTTACGCACTTCTTCAATAGGACCTTTGAAACATTCATCACAAGAGGGAAGTTTGCTGTCTGTGTTTTTCAGCAGACCTGAAAATTTTGCAAGCTTGTAGTTCACTCCAAGCTGATATTTTGTAACAAGGTTAATGATTTGCTGTTTCTTGTCAACATTGGCTCTTACCGTAACGCTTGAAAGTTCAATTTTAACTTCTGACTTCGGAGTTATGTTTTTTACGGAAACAAGAATTTTACCGTCAACTTTATTAACATCAGCGGCATATTCTTTTCCGTTGACTGTGAGTACAATTTCACTCTCGCTTATGTCTTCAAAGATGAAAGTGTAGTTTCTTCTTTTCGGAAGTGTACTGCAGTTTCCCTCAGCAGGAGAAACAGTAAAGACAACATTATTATTATCTTCGCAGATGTTATATGTAGTGATAGCGAAATTGCCTTCTTTATATGCATTTGTTTCACCGTCATCTTCATAAAGAGCGAAGCTGTTGTTACCTCTGTAAATTCTGATTTTCATATCCTTTGGGTTGGATGAATCATTATTTCTGTCATTTGCACCCATTGGAATTATTGCGCCTTCTTTTGCAAGTACAGGTATGCTTTCTATGCCTCTGTACATTTTAATCCGTTGTCCGCCGTTGTAGATAGCTCCTGTATATATGTCTGTCCATCTTCCCTCCGGAAGCCAGACATCAACTGAGCCGAGGTTTGTTTTCTTATTAAGCGGTGTTGTAATTGGTGCAACGAGCAGTTCTGAGCCGAAGAAGTACTGATTTTTGACCTCGTAGGCATCTTTTTCTTCGGGATATTCATAATACATAGGTTCACAAAGAGCAATACCGTCTTTATGCGTGCGATAATTCATAGCATAAAGATACGGAATTAGAGTATGTCGTTCTCTCAGACAATTTACAGCTATTGTCTCAGCTGTAAATTCGTGCTTCCAGGGTTCTTTACCCATAAATTCATTGCTTGTTGAATGAAGTCTCATGATAGGACTGTAAAGTCCGTATTGAACCCAACGGATATAAAGTTCATCGTCTTTAGCGCCCATATGATGCCCGCCGATATCGTGACTCCACCATGTATAGCCTATGTTTGCAGCAGTATTTGTGAAATATGGCTGGAAATCAAGGCACTCCCAGCAGATTTTTGTGTCGCCGGAGAAACCGAGCGGATATCTGTGTGAGCCTACCTCTGCATAGCGTGAAAGAATGAGAGGTCTCTTCTCATTTGTATATGAATCGACAAGCGTATGATAATGATTGAGCGCCCATAGAGGGTCGAGATTTTTGATTTTTGTATTTTTCCCTTGCTGCCAGTCAATCCACCAGAAATCAACACCGTCTTTTTCATAAGGTTTGTGAAGAACATTGAAATAAGCATCAACAAACTGTGGGTCTGTTATATCGAAATTGATGCGTTTTTTTGTTACAGGGTCAATGTCCATTCTTTGTGCCATTTCTTCATACATATCATCAAAAAATCTTACGCCCTGTGCAGGATGCAGATTAAGTGTGACCTTGAAGTTCTTTTCATGAAGCCAATTCAAAAAGCCTTTGTAATCGGGAAACAGCTCAGTGTTCCAACTGTAGCCCGTCCAACCGTCACCCTGAAGGATAAAATCAGTTGTGCCGGGAATAACAGACAGCTTACCGCCGCTTTTGCCAAAGCGTTTTTTTACATCAACCCAGTGCCAGTCCATATCTATTGTTGCAACTGTAATAGGTATTTCCTTTTGAAGAAACTTAGTCATCAAATCAATATATTCCTGCTGAGTATATGCTTTATATCTGCTCCACCAGTTACCAAGGCAGAATCTCGGCACAAGCGGCACTTCACCTGTGAGTTTGAAGAAATCCTTAAGACAGGCTCTGTAATCGTGGTTATAACAGAAATAGTATTCATCTTTTGTGGTTTTATGCCTTTCACCAATAGTACCGTCTTCGTTGAGGATCAGTGATTTTGTGTCATTGATCACAGCAACACCCTCAGTTGACATAATGCCATCGCCTAATTCAATTGCACCCGTTGTCATATCAAGTGTGCGGTATGTACCTTTGAGGTTGCCTTTTGTATATTCGGTAAGGTTTTTTCCGCCTTTGAGTGAAATGCCCAGCATTTTCTTGTTAAGGGTATCATATCTGAAAACGGTTCTGGTTGTCATAATGATAACAATGTTGCCGTCTTCCGCAACACGAATCTGAGGCCGGCAGAAATTTCGGTTTATAATACTTTGAGTGGGTTCATCGGTGAAAATGCCCTCAGGATCGACTTCGACTCGGAGGAGTCTTTCGGTAAGAAGAGAAAGTCTGACATTGTTTTTAATGATGGTGTATTTATCATCGGTTTTACTGTCAGATTTCCACCCGAAAGTTTTTTGAAAGTATTGTGAAGGTTGATTCATTTTTTACACCTTGCCTTTCATATTATATATTGTAATGATATATTATTCGGTTTCTAAATGCAACTTATAATAAAGCTTTTGATAAACTTTTGGCAAAATAGCACAAATTATAACCTGAAAATTCTACATACAAAAAGTCAAATAAAATCCAAATTCATAGAAAAAAATTGAAAATTGTGTTAATATATACTATATTATTTCAAACCAAAGCGGAGGTTCAAAATGGAAGAGAAAAAGTATGTTCCCAAAAAGGAAGTCACGTCTTATGCTATTGCTGCATTAGGACAAGGCCTAGTGTATAGCTGTATGTCCAGCTATGTAACAGACTATTATATGAATGTTCTCACTCTTAATGCTATGTTTGTAATTATGCTTATGCTTCTTGCAAGAGTTTGGGACGCAATCAACGACCCGATGATGGGTATGATCGTTGACAGACACACTACGAAAAAAGGAAGAATGAAGCCTTATCCTGTGTGGACAGCTGTTCCCATTGCCGCTCTCACAATTCTTATGTTCGTTAATCCCGGATTCGATACAGATAACAAGTCTATCTGGCTTTATGTTTTTGTCGCCGTTGTTTACGTTGCCTGGGGTATGATTTATACCGCAAGTGATGTACCTTTCTGGAGTATGCCTAATGTTATGACTCCAAATGCAAAAGAACGTGGCAATATTATTTCGTACGGTAAAACCGTTGGCGGTATCGGCTCAGCCGTTACTGTAGCGCTTCCCATTATCGTAGGCTTCTTCCTTGCAGATATGGATGTTGAAAAGGCTAACATTCTCAAATATGCGATTATGGCGATTTCAATGTCGGTAATCGGTATGCCGTTGTTCTGTCTTGCATCTTTCAAAACAAAGGAAAGAATCCAGCTTCCGAATGCTACAAAGAGAGCCCCCGGTGAGCCGTCTGCTCTGAAGAGTATTTTCACTTGTAAGCCCTTGATGCTTGTTGTTTTGTCAGGTGTTCTTTCTTTCGGTCGCTATATGCTTCAGGCTGCTGCACCTCACGTAGCACGTTACTCAGGCTTCTACATCGGCTCTAAGCCTGAAACGGTTGCTGAATACAACTCAAATATTTCAACAGTTTCTCTTGTTATTCAGGTTTGTGCAGCCGTTGGTATGTTCGGTGCAATGCTCTTCTTACCTAAACTTTATAAGAAGTTTGAATATAAGCAGATTATGACTGTTTCCTGCATCGGCGGTTTTATTGCAAGCTGCTTTACTCTTATTATCGGCTGGACAACCAAGAATCTTCTTATCTGTATTCCTTTTATGCTCATTTCAAGCATTCCTCTCGGTGTTATCAACAATGTATCTTTTGCAATGGTTTGTGACTGCCTTGACTACATGGAATGGAAAACAGGCTTCAGAAACACCGGCCTTGGCTCGGCTTGTCAGTCCTTTGTTAACAAAATCGGTAACGCATTTGCAACTGTTGTGATTATTGTTATGTATATGGTTGTTAATATCGATGTAAGTCAGCTCAATGTCGGTTCAGGTCAGCAGGTTGTTGATGCTATTAACGGACTTTCATCAACACAGAACTTTGCAATGTTCTCCCTTGTAACAATCGTTCCGGGCATCAGCCTTCTTCTTTGTGCAATCCCCTTGTTCTTCTATGACCTCACAGGCAAGAAAAAGCAGAAGGTGTTTGAGGAACTTGCAGTTCTCAGAAAAGAAAGAGGCATTGAAATCGACGAATCATTTTAAATATTTCAGAGTTCCGGAGGGGGTAAAAATGACTACATATTCAGCAGTTGTTATCGGTGCTTGTTTTCTTATTGCATTTATGAAAATGTGCAATAAAAAAAGAAGTGTGTTAGGTGTTTACATAAAGAGTCTGACAAGTATATTCTTTCTTTTGACCGCAGTTACAGGTGCTTTCAACAACACAGATAATCCCGATGTGTGGAAGTACGCTTTGCCTATTGTTATGGGCG
This sequence comes from uncultured Faecalibacterium sp., assembly GCA_964448225.1. Taxonomy (GTDB): domain Bacteria; phylum Bacillota; class Clostridia; order Oscillospirales; family Acutalibacteraceae; genus UBA6857. The sequence continues at coordinate 15,322 of CAYUVR010000028.1, read as the reverse complement.
GTATCTTCGGTCTTATGGGCGATATTTATCTTGACCAGAAGTGGCTATATCCTGAGCATAATGATCAATATCTCAATATGGGCTTTATATCGTTCGGAATCGGTCATTTCTTCTATATCGGTGCTATGATTGTCCATGCAGGTTTGGGCATCAAGGACATGCTTATTGCGGTCGCAATCGGTGCATTGATTACAATTGTGAATCTCGCTCTTGAAAAGCCTACAAAGCAAACCTACGGAAAATTCAAACCGATTGTCACGGTATATTGTCTTATTCTCGGTACAATGCTTGGCACTGCTTTTTGGGCTGCAATAGTTACAAAAGAAGTATCTTACATTGTATTTACAATCGGTGCAGCATCGTTCCTTATTTCAGATATTATTCTTTCACCTATGTATTTTGCCGAAGGTAAGAATACTCCCGTTAACTTTGTGCTTAACCATACTACATATTATGTAGGTCAGTATATGATTGCACTTACACCGTTTTTACTTAATGTAATTGACTGATTATATTTTAAACTCCCGATTCAAAAAAGTCGGGAGTTTAAATTTTCCGAAACTTAGATAATTGCACCATTCATAGGTTAAAAAATTGACTTTTGTTGAAAGGCAAAGAAAATAGTGTTAAACTTATACTATAATGTAATGCTGTATTATTAGAAGGTGAGAATATGAATATCGGTGAGTTGATAACAATCAAAACCCTTGATGATAAGAGTATCTCAGGTGAAAAGCACACTCCTTACAATGCTGAAATCAGACTGTTTTCCTGCGTACAGTTAGGTAATGCTGAAAAATTACTTGCCGAGCTCAAAAACATAGAGTCCTTGATAATAACCGGTAAATTGTCTAATGACGGAATAATGCAGTATAAATATCTTGCGGTCAGCACCGTAACTCTGGCAACGAGATACGCAATACAAGGTGGACTTAACGAGAAAACTGCCTATGAATTTTCTGACAAAGTAATTATGTCTGTTGATATAATGAATTCAAAAGAGGAAATTCTGGTGTTCACAGCAAAAGAAATCATTAACCTGACTAATATGGTCAGAGACAGCAAGCTGCGTATCAATCAATCACCTCACGTCAGAAAATGTATCAGATATATAAATGAAAACAGTAACAGAAAAATTACCGTTTCTATGCTTGCGGATATATGCAACATTTCATCTGATTATCTTTCGCATATATTTAAAGAAGAAATCGGTGAAAACCTCAGCACTTATATAACAAGAAACAAGCTTGAGTGTGCAAAAACTCTGATAATGGAAAATATGACTAACCGTGAAATATGTGATATGCTCGGATTTTCTTCTCAATCCCATTTTATCACTCTGTTCAAAAAATTTTATCATATGACACCCACTGAGTTTTGTAAGCTGACGAAATAAAAACTTTAAATAATAGTCTGTCAATTACTTGACAAGCCGAACGATTACCACTATAATTATGAAGCAAAAAATTTTTTTGCGGGTATGGTGGAATTGGCAGACACGCAAGATTTAGGATCTTGTGCCCACAAGCGTGCAGGTTCGACCCCTGTTACCCGCACCACGGAAACGGTAAAGTTATATGAAACTTTGCCGTTTCTTTCAATATATTCTCTTGACACAAAAAATATAAAGTATATAATTGATATGTTGATTTTACTGAAGAAAAAGAACTTCACAGGAGGAAACTTAAATGGCAAACACAAAGGTTAAAGTGGTTATGGAAAACGGCGGAGAGTTCACACTTGAGCTTTATCCCGAATATGCACCCAAAACCGTAGCAAATTTTCTCAAGCTTGCTAATAAAGGCTTTTATGACGGACTTACTTTTCACAGAATTGTGGATGGCTTTATGTGTCAGGGAGGTGACCCTGACGGAAACGGTACAGGTGGAAGCGATGAAAAAATTTTTGGTGAGTTCGCTTCAAACGGTTGGGCTCAGAATATGCTTTCACACAAAAGAGGCGTGATTTCTATGGCCAGAAGTATGAATAAAAACTCTGCATCAAGTCAGTTCTTTATCTGTTATTCTGATTATTGCACAGCTCTTGACGGCGACTATGCTTCCTTCGGTAAGGTTGTTGAAGGTATGGAAGTTTGTGATGCTTTCTGTCAGACGGCAAGAACTTATAATTCAATGGGGGAGAGAGCTGTACCTGTTGAACCTATCCGCATAAAGTCGATGACAGTGGAAGAATAACAACATATTGTGGTTGAATTTTCAAAACAACTGAAAAAACTTGAAAAAATTTCAAAAAAATTTATAAAAAGCCCTTGACGGTTGTACGATTGTGTGTTAGAATACTCGTACCTCTTGGAGAGGGCTTTATTTTTGTGTCCTGAAAATAGAGGGAGGCCTAACCTGATTAGGGCGGAAGGTAGTGTTGCTTTCGCATTAATCGTAAATTTCCTATAATGGAGGTGCCGTTCATGAGAGTAAAAATCACTTTATCTTGCACAGAGTGCAAACAGCGCAACTACAACACAATGAAAAACAAGAAGAACAATCCTGATAGGTTGGAGATGAACAAGTATTGCAGATTCTGCAAGAAACACACTCTCCACAAAGAAACCAAATAAAGCGGGAGGTAAAAGAGTAATGGCTGACAAAGAAAAGAAAGTTGCCCGGAACTCCGAGGTTGAAAAGGCCACAACTGAGGAAAGCAAAGCTGCTGCTAAGGTAGCAAAGGCTGCAAAGGGTAACAAAAATGACAAGCCTAGCTTCTTCGCTCGCGCAGGCAAGGGCATAAAACGCTTTTTCAAGGACTTCAAAGGTGAATGTAAAAAGATTGTTTGGCCCGATGCAAAAACAGTTCTCAAGAGTACAGGTGTCGTACTTCTCGTTGTTACAATTGCAACAGTTATCATCCTTGCAATTGACTTTGGTCTTGAACAGGGTATTTCCGGTCTCAAGACACTTGCCAAGGGTGACACTGAAACAACTGTATCAGACGTAGTGGACGACGAGGAAACCGGGGACGAAGAAACAACTCAGGCTGATGACGCTGACAACGAAGAAGAGACAACAACTTCAGATGATGCCGAGGAAACAACCGAAGCAGATGAATCAGCTGAAGAAACAACAGCTGAAGCAACTGAAGAATAATTGCGATTCTGAGGAGGTGTCACGATGGCAGACAATGCAAAATGGTTTGTGGTACACACCTATTCGGGCTATGAAAACAAAGTAGCCTCAAACATTTTGACGGTTGTTGAAAACCGCAAGATGCAGGACCAGATTTTTGAAGTAAGAATTCCTACGGAAACAGTCACAGAAATCAAGGACGATAAGGTAAGAGAGGTTGAGCGTAAGCTTTTCCCGGGTTATGTTATGGTCAAGGTTGCCTGTATCTACAAAAAACGCAGTGAGTTTGAAGATGAAGAACTTTCTATGACTGATGAAGCATGGTATGTTATCAGAAATACTCGTGGCGTTACGGGCTTTGTTGGCCCGGGAAGTAAACCTGTTCCTCTGAGTGATGAAGAGGTTATAAATCTCGGCATTGAAAAGAGAACAGTCGAAGTAAACTACAAGGTAGGGGACTTCGTAAACATTTTAAGCGGACCTTTCGACGGTTACAGCGGTGTTGTTGACAGCATCGACCTTGTTAAGGAAGTGGTCGTTGTAATGATTTCCATGCTTGGCAGAGAAACTCCTGTTGAACTTGGACTTAATCAGATTGAGGTCGCAATCGACTAATCGATGTAAAAAAAGATAATTTACGGTTTCGGCCGTTTATTATGTGGGGAAATTCATTTCCCTGTGGGAGATTTGCAAAATTCAAAGCAAGTCGCCATCAACCACATAAATTTGGAGGTGCAAAAAATGGCTCAAAAGGTTGTAGGTTTAATCAAGCTCCAGATTCCTGCAGGTAAGGCTACTCCGGCACCGCCTGTTGGTCCGGCTCTCGGTCAGCACGGTGTTAACATTATGGCTTTCACAAAGGAATTCAACGAGCGCACAAAGAATGATATCGGTCTTATCATTCCTGTTGTTATCACAGTTTATGCAGACCGTACATTCACATTCGTAACAAAGACACCGCCCGCTGCTGTTCTTATCAAGAAGGCTTGCGGAATCGAAAGCGGTTCAGGCGTACCTAACAAGACTAAGGTCGCAACAATTACCGGTGAGCAGGTTAGAAAAATTGCTGAGCAGAAAATGCCGGACCTCAACGCAGCTTCAGTTGAAGCAGCTATGAGTATGATAGCCGGTACAGCTCGCTCAATGGGCATAGTAGTCGCTGACTAATGCTTCCGGGTGGGAGGAAAAATCCGATTTAACCACTCTATAGGAGGATGAAAGACAATGAAACATGGTAAAAAGTATGTCGAAGGCGCAAAGCTCATCGACAAAACAAATCTTTATGATCCTGCGGAAGCACTTGAACTCGCATGTAAGACTGCTACCGCAAAGTTTGATGAAACAATTGAAGCACACATCCGTCTCGGTGTTGACTCACGTCATGCTGACCAGCAGGTTCGTGGCGCAGTTGTTCTTCCTAACGGAACAGGTAAGACTGTTCGTGTTGCTGTATTCGCTAAGGGCGATGAAGCAAAGGCAGCTGAGGCTGCAGGCGCTGAAGTAGTTGGCGCTGAAGACCTCGTTGCAAAGATTCAGGGCGAAGGCTGGATGGATTTCGATGTTGCTATCGCACATCCCAGCATGATGGGCCTTGTTGGTCGTCTCGGTAAGGTTCTTGGTCCCCGTGGACTTATGCCTTCACCCAAGGCTGGTACTGTTACTCCTAACGTAGCTCAGGCTGTTACTGAAGCTAAGGCAGGTAAGATTGAGTACCGTCTTGACAAAACAAACATTATTCACTGCCCCATCGGAAAGGCATCTTTCGGCACTGAAAAGCTTATGGAGAACTTCACAACTCTCCTTGATGCTGTTATCAAGGCTAAGCCTGCTGCTGCAAAGGGTCAGTACATCCGTTCCTGCGTAGTTACAGCTACAATGGGCCCCGGTGTTAAGATCAACCCCAATAAGGTTGGCTCTGCTGCTGCCGAAGCAAAATAAGAACACGACCCATTGACGCATTGAAAATGCGGGATAGGATTCCGGAACCTTATTGCTTCACAATAATTTTAAATAATGCTTGACAAAGAGTTTTCTTTGTGGTATTATATCATAGCTGTCCAGCCCTAAGACAGCAGGTGTGAGACTTAAAGGCTTTATGCCGCCTGCCGAGGAACGGAGCATAATTGATTTAGATAAATCTGTCTAATTTAACTATGTTACCCTTTCTCTCGGTATGAGGGAAAGGGTTTTTCTTATCTCTGACACCAAGGGTATCAAAAATATTACAGGAGGTGAATTCATTTGCCCAGCGCTAACGTTTTAGAACAAAAGAAAGCTGTTGTTGCTGAACTTACAGAAAGACTTAACGGTTCAATCGCAGGTGTTATCGTAGACTACAAGGGTATCAACGTTGCTGATGATACAGCTCTTCGTAAGGAGCTTCGTGAAGCAGGTGTTGAATACACAGTTGTTAAAAATACACTTCTCAAGCTTGCTATTGCAAACACTGAACTTAATGGCCTTGATGCAGTTCTCGAAGGTACAACTGCTATCGCTACAAGTGCAGATGATTATGTTGCTGCTGCTCGCATTCTCAGCAAGTTTGCAGACAACCACAAGAATTTCGAAATTAAGAATGGCTTTATCGATAAGGAAGTTATCGGTCTCGACAAAATTTCAGGCCTTGCTAAGCTTCCCACACGTGAAATCCTTCTTGCAAACGTTCTCGGTGCATTCCAGGCTCCGATCTCAGCATTCGCTCGTGCAATTCAGGCTATTGTTGATAAAGACGGCGAAGCTGCTCCCGCTGAAGCTCCTGCTGAAGCATAATTTAAATTATAATTTATATTTTTGGAGGTAAAATACCATGGCATCAGAAAAAATTACTGCTATTATTGAAGAACTTAAGACTCTCACAGTTCTTGAACTCTCAGAACTCGTACACGCTGTAGAAGATGAATTCGGCGTATCAGCTGCTGCTGCAGTTGTTGCTGCTGGTCCCGTAGCTACCGAAGCTGCTGCTGCAGAAGAAAAGACAGAATTTGACCTTGAACTCACAGAAGTTGGCGCTAACAAGATTGCTGTTATCAAGGTTGTTCGTGAAATCACAGGCCTTGGCCTCAAGGAAGCTAAGGAAGCTGTTGACGGCGCTCCCAAGGTTATCAAGGAAGCAATGTCAAAGGACGATGCAGAAGCTGCTGCTAAGAAGCTTGAAGAAGCTGGCGCAAAGGCAACTCTTAAATAATTTCAATTGTTTAACCTTTTGTAATGTAAAAGACCTACCGAAATCGGTAGGTCTTTTTTATCAATTATCTTGAACTATTTTATATGTTTTTCTGAAATCTTCTTTTCCCCAGCCTTTTTCCACTCCTTTATCAAGGACTGCTTTTGCTGCTCTCATACCGGGCATATTAAAGTTTTGCTCTTCACTCAATTTTGCACATATTGTAATGTCTTTGTGCATATTTTCCATGGAAAAGGCAGCGGTCCAATCTTCGTTTTTAAGTTTTTCTCTTTGTGCATTTAAATAGAAATTCTGAGCCCCGCCGGCAGCAACTGCATCAGCAAAATTATCAATTGAAATTCCCATTTTCTGAGCAAGAATCAGGGTTTCATTAACGCCGTTCTGAATCTGTGCAACAAGAGTATTGTGGCAGATTTTAGCCGTGATACCCTTACCGTTTTCGCCCATATAAATCACTTTACTTCCCATATAAGAAAGAATAGGCTCAATAACATCGAAAAGCTCTTTATCACAACCGACGAGAACTCCGAGTGTGCCCGCAATTGCATCGGCTTTAGAACGTACAACAGGACAGTCAGCAAACTGAGCGCCTGTGTGCTTGACAAAATTTGCAACTTCAACTGATACGTCAGGCTCAATTGTACTCATATCAATGCATATTTTTCCTTCTTTCAGGTAGGGGAGCATCTCATTGTATGCATCTCTCACGTGGTTTGAAGTAGGTATCATAGTTATAATAAGCTCTGCTTTTTCGGCAACCTCAGCATTAGTTTTGCAACCCACGGCACCCAAAGCCACTAACTTATCAATTTGACTTTGCTTGTGGTCGTTGCAAAATACAGCATTGTCATGTTTTTTTACGATATTTTCGCACATTGATTCACCCATAATTCCAAGACCGATAAAACCAATTTTCATATAAAAACCTCCAAATAAATCTACCGTATAATTATATTATTGCAAGATATTATTGTCAAGAAAATTTAAACTGATATTTTACAGCTATGTTGCTAAGTGATAAAATAACAGTATTAATATCTTTGAACTGGATTGTAACCCTTACAGCACATCTTATTTCTTTTGTAATAATAAAAAATGTGCATAAAAAACGGAACAAAGAGAAGTTGTCTCTTAATTTGTGAAATATGTATACACAAAAAGTTAAATTTCAGATAACTCACAAAAAAATATTGCACTAAACAATAAATTATGATATAATCCTAAAGATATTTAGTTGATGATTTCATTCTATTAGTAAAAAGGCTTATGTAAGCCTTTTTTTATGCCTGTTTAGCACTTTAGTTTGATAAGCGGTTAATATGTTAAATGGGTAAATCTACCATTCGGAAGGTCGGATATTTTTATGGTTAATAAAGCTTGTGATGAAAAAATCACAAATTGGATCAATGACAATCGAGACAGTATATTAGAAAAATGGATTGAACTTGCTAAAATACCGTCAATCAAAAGCGAAGCAAAACCCGGAGCGCCCTTTGGAGAAAACTGTGCAAAGGCGCTTACTTTTGCCGGTGAACTTTTTAAGTTGGACGGATTTGATTGTGAAATTTACGAAGACGGCGGTTATGCACTTGCAAAATACAGCGAAGGCGGAAAAACTATTGGTCTTTTCTGCCACAGTGACGTTGTACCTGTCGGTGATGATTGGCTTTATACTAAGCCTTTTGAGCCAATTATCAAGGATGGTGCGTTAATCGGCAGGGGAGTTGAAGATAACAAATCCGGCATTATTGCGTCTCTTTGTCTTTATAAATTCCTGAAGGACAACGATATTAAACTAAAAAATTGTCTTGAAACCTTCATCGGCTCTGACGAGGAATGTGGAATGAAGGATATGGATAATTATCTTAAAAAACACAAAATTCCTGATATGTCAATTGTACCTGATGCAGATTTTCCTTGCAGCGTGGGTGAAAAGGGCATTTATCATTTTATGGCTGAAGCAAATGATAAGTTTGAAAGTGTTATTGATTTCTTCGGCGGAGAAGCCTATAACATTGTGCTTGACAACGTAACTGCTGTAATTAAATACAACTCTGACCTTGAAAATGAAATCGCAAAGAAAATTGACGGCAAAAAGGAATTTACTTTAAAAAGTGAAAACGATACTTTAGTGCTTAAAACAAAGGGAATTGCAAAGCACGCAAGTATACCCGAAGGTTCAAAGAATGCCGCTAATATTGCATCTGAGCTTCTTTCTTCCTGTGAGTCACTCTGCGAAAATGACAGAAAGCTTTTCTTCAAAATTAAAGATATACTTTCTTCTTATTACGGAGAGGGCATCGGTGTTGTTCATACCGACGAAAATTTCGGCAAAATGACAAGTGTCAACGGACTTTGCAAGACTATAGACGGAAGACCCTGTGTCAGCTTTGATGTGCGATACGGAAGTACACTTGACCCTGTATATCTTGAAGAAAAGTCAGAGAAAACGCTGAATGAAAAAGGATTTCTTGTTACCGGTAAAGACAATACTCCCGGTTTCGCAATTGAAAAAGGCAGCAAATATCCTGAAATCTTTGAAAATATATATGAAGATGTTACAGGCGAAAGAAAAGAAAGAGTGCTGATGTCCGGAGGAACTTATGCAAGAAGACTTAAAAATGCTTTTTCAATCGGTACTTTTGCTTTTACAAAAGACAGAACTACACCTGTTTTTCAGATGCCCGACGGACATGGCGGGGCACATCAGTGTGATGAAATGATTGACATTGAAGGCTTTTTCACAGCTTTCAGAATACTTGTTCATTCTGTTCTTGCGTGTGATAATGTTCTTTGAAAGAAGAAAACACTGTTTCAACTTTAACAATAGCACAAATAAAGAGTAGTTAATTTTAACAAATAGAAGAAATTTATGTCAAAATCAAGTTTTCCTCTTGTGTTTTTGGTTGAAATTTAGTATAATAAAATGAAAATTTGTAAGCACAGATACATTTTAGGCTTTAGTTTAGCTTGTGGCGCTATGCAAAATAAATATTCTGTGCGGATTGTGTATTAAATAGATAAGGTGGTATAAAACGTGAACTCAAAAACTTTTCTGTATATTCTGAAAAGAATCGGTCTTGCTGTTTTAACTGTTTGGGTTGTTATTACGGTTACTTTCTTTGTTATGAGAATGGTTCCCGGTGGCCCGTTTGTCGGAGAAAAGGCTACAACTCCCGCAGCTCAGGCTGCTCTTGAAGCGAAGTACGGTCTTGATAAGCCGCTTTCTGAACAATACTTCACATATCTTAAGGATATTGTTACAAAGTTCGATTTTGGCCCTTCACTCAAGCAGCGAGGCAGGGATGTTATTGACATTATTGTTGACGGACTCAGCACGAGCGCACAGCTTGGTGTCACTGCGGCATTTATTGCTTTGATTGTAGGTATTGTTCTTGGTGCGGTTGCAGCTCTCAGAAGAAACAAAATCATAGATAAAATGATTATGGTTATTACAACTGCCTTTGTTTCTATGCCATCTTTCATTATGGGTACATTGTTGCTTTTAGTTTTTGCACTTGAGTTAAAGCTGTTCCCTGCAAACGGTGCAGGTTCCGGCGGTCTGGTTCTGCCGATTGTCACTCTTTCACTTTATCCCATGGCTTATATTACACGTCTTACACGCTCATCAATGCTTGATGTTCTCGGTCAGGACTATATCAGAACTGCAAAAGCAAAGGGTGTTTCGGGAATGAACATCATTTTTAAGCATGCGCTTAAAAATTCGCTTATTCCCGTTGTAACATACTTCGGCCCAATGCTTGCTTATATTGTTACCGGTTCACTTGTTGTTGAGCAGATTTTCGCTGTTCCCGGCATCGGTCGTGCATTTGTAAGCAGTATTACAGACCGTGACTACACACTTATTATGGGTACAACAATTGTTCTTGCAACTCTTATTGTTATTATGAACCTTGTTAGTGATATACTTTACAAAGTTATCGACCCGAGAATTAATTTGGAATAATATAGGAGGTAAAAAATATAATGAAAAAGACACCTTTCAGCCTCCATGCAAATCTTGATACATTCATTCCTGCAACAGAGCAGGAAAAGGAATACATGGTGCAGATGCGCCCTTCATCAACCTTTTTTAAGGATGGTGTTAAAAGACTTCTTAAAAACAAGGTAGCGACAGTATCACTTATTATCGTTATCCTGATTACACTTTCATCAATTCTTATTCCTGTGTTCTGGCCGTATGGCTATGACACACAGCTTGGTATTCAGCCCGGTAAACCTGTTGATGCTTCTTATGCTAACCTTGCACCTTTTGAATACGGTGCAACAGAACAAGCCAAAATTGATGCAGGTGAAAGCGTATTCCCGCATATTTTCGGAACGGACTCTCATGGACGTGACTACTTTATCCGTGTGGTATATGGCACAAGAATTTCACTTGCTGTCGGCTTCTTCGCAAGCATCATTGTTCTTATTGTCGGTATGACAGTCGGTTCAATTGCCGGTTATTTCGGCGGCAAGGTTGATCTTGTTATTATGAGAATTGTGGACATTATCTATTCACTTCCCGATATGCTTATGGTTATCTTACTTGCAACTGTTCTTAAGCAGGTGTTGGGTTCTGTTATTGACGGAACATCGCTTGCCAAAATAGGCAGCAATATAATAAGTTTGTTCGTTGTTTTTGCTCTTCTTTATTGGGTCTCAATGGCACGTCTTATTCGTGGACAGATATTGTCACTTCGTGAGCAGGAATATGTCCTTGCTGCAAGAGCAACAGGTGCAAAGGGCAGCTGGATTATCAGAAAGCATCTTCTGCCTAACTCAATCAGCGTTGTTATCATTTCAACAGCTCTTCAGATTCCTAATGCTATTTTCACGGAAAGCTATCTTTCATTCCTCGGCCTTGGTGTTAATGCGCCTATGCCTTCTCTCGGATCGTTGGCATCTGAAGCTCTTAACGGTATTAACTCTTATGCATACCGTCTTGTTATTCCCGCAATCGTTATTTCACTCATCGTTTTGTCACTTAACCTTCTCGGCGACGGTCTTCGTGACGCATTTGACCCCAAACTCAACAACTAAGAAAGGAGAGTATATATTATGCCATTATTAGAAGTAAATGACCTTCGTACCTCCTTTTTTACTGATGCAGGTGAGGTTAAGGCAGTTAACGGCATTTCATTTAATCTTGACCGAGGTAAGGTACTTGGTATTGTTGGTGAATCCGGCTCAGGTAAATCAGTAACAGCTTATTCAATTATGCAGATTCTTGCAGGCGCCGGCAAAATCATCGGTGGCTCAATCAAGCTTGACGGACAGGAACTTGTCGGTTCAGGCGAAAAAGTTATGAAAACAGTAAGAGGTAACAAGGTTTCCATCATCTTCCAGGATCCTATGACATCTCTTAATCCCACATATACCATCGGCAAACAGCTTATGGAGGCAATTCTTCTTCACACAGACCGTGACAAAAAACAAGCAAAGGAAAGAGCAATTGAGATGCTTAAGCTTGTTAATGTTAACGAGCCTGAAAAAAGAATGAAGCAATATCCGTTTGAGCTTTCAGGCGGTATGCGCCAGAGAGTTATGATTGCTATGGCACTTTCCTGTGAGCCCGATATCCTTATCGCTGACGAGCCTACAACAGCTCTCGACGTTACAATTCAGGCTCAGATTCTTGAACTTATGCAGTCACTTCAGAAGGAACTCGGAATGGCTATCATTATGATTACCCATGACCTTGGTGTTGTTGCACAGATGTGTGATGAGATTATCGTAATGTATGCAGGTTCAATTTGTGAACAGGGCACTGCAGATGAGATTTTCTATAATCCTCAGCACGAATACACAAAGGGACTTCTTCGTTCAATTCCTTCAGCATCATCTGCAGGCACAAAGCTTCAGCCGATCACCGGTACACCTATCGACCTTCTCAATATGCCCAAGGGTTGTGCATTTGCGCCGAGATGTGATGCTGCTATGAAGATTTGCATTAACGAATCTGCACCGAGAGTTATAGTCAACGATGATCATGCAGCTGCATGCTGGATGTGCATCAAAAACGGAATTGAAAACGGTTCAATCGTTCTTGAAGATTCTGAACCCGAAAGTAAAGGCGGTGACGCCCAATGAGCGAAATCAAAAAGAATGAAAATTTAATTGAAGTGAAAGGTCTTAAAAAATATTTTGATATTAACGTAGGTCTTTTCAAATCAAAGCCTCTTAAGGCTGTTGACGATGTTTCTTTCTCGATCAAAAGAGGTGAAACTCTCGGACTTGTTGGTGAATCCGGTTGCGGTAAAACAACTGTCGGCAGAACGATTCTTAATCTTTATAAGCCTACTGCAGGTGAAATCTGGTATGACGGCAAGCTTATCAAAACAAATGCCGACATTAAGGAATTCCGCAAAAAGGCAACAATGGTTTTCCAGGATCCATATTCATCACTTAACCCGAGAATGACAGTTTCCGATATTATCGGTGAGCCTCTTGATGTTCATAAAATGTATAAGGACAAAGCTGAAAGAGAAGCTAAAATCCTCGAACTTATCGGTCATGTTGGTCTTAACAGTGAACATGCATCAAGATATGCCCACGAATTTTCGGGCGGTCAGCGTCAGAGAATCGGTATTGCAAGAAGTCTCGCTTTAAATCCTGACTTTATTGTTTGCGATGAACCTGTTTCTGCTCTTGACGTTTCCATTCAGGCTCAGGTTATCAATATGTTCGGTGAGCTGCAGCAGCAGATGGGACTTACCTATCTTTTCATTGCTCATGACCTTCTTGTTGTTCGTCATATCAGTGACAGAATCGCTGTTATGTATCTTGGCAGAATGGTTGAGCTTGCTGATGCGGGCGAAATATATGATAATCCGCTTCATCCATATTCACAGTCACTCCTTTCCGCTGTTCCTGTTCCCGATCCTAAGATCGCAAGAGCAAATCAGCGTATTGCATTGAGTGGTGATATTCCCAGCCCCTTGAACGCTCCTTCCGGATGTCCTTTCCGCACCCGTTGCAGATACGCAACAGACAAGTGTGCAGAATCAATGCCTGAGTTCAAAGAGGTTTCAACAGGTCACTTTGTTGCTTGCCACAGAGTTGACGAAATTAACTGAGGTTTCAAAAGCGCTGAGTGTGCTTTGAAATAAATAAATTTTTCGAAAGGAAAGAAAAACTATGAAAAAAGTTCTTGCTCTTGTACTTGCTGCAATTATGCTCTTCACACTTGCTGCTTGCGGCGGTAACAAAGACGACGAAGGCACAACTGCTCAGTCACTTGCAGTTAGCCTTGCATCAGAGCCTGACACAATTGATCCGGCTCTCAACTCTTCAGTTGACGGTGCTACACTTGTTGCACACCTTTTCTCAGGTATTGCAAAGTGGGCACAGGACGAAAACGGTAACCTTGCAATTGTTGCCGACGCTGCTGAAGAACTCACAGAGGGTGTTCTTAACGAAGATGGTACAGTTACTTACACCTACACACTTAAGGAAGGTCTCACATGGTCCGACGGTCAGGCTCTTACAGCTTCCGACTTCGTATTTTCGTGGAACCGTGCAGCATCACCTGAACTTGCTGCTGACTACAACTACATGATGGACGTAATTGTTGGTTATGCTGACATGTGGGAAACAAAGGAAACGGGCGAGGTTGATGACGAAGGTAACGCTGTTACTGAATATGTTAACCCTGACGCAAAGCTTGCTGTTGAAGCTAAAGACGAAAGAACAATCGTTGTTACACTTAACAACGCAGTCAGCTACTGGAACGAGCTTCTTGCGTTCCCCACATACTATCCTGTTCGTGAAGACGTTGTTTCAAACGAAGCATGGGCAACAGATCCCTCAACTTATGTTTGTAACGGTGCTTACACAATGACCGGTTGGGAACATGACAGTGTTATTACTCTCACAAAGAATGATAAGTACTACGATGCAGATGCTGTTACAATGCCTGAACTTAAGTTCTATCTTTCAGACGATGCTAACAACATGCTCACAAACTTCAAGAACGGCGAATGGCTTCTTATTGATGATGTTCCCACAAACGAAATTGCAACTCTCAAGGCAGACTATGCTGATGAATTCGTTGTTACAGGCCAGCTTGGTACATACTATGTATGCTGGAATGTAAACGAGGATCTTCTTCCCGAATCAAGCACACTCGAAGGCGCTGAAGCTGAAGCAGCTAAGGCTGAAATCAGAAGCGCAATCGGTCTCCTTCTTGACCGTAACTACATCGTTGACAAGATTTCACAGGCTGGTGAACTTCCCGCTTCAACATTCGTTGCTATGGGTCTTACAAATCCTGATGGTACACAGTTCTATCAGACAGCAGGCACAAGCGAAGATTATGACGGTTACTTCAACACAGCAACTGATGCAATCGAAGCAAACTTCGACGCAGCTATCGAAATACTCAAGAAATACTACACATATGATGAAGCTACTCAGAAGTTTACAGATGTTCCCACTCTTGACTACATCTACAACACAAACGATGCTCACAAGGCTATTGCTGAATACATCCAGAGCGCACTTGCTGCTGTTGGTATCACAATGAACCTTGAAAACCAGGAATGGAACACATTCCTTAACACACGTAAGAACGGTGACTACTCAGTAGCTCGTAACGGTTGGCTTGCTGACTACAACGATCCCATCTCATTCCTTGATATGTGGACAACAGTTTCAGGTAACAACGACGTTCAGTTCGGTAAGGGCGCACACGCTGCTCTTGCAATGTATGATCTCGACCTTACATCATACGGTATTGATGTAAAGGTAGAAGATGGTACTTGGGCTGAAACTTACGATGTACTTATCTCAGAAATCAAGGCTTGCACAGACACTGAAAAGCGTTATGAACTTATGCACCTTGCTGAAGATATGCTTATGGAAACCGGTTGCCTTACACCTATCTACTATTACACTGACATCTATATGCTTGATGACAGCGTAAAGGGCTTCTTCTCCAACCCCCTCGGCTACAAGTACTTCATGTACACAACAATCGAGGCATAAAAATTCAGCTTCAAAAGGGGCTGTTGCACGAAAGTGTGACAGCCCGTTTTCATAACACGCCACAATG
>CAYUVR010000027.1:0-24652 GCA_964448225.1 uncultured Faecalibacterium sp. | reverse complement strand
CTCAGTGGCTTTATTTTTTTATTTTGGGGCTGTCTTAGTGCAACAGCCCCTTTATCAGTCACAAAGTTTTTTGATAAAGTCGAGTTCTTCATCGGTGATTTTGCCGTCAACAGCAAAGATAAGACCGAGAAGATAACTGAAGTCGTCCATTTCTTCACGGTTCATACAGTCGGCAATCTCAACAAGGTCATTCACGATTTTTTTGTCAGCACTGACCTGCTTGATGAAATCCTTGAACTCTTTTTCGCCGATTCCGATGATGTCCTTGACAAGCTTCAGCTCAATGTCGGAAAGCTCCTTGTCAACGGTTGCGGTGTAAGCAGCAAGGCCAACAAGAGTGATAGGTGCCGAGTCGCTGTCTGAATACTTTTCGATGATATTCAGAACGGAGGATACCTTTTTCTTTCCTTCGGCAACTATTTCGTCATAGCTGAGCTTTGCTATCGAATGTAATAATCTTGACCAGTCTCTCATAATTATTTCTCCTGACTATGATATTATTTATTTGATAGCTTTTGCTATTAAATTTTCTTACTGTCCTACGTGATAGAGATTATCATTTTCATATTCCGGCTCGTAGGTAAGGTGGATTCCGAGCTTTCTGAAAAAGACGGAGTCAACACTTGAGGGAATAACCGAAATATGTGCTTCACAGCCCTTAAGCTCTGAAAGCTTTGAAAGTGCTTTTGCGGCTTTTTCATTTGTTGCGGCACTGACAGAAAGTGCAACAAGTGCTTCGTCAACATGAAGTCGGGGATTTTTGGAACCAAGATAGCCGATTTTAAGACCCTGAACAGGCTCGATAATTGAAGCGGGGAGAAGTAAAAGTTCATCATCAAGACCTGCAAGGCATTTGAGTGCGTTGAGTATTGCTGCAGCAGCACAACCAAGCAGCTCTTTGGTTTTGCCTGTGATGAGGGTTCCGTCGTGAAGCTCAATTGTGGCAGCGGGTGAATCTGTTTCCTTTGCCACCTTGTTTGCCTGAACGGCAACTGCTCTGTCACGGATTGTAATGCCGCATTTGTTCATAAGAAGTGAAATCTTTTCAGCTTCCTTCACGGTGTCTGCGCCTTTTCTTGCATCACAAAGACAGCCGTAATATCTTCTGATAATTTCCTGATGTGCCGCATCACAGACTATCTTATCATCGGTGATGCATTTGCCAACCATATTAACGCCCATATCCGTGGGAGAGTTATATGGTGATGAGCCATAGATTTTTGTGAAAATAGCCTGCAAAACAGGGAAGATTTCCACGTCTCTGTTATAGTTGACTGTCGGCTCGCCGTAGGCTTCAAGATGGAAGGGGTCAATCATATTCATATCGTTGAGGTCAGCCGTTGCCGCTTCATAAGCAAGGTTGACAGGATGATTGAGAGGAAGATTCCAGATAGGGAAGGTTTCAAATTTTGCATATCCTGCCTGGATACCTCTTTGATTTTCGTGGTAAAGCTGTGAAAGGCAGGTTGCCATTTTTCCGCTGCCGGGGCCGGGTGCTGTGACAACAACGATGTTTCTTTCGGTTTCAATGTAGTCATTTCTGCCGTAGCCGTCTTCGGAAACAATCAGGGGAATGTTTGCGGGATAGCCGGGGATTTTGTGGTGAGTGAAGACCTTGATGCCTAAGCCTTCAAGATTATGCTTGAAGGAGTCTGCTGCGCCCTGACCGTCATACTGTGTGACAACAACGCTGCCCACAAAAAGGCCTACACTTCTGAAAAGGTCGATAAGTCGAAGCACCTCTTTGTCATAAGAGATGTTGAGGTCACGTCTGAGCTTTTTTTCTTCAATTGCCTTTGCAGAAACAGCGATGACAATTTCAGCCTCGTCTTTGAGTCTGAGCAGCATACGAAGCTTGCTGTCCGGCTCAAAACCGGGCAGTACCCTTGCAGCGTGATGGTCATCAAAGAGTTTTCCTCCAAATTCGAGATAGAGCTTTCCGCCGAACTGGGAAAGTCTTTGTCTGATGTGTTCAGACTGGGTGCGGATATATTTGTCATTGTCAAATCCTGTTTTCATAAATAAAACCTCCCGCAAAAAACTACAAAAATAAATATACCACAAATAGTGTGATTTTTCAATAAGAAAACTATGATAAAGTTAGATTTTGTGATAGAATATTTGGGGGTGAATTTGCCATTCTTTAAATCCTATTACAAAAAAATTACAATTTTTTAACAATTGTTTACTTTTGAATTCAAAGTGATATAATACCTTCCGAGAGAGAATAGTAATAATTCGGAAGGTGTTTTTATGCCCTTCTGAGTAATGAGGTATACATAATGAAAAACAGGTATAAGATTTTGCTTTTGCTTTTGGTTGCCGCATTTTTCGGCGGCGTTGTGGGATATGGCTTTGATGTTATGGAGAATTATCCCGAATATGACATTTTTCTTCAAGCACTGTCAGGCATAATCGGTGTTGCTCTCGGTTACTATATAACCGTGGCGCTGAATAAGCCTGAAACAAAGAATGAACTCACCTTTACGGTTTTTTCCTCACTTTGCATTTCAGGTACGATTGTGGCGGTGCGCAAATTCGTTCAGTTCTTTATCGATTTTTACACAGGTTCAAACCTCCTTCACACGGATTTCGTTGATGACAGCCATTGGTTTTACAGGCTTTTCGGTTTGGCAAAGAGTCCCGACGCACAGCGTCCGCTGCTTGACACCGACGAAGACTTTTTGATTTCCATTTTGTTTTCTCTTGTTTCAACCGGTGTGCTTTATCTTTATCTGAAAGCAAAAAACAAAGCACTCTTTGTCCGTGAAACCGCAAAAGAAAAATTCACCGTCCAAAGCATACCCAACCGTATTAAAGAAAGGGTAAGCCTTGAAATCGAAAAAGTCAGACGTGACTGCAGCATATGGGATCTTCTTTTGTGGTGGTGCACAAGAACGGTTATGATTTACGCTTTTATTGTGATGGAAGACCGTGCGGAAGCAACACTTCTTCTTGCTAACCTTGTGGGTACATTTGCAATCACACTTGTGCATTTCATTCTTCCTAAAAACTCTGCACTGACCCGTGTCAGCTATAAAGCACAGAGCCTTATCACCATTATCGTTTTTCTCGGCTCATGGTGCGGAAACTATGTGTTCGTTTATAACATTGTGCCGAGATTTGACTTGTTTCTGCACTTGGTTTCAGGCTATCTTTGTGTTATGGGCGGATATTATGTGGCGCTCACCCTTCTCAAACCTGAAAATAAAAAACAGATTCTGCTCATTGCAATTTTTGCTTTATGCTTCTCATTTTTCATAATGCCCTTCTGGGAGGTTTCCGAATTTATCGGTGACTTTATCTGGGGTACAAGCAATCAGGGCTTTTATTGGGGACCCACAGAGGACAGCTTTTTCTTCAAGGTGTTCGGTACGGGTGTGGGCAACACAAGACTTTATTATCTGTTTGATACCTTCTATGATATGCTTCTTGCTGTTGTTACCACTGTCGTAACATTCATTGCTCTTTATGCAGGGCTTCTCTTTAAACTCAGAAGAAACAAACCTGTTGTGAATGATGCTGCAAAGACAGATGAAGAAAAAGTGTTGATATACAGTTGACAAAAGAAGTGAATTGTGTTAACATAATATCAGAAAGTGAATAAGTACCCCAAAGGGGAGTAGCTCGTAGTTGCAAATCAACATTCGCCTCACGGCTGGTTTGCAAGCCTTATTCAGGCAGCAAGACCTTTAACAGATACATTTCTGTTGAAGGTCTTTTTTGATAAACTGTCAAAAAAGGAAAAATATTAAAAAAGAAAGAAAGGAAACCATTATGAAGCATTATTTGCATTCAACCGATGAAGTTTTTGAGCATGTATCTTCATCAGCCAACGGTCTTGCTGAAAGCGAAGCTGCAAAAAGACTTGAGGAAAACGGCAAAAACAAGCTCAAGGAAGGAAAGAAGAAAACAGTCCTTCAAAGATTTATTGACCAGCTTAAAGACCCGATGATTATCATTCTCATCGTTGCGGCAGGTATTTCCGCTGTTACGACTTATTTTGAGTCCCGTGGAGGCGAGCCCGAATTCCCAACAGATGTTATCATCATTCTTGCTGTTGTTATCATCAATGCAGTTCTCGGCGTTTTTCAGGAAAGCAAAGCTGAAGCTGCAATTGAAGCCTTGCAGGAAATGGCGGCGGCTACCTCAAAGGTTGTCCGTGACGGCAAACTGCAGAGCGTAAAAAGTGAAGACCTTGTTGTAGGTGATATTATTCATCTTGAAGCCGGTGACGCAGTTCCTGCCGATGCAAGAATTATTGAGTGTGCAGGTATGCAGATTGAAGAAGCTTCACTTACAGGTGAATCTGTGCCTGTAACAAAAAGGGTTGATACTCTCACGGCTCCCGAAAACGGCGATGTATCACTCGGTGACCGTAAGAATATGGTCTATATGGGCTCAAATGTTGTTTACGGCAGAGCAGTTGCCGTTGTTACCGCAACAGGTATGGACACAGAAATGGGTAAAATCGCCGACGCTATCGCAACTGCAGAAGAGGGACAGACTCCTTTGCAGAAAAAACTCGCTCAGCTTTCAAAAACACTCTCATTCCTTGTTGTTGGCATCTGTGCTTTCATTTTCGTCTTCTCACTCATCAGAAGCGGTGAAGGCCTTTCAATGACCTTGGCACTTGACACCTTTATGGTTGCAATTTCACTTGCTGTTGCTGCAATTCCCGAAGGCCTTGCGGCAGTTGTAACGATCCTTCTTTCAATGGGCGTTACAAAAATGTCAAAGCAGAACGCAATTATCAGAAAGCTGACTGCTGTTGAAACTCTCGGCTGCGCTCAGATTGTTTGCTCAGACAAAACCGGTACACTCACACAAAACAAAATGACCGTTGTTGAAGCTTTCTGCGATGACGAAGATTTCTTCGCCACAGGTATGGCACTTTGCACCGATGCAGAGGTTGAGGGCGAAGGCGTTATCGGTGAGCCTACAGAAGCCGCACTTGTTTATTATGCACTTTCAAAAAATCTCAACAAAAATGACCTTAAGGTTAGGTATCCCAGAATTGCAGAAGTTCCCTTTGACTCAAGCAGAAAAATGATGACAACCGTTCACGAAAGCGAAAACGGTATTCTGCAGTTCACAAAGGGTGCTCCCGATGTTGTTCTTTCAAGATGCATCACAGCAATTGTTGACGGCAAGGAAGTGCCGATGACCGATGAAGTCAAGGCAAAAATAATGGCTGCAAACAAGGGTATGGCAGACAAGGCTTTGCGTGTTCTTGCTCTTTCGATGAAAAAGCTTTCTGAAGCACCTGCTGAACAAACAAGTGAAGCACTTGAAAACGACCTTGTGTTTGTTGGTCTTTCAGGTATGATTGACCCGGTACGTCCCGAGGTTAAGCTTGCTATTGAAGAATGTCGCAGTGCCGGTATCACACCGATTATGATTACCGGTGACCACAAGGATACAGCTGTTGCAATTGCAAAGGAGCTTGGCATTATTCTTGACGCTTCCGAAGCTATCACAGGTGCAGAGCTTGACACAATCAGCGACGAAGAATTTAAGGAAAAGGTTAAGCTTTATCACGTTTATGCCCGTGTTCAGCCTGAACATAAGGTGCGTATCGTCAATGCCTGGAAGGCTAACGGTATGGTAACAGCAATGACAGGTGACGGCGTTAATGACGCTCCCTCAATCAAGAGTGCTGATATCGGTATCGGTATGGGTATTACAGGTACAGACGTTACAAAGAACGTTGCGGATATGGTGCTTGCCGATGATAATTTCGCAACAATTGTTGCAGCGGTAGGACAAGGCAGAAGAATTTACGATAACATCAGAAAAGCTATCCAGTTCCTTCTTTCCTCAAACCTTTCTGAAGTGCTTTCAATTTTCGTTGCTACAATGCTCGGTTTCACAATTCTCAAGCCGACACATCTTCTCTGGATTAACCTTATCACAGACACCTTCCCTGCACTTTCTCTCGGAATGGAAAAGGCAGAAAAGGATATTATGAAGCGCAAACCCCGTTCCTCGAAGGACGGTATCTTCGCAGGCGGATTAGGCATTGATGCAGTATGGCAGGGCGCAATGGTAACAGTGCTCACCCTTGCAGCCTACTTCCTTGGCAACCTTATGAGTGTTCAGGAGCTTTTCGCTGACGGCACTATCACTCAGGAGCTTATGAACTCAATTCAGTCCTTCCCGATGACCTTCTTAGCTGTTGAAAGCGAAGGCATTAAGGCTGTGCTTGAAACTCTTGCGGTGACAGGCCACGGTATTTATGAAAACGCATATGACCTTATCCACGCAAACGGTATGACAATGGCATTCCTCACAATGAGTATGGCGGAAGTTTTCCACTCCTTCAATATGCGTTCACAGAGAAAGAGCGTATTCACACTCGGCAACCACAATATGTGGCTCTATGGTGCAATGGCAGCCTCCTTCGTTCTCACAACTGCCGTTATCTACATTCCCTTCCTTGCAGATGCATTTGAATTCACCGCAATCAGCCTTCCCGAATACGGCACGGCAATTGCACTTGCAATTTCAACCATTCCCATTGTTGAAATGGTGAAGGCTGTTCAGAGAGCAGTTGCTAAAAGAAAGAGCAAATAATCAAAGTTCTTTTGATTCTTTCCTTTCAAGAAAAGAATGCCATACGGCGAGCAGTATAAAAAGAGTCGTCTTTGTCTTAAAAAGCAGAGACGGCTCTTTAATATTTTTTGCCCTCGTCGGGTAGGCATAACTTTCTTGAAAGAAAGTTACCAAAGAACTTTACTTGTTATTTGCAGACGCTTTTTACTGAAAACCTATCTTGAAAAAGACAGCCATCTGTGCTATCATAAACTTATCACAGACTGCGGTCTTAACAGGAGGAAAATATGAGTTTAAGAGAAAAGAAAAAAGCTTCCGGCTTTAAGATGTGGACCCTTGTGTGGGGTCTCGGTCTTGCGGGACAAATCTGCTGGAACATGGAAAACCAATGGTTTAATACCTTTGTTTACACAAAGATAGGTAAAGACCCGTCAATCATTACGGGTATGCTTATCTGTTCTGCACTTGCAACCACCTTTGCAACCTTCTTTTTCGGCACCTGGGCAGACAGAACAGGCAAAAGACGTGTGTTTATTTCCGTCGGTTATATCCTTTGGGGTATCTTTACTATTGCCTTCGGCCTTACGGAGTTTATAAGCAAGGATATGTACCTTCTTGCAGGCGCTGCTGTTGTTATTGCCGATACAATTATGAGCTTTTTCGGCTCAATGGGTAACGACGCAGGCTTCAACACATGGACAACGGATATTATGACAGACAAAAACAGAGGACAAATCGGTGCGGCACTTGCAACACAGCCTGTTTTCGGCACAATCATCGGTACTGTTGTTGGCGGACTTCTTGTTGGCAGCGACAACAATTATATGCGCCTTTTTGTGGTGATGGGAGTTTTCGTTATCATTTTCGGCCTTATATCCCTCATTTTCCTTGGCAAGGCAGATGATGTTACACCGAGCAAAAAAGGCTCTTTCATCAAGCAGTTTCTGAGCGTTTTCAATTTCAAAAATTTCTTTAAGCTCAAAGAGCTTGTGTGGGTTAATGTTGCGGTGGCCGTGTTCTTCATCGGCTTCAACATTTACTTTGCATATATCGGCAATTACATCATTTATTATCTCGGCTTTACCGCAGATCAGATGGGTATCATTGAGGCTGTTCCCCTTGTGCTTTCAATGGTTTGTGCAATTCCTGCCTCTATGCTCATTAACCGCAACAAGCATATCCCCGTGACAATTTTTGCAATTGTTATCAATATAGTCGGTCTTCTTATCCTCTGGCCCATCACTCCCGATATGATTGATACAACAAAGCTTTTTGATTTCAGACTGTGGCTCGGTATTTTCTGTGTGGGCGCAGGCTATATCACTATTCTTCAGGTAACAAAGGTGTGGACAAAACAGCTTTATCCCAAGGACAGCAAGGGACAGTTTGAAGGTATCTGGATTTTGTTCTTTGTTCTTATCCCGATGATAGGCGGCTCACTTCTCGGTGAGGTTGTTGTCAAGAGCTACGGTGAGACCTTCCTTAACACCGTCAGCGGTCAGACAGAGTATATTCCCAACGGCAACATCTTCCTTTACGGCGCAATTCCCGTTCTGCTTTCGGCAATTCCGCTGATGATGACCGTGAAGCATTTTAAAAAGAGAGTGGCTGAAGAATTGTCGGCTGAAAATAAGGAATAAATGAAGCATGGCTGTCGTTTGTCGGCAGCCGTTTTTACATACAATTCTATTTACAATCTGTTAACATTGTTAACAGATTGTCTTAATATGTTTGCTGTAGTATGAATTTATTACAATTTGTCACGAAAAGAGGTATTACTATGAAGAAAATATTGTCCTTTGTGATTTCGCTTCTCTTTGTTGCTTTTGGGGTTGTGCCCATCTTCTCGGCAACAGCAGGAGTAAGCATACAACAGGGGGAAGAAAAACTGAAAGAACAGTTCATTCACTCAAAAGCAAGCCTTGACTATGTTTATTATTCTCCGGTTAAAAATGAAAACGACAGCGTTAAATATCCGCTTGTGGTCTGGCTTCACGGCAATTCGTCGGGAGATTATGCAGGGCATCAGCTTGATAACTGCAACATTGCAAACTGGTCATCACAAGAATATCAGAGCCGTTTTGAAGGAACGGAAGGAGCTTTTTTGCTGTTGCCCCGTTGTCCGACAAATTCTATTGTTTTGGCGTGGGGTGATGAGAGAATGTTGGATTTGAAAAGCACGATAGATACTTTCATCTTGGAAAATGCTGATCACATTGATACAAACAGAATATACATCGGCGGTTATTCAATGGGCGGAAAAATGGTTATAAGAATGGCGAGCACTTATCCTGATTTCTTTGCGGCAGCTTTTCCTCTTTCACCTGTTTATGCACCTACCAATCTTGAACTTTCAGCGATGAAGGATATGCCTGTCTGGCTTTGTGTATGCAAAAATGACGAGTATATTTCCCTTAACCAGGCTACGGTGAAGAGTAACTGGAACTATCTTATGAGTGTGTCAACCTGCCCTGAGGAATGTAGAATGTCAACCTTTGACAAAATCTATCGTCCTGACGGCAGTTTAAGAGAAGACGAGGTCCACAACACATGGGATCCGGTTTGCTATGACCTGTTTATGAATAACGGTGAACAGTATCTTGATATGGTTACGGTCGACGGAAACGGCAATATAATAGAACTTGAATATCCTGACGGTATGATTAAATGGCTGAGCCGGCAATCGCTTGATAACCGAAACTATGAAGAGCAGGAACAAAATATGTTTCAGAAAATTCTTGCAGTAATTCTCAATTTCATAAAGAAGCTGATGAGTATTTTTTCTGCCAACTGATTTGATATGCTTAATAAAAAAGACTATCGCATTTGCGATAGTCTTTTTTTGAATGTCAATTACGCTTCTTTCTTTTCCTTTTTGAACTTTGCAGCAAGTTTTGAGAAAACATATTTGTCAAGAACGGGGAAGAGATATTTTGCAATAAGTACACCGAGAAGAGCATAGATACAGCCGACGATTGCGCCTGCGATTACGTCTGTGCAATAGTGAACTTCAACATAGATTCTGGAGAAGCCCATAAGCACTGCAAAAACTGTTGTGGGAATACCAATCTTTCTGTCGTACCACAAAACAGCGATTGCTGCTGCAAATGCTGATGAGGTGTGGCCTGAGGGGAAGGACCAGCTTGAGGGCTGCTGAACAAGGTTGGGGAAGACATATCTTGCGGCCTCTCCGCCCCAGTCTGCATATTTCACGGGGTCAAGCTCATAAAGGTTGAAGGGTCTTGTTCTTGCAAAAATCTCTTTGAGAATGAGGTTATTTCCTACCTCCATAACAAGAAGAGCAACCAGCAACGCTACTCCGGCTTTGCGGTATTTTTTCGTGCACATAAGAACGATACCCATTGCAATGAAGAAAATTCCGTCATTGCCGAGGGTTGTGATTACGACCATAATTGCGTTGAGAATACCTGACTGAATACTCTGTATCCATTCAAAAACGCTGAGGTCGAAATTCAGAAACACATCAAATAATTCTGTCATGTCATTTCCTTCTTTCTTTTTTTGTATATTTTATTTTTAGCCTTGCGGCAAAATTCCTTGATTTCAGATTTCCTTGTGTCTGATTTCGTAATTTCCTTTTTCTGCTGAGATAACGCAGTATTTTCCGTCACATAAAGCACCCGGATTTACGGCGCATACTCCCGAATAAGGGTCGCCCTCGGCTTTTGGTACATGGGTGTGGCCGTATAAAGCAATGTGCGCCCTGACGGAAGAAGCCTTGTTGAAAAGCTCTCGCAGGGAAAAACGTACCGAAAGAGCATCGCCGTGACAAGCCATAAAGGTGACACCTTCAATATGCTTATAGGCGTAAAGCTCTGCATTGCAATACCAATCGTTATTGCCTTTGACAAAAATGAAGTGCCTGTCAGGATAGAGCTCTTTCACCTGTTCAGCTTCTTTCATACCGTCACCGAGGAAGAAAACGGTTTTACAGTTCGGTTCTTTGTCGAGCATTCTTATTACAAAATCTTTTCGTCCGTGAGAATCAGACCAGACAAGAATGTCCATTCATAAACCGCCCTTCCAAATCATAGAATTGAATATATAATATCACAAGTTAGGTGGTTTTTCAATGGATAATGAAACAAAACTTTCATCCGAACAGATAAATTCAATTATGGCTGAGGCAAAAAAGCAGAGTGTGGAGGGCAATATCAACACTGAGGAGCTGATGAAAAAGCACCTGAATGAAGAGCAGGCAGAAAAGGTGAGAGGTATTCTCAAAGACCCGGAAAAGCTCAAACAGCTTCTGCAGTCACCGCTTGCTCAGAAATTTATGGCTTCAATGAAGGAAAACCGGGATAAGGAATAAAAAAATAATGGATTTAAGCGACCTTAATTTTGATGCGGTCAGCGATATTCTTTCTACACTTTCCGAAAGCGATGTGGAAAATCTGAAAAAAATGGCATCGCAGATGTTTTTATCTTCAGACTCCTACGGTGAAGACAAAAAAGAAAAAAGTGAAAATGAAAAAAGTCCTTTCAGTGAAATGCCTTTTGATATGGAAAGTATGACAAAGGTGTTTTCACTTATGAACAAGCTGAAAAATCAGCCCGAAGACCCGAGAATCAAGCTGTTATGGGCGCTGAAGCCTATGCTGACAGAAAAAAGACGGCACAGGGTTGACGAGGCGGTGCAGATGCTCAGATTGATGACGATTCTGCCGCTTTTGAGGGAGTAAGTAAAAAATGAGTAAAGCTCTTCGCAGACTTTATTTAAGAAATATCGTCTGCCGGACGGGCGGGAAAAAACATATATTCGTGTTTGCACACTAAAGAATTTTTGTCTTCGGCGGAGCTTTGAGGAGGAAGTATATGGACAGAGACACGGCAATTATTCTTTCTCTTGTTTTTCTTCTTATGAATGACGGCGGTGATGAGCTTTTGATTATGGCACTTCTTTATATCCTCTCTTGACAAAGGCCTTTTCTTGCATTATCATATTAACAGCAGATTGGTGAAAATCCGCAATCAAAAACAGTTTCCAACCTGAAGTACGGAGGTAAAAGAAAATGGAATATTCATACACTCCCAGAGGAGTTTGTTCAAAGGGTATCAGATTTGAAGTTGAAGACGGTATAGTGAAAAATATCCGCTTTATCGGCGGTTGTGCAGGTAACACACAGGGTGTTGCCGCCCTTGCAGAAGGGATGAAAGCGGAAGAAGTGGTGAAGAGACTTTCAGGCATCCGCTGCGGCTTCAAAAGCACATCCTGTCCCGATCAGCTTGCAAAAGCGGTTAAAGAAGCAACTGAATAATATGGAAATTAGGAGTGACTAAGGAGAAAACTTGCATAAACTTCTATAATACTCCTAAAACACATCAAAAAAGGCATCTGAACTTTCAAAGCTCAGATGTTTTTTATATGAAGCCAATCTCATTTCTAACCCCTCCCTACTCTTTACTTCCTGCTTTTTTCCTTTTCCCTATTGTACAGCGTGGATTTTTGTGATACAATAGCCGTTGTATTTATACTTTAAAGAAGTGAAGTGAAAACTATGATAGGTGTTTTTGTCAATGTCGCAACAGTGCTGATAGGCAGTATGATAGGGCTGATTTTCAAAAAAGGTATCTCGAAAAAATACAGCGATGCGGTTATGGTGGGCATCGGTTTTTGCACAATACTTATCGGTATTCAGGGTATGCTCAAGGGTGAAAATGTGTTGGTTTCCATCGTTTCAATGGTTATCGGTGCAATCATCGGCACAGCGCTGAATATTGACGGCAAGCTCAACAGCGCAGGGGACTTCCTTTCAAAAAAAATGAAAAAGGACGATTCGGACAAAACCGGCGTTGCAGAAGGCTTTGTGACGGCATCTCTTGTTTTCTGTGTTGGTGCAATGACGATTGTGGGCTCACTTAATTCGGGACTCAAGGGTGACCACACAATGATTTATACAAAAAGCACACTTGACCTCTTTTCATCGATGATGCTTTCCGCTTCTCTTGGTATCGGCGTTCCTTTTGCGGCAATTTTTGTGCTTATTTTTCAGGGCGGACTGGTGCTTTTTGCAGGTTTTCTTGCTCCGCTTCTTTCAGACAGTGCGATTGCTGAAATTACCTGCGTAGGTTCACTTATGATCATGGCGCTGGGACTCAATCTTACGGGACTTTCAAAATTCAAGGTTGCAAATTACACTCCGGCGCTGATTTTTGCCCCGCTGGTATGCTATCTGTTTGAATTTTTGGGCAAATATATTCCTGCCTTGGCGTAAGGAGCTTTAGAATGCAAAACACAACAAAAAAAGATAATCTCATCGGCTCTTTGCTGCTGCTTGTGACGGCATTTATATGGGGCAGTGCTTTTGTGGCACAGTCAACGGGTGCTGAATATGTCGGACCCTTCACTTTCATTTGCCTTCGCAATATTTTGGGTGCAGTTGTTCTTCTGCCCGTGATTTTTACCCTTGACACAATAAAGAAGAAAAACGGTACATATCAGAAATTCGGAAAAAAAGACTATAAAACACTTTTCAGCGGCGGTATTGCCTGCGGTGTTGCCCTTTGTTTTGCTTCTGTTTTTCAGCAGCTCGGCATTGACGAAGGTACTGAGCCGGGCAAGGCGGGTTTCATCACAGCTTTATATATTCTTCTTGTGCCGATTTTTTCAATTTTTCTCAAAAAGAAGGTACGTCCTGTCATCTGGCTGTGTGTTGCCGTGTCGGTTGTGGCATTGTATCTTCTTTGCGTGAAAGAGGATAACTCGGTAAGAGTGTCTGACATTTTTGTGCTTATCTGTGCTGCGCTTTATTCGGTGCATATTCTCATTATTGATAAGTTTTCGCCGAAAACTGACGGAGTGCGTCTTTCTGCGGTGCAGTTTGCCGTTGCAAGCGTGATAAGCTTTATCCCTGCCGTGGTTTTCGAGGGTATAGACTTTGATGCAATTATCTCTGCCGCACCGTCTGTAGCTTATGCAGGCATTATGTCAAGCGGTGTTGCCTATACCTTGCAGATTGTGGCACAAAAAAGAACAGAGCCGACCCTCGCTTCAATGGTTATGAGTCTTGAATCGGTTTTCGCCGTGCTCACATCTCTTGTTGTTCTTCATCAGGTGCCCTCTTTCCGTGAAGCTGTCGGCTGTGCGCTGATGTTCGGTGCAATCATTGTGGCTCAGCTTCCTGAAAAGAGAGTAGTAAGTAGTAAGTAGTGAGATTGCGTTCTTTACAAACACAAAATATTATGTTAAAATTAACCGATGGATATTTTATCGGTTAATTTTCTATATAAAAGGAGAAAATTCAATGAGCGTTACAAAAACACTTTTTGACACAATGCCCGACGGTACCCAAGTACACCTTTTCACAATTGAAAACAACAACGGTGTTTCCGCAGGTATCATCACAAGGGGTGCAACCCTGCAGAGCTTTAACTGTCCCGATAAGGACGGCAAAATGGGTGATATTATTATGGGCTTTGACAATGTGGCTTCTCATATTGCCTCGGGCACATACACGGGTAACATTATCGGTCAGTATGCAAACAGACTTTGCGACGGCAGGTTTACCGTGGACGGCAAGCAATATCAGGTAACACAGAACGAAAAAGGTAAAACCTGTCTTCACGGCGGCGGAGAATACAACAGTGCAATCTGGAAGGCTATCATCATTGCTGACGATGCTGTGGAGTTTTCTTACCGTTCACCCGACGGCAAAGAGGGCTTCCCTGCCAATGTTGACGTGACTGTTACATACATTCTCACAGACCACAACGAGCTTGAAATCCGCTATAAGGCAGTTCCTGATGCAGAAACAATTATCAACATGACAAACCATGCATATTTTAATCTCGGCACAACTGCAAACGGTGATGTGCTTGACCACGAGCTTCAGCTCAACTGTGATTATTACACTCCCACCGATGAAGACAGTATCCCCACAGGTGAACTGAGATCGGTTGACGGCACAGCCTTTGATTTCAGAGTGCCGAAGAAAATCGGCAAGGATATAAAAGCTGATGACGAACAGCTTATAATGTGCCGTGGTTATGACCACAACTTCTGCGTCAACGGCGAAGCAGGCAAGCTTCGCATTGTGGCAAAGGTCAAGGATGAAAAAAGCGGCAGAAAGCTTGAAGTTTATTCTGACCTTCCCGGTGTTCAGCTTTACACAGGCAACTTCATTGACGGCACGGAAACGGGCAAAGACGGCATCGTGCTTAAGCAGCATTACGGTTTCTGCCTTGAAACTCAGTATTATCCCGACACACCCAATCAGCACTTCTTCCCTCAATGCACATTCAAAAAAGGCGAAGCATTTAAAAGCACAACAATTTTTAAAGTATAATCAAAAGAAAGAAGGATTATTATGTTTTTAATCAAGAAGTTTATCGCAATGGCAATCACGGCAATTATGCTGACCATGTCAATTTCAGCCTGCCCCGAAGGTCACGAAGTGAAAAATGCCGACGAAGTGAAGCTTAACTTCACCGTTCTTTCAGACTGTCATATTGAAGGCCCTGATGTGGAATTTACATTTATTGACACTTACAAGGTGTTCACAAAAATCCTCAAAGATGCAAAAAGCGTTGAGGGCGGAAACGATGCAATTATTTTTCTCGGTGACAACACAATGAATGGTCAGGATATTGAAAGTATGCTCTTTTACGGTGCTGTGAATGCATTGAAGCCTGCCGAGGAAATTCTTGTTGCCGCAGGCAACCACGACCTGAGTAACGGTGAAGGCACATACGCTGAATATTCTGAACGCTTTACGGAATATAACAACGCTTTCATTGATAGCGGACTCACCAAGCCTTATTTTTACAAGGTGATAAACGGCTGCTATTTCATTGTTCTTTCTTCTGAAGACACAACCGTCAACACAATGTATCTTTCTGACGAACAGCTCACCTGGCTCAAAGGTATTCTTGCTGAAGCTGATGAAAATGGTGCTCAGATTTTTGTGATGGCACATCATCCTGCCAATTATCTTGAAGGCAGAGAAAGTGATGAACTGACGGATATTCTGAACGATTATGACAATCTTCTTTATTTCTGCGGACACACACACGCTGAGTTTACTCAGCAGAGCATTTACGAGCTTGACGGTGTCAGCTGTATCAATCTTCCCAGATGCACTGAATACAAAACAGAAGGATATGACACAGGTATCGGCGCACAGGTTGAAGTTTACGAAGATGAAGTTATTGTGAGAATCAGAGATTTCTATGACGGACTCTGGCTTGATGAGAGCGAATACAGCTATTCTCTGAAAAAATAAAACTTGATTTGCGGGCGGATAATATCCGCCCTTGAAACGTTTATAAGGCAAAAGAGGTTATTGACTTATGCGAATGAGAAAAAAGAAAAATCTTGAATCACGTCTTTATGAATGTCGGGAGTATCTTCTTGAAACAGTTGAAGATGACAAGGATTTCAGCAAGGCTGATGAGAACAAAAGGCTGTATAATCTGAAAGAGATTTTCGGAAACGATAATCCGGTACAAATGGAAATCGGTTGCGGAAAAGGTACATTCATTCTTGAAACGGCAAAGAGAAATCCTGATATCAATTTCATTGCTGTCGAAAAGATTAAAAATGTTATTGTTGCAGCCTTAGAAAAGGTGAAACAGGAAGGCCTCACCAATGTTCGCTTTATGGCAAGCTGTGCTGAGTATCTGCCCTCATATATTCCTGAAAACAGCATTGAGCTTATCTATCTCAATTTTTCCTGTCCCTTTCCAAAGGCAAAATATGCAAGACACCGTCTGACTCACAGATATTTTCTCGATATTTACCGCAAGCTCTTGAAAGAGGGTGGCGAGATACATCAGAAGACGGATAATATGCACTTTTTTGAATTTTCAATTGAGGAGTTTTCTCAAAGCGGTTACGGCATAAAGAATGTAAGTCTTGACCTTCATAACAGCGGCTTTGAAGGCAACATTGTCACCGAATATGAAAAGCGCTTTTCAGATCTGGGTCAGCCGATTTACAGACTCGAAGCAGTTGTGAATGAAGAGTTGCGCTGAGTGTAAAAAGCGAGTGTATAAATCTGTACACGGATTGAGTGTTTAATGATTGAATAAACACTCAACAATTGACAAAACTTATATTAAATGGTAAATTATACCTAAGCGGTGAAGTGCCGCAAAACGATTTTTCTTGGAGGAAATAAATATGGAACTTAAAGGCTCAAAAACCGAGAGAAACCTTATGGAAGCTTTCTCGGGCGAATCTCAGGCAAGAAATAAGTATACTTACTTTGCTTCAGTTGCAAAGAAAGAAGGCTATCAGCAGATAGCAGCAATTTTTGAACAGACAGCAAATAACGAAAAAGAACACGCAAAGATGTGGTTCAAGGCTCTCAGTGAACTCGGAAACACAGCAGAAAACCTTGCAGCTGCCGCGGCAGGCGAAAACTACGAGTGGACAGATATGTATGACCGCTTTGCAAAGGACGCTGAAGAAGAAGGCTTTACAGAGCTTGCAGCAAAGTTCAGAATGGTTGCTGAAATTGAAAAGAGTCATGAAGAAAGATACCGTGCACTTCTCGCTAATGTTGAAATGCAGAAGGTATTTGAAAAGGGTGAAGAAACAATGTGGGAATGCCGCAACTGCGGACACCTTGTAATGGGCAAGAAAGCTCCTGAAATCTGCCCCGTATGCGCTCATCCTCAGAGCTACTTTGAAGTCAGAAAAGAAAACTATTGATAAAAAATACCGCCACCGGGCGGTATTTTTGTTGTATGGGCAGATGTTTCTGCCTTGTTTTTTTGTTTTCAGCTTACCGACGCCAGTACAGCCTGCATTGTTTTGTTGGCAACGGGTACGGCATCATAAAGACCGATGCCGCCGTTTTCAAGGCAGACAACAATTGCGTAAGGGAAGTTTTCTTTCTGTGAAAAGCCCACAAACCAGGCGTGACTCTTGTCACCGATAACCTCAGCGGAGCCGGTTTTTCCGCACATTTCAAGATTCGGGAACTTGCTGTCACCATAGTAATTTTTGACGTTTGAGCGCAGAAGCTTTTTCACTTTGTTTGCAGTTTCTTCGGAAAGATTAACCGAAGAACTGACTTTGTTTTTGACATCAACAATTTCCGATGAATCTTCAACGATATAGGGTGTAATTGCTGTGCCTGCGTTTGCGACAGCGCCCATAAGCATCAGCATCTGTGTGGGGTTGACAAGTGTTGTGTACTGACCTATGCCTGCCCAGCCGAGGTCAAGCTTTGTGCTTTCTGAAACATCAAAGGTGCTTCTGACGGTGGCAGCCTTGCTGACGGTGACTTTTTTGTTGAACCCGAGCTGTCTTACGGTTTCGGTCAGAGCGTCTTTTCCGACTTCGTTTGCAAGCTGAGCAAAAACCACATTGCAGGAGACGTTAAGCCCTTTTTCAAGGTCAATCGTGCCGTGAACACCGTTGCAGACAACCTCGCCCACACCTGTGTCATATTTCCCCGTGCATTTGAATTCTTTTGAATAAACATCGGGCAGATTTTCAATTGCACAGATTGTGGTGACAATTTTAAAGGTTGAGCCGGGTGTGAATACACCTGAAATCGCCCTGTTGAGATATACACCGTTATATGCATCTGTGTTGAGTGTGCTTTCTGACGGTTTGTTCTGAGGGTCATAGGTGGGTGAAGATACCATACAGATAACTTCGCCTGTTTCGTAGTTATAAACCACAACCGTACCTTTTTTGCCGTTCATAGCGTTATATGCCGCCTTGCTCACATTGGCGTCAATTGTCAGCCTGATGTCACAGCCTTCATCTGAGGTGAGGGTGTTGTAAATACCTTCGGCAAAATTATAGCCCACAAGGTTGGAACGGTATAAGGTCTGAACACCCGTTGCAATATAACCTGCCGAGTCGCCCGTAACGTGAAGTGTGGATTTTCGCACAGCACTGTCGCTGTTATAAATTCTTTTTCCGTTTTCGGTTGAAACAAGGGCAGTACCGTTGCGGTCGTAAATCGTACCTGCAACTGTCAGTTCACCGTTTGAATAAAGGTGTCCGTTGGCTCTGTTTGCAACCCAGGTATCACCGTCTGAAATAAAGGTGTAAAGCATAATTCCGAGCCCTATAAAGAAAGCGCCGATGAGGAAAAGGATAACATAAGTTCTTTTTGTTGTGTTTCTCATTTTTTGCCTCCTTTAGGTTTTATACATTTTTGGATACGCTCTGATGTCTGCCGCCTTGATGAAGGCGAACAGCGCCCAACAGCAGACCATACTCGAGCCGCCCTGACTTATGAAGGGGAGTGTCACACCTGTGAGGGGCAAAAGGTCGGTGATGCCGAAAATGTTGAGACAGGTCTGGAAAAGTATCATAGCCGAAGCGGAGCAGGCAGAAATTGAATAAAAGGTTGAAGGAGCGCTTTTTGAGCTTTTGACTGCGTAAATTGCAATGAAAGCGAAGGCAATAACAATTGCAAAAGCGATGATAATGCCAAGTTCCTCACAAATCATACCAAAAACAAGGTCCGTTGTTGCAGCATAAACATTGCGAAGCTTTCCGTTGCCCACACCCAGACCCTGCAGGCCGCCGCTGACAGCATACATAAGAACTCTTGTCTGTTGGTAACCTTTGCCGTAAGGATCGTCCCAGACGTGGCGGTATGCTTCAAAACGTGCCATAACGTGGGGCCGGAAATATAAAATCAGCACCGCACCGAGAACAGCCGCAACACAGATGAATATGATTGAACGGATATCACCGGAACGCATAAAGGCGATAACAATGAAGGTGAAAAAGAAGATAAGCGCCGTGCCAAAGTCCTTCATCAGGAAAAGAATACCGATGCAGCCCATTGCAAAAGCGATGTAAAGGTAAATGTTTTTCGTGGTCAGAAGTTTGTCAAGAGATGCCGCACCGACAAAAACGAAAGCGATTTTCACAAACTCCGATGGCTGAATTGTAAATCCGTTGAAGGAAAGCCAGTTATAGGCGCCGTTGATTGAACCGACAAAAAAGCGGATATAAAGAAATGAGCCTGCGAAGAAAAGAAGTGTAAATATGGCAAGAGGAAAACGTACCGCCATAACTCTTTTGACATCCTTCAAAAACCACAGAAGGATATCGTAGACCACAACACCGCCGATAACGGTGATAAGCTGCTTGAGCATACTGTCTTCGCTGACACTTGCAGTAAGGCAAAGACCGATGCCGCTGAGAAAAAATGCAATAAGCTCCAATTCGAAATTCAGCTTTTTAAAAGCTGAGTGCATAATTGAAACATAAAGCCATTCAAAGCCGATGTAGCCTAAAAGCATAAAGGCGGTTTTGAAATGTATTTCACCGTCAGCAAAGATAACAGGCGTGAAGGACACAACCTGAAAAAGCGTGAGAAGAAAAAGAATGAAGGAACGGTCAACATAACGGTATTTTCTTCTGATTCTGTCACCTTTTGAAATTGATTTTCTCTGTGTCATTCTTTCCCTCCTTATCTGTTGGTGGTTTTATAGTACAGACGTTCATCACCCAAAGCGATAACGTCGCCGTCAAAAAGAAGCCGAGGCTCAGTAACTTTTTTTGAATTGAGGAATGTGCCGGAAACTGAATTTGAATCTTCAATTGCCCAACCGTCCTCATAAAGCACAAGCAAAGCGTGATAACGTGAAACCTCACGGGATTTAAGCTTGATGTCGCACTTGAGACCCGAACCGATTTTGACTTCATTGCCGCAAAGAATAAATACTTCGCCGCTGTCTTTATTGATAAGTCTCGGCTGAAGAACGGTTGCTTGTCTTTCGTGCATTTCAGAGGGAGCTTCAATTGTGAAAGATCCCTTTTGTGAATAAATGTCCGAGGTTATGGGCACTTCATTTTCCGTGCGCTTGTTTATGTTGATGTGGGGTTTGTTGTATTCGTCATAGAAGTCCTGAGGCGCATAGTATGTATTCGGCTTTTGCTGCTGAATATCAGGTCTTGGCGGCGGTGCAGTTCTTTCTGATGCGTGGGGAGCAGATTTAGCCTTTGTTTTTTTCTGCTTTTTGTTTTTGCCCACTCGCTGAACAGGGTCATCAGCCACTTCGAAGCGGAAATTCATATTGCTGAAAGACAAAATATCACCATGGTTGATTGTGGCTTTTTTTGTGCAGGCTACGCCGTTTACCTTTATACCTGCTTTTGAAAGCAGGTCATAAACATACCAGCCGTCAATTCTTCTTGAAATAACGGCGTGAGAACGTGAAACCGAGTTGTAGCTTATGACGATATCACAGCTGTTACTTCTGCCGATTGAGGTTTCCCACATGTTGAGGGCATATTTCTGCCCTGTTTTCATATCAATGATATAGCCGTATATTTTTTCTTTCGCATGACCGAGAAGCAGAGTCATAATGCATTTTGTTAAAAGAATAACCGTAACAATGGGAAGAATATATCTTGAAATGGCTGTTATAAACTCCATAACTACCTCCTGACGTGTAATATTCAATATCAGTGTTAATTTAAATATAATCAAGTTTATGATATTCCACTTAGTGTAATTTGTCAAGATTAAGGGCAAATCCGACAGGTGAAATCCACGATGGAAACAAAAGGCCTTCGCAAAATCAAAAGACTGCGAAGGCGATTGTTATTTCAGTCCCAGTTCTTCCATTTTGTTTCTCAGCGCCTGAAAATCTGAAAGAGCCGCAGGCGAATTGGATGCGTTTCTCAGAAGCGCTGACGGGTGAAATGTGCCCATAAAAAGGATTCCGCCTTTTTCAATGAACTGTCCGTGTTGGGCTGTTACTCTGAAATCGGGTGAAATCAGCTTTTGTGCCGCAATTCTTCCGAGGCATACGATGATTTTCGGTCTGATGATTTTGAACTGCTCACGAAGCCAGGTGATGCAGATGTCCTGTTCTTCAGGCTTCGGGTCACGGTTTTGCTCAGGACGGCACTTGACAATGTTTGCAATATAGACGTTCCGGTGTCTGTCAAGGTCCATAAGCTCAAGATATTTGTCAAGAAGCCGGCCGCTTCTGCCGACAAAGGGCTCACCGAGTCTGTCTTCATGTTCTCCCGGGCCTTCGCCCACAAACATAACCTTTGATTCGGGGTTTCCCACACCGAAAACAACCTGAGTTGCTTTTTCTCTCAAGGGGCAATTGTTGCAGCTTAAACAAGCAATTCTGAGTTCTTCCATTGTTTTGCTCATATTTTCCTCTCCTTTGAAACAGTTTTTCTATATACATTTTAACATAAATTCATATTTTTTCAATTTGAATGTTGAATTTAACATAAATATGTTGTAAAATATGGTTTGCAACAATATATATTTATTATTGGAGGATTTATAAAATGAACAGACCTGTTTTGGTAGAAACATCAGCAAGACACATTCACGTCAGCCGCAGAGTGCTTGACATTCTTTTCGGTGAAGGATATGAGCTTACAAAGAAAAAGGATCTTTCTCAGCCCGGCCAGTACGCTTGTGAAGAAAGAGTACAGGTTATCGGCCCCAAGGGCAGCTTCCCCGGTGTTTCAATTCTCGGCCCCGTTCGTCCCGAAACACAGGTTGAGCTTTCAGCAGGTGATGCACGTTCAATCGGCGTTAAGGCTCCCATCCGTGAAAGCGGTGACCTCGTTGGCAGCGGCGGATGCAAGCTTGTCGGCCCCAAGGGTGAGGTTGAGCTTAATGACGGTGTAATCATCGCAAAAAGACATATTCATATGACTCCCGCTGATGCAGAAAAGTATGGCCTTTGCGACAAGCAGATTGTTAATGTTAAGGTTGAATCTGACGGACGTGCTCTTGTTTTCGGCGACGTTATTGTAAGAGTAAGCCCCTCTTATGCACTTGCAATGCATATCGACACAGATGAAAGCAATGCGGCATCCTGCACACCGGGTATGGAAGGCGACATCATCTGACACTGACACTTTTACACAAAGAGGCTTTCCGGAATATGAAAGCCTCTTGAATTTTTAGAAAGGAGAACTTTTTATGAAAAAACGTCTTCAGATGACGGCACTTTGCTTTTTTGTTTTTGTTCCGGTTGCTGTCTGTGCTTTTCTTTTGGTGAAAACAGGTCTCCTTTCCTTTGAAAAAGAAACAACAGACCCGACAACCGTCAGCGTAACATCAATTACAACACAGCAAACAACACAGACAACCACCCAAGTGCAGACTACGGTACCCGTTACCGAAGAGCCCGTTATTGATTTTGAAAATATTTCTGTTATCGATATTCTGCCCCTTTCTCTTGCAAGCGGTTCTTGGGATGTCAAGCATTGTCAGGGAATAGCCATTGATAAAAGAAATCAGATTATTTATTATTCCTACACCAACACATTTGTCAAGTGTGACTTTGAGGGCAATGTTCTTGGCACAATCAAAGGGATAAAAGGGCACCTTGGCGATATATGCTACAATGAAGCTGACGGCAAGGTTTACGGCTCTTTCAATCCGCCGGGCAAAAAGGCTCTCTATGTGGCGATTATTGATGTTGACGGGCTTGATGAGATTGACCTGAGTGCAGCAAAATGCGGACTTATCCGCACCGTACATCTTCGTGAGGTATATAATGATTTCAGCGCAACGGTATCTCTTGAAAACGGTGACTTCAAACGAAGATACGGTGTTGCAGGAACTGACGGAATCTGCTTCGGCCCTTCTTTTGAAACGGGAGAAGGCAATTATCTGACCATAGCCTGCGGTATTACGCCTCAGCCGTCAAGACCTGACAACGATTATCAGGTGATTCTGCAATATGATGTATCCACCTGGTGGAAGATATATTCCCAGCCACTGAGCTATAAGGAATATCACCAAAGCGGCCCGTATGATTATGAGGGTAAGTACTTTTTATATACGGGCAATACAAATTACGGTGTGCAGACAATGACTTATTTCGATGAGCTTAATGTGTGGCTTCTCAATGCTTATGTAACGGGCAAACAGGAGTTCAACAAGTATTCGATGTTTGTTATCGACGGCGATATTAAGCCTTATAAGACGGAACTTCTCGGTCAGCCGCAAAAGGATGAGCAGTATGTGCTGACACTTTACTGTGACGGTGACTATGATGCAAAGCATAACATCTACGGCTGGTATGCTGAAAACGGCGACCTCGGAATGGAATATATGGGAAACGGTCTTTTCTATATCATACATCCATATGAAACCTGGTATGAGACACAAACGGCAGTAGCCTATCTTTATGCCTGGGATCCTAGCAAGGATTTTCCCTTTACACTTGCGGCGGGAATCGGTAACGATTATACCATTTCAAAGAAAAAGACAAGTACAAATTAAGGAGAGAAATATGAGCAGTAACTTTTTTGCAATGCACTCGAGAATGAAATATATCAACCGCTGGGCACTGATGAGAAACACAAGAGAAGAAAATATCAGTGAGCACAGCAACGATGTGGCAATAATTTCCCACGCTCTTGCGGTTATCGGAAACAAACGCTTCGGAAAAAATCTGAATGCAGAACGAGCCGCTTTTCTCGGCCTTTATCACGATATGCCTGAAATTATAACAGGCGATATGCCCACTCCCGTGAAGTATCACAGCGAGGAAATGAAGAAGGCTTATGCAGAGGTTGAAACTGTTGCAAGTCAAAAGCTTCTTTCAATGCTTCCCGAGGATATGAGAGAATATTATGAATCCGCTTTTTTCAAAAAAGAAGAGGATGAATACCTTTGGAGGATAGTTAAAGCGGCGGATAAAATTTCCGCACTTATCAAGTGTATTGAAGAAAAAAAGGCAGGAAATATTGAATTTCAGAAGGCACTCGAGAGTACCGAAAGGGCAATTGATAAAATGAATCTTCCCGAAGCGGAAGCATTTATAAATGAATTTGTGCCCGGCTTCTATCTCAGCCTTGATGAACAGAGCGTGTGAGTGAGTAGTAAGTAGTGAGAGGATTTCTTTGCGCTTTGCTACTTTCTCCTTGCTGTTTTTTTTGGTTAGTCTTGTACCAAAAATATCTTGAAAACCGCAGATTTTGTTGAACATAACAAATATTGAGCTTTTGAGCAAAATCTTTTTCAAAAAGGTTGAAAAATTCAGACAAATCGGGTAATATATTAAAGGTAAAAATTTAATTTTCAATTCAATTTTTGGAGGTAAATCATTATGTCAGTAAAAGTTGCTATTAACGGTTTCGGTCGTATCGGTCGTCTTGCTT